>JAGCWX010000031.1 GCA_017961585.1 Elusimicrobiaceae bacterium | reverse complement strand
TGTCATTCCCCAAGGTTTTTGTGGGGAATCTCCCACATCCGTCTCGTAAGTAAGTGCTTGGGCGGGTGTTAATGCTGGGAATAGGCAGAAGGGAGATCCCCGACAGCGACCTTCGGGGATGACAATTTGTTTTATGACGGCAAACGGCATGCGTGGAAGATGCTGAATCAAGTTCAGCATGACAACTTTTGATAACGGCGTGCGTGGAAGATGCTCAGTCAAGTTCAGCATGACGAAAAGAGAAAGCGGTGGGGATTCCCGATTACAAATTTCGGGAATGACGCTTTATTTTATGACGGCAAACGGCGTGCGTGGAAGATTCCAAATCAAGTTTGGAATGACGTCTTTATGTTATAGGTGGGTTTAGGACGTAGGCCCAAAATGGGCCTTGTTTTTTGGGCGAATGTCCATTATACTATTAAATGACGTATTAGGAGGGAGTTATGAAAAACGGATTCACGTTAATAGAGTTGTTAGTAGTAGTGTTAATCATTGGTATTTTGGCGGCGGTGGCGCTGCCGCAATACCAAAAAGCGGTGGAAAAAAGCCGTTTGGCAGAAGTATTTAGTATGATAAATACTGGCAAAAAGGCCATGGATTTATATGTGCTAGAACATGGTTTGCCTGAGAATCCACCTATATCCAACGATGAGCTGGATATAGGGATTCCTACCCCCGCTAATTCAACTTATAGTTACTCGATTGGTTTTTCAGGGGGGAGTTCCGTAGGGTTTCTTCATGCAACTTCAGATAATCTTTGGTTAGAAGGATACCGTAATGATTCTTCTACTACTGCCACATGTTGGTATAAGAATTCCATGGGAACTTATTTATGTGGAGAAATATGTAAAAACGGCATTTTTGATAGTTGTCGTGTTAAAGATTATGGCGATTTTTAATTCGCTTTGTTTGCTAAAGCCGCTTGCATAAATAAAAAACATCGGCCTCTCATTATGAGAGGCCGAATTTTTGCGAAGAATTTTGGGTGCCGTTATTTGGCGTTTTCAAATAAACTTTCGTCTTTTTGAATTTTATTGCAGATGCGGTGGCATTTGCATTTTTCGGTGCAGACGTCGGGCAGTTTTAACAGGATGCGCGTGTCGCAATCGTTAAAATCGTCGGCCATTTCGCTAATGAGTTTGGCGTCTTTTTCCGCCATGTGGACAAATTCAATCCCAATGGTGTACACGTTTTCGCGCTGTTTGACCCAGGCCAATTTGGCACTTACTTCCATTTTGCCTGTGCCGGGCAGTTGCAAACTAATGGAAAATTTATCCGCCAACGGCGCGCCCAAAAAGCTGATCATGCGCATGCCCGAGGCAGACAAATCCGCCAAGATAGCTACTAAAGAGGTTTCTTTACCGTCGTCCGTTTTGTAGTGCAGGTTGACGGGTTCAATTAAGTTGCTGATCACCGGCATACGCGGGTGACGGCGTTTTTCAGAATATTTTTTAGCCATAGTTTATTCCTCGCAAAATAATAAAGTTCCTTCGGCTTTAACTACTTTACAGCTTACCATATTTCCTACCGGGTGGGAAGTTTTTGTTTGTACCCAAAAACTGCCCGACGAGCGGCCCTTGTGGGGCTCTTCCATCAGCACCTCTTGCACGGTGCCGATTTGGCGTTGATAAGTTGCGTCTGCCAAGTCCCTTACTTTATTTAACAAAATAGAAAGCCGTTTTTCCAGTATATTTTCAGGCAGCAGCTGCATTTGTGCGGCCGGCGTGCCTTGGCGGGGGGAATATTTAAAACAATACGCCGCCAAAAATTGCGCCTCGTCCACCAGGGAAAGCGTTTGCGCAAAATCGTCCTCGGTTTCCGTGGGGAAGCCGACAATAATGTCCGTGCTGATATGGCAGCCCGCCGCTTGAAGTGCGCGGATTTTTTCTAAAAACAGTTCGCGCGTATAACCGCGTTTCATTTCTTGCAACACTTTGGTGGAACCGCTTTGCACCGGCAAGTGAATGTGCCGCGCAATTTTGGGGTTTTGCTCCAAGGTGCGCAAAAGTTCGTCCGTAAAATAAAGCGGGTGCGGGCTGGTAAAGCGCACGCGTTCCACGCCCGGGATTTCGCTCACGCGGTTTAGCAAAGAGGCAAAACTGACGGTGCCGTCTTGATACGCGTTGACGGTTTGGCCCAAGAGCATAATTTCTTTGGCGCCGGCTTTGGCTTTGCGTGCAGCGTCGGCCAAAATATCTTGCGCCGGCAAACAGGTAACAGGCCCGCGCACGCTGGGCACAATGCAGTAGGTGCAGTTGAAGTTACAGCCGCGCATAATGGTTACGTAGGCCGATAATCCCACCGGGGACGCGACCGGTTGCCCGGGCGTTGCAAACAAACCGCTTTTGTCCAACGTTTCGGAAAAATGTTCAATGCCTTTGGCCCCGGCCACAATGTTCAAATAAGGGTAGCGTTTTTGCAGGGCTTTGCCCAGGCGTTGGGCAGCGCACCCGGCAAAGATGATGATACGTTTGGGGTTTTCGCGCTTCCATTTGGCCAGGCGGCCTAAGAACGACAGGGCGCGGTGCTCGGCATGGTCGCGCACGGTGCAGGTGTTGATCAGTACGGCGTCTGCCTGGTCTAGTTGATCCGTGCGTACGGCGCCGCGGGCCGAGAGGTGCAGAAACATCTCTTCGGAATCGGCCTCGTTCATTTGGCAACCGTAGGTTTGGATAAAAACGCGTAACATATAAAAAAAGGACGGCCCTTTAAGGCCGCCCTGGTTTGATTTAGAATAAGTCCGTTAAGTTTTGGATGCTTTCCAAAATGGGCTGTGTTAAGTGTACCTTCACCACGCGGCGGCCTTTTTCCTGCAGGGCTTGGAAGTCCCCCAGCGCCTGGGCGTTGCACAATTGCCCGAAGGTATATTTTTGCCCCGGGATTTTGATATCCGCTTGCGGCTGTGCCGACAAGATTAAAAACACCCCGTTGTTGCCGTCGCCTTTGTGCAACTGGCCGGTGGAGTGCAGATAGCGCGGACCATAACCAAACAGTACGGCACGTTTGGTTTTGTTCATGATTTTATCGCGCAGTGTTAAGAGTGCTTTTTCTACAGCGGCGTCCGGATATACATAAGGAAGCAAGGCAATATAGTCGTTGCTTTCCAGCAAGGAGTAAACATCCTGCCCCAAAGTATCCAGCTTGATTTGCTCGGCAATATCGGCCGAGGCCAAGAGCGGAGCCGTTACATCAGCCGGTACATCCCCGGAGGACAATTGAGTTAAAATGTTTTTGGTCATGGTTTTGGCCGCTTGCACGTTGGGTTGATCAAAAGGATCAATTGCCAGGATGGCACCCGCCGCAGCGGTGGCAATTTCCCACAACAAGAACATAGCACCCAGTTGGTATTTATCTTCCATGAAGATGGTCAAAACCGGGGCCCCGTTTTCGGCCAGTTCTTTGGCGCGGGCGGTTACGCGTTTATCGTCGTCGCTCCCGGTGGAAAGGTGCACAAAGAAGCGGTCATCACGGTAGGTAAAGTTGGCCAGCAAGGTTTCCCCTGCTACCGGGACGATCCCTTTGCCTTCTTTACCGGTGGATTCGGCCACCAATTGTTCGGCCCACAAGCCAAAGGTAGCAAAATCGGCCGGGGTTAAAAGCGTGAGTTTATCGCGCGATTCGTTCATCGTGCACGCCCCCATAAAGGCCCCTAATTCCACGGCGGCATTTTCTTTTACCGGGGCATCCGGGCCGAAGGTGGCGGCTTGCTCTTTGGCAATGGTTAACAATTTTTTGACATCTACGCCCATGATAGCGGCCGGCACAATACCAAACATGGAAAGCGCGGAAAAGCGCCCGCCGATATCCGCAGGATTTAAGAAAGTTTTGCGGAAATGTTTTTCTTTGGCTAATTTTTCCAGGCCGGTTCCGGGATCGGTAATGGCAATGAAATTATCCCCGGGGTTTTTAATGCCGGATTTTTTAACTTCATCGTAAAAATAGGCAAATTGAGAGGAAGGTTCCACCGTGCCGCCGGATTTGCTGGCAAAAATAAACAAAGTTTCGGCCGGGTTGATCCGGGCGCGTGCGGCACCCACCCAATCGGGCTGTGTGGTATCTAATACAATCAGCTCCGGGAAGCCCGCTTGTTTGCCAAAAACCGTGCGAAATACTTCCGGCGCTAAGGAGGAACCGCCCATTCCCATCACTACACAATGCTTAAAATTAGCTTTGGCTTCTTGCGCAAAACTTTGTACGCTTTCAATGCGTTCCAACGTCCAGTCATACACTTTTTGCCAGCCCAGGAATTTAACAATAAAGTCCATGTGTTCTTTGTCTTGTTTCCAAAGAGTGGGGTTTTTGGCCCAAAATTTGGTGTTAAATTCCAGCATTTCTAACTTAATTTCCCCTTCGCGGATAATGCCCTGTGCTAAGGGATTGCTTTGTGTCTTCATAGTTCCATCCTTTCTTTGCAAGTTTATTTAAAATGTGCGTTCTCAAACGCAAGTATTTTGTTTAGGCGCTTTTCGTGACGGGTACCCGCTTTGAAAGAAGCCCCTAAAAATTGTTTTACCAGTTCTTCGGCTAAAGCCGGGCCGATAATGCGTGCCCCCAGGCAAAGTACGTTTAGATTATCGTGCTCAACCGCTTGGCGGGCGGAGTAACTGTCGTGGCAAACGCTGGCCCGAATGCCTTTTACTTTGTTGGCAGTAAGGCACATCCCTACGCCCGAGCCACAAATTAAAATGGCCCGATCGGCCTGCCCTTGCGCTACTTTTTGAGCGGCTGCCAAACCAAAATCCGGGAAGTCTACCGATTCGGCCGAGTTTGTGCCGCAATCAATGACTTCGTGCTTGGCTTCTTGCAACACGCGCAGAATGGTATCTTTTAGAGCAAAACCCGCATGATCACAACCGATCGCTATCTTCATATTAATATGCTTCGTCCACCAATTCGCACATACAATGGCCCATAAAAATATGGCACGCTTGGATGTGGGGGGTATTGTTAGATTTTACAACTAAAGGTAAATCACAAATGTCTTTAATAGTGCCGCCGGTTTTGCCTAAGAAGGCCGCCGTAAAGCAACCCTTGCGTTTGGCCAAAGCCAAAGCCAAATAAACATTTTTGCTGTTGCCGGAAGTGGAAATGCCGATAACTACGTCCCCTTCTTGGGCAAAGCCATCTATTTGACGCGAGAAAACCACGTCGTACGAATAATCATTCCCAATCGCCGTCAACGTGGAGGTATTGGTATTTAAAGCCAAAGCCGGCAAAGAGGGGCGTTCCTTTTTAAATCGGCCCACAAATTCGGCCGCAATATGTTGGGCATCCCCGGCGCTGCCGCCGTTTCCCATCAAAATTACTTTGTGCCCTTTTTTGAAGGCCTCAATCACTTTGTTGGCCAGTTCTTCTACTTGGCCGGCTAAATTTTCTTTTACGTAGGTAACGGCTTGAATTAGTTGATCTGCTTGTTCTTGTACAAACATAGTTTCCTCTCAAATATGTTCTAAGGCCGAGCTTTCCACCCAACCCTTCAGTCCTTCCGAACGCACAACGACCTGTTGCCACTGGTCCTTGGAGTCAAGTACCTGTACCAAGTGTCCTTGCGAAATAGAAGCACTGGCCGGGAAATTAGTACCGGGGCCGCTTCTAAGTTCGGCGGCGGGAGCGGCAATTACTGCCAGGGGTTGTTTCTCCCACGTGTGTAGCATATAATACCAACTTGCACACGCTACGAAAACGATTCCCGCTGCCAAGGTTAGCTTGCCACCCTTCCGGGTAAGTAACCATATTCCGGTTAGTAAACAAACTAGCCACCCTACCAAACACACAATTCCTTTTAGCTGTGCCAGCGACAAAGAAAAGAAGGCACGGTGCACGGCGGGCGGAATCCCGGTGGGGACTAGTGTATCCCCGCCGGAGGATAAAGCCAATTCTAAATTATGGCGAATATCCGCATGGCGTGGGTTTAACTTAAAGGCCCGGTAATAATTGGCGATGGCCAGGCCCTTGCTACCCATTTTAAAATAACAATTACCTATATTGTAGTAAAGATAGGGGTTGTTTGGGTAGAGTTTTAAATCTTGTTCATAGGCCGCTAGGGCTTGGGCGTATTGACCCGCGCGGTAGAAAGACTCCGCTTGCGAGGAATTTTCCTGCGCAAATAACGGGGAGAGAAATCCCACGGCTAAAGTGAGGTATACGAATAATTTTCTCATTTCAAATTCTCCCAATTTTTAAGTAGATTTTGAGCCCGCTGGGAAAACTGTGCCAACGCATTCGGATCGGATTGCGCGGGGGAAAATCGGGCCGATTCCAGGTCCTTCCATAAAGTGGAAAATTCTTCACATTGGGCCGCGGGAACGTTGTGCCGCGCCAATGCTTGCACAATGGATTTTAAAGGCAAACTGGCGGTAGAGATATTCCATTTTTGCAGTAAATACGTAGCCAACGCATCGGAAATATCTTCGTAAGAGTGTGCTTTTTTAAGTTGCGCTTTGGCTTGCGTATAAGCGTGTTTGCGTTGCGCGGTTCGCCGGCCGATACTGGCAATGAATAAGCATAACGCCAACCACCCCAGGACAAGCGCGTGCATCCATTTCCATTGGGGTAAGCGGGCCAGCCAGGAGGTGTGCTCGGTAGGAACGGTCAAGATGTAGCGGATATCGTGCCCCATGGTTTGAATCCCGCTGCCGGTGTGCCCGGCCGCCCCAAAATCCAACGCGTTAGCCGTATGGGAAGAAGGGGAAACTTCCAGGGATAAAGGCCGTGTATTTAAAGTTTTATAGCGGGCGGTTTGCGGGTCAAAATAACTCCAGGGGATGGACGCAATGGTATAAGAACCGGAAACCGTAGGCACCAATACGGTTTGAAAAACTTTGTAATTGCGTGTGGTACTCCCGGCTACATTTCCCGTTTGCGGCGCGGCCGGATAAGCCGTAAAGCCGGGGATTTCCGGGAAAACTAAATCCGACGTGGTTTTTAGGTTCCCGGTCCCTTGGACGGTTACGGAAAGGGTAACGGCTTCGCCGGCTTCCGCGTGATCGCGGTCCAGCTTGGCAGACAAGGTATAAGCACCCCCTACGGCCCCGTAAAAAGATTCCGGCTTCCCTTCTTGCGGCAAAGAAGTAATGGTTAATTTAAAAGGTAACGAGGATACAGACTCTTCTTTAGAAACAGCCGCCCCGCCAAAGAAACGGTCTAATAAAGAACCGTTTACGGACCCTACCCGGTAGGTAACCGTAGCCGGGCCGATGGTCGCCTGGCCGGGGGCTACCCCTGAAACGCGGTAGCGTTTTTCGGTATATTGATAAACACGTCCGTGCAAGGTTTGTTGCCCTTGCGTTTCCCCGGCTTCTTCCAAAAGCAGGTTAGAAACTTCCGGGTTTTTATAAAAAGCATCGTAAAAAGCACCTGCGTAATAAAACCGAACCGCTAACGTAAAAGGTTCGTTGACGTAGGGCTTCTTTTGGCTAGTGGCGGCGGTCAAGAAGTAAATTTGATTGGGGTGCGCATAGGCCCGGGTAGCCAGCTCTTGCTCCAGCGGGGGGAGTTGGTTTACGTCCGTATCGGTTGCTTTGGCGGCAGTATTGGTAGCGGCGGGGGTCGTTTGCTTTTGCGCGGTCGGCGGAACGGCCGTTTTGTAGATACGTATGGCAATAGGTTCTGTTTGATAAGTCTTTCCCTGGTAGTTAAATTTAATCGGCCCAATAGAAGTACTGCCTACAAAACGCGGAACCATTACATAGCGGAAAAGTAAAGTGGTGCGCCCGTTTACGGTGGATTGTTCGGCCTCGCGCGCGTAAATATTAAAAGCCGGCAAACTGGGCAGCTGGGGCATAACCATGGTGCCCGATACGCCGGATACTTGCACCGTTAAAGTAAGGTCATCATCTAGGGCCAAGTCGGTTTTGTCCGTGCTGGCTTTAAGAAGCACTTGCGCTTGCACCGCTACGGATACACATAAACAGCAAAGAAGTAGTAAAAATTTTTTCATTACCAATCTTTCTCCACGGTGTTATCTTCCGGCGGGGTACCCGGCTGCGTGGGATGTTTGTATTCGTTATCCCGGGCCAGTTGCATCAAACGCTGAGCAGCTTGTTTGTCCATTTCCCCTTGATCGGGTTGAGGTTGCGGTTCCTGCTGGGGTTGCTGTTGCGGTTGTTGCTGCGGGGCTTGCCCCTTGGAGTCGTTGTTGTCTTGCGAATCCTGATTTTGGGAATCTTGATCCTGGTTTTGATTGTTTTGGTTATTTTTGTTTTTACCTTGTTGGTCTTGCAATACCAGTTGTAAATTGTGGATGGCCTCTTTATCTTGCGGATTTGCTAAAATGGCCTGTTTGTACGCTTCAATGGCTTTTTCTTTTTGACCCGCGCGGTAATACGTATTTCCTAAATTAAACCAAGCGTCTTGGCTTTGGTTGCCCGACGAAGTGGCCACTTGGTCAAAAGCTTGGGCGGCTTGGTCGTACTCTTTAAGGTAATAGGCGGCAGCCCCGGCCCCAAAAACAGCTTGCTCGTTAGTAGGGTCTTGCGAGAGCGCTTTTTCAAATTTGGACAGTGCTTCCCCGTATTTTTCTTGCTTGTACAGTTTGCCGGCTTTGCGCAAATCGCCACTGACCCCGGCTTGCAGCGGGATAGCTAAACACAAAAGCAACCATAGCACCGTCATTTTCATATTCATATTTTACCTTTTTTAAGCGGTTTCTTACCACGGGGCCAGCCCCAATAAATTAGCAAGCATAGCAAGGCCAGCACCAGCGCAATAGCATAACGGTTTTTATACGCAACGTGTTTGCCTGTGGAAGAGGTGGATTTATCTAGCCCTTGCAAGGAATTTTCAATTTGTTTGGCTACTTGGGCCGAGTTGGTATACGGGATATACACCCCGCCTGTGGCCTGTGCTAACTGTGCCAAAGAGGCCTCATCTAATTTGGAAACAACGGTTTTGCCGGTTTTATCTTTTTTATATTGCGATACTTGCCCGTTGGCATCTATTTGGGCCGGGATGAGCGCCCCTTGGGCCGTCCCGATCCCTACGGCAATAATGCGGATTGCGTTTTCCAGGGCACTTTTTTGCGCGGCCGCAATTTCTTGCGGGGAATGGTCCTCGCCGTCTGTCAGCAAGATAAGCGCTTTCTGCCCGGGGTATTTGGCCAGCATCCGGGCGGCAAGCTGTACGGGGGCGGCCAAAGAAGTACCCGGTACGGGTAACATATCCGGCTGCAACGAACGGATAAAATAATTCAGGGCCTCGGTATCGGTGGTAATAGGGCACTGGATAAAGGCCTGCGAGGTAAACGCAATAATGCCGATACGCTCTTGTTTAAGGTGGCTGACCAACATTTGCAGCATTTGTTTGGCACTTTGCAAGCGGTCCGGCGGTACGTCCTGCGCGCGCATACTGGCCGATACGTCCACCGCTAAAACCGTTTGGGCAAAATTTCCTTGCGCTTGGGTGATTTCCAAGCCCCATTGCGGGCCGGCCAAAGCTGCAAACAAAAAGAAGAAACTACCAAGTAGAAACACATTACGCCACTTGGAAACCGGGCGCAGTTCTTTGGTTAATTGCGGGTAAACCGTGCCAAAAAGCCGGTTGAGTAATTTATTTGTACGCCGCTTTCCCCACCACAATACGATACCCACCGCCAAGGCCGCGGGCACGAAGTAGAGTAAAAATATAGGGTGTGCAAATAATTTCATATTAAGGCACCTTAATAAAAAGTAATTTTTCGGCTATTACCGCTAAAGCCAAGGCCCCCAACGCCGCCCATAAAAATACAGCAAAGTGATCTTGCATATGTACGGAAGGGGGCGGGGTGAAAGCGGTTTTTTCCAACTCGTTAATCTTTTCGTAAATTTCGCCTAATTGGGCGGTATTTTGCGCACGGAAAAATTTACCGCCGGTGGCTTGAGCAATTTCCAAAAGCAAGCCCTCGTTAATTTCATCTTTGGGGCTGGAATACATGGTTTGCCCGGGGGCACTGGCCGCCCCAATGGTATAGACGCGGATCCCGTACGTGGCGGCGGCTTTGGCGGCCATAGCGGGGTCAATGGTGCCGGCGTTGGAATCGCCGTCCGTCAGCAGGATGATGACTTTGCTTTTGGCTTTGCTATCTTTTAAATGGTTGGCGGCTACGGCCAGGGCATCCCCAATGGCTGTAAAGTTAGCATCAATCATTCCTAAATACATGGCGGAAATATATTCTTGCAACGCGTCATGATCCAGCGTTAAGGGGGCTTGCAACATCGCTTGTTTGGCAAAAACGACCAGGCCGATGCGGTCGTTGGGGCGTTTGTCCACAAAGCGTTTGGCAGTAAGTTGCGAGGCGATAAACCGGTTGGGTTCAAAATCTTTATTTTGCATGGAAGCGGACGCGTCCATCAGCAAAATAATGTCCACCCCTTCCGTCGGCGGGAGGGTGGTTTTGTCTAATTTGACGGGGCGCGCCAGTGCTATAATCATACAGCTTAGGGCTAATGCATATAATAAAGGTGCCAGCCACCGGGTGAAAAGAAGCCGTAGCGAAAATTGATCCAACTTTAAATGAGCCAACGGGTATGCTACACGACGGTTTTGTTTGCCGGGCCGCAGCGCATGGTAAATGAGCAGCCCCAGCGGGAGCACCAGCAAGATGAGTACCCACGGATAACGAAGTGCGACGGAAGGCCCAAAAAATTGGTGCCACAATTCGGTCATGATTTCACCTCCCCGGGTTTTTCCTGCGGCGGTTTGGGAGCCGTTTGGGTAATTAACTCGCGCAGGAGGTTAACGTCCTGATTGCGGGTTTGTTCGGACGGAATCATCTTGGCAAATTTGACCAAATCCCCGGATGTTAAGAAGGCCCGTACGGTTTGAGTAAGGGGGGCCAGCGGCGCAACCGTTTTCATATGGCGCAGCAGTTCGGCCGAAGTGTCGGCGGAAACGTCCAACCCAAAGGCCCGTTGCAGATAGGTACGCAAAATATCGGTCAACGTGATGTAAAAGAGCTTGTACTGTTTGTTTTCCCACAATCCGCTGTCTACCAGTGCATCAATTTGACTTAAAGCAATGATGTGCGGGGGGCGATTGTCTACCACCGTTCTTAACGAGGCCACCGCGTCGCGTTTGGCACGGCGCACCCAAAAAATAATCAGGCAAATAATAGCGAATATCGCCAGTAAAATACATAACAGCAAGGCCCAATCAAACAGGCGTTGCGGGGGGCGGATTTCGCGTAATTCTTTGTCGTTAAAAAGTTTTACGGGGGTGACGGTAATGGGGAAGGATACTTGCGTGGTGATTCCCGGCTCGGTTGCCAACGCAAAGCTGGCGGTAAAAGTGGATTTTTGCAACACAAACGGGAAAAGGGTCAAATCGGCTTGGGTGGTATCGGCCGCGATGGGGTGTAATTGGGCGTCGGTAAGGGAAAAATCCGGCGAGAGGGATTTTTCATCCAAGCGTACGCTTTCCCCTTGCGGATGCGATAAAATAATTTGCGCAGTAAACGGTTTAGCGAAGGGAACTTCCTGCGGAACGTTTTGCTGCAACACGCGAAGCCCTTGGGCCTCTGCGCCCACGCTTAGCAAACACACGCTTAAAATAAGTAACCCTTTTTTCATACTCATTTCCTTATTTTTTTGGCACGCCGTTTAAAGTACCGCACCACCGGGTCTGCCGTATTGGCGGACGTATCTATTAAAATGGGCTCCGTTTTGCAGGGGGTAAAAAGCCCCTCCAGGTCTTTTTGCTGACTTGCCCAAAATTGGGAAAGTTGCCGGTTTAAAGCTCCGTCCGATAGGCAAAGCTCGTCGGTTTCGCCGGTTTCCGGGTCGGTTATGCTTAAACACAGGGGCAAATCCGGCAGTGCTTTTTCCAGCGGGTCTTGGATGCGTACCGGGATTAAATCAAATTTTTTAGCCGCCAGTTTAAATGCTTTTTCAAAGGACGGAACCGTTTGTAAAAAATCGGAAATAAGCACCACAATGGCCGAGTGTTTTTGCACTTTAATCAACGTTTCCAAGCACAAATTAAGGTTGGTTTTGGTGTGGCGCGGTTCAAAGGCAATCAGCTCGCGTATGAGGCGCAAGATGTGTTTTTTGCCTTTGCGGGGGGGAACGTAAAGTTCTACTTCGTCGGAAAAGAGCAGCAAGCCCACTTTATCATTATTTTGCAAGGCGCAAAACGCAAACAGCGCGGAAAGTTCCGCCGCGGCTTGTTGTTTAAATTTACTGCGCGAGCCAAACTGCTGGGAACCCGAAACATCACACGCAATCATGAGGGTTAATTCGCGCGTTTCGTTAAATTTTTTGATGTAAGGCACACCGGTACGGGCCGTAACGTTCCAATCAATGGAGCGGACATCATCGCCCGGGATATACTCGCGCACTTCGGCAAATTCAATCCCTTGGCCTTTAAAAGTGCTCAAATATTCCCCGGCAAACGTCTCGCTGACCAGCCGGTCCGTTTGGATTTCAATTTGGCGGACTTTTTTTAAAATTTCCGCGGTATCCATCCTACCCCCCTGTGTGCTACGGTACGTCTACGGCGTCAAAAATTTGTTTGACAATACTGTCCGAGGTTACGTTTTCGGCCTCGGCTTCGTAAGAAAGCAGTACGCGGTGGCGCAAAACATCCAGCCCAATGGCCTTGATGTCTTCGGGCGTTACATAGCCGCGCCCGTTCAAGAAAGCATACGCTTTGGCGGCTTGCGTTAAGAAAATTGTTGCACGCGGGCTGGCCCCATAGGCGATAAACGAGGCCAATTTTTCCAACCCGGCGGCCTTCGGATCGCGCGTGGCAAACACCAAGCTGACGATGTAATTTTTGATTTTTTCGTCCACGTAAATTTGATCCACGGCACTGCGGGCTTTTAAAATCATTTCCGGCGTGACGGAGGAAGTCAATTCAATCTTTTGGTGGCTGGCCATGCGCTCTAAAATTTGTTTTTCTTCTTCTTGCGAGGGGTAGCTCACCAAAATTTTAAGCATAAAGCGGTCCACCTGCGCTTCGGGCAAGGGGTAGGTGCCTTCTTGCTCCACCGGGTTTTGGGTGGCCAACACCATAAACGGGGCAGGAAGGGGGTAGGTTTCATCGCCGATGGTTACTTGCCGCTCTTGCATGGCTTCCAACAAGGCACTTTGCACCTTGGCGGGGGAACGGTTGATTTCGTCGGCCAGTACAAAGTTGGCAAACACGGGCCCGCGTTTGGGGAAGAAGGACCCTTCTTTGGGGTTAAAAATCAGCGTGCCGGTAATATCGGCGGGAAGTAAATCCGGCGTGAACTGGATGCGGTTGAATTGCGCGTGGATCGCTTGCGCCAAGGTTTTTACGGCCAAGGTTTTGGCTAACCCGGGGACGCCTTCAATCAGCACGTGCCCGTCGGCCAGCAAGGCCACGAGCATTTTTTCCAGCAGGGCCTCTTGCCCTACAATTACTTTAGAAATTTCGCGTTTTAAATCTTGCAAAAAAATACTTTCTTGTTGGACTTGTTGATTAATCGCTGCTATTTCCATAACTCCCCCTTGTGGTAAGTGTTTTCTATATTATAGATAAATTATCAGGTTAATGGAACAGCCACAAGCCCAAAAATTAGTTAGTTTTTGATAAAAAGGGCAAGTATGGCTTAGAACTGAAGAATTGCCCTTGACAAATTTTTTAAAACGCTTATACTATAATATGTAAGACCTTTAAAGAGGAGAACCCCCTTATGCGCCGATTTAGCTTTTTTGTGATACTTGTTTTAGGAATGGCAACTTCTTTACAAGCGGAGCAGGCCCGGTCTATGGGGCTTGTGGCCTTGCCGGACGTTATACCCACTCAGCCGACGGAGAATAATGGCCAGAGCTCAACACCCTTTCAAATTTATAACGTAACTTACGCCGAATGCCCTCTCACTAGTGGAAGAGAGAAGAGTCAGGCAAACGGATTGTTAAAGGAAATGTGGACAACGGGGGTTAGCCAAAACTGGGACAATTTAAATTGTGCAAGGTTGGCTGTTAACTATATGTTTTCGCTGACCGAAGCAGGCCGTACAACTTTTGTGACACAGAACAAGTCAAAGATCAAAGGCATTTATAGGAAGTTGGCTGCGCAAGGAGGGGATTATAGAGATGTGGCTCTTATTATTCCCTTTATGTATGGGAGAGGTTTTGATGCGCTTAACCGTGGCTGTGTGGATAATCAAAGTATTTCAAGGAATAACTTTGAAGAGAAAAACTGTTTCCAAGTTTGTGAGTGCCGAAACATCACCAGCATTAGAGAAGCTATAATCCAGAGGAGAGAGGTCTCTTATATATGCCAGGGGTTGGTGCTTGAACATTTGGCCGGCTATAATAGTGGTGCGGATGCCTTAAAACCCTGGCAGAGTGTTCTTGAGCAAATGAGGGAGTTGTTTGAGAAAATTCAAACACGATGTAAACAAGAGAAGAAAGATTGCGGATCGGCATTTGCTATTGACAAATATTGGAGTGAATTTGCGGCGAAACAACCGGATGTGTGGGCACAGCTGAGGAAAGGGGAGCCCCTTGGGTCTGTAGAAATTGCTGATTGGTAATGGGAAAATAAAATTATGAAGAAACTATTTACAGTTAATTTGATTTTTTGTTTTCTGTTTGCACAAGTGCCGGTGCAGGCGCTCGTGTCGCCCATTACCCCTGCCCGGACGCAGACCGCGGTTACGGCCCCACTGCAAAAAGCGGTAAATGACACCAATAATGAAGATTTGTTTGATATATTGAAGCAAATTGTGGACGCAATGTATAAGGGCCAAACGGGAATTGCGGGCGCGGATGCTGCTGCTTATGAACCCAATGAGCGGCTCACGGAACAAGAACAAGACGCCATGGAAGAATTTAACAGAGATTACGTGGCCTCTTTGCTTGCTGAGGTAATGACGGATGTAAATGGAAATGCCTCCCACCCGGGCCGCCCGGCACAACTCCAAACGATTGCCGCCAAACTGCTTCCGGTTATATTTGACTATCTTTCGCCTGAACTTTCAACAACCCAGGTTAGTTTTCAAGGTACAAGTTCTCGTCTTCCTACTGGGGCCAGCGCTCAGGGAAAAACGATTGAGTTTGCCGGAAAACAATTTGAAAAACTTATTGAACAGGGAAAAGGGGAAGATGCCACCCACATTGCAATGGCCGTCGTTCTAACGTATTATGACCATTCCAATAACGTCTACCTGAAAGATTTGCTGGTGGATTGGGTATATGATGAAGACGGGAAATATACTCCGGTTATATTACCGATTTTAGGGGAGGTATTCTTAAAAACAAAGCCGAAGCCGAAGCTTTTAGCCGATATAATTTTGGCGGACGACGCCGGCGACGAATTAGGAACGAGCTTGCTCGCTATGATACCTTCTGTCACAGGCGTCGTGGAAGGAGAGAATGGATCGGACATCTTTCACAAAAATATAAGCGGTAGTTACTATCAAGGGCCTAGTGAGAGGAAAAACCTTCGCAATGCCTGGTTGGATTTTGGGAAGGAATGGGGACAAGAAGCCAATAAAAATCGGGAAGCCAAGAGTGCATTAGATAGGGTTGTCGTCCCGTTGTTGGCCACCGAAAACGCTTATTTTGTGAGTCCCTCGGAGAGAACAATCGGAGGATATCCTACGGGGGCTACCCCGTTCAATCCTATATATCCATTTTTGTTTGGTGCATTTTCCACAGGGTATCGTGCAACATTGTCCACACATGACGTGAAATCAAAGTTAGCTAGATGGTACACGATGTTCATTTCCCCGGAGCATGGGGGATTGTTGTTGGATCAGTATACGGCTAGGTATTTTAAAAATGTAATTGCGTTGGGGTATAACCGCTTGAGCGATACGCGCTCCCCTGACAATTTAACATTAAATGCTGGGGATCATTATCAGTGTAACACTGCCCAAGTGCAACAAAACGGAGGCGAAGTAGGTAGTATGGTATGCCAATACAGCTCCCCCGACCCCGGAGATGAAACCGGCAGAGAGACGATGCGGGCTATACAAAACGTGGCTTTAACAGTAGATATAATACTTGCGGTAGTTGCTTTGGTCCAGTTGATTGGGACGATTAGAACAGCGGTTCAAGCGGTTCGCATGGCGCGTCTGTCAAAACGCATTGCTCAATCGGTAAAATTGATGCCGCCCGCAGAGGCCACAAGGTATATACAAACAGTATCTAGCAGAATTGCTAAAGTAAAGGGATGGAATGAGGCCACGACGGAGAAACTGATTGAGAGCGCTATTAAAAAATATAACGGCGAGGTTATACCGCCTGTGCAAGAGAGCTCTCCGGAGGTGCAAGGCAGACCTCAGCAAAATGGCCGGACTCAAACGCTTGCCAACAGTCAGCAAAGGCCGTCTGCAACGGAGAATCCGAGACCTCAGCAAAATGGCCGGCCTCAAACGCCTGCCAACAGTCAGCAAAGGCCGTCTGCAACGGAGAATCCGAGACCTCAGCAAAATGGCCGGCCTCAAACGCTTGCCAACAGTCAGCAAAGGCCGTCTGCAACGGAGAATCCGAGACCTCAGCAAAATGGCCGGACTCAAACGCCTGCCAACAGTCAGCAAAGGCCGTCCACAACGAATAACGGTCAGTTGGGAAGGCCTGGGCCGGGTAATCAGTCTAGCCGGCCTCAAACGAATGGTGTGTCGTCCACAACAGGGACCGCAGGGGGCCAAACAATAGCATTGCAAAATGCCACGACTAGATTAGGTGGGGAAACGGGCCTTAGTGAAGCAGTTGCCAGAAGAAAAGTTGAAGACTTGGCGAGGGCCTTTGGAACGGAAAATTATGAAGGGGTTGTGGACGCTTTTCTTGAGTTGAAGAGCCCATTAGAAACGGTTGATCAGGCAATAGAACGATTGACTAAATGGGCCCAGAAGTTGAAGGCTCCCCGCATGCGTGGGATCCGGAACTTTTGGAGGGGGAAACAAGTACCACGCCGTGAAAATCCTGGGAATTTCCCCATATCTCGAATGATGTGGCAGACCGATGCCTATACGCTTCAATTGATGGTAAAAGATCCTACAATCAGAGCTTATGTGAAACTGCTGAAGGAAAAAGGAATTCTCAATCAAGCAGGGGCAGAGGAGTTGTTGAATTTGAACTTTAATATTACAGGGGGTTTTACCACGGCTGCGGAAGAATTGTCCGGTCTTAGTGACGAGGCAGTCCAAGCAATCCGGGAATTCCAAGCTACGGTAGTTAACGAAGAACCCTTAGCGCAGGCAATGGTCAACTCATCAACAAAAGTAACTGCTTTTGATGGAGGAGGCAAGATGACTCTAAAGAATATTTTCCGGCGAGCTTTCTACCATACATCAAATGTTTCAACGAGCGGGAAGGAAGCAGAGTTGCTACAAATGATTTATGATGAGCATCCTAAAATAATTGAGGCCTTAGAGCGGAATGTCAGAACGGGAATCCAAAATTCCGCTGCCAGTCTGCGGGCCGGGGTGGTACAACAGGGAGGAGTCAAATTTAAAACAATTGAGATCAAAGGGAAAGTGTCACTGGTTTTAGAAAAAGAGGTGCAGGTGCCCCAAGGAGGGTGGCAACTCCAATTGGAAATTAAGGCGCCGGACGGAGATCCTAACCAGGCAATCGCGCAGCTAGAGGATTTGATTACAACGGCAAAGAATCCATCAAATGTAACAGCGATAAAGAACCAGGTAACAGCCGGTCAGTTAGCTTTGGGGCAAGAGGAAACTTCAGTTACAATAAGGTTTACTGAGGAAGAGGTCTTCAGTCGCACGCAGAACGGTGCTAAACTGTCAGAAAGGCCACATATTCACTATGAAATATTGTATGATGATGAGATGCAGCTTAACGTTTCGGTCCCATTAGTTATTCCCAAGGAAATCGAAACTGCAACGGGTACATTGAAATTGAATAATACAACCATTGAAACGGCTCTTAAAGGAGCTTTTAACCAAGCTCCAAAAGGTTCAAATGGCGTCCGCGGCTACTTTGTTGATATAACGCAGCAATGGTCTGCGCAAGGGCCTATACAATGGTAATGGTCTGCACAAGGGCAATGAAAGTAATATACAGCTTACCGGTTGGATTGAAATTGTTAGAAGAGAACGGCACCCCTATTCCGCAAGGGATGGAGTGCCGGTTCCCTTTGCCTCAAACTCAAGAACAATTAAAAAAATTGGATGAAGCCGCTTGGTTTAAACCGTTAGAGGCACTCTATGAGAACAATAAAGTAGTGGGATGTTTCTCCCCGGAGCCGTGCGCGATCAATTGGCTTATTGCATGTAAGCAAAGCCCTTCCATGTACACCAATTTGGCGGGTGCATTCCAAAAAATCCTTCACTATGCTTTTTTAACAGAAGAAGGATATACGGTGCTGGAGGTCCAACACAATAATACCCGGGATTTGTTACTTATGGACTTGCAACAACAGGCCTGGGTGTCTATTCAACAAAGTCGGCAAGCTGTGGCAACCCAATGTTATAATCAGCTACGGGAACAGACCGCTCATGTGCCTAATGACGTATTGCAGGATATGGCTCGGCAAGGGGTTTATATCCAATGGGAGGACCGCTACGAGCCCGCTATTATCAATATAACGACCGATGGCATTTTGTGGGACCCTATGGATGCAGAGGTGGGTACCCACGGAGCTGAAATTTGGGACGCCTGGTGTAATGAAATGTATATCCAATATGATCCCCAACAGCATAAAGCCCAATTTGCAGTAAAAAAAGGAGCTCAATTATTTAATTCGTTGAAAGAACTGCATGACGCTTTCTAAAATCATAAAAATTTGAAATCATCCAGGAGAAAATGAAGGTTTATGTTTAAAGAAGTAATGCAGGATGTTCGTTCCGGCGCGGTAACACTGCCCGCCAGATCCACACTATTGTTGGGATGGCTGGGGCTGGCATTGATGTTTTGTTTTGTGTTTTGGTACTATCCGGGCGCGTTTGGAACGGCTAGCAGTAAAGTGTTGGGGTGGGTGTCTTCCCTTCTCTACCTAGCAGATCATCCGGCCGTATACGCCCAAGTGCAAGTGTTGCTAAATGGGCTTTATTTACTCACTTCTGTAGCTATGTTGGATTTTGTGGCCCTTCTGTTTGTGTATCGCTCACTTGACGAAGTGCAGAATATGGGCGCCGGATGGAAAGGCGTTTTAGGGGTTAGCTTGCGTGCCTTGTGGCGTTTGTTGCTCTTGCAATTCATCCTGGGGATTATTATCAGCTTGTGTGCCCTGGGGATCAACGCGTACAATTTTCTTTATCTTCTGCCGCTGCCCTTTACTTCCTTGCCGGAAGGTGCCCTGCTGATGGCCCTGTGGTTGGCTAGCTTGGTATTATATGCATTTGCATATGCTGTCAGCAAACCCAAATCAAAAATTTTTAGAATAGGATGGTTGCTACTCAAAAAACATTCGCAGTTTTGGTTTATTTTGATGGTGCTGGTCTTTCTGATCGCCTGGGCCCCGGCCGCGTTGTTAGATAAGTTGGGTGCAAATATAGATGGTGTGTGCGCGGCTGTGTGCGTGTTTGTATTTACCCTGTTGCACGTGGGTGTGCTGACGGTGCTGGTGGCGTATTTCCTCAATATACCGGACGTGTGGAAATTGGAAGAACCCCAATCTGCCAATTAGTTAGTTTTTGGACTTGTGCATTTTAAAATAAGCGCGCAACTGCCTGCGGATGAAAATCCCATCCCCAAAAGACAAATAATAAATCATCACCGGACATCTTACTGTGCCGCCTAAATGAAGGGGGATTCTAAAATAATATAATTAATTTTATCTATATTTTGGATACTTTTACAATATTTTTGTATAATACATATATATTGTTTTGAATTTGTTGGTTCTCTTTTGCTTCTTTGATCTTGCTCATCCACAAATAGCCGATTCTCCTTAGTAATTGCTTCTTGTTTGGCTTCAAAACATGATACTGCAGGCAGCCGTGAGCCCCTGTAGTTGAATCTAAGAGTTGAAACAAGGAGTTAATTTAAACTAAGCCTTATCCGCTTAATTACAATTTGATCTATTTTGGAAATCCTATGAAAATAGAATGGTTATTGGAGAAAACCAATTCCAAGTTGCTTCCAAAAGCGGTCATTTTGGCGGAAAATAGAGTCGTTTTTTGCTGGATGCTATTTTCTACCTGATGTTTGCATTTCTTGTTTAGAATATTTTCTATGTAAGAATTTTGCGGTTACGACTGCTGTTTGTTATACCGGTGACTTGGATAACAAATGGCAGTCGCTTTTGTTGAACCGTTCCTCTCTTCTTTGTAACTATCGCAGGATTCCAGTCCAATTGGAATCTTGTTTTTTTGGATTTCCCACCAATTAAGTGCATATCAGCTAATAACCGGCAATCTGATTATACGGGAGAAAAATATATGAATAAGAAAAAGAAACGCAAACGCAAGCCGATTCCGGCAGCACAGTATGACAAAAACGAAGAGTGGGTGCAGACCCATATCAAACAATTCGGAGAGGAACCCTCTTTCTTTTGAAATGTAGGGCAGCCCCGCTTACGTGGATTAGAAATAGAGGACATAGATGAGTAACATTGAGTTGGAAAACGATCCCATACCACAAAATTCCCTGCTCATTTTAGGAGCGGGCGGGCTTGGCCAAGCTGTGGCCGAAATTGCCAAAATTAGCGGTAATTTTGCGAGATATGCCTTTTTGGATGACAGGATTGTTCCGGGTATTACCTTGGATGCTCTTGAGCACTTAAACCAATATACAACCAATTTTACGCATTGTGTTGCCGCTTTTGGCAGTAACTCTTTGCGTGCGTTCTATACCGCCAAAATTAAAGAACTCGGGTTCCAACTGCCCGTTATTATCCACCCGTCTGCCGTGGTTAGTTGTATGGCACAAGTGGCTCCCGGAACGATTGTGCGTGAAAATGTCGTTATCAGCCACGAGGTTATTGTAAAAGAAGGATGTTTGCTTAATATCGGCTGTCTTATAGACCACAATTGCCACATTGGGGCCTTTAGCCATATCCCTATGGGGGCTATTGTGCGTAACGGGGCGCATATCTCCCCTCAAAGCAACTTTAAGCCGCAGGAGGTCATAGAAAAATGATCACTGCTACATTTATTACGTTGATTTGCCTGTTTATATTGTTAAAAGGAGTGGCCTTTATCAAAAAAGACCCTGTGGATGTAAATGACCAAAACCCGTATTTGTTCCCGCAATACATTGACTCTTTGTTGGACCCGGCTATGGCCCAAGCCGCCCGCAATATGCCTGTTAAACCTGATTACGAGCCCTCGTTTTATGCGGCGCATGTGAAACCCTTGTTAGATATGGGTTTATCCTTTGTGGGAATTTTACTGTTGAGCCCTGTATTTTTGGTAATTGTAGTGGCTATTTTGGTGGATGACCCCGGGCCGATTTTCTTTAAGCAAAAACGCGTGGGCAAAGAAAAAACTTTCTTTTTACTGCACAAATTCCGCTCTATGAAGATGTCCACCCCGCATGATGTGCCTACACACCAACTCTCCAACCCGGACCAATATATTACGCGGGTAGGAAAGTTTTTACGTAAGACGAGTTTAGATGAGTTGCCGCAAATTTGGGATATATTCCGAGGAAAAATGAGCGTTATCGGTCCACGTCCGGCCTTGTGGAATCAGGCAGATCTAGTGGCCCAGCGCGAACAATATGCCGCTAATGACGTAATGCCCGGATTGACGGGTTGGGCACAAATCAACGGACGGGATGAATTGGAAATCCCCGTAAAAGCCAAATTTGACGGAGAGTATGTTGCCCGGCAATCGTTCTGGTTTGACTGCAAATGCTTTTGGGACACGGTATTGTCCGTCTTAAAGCACGAAGGCGTTGTGGAAGGCGGTACCGGAGAATTACATAAACAGGAGCAATTTAAATGACACAAGAGTTTGAATTGCGCTCTGGTGTACCCGCTAATGAGCCGACTCTTGTTTGGGGGTGCGATAAAACATTTTCTATTGATTTAAAGGCTTCAAAACGCGTGCTGATTACTGGGAAAGATAGTTTTATCGGTAATAGTTTAATACGTTACGCAAAGACGCATTATCCAAATATTGCCTTTGATGTATTGGATATGCGTACGCCGGCATGGAAAAATCATGATTTTAGTCAGTATGAAAGTGTTTTTCACGTCGCGGGACTTGCGCATTTGGAAATTGCGGCCAAACAAATGGACATAAAAGATCAATACTATCAAATAAACACAGATTTAGCTTTTGAAACCGCTCGGTATGCCAAACAGAAAAAGGTAAAGCAATTTATTTTTATGTCATCTATGAGTATTTACGGCGTTTCTGCCCCCTATGGTAAATTTCATAGAATTACACGTTTTACTCTGCCTGCCCCTGCCACTTTTTACGGAGATTCTAAATGGCAAGCCGACAGAGCCGTGCGAGCGATGGAAGATGACGCTTTCCATGTGGCCGTACTGCGCCCGCCGATGGTATATGGGCAGGGTTGCAAAGGGAACTATCCCCTTCTGCAAAAATTAGCTCATAAGTTACCTGTGTTTCCAAATGTACATAATGAACGTTCCATGATTTATATAGACAATTTGTGTGAGTTTGTCTGCCAATTGATTTTATCCGGTGAAAATGGCATTTATTTTCCGCAGAACCCGCAATATACGCGAACCGCTGACATGGTCAAACTGTTAGGGAAGGCAGAGGGGAAAAATATCCGTCTTTTATCCATTTTGAACCCTTGTGTTAAACTGGCCTCTTGGGTGCCCGGCAAAATCCGCATGTTAGTCAATAAGGCATTTGGCAATTGTTGCTATGCGCAAGAACTGAGTCATTATAACGGACTAAATTATCAGATTTATGATTTACAAGAGTCTATAGGCCCCAGCCAGGAGCAAATGAAATGACCCGGAAGTTTCCTCTTTTTTCTGTACTGATGTACGTAAATGAAAAGAGCAATCCTGCTTGGCTTAAACGCTCGCTAGATAGCGTACTGTCCAATACGGTTTGTCCCGATGAAATTGTAATTGCGACAACAGGTAATATTATCGACGAAATTAAAGCTATAATTGCGGAGTTCCAAAAGAAAGCCCATATACAGGTTTTCTCTCATCCTGTTCCATATGGTCGAGGAACTACCCTTAAGATGTTTCTTCCTAAATGTTCTCATGAGTTGGTTGTTCTACAAGACCTGGAAGCAGTCGCTCTGCCGAACCGCTTTGAGAAGCAATTAGCTTATTTTAATGCTAGCCCCGACGTCGCTGTATTGGGCTCCTGTTTCCGAGAAATAGATGCCAATTCTTTAAAACCCATAAATGTTCATCCTGTTCCTCAAACGGATAACAAAATTAGACGGTTTTTGAAAACACAATGTCCTTTCCAACATGGAACAGTTATGTTCAAAAAGAGTGCTGTCCTTGACGCAGGAAACTATGAATCATACCCAATGTTTTTAGACGACTATTACTTGTGGGTTCGTGTCTTAGGCAAAGGGTATAAGGGGGCTAATTTGCCGGATGTATTAGTATCTATGCCCGCCAACCCGGATTTAACATGGGGACGCGCATTATACCTTTTCCTAGCTGATAGAGATTTATGCTCAACAATGCGCCAATTAAAACTAATGGGAACTTTTACATATTACCGCATAGTTATTGGGCGTTTTATCAAGTATTTCTTGATACCCAACTGCCTGCGTATTCGGAAGAAATGGATTTACAATTAGGGAGCATTTTATGGAAGAACTCGTCAGTATCGTAATGCCAACTTATAACTGCGCTAATTTCATTGGGGAATCGATTAAATCCGTATTAGCACAACATCACAAGAACTGGGAACTCCTTATTGTGGATGACTGCAGTACGGACAATACAAAGACCGTTTTGGCCCCGTATTTAGCCAAATACCCCAATATCCATTACACCTGCCTTGAAAAGAACAGCGGCCCCGCCGTGGCCCGTTCTGAGGCCCTTAAACAAGCCAAAGGCGATTATGTAGCTTTCTTGGATAGTGACGATTTATGGATCCCTAATAAACTTTCTCTACAAATTGACTTTATGAAGCAGAACAAAGTGGCTTTTTCGGCTACAGGGTATGAGTTAATGAGCGAAGACGGTAGATCAAGAGGAGTAGCATTAATTCCTCCTCAAAAAACAAACTATGACAAAATGCTTCGGCTTTCTTGCCCTGTGGGGAATTTGACGGTTATGTACGACCGTCGCGTTATTGGCGATCAACAGGTTCCAAGTATTAAAAAACGCAATGATTTCGCTTTGTGGCTACAAACATTACACAAGACGAATGCTTGTTATGGAATGCCGGATGTATTGGGAAAATATAGAATTCGTTCTCAATCTGTTAGCCGTAACAAACTTAAATTATTGCCGTATCATTGGCACTTGTATCACAACATTGAAAAACTGGGACTTGTTAAAACAGCTTGGTATATCTTTTGTTGGGGTTTTGTGAAAGGGACAAAAATTGGGATTAAAAAAGTCGATTTAATGCAACCCAAAAGAGATGTTGAAGATTCCGTGTTGGATTATGAATAAGAGGTATATGATGTTAAATACTGCTAAACAATATCCCTATGTAATATTTTCACCTTACTTTGGCAAGTTACCAAATTATTTTGAATTATGGGCTCGTTCATGTTCAAACAATAAAAAATTTTTATTCATTGTTTTTACTGATTGTCAGTATAATGGCGATTTGCCAGAAAATGTACTTCTACATCAAATGGAATTTACCAAAATAAAAGAGATAATTCAGAAGAAATTAAACTTCCCGATTTCTTTGGATACTCCATACAAATTATGTGACTATAAACCTTGCTTCGGGTATTTATTTCAAGAATATCTCAATGATGCAAAATATTGGGGACATTGTGATATGGATTTGATTTTTGGAAATATAGAAAAATTCCTCCCTAATAAGGACTATGATAAAATATCTCATTTGGGGCATTTGTGCCTTTATAAAAATATTCCCAGTATTAGAGAAGCATTTAAATTATCATCGCCACATCCACTAACTTTTAAGGAAATATTATCTTCCCCTATTAACTTTGCTTTTGACGAAATTCCATCTTATGGGATCAATGCTATATTCGCTAAAAATAATTTATCGATTTTTCCGTACGAAAAATCTGTGGCCGAAATATCACCTATTGATGCAGGTTTTGTACTAAATCATAGAAATTATCCAACAATATCCCAAGAGTTTGGGCACTTTATCTTCACTTTTGAACATGGAAAAATTTATAAATATTCCTATTGGGAAAATATGATTACCAAAACAGAAGTCTCGTATATACATTTGCAAAAAAGGCAGATGAAACAATGCTTATCCGGAGAGATGGATCAATTTTTGATTACACGCAATTCCTTTCTAAATTTTCAACATCCAACGAAAGATATAATTCTTTCTAGCGAGCCAAAGCATCCGAAAATTGCTTCGTTATGTCTTTTGTTGAAAATAAAAAGAAAGACTGCCCCCAAACGGATAGCACGGATAATAGAAACTCAAAAAATTAGATTTCGAAAACTAGTAAGGAACCTGTTATTTAAGGAGAAATTACAATGAAATCCATATACGAGGATTTAGTAAAAAAACAAAGTTCATTAGCTGTAGTTGGCCTAGGATATGTGGGCATGCCTATAGCCGTTGCTTTTGCCAAAAAAAGGATTCAAGTAGTAGGTTTTGATATTAGTAAGACAAAAATCGACTTGTATAAATCTGGCATTGATCCAACAAAAGAGGTCGGTGACGAAAATATTAAAAAATCTGCTGTAAAATTTACTTCTAATGAGAGAGACCTGCGGGATGCTCGTTTCTGTATAGTTGCCGTTCCAACTCCTGTTAATATGGATCATACACCGGATTTAACACCAGTCATCGGTGCATCAGAAATTGTTGGGAGAAATTTGCAACGAGGAAGCATTGTGGTGTATGAAAGCACGGTATATCCGGGGTGTACGGAAGATGTATGTATCCCAATATTGGAAAAAGAATCGGGATTAAAATGTGGAATTGATTTTAAAGTAGGATATAGTCCCGAACGTATTAATCCAGGAGATAAAGTACATCGACTAGAAAATATACACAAGATTGTATCCGGTATAGATAAAGAAAGTTTAAAAGAAATTAAGAATATTTATGACCTCGTGATAGAAGTTGGAACTCATCCTGTTTCCAATTTGCGGACAGCAGAGGCGATAAAAGTGGTGGAAAATAGCCAAAGAGATATTAACATCGCTTTTATGAACGAATTGGCTATGGTATTCGATCGTATGAATATCGATACAAATGAAGTGGTTGATGGGATGAATACAAAATGGAATGCTTTAGGATTTCGCCCTGGGTTAGTTGGAGGACATTGTATTGGGGTGGACCCTTACTATTTTACACATGAGGCAGAAAAACTTGGCTACCATAGCCAAATTATTTTAAACGGACGTATTGTTAATGATAGTATGGGCCGATATGTGGCAGATGCCGCCATCAAACAAATGATTTTGGCTGGTTTGGCTCCTCAAAAGGCTAAAACCATTATTTTGGGATTAGCATTTAAGGAAAACTGTCCTGACATACGAAATACTAAAGTCGTTGATATAATCAAACGACTGGAAGAGTATGGAATAACACCTACGGTAGTGGATCCATGGGCGAATCCGATAGATGCACAGCGTGAATACGGATTACAGTTGGCATCATTAAAAGATATTCAAAAAGCTGATTGTATTATTATTGCGGTTGCACATAAAGAATTCAAACAAATGAGTTTACAGCAATTGATGAGATTGTATAACGAAGAAAAAAAGCCTCAAATGAAAGTTCTCTTGGACGTTAAGGGGATCTTTTCAGTACAGGAATTAGAAACTTCTGGTGTGCGATACTGGAGATTGTAATGCGTTATGAAGGTCCTGCACATAAATTGTAATTATGCGGGGAGATCCCTCCATCAGACAATGATTGATACTTTGCAAACATTGGGTATAAAATGTGATGTATTTGTCCCTATTCATGCCCATCAAGAGATTGTCGTTTCTCCCAGAAAAAATGTTCACATGCCAGTGTGTTTTCCAAGATGGACTAGGTATTTATTTACTTATAAACAGAAAAAGATATACGAAGCACTTATAAAGAATTTTAATCCCAAAGATTACACCCTTGTGCATGCTTACACCTTATTTACCGATGGCAATTGTGCCTATCGTATATACAAGGAATATAAAATCCCATTTTTAGTTACAATTCGTAACACAGATGTGAATTATTTCTTTAAATTTAGACCAGATTTAAAGAAACGCGGTATACAGATTCTGCGTTCTGCCAAGGCCATTTGCTTTTTAAGCCCAGCATACAAAAAACAGGTTTTTAGAAAGTATATACCTAAAACCCTTTGGAAAGAACTATTAAAAAAGACGTATGTCGTCCCAAACGCAATCGATAATTTTTGGCATCAAAACTCGTATATCAATAGAAATTTTACTGATACGACAAATAAATTGAATACTAAAAAATTAAACATCCTCTACGTCGGCGGAATCGACAGAAATAAAAATTTATTAACCACTTGTGCAGCTTTAGATGCATTAAAAGAAAAAGGGTGGGATGTGCATTATACGGTTGTCGGAAAATCCTTTTGCCAACATATTGCTGATGCAGTAAAAAAAAGGCCCTATGCAAAACTTCATGCCCCAATGCCAAAAGAAGAACTATTAGGTGTTTACCGTAAAAATGATCTGTTTGTAATGCCTTCATTTAAAGAAACTTTTGGATTGGTATATGTCGAGGCCATGAGTCAAGGGTTACCAGTAATTTATACCAAGGGGCAGGGTTTTGACAGGCAATTCAGGGATGGAACTATAGGGTACCATGTGAATGCTAATGATTATAAAGGTCTTGCAACGCGTATTGTTTCTTGCGTGCAGAACTATGAGCGAATGAGCCGGACATGTACGAACGCTGCATCCGGATTCCGATGGGAAAAAATATGTTCCAACTATATTCGGATATATCAGTCAATGTAATGTGCTTGCTATAAGGCGTAGATGATGCAACAAAAGAGTATAAGAATTAGATTCGGTTCAGGCAATTTTTTAACCCTTTTTTCCATTGTATACAGAATGGGGCTAGATTTTCTATATGTAAATTATATCTCTACAATATTTCAGTATACAGGATTTAATTATACGTTCTCTTGGGGACGATATGTTTTATCCTGGATCTTCTTTTTTGCAATAGTTCCCTTTATTCATAAGTATACAAAAAGTGATAGATTTTCTGATATTATAATCTTGTTTTTAATGTTTTTTTCATTCATTCCTTTTACAACTATGGTAGCTTTCTATGATGGTATTAGCTACGCTTTTATTTTTTCCAACGTCATCTATTGGGCCTTTTTATTGTTTTTTATGAATGTTTTCCCTAATATAAAACTGCCAAGGTTAAAAACTACTTTTATAAATGATTTAGCCATGCTTGTTATTGCGCTAATTATGGGTATTGTTATTTTTATTGTTTCGTATAAATATGCAGGATTACATTTTACTGTTTCTCTAGCCAACGTATATGATATGCGAGATGCGGCTCGTGAGTTTTCTATGCCACTTTTACTACGCTATTTGTTTACTGCTTCGAAGGCTATTAATCCTCTCTTGTTATTATATGGTTTATCAAGGAAAAGGCATCTTTATTCATCTTATATTGTTTTTATTCAAATCTTAAGCTTCTCCATCAATGGGTCTAAAACTGTTTTTTTTAGCACACTGTTGTCTGTGGTGCTATTCTATGTATATAAAAAGAAATATCTCACCCAAATTGCTCTTTTATTTTCAGGTATTACAATTTTATCCTGTATCGAAACTGGAGTATTTAAAACAATTTATCTGCTTGGATACGGCATTCGGCGTGTGTTTTTTCTGCCCAATCAATTAAATTGGTATTATTTTGATTTTTTTACACGTTACGAGCCTGATTATTTCCGGCAAGGATTTTTAAAATGGTTTGGAGCGAAGTCCCCATATATGGATATTGATCATCTTATCGGGGCGGCTTACTTTGGTCATTCAGACATGGGAGCTAATAATGGTCTAATTAGCGATGCCTTTACCAATTTAGGATGGATCGGGGTGCTTGTGATGCCCTTAGCATTAGTTGTTTTTTTAAAGATAATCAATGCGTGTGCAAAAGGTATTGATCCCAAAATTTATGTAGTAACAGCAATGACAGTTTCGTTTATTTTTGTAAGTTCTTTCATGATGACAGCACTATTTACTCATGGAATTTTTGCGATTTGCTTTGTTTTGTATTTATTACCTAGAACGGTAGAAAAATGAAAAAACATATTCGATTAATTATAAGAAAATTATTACACGCAAATCAGGCGGAAACTATTTCCGATGCCCTTGACCGATACCGTGTCAAGATTGAAAAACTTATGTACGACAAAAAATACTCTCTTTCCGATTTTCGAAAAGCCCTTATATCTGTTGGCCTGCAGGAAGGAGATATAGTAATGGTGCATGCTTCTTGGCGCAGATTTTATAATTTCCTGGGAACGCCGGAAGATATAATCGCTTTAATAAAGGAAATTATTGGTCCTGAAGGCACTCTGCTGATGCCTTCTTATGGCCAATCCCGAGAATATTTTGATATATTGCACACTCCATCAAACGCTGGCGTCCTCTCAGAAATTTTTAGAAATCAAGTCGGTGTGGAAAGGAGTGCCTGTACTCACTTTTCTATTGCGGGTATTGGTCCTCATGCTCCCATATTATTTAAAGATGCATTTCATAGCAAATATGGTTTTGACGAATATTCGCCTTATTATAAATTACATCAGTTCGCCAATACAAAAATTTTGTACTTAGGGTTAGGATCTGCCCCTAACAAAGTTTCTATGGTGCACTGTGCCGCATATCGTCTAAGTGGCGAGTTCTCTCCATTTAAAAATCTATTGTCTAGACACTATACAGGCACACTTATTATTGATGGAAAGAAATATAAAAAATCTATGATTATGCGTGCGAATGGATGTAAAAACAATAAAAAGGTATTCCAAAAAATCGCTTCTCTCGTTCAAAAGCAAAAAAGGATGAAATTATCGAATTTAGACCTTGTCTTAATGGAAGCTAATGACCTGTTTAATCAAGCCATTACTTACATTCTACAAGGACATAATTGCTATTTAGGATTATAGGAATTTTAATATGAAACGTATTCGTTACATGCTAATAATGTTTTTGAGAGTTTATTTCCCGGTGTTATATTCTAAAATCACATATTATTTCACATATAAATTACATTGTGATCTAAAAAATCCGCGTACTTTTAGCGAAAAACTGTTGTGGCTATCGTTACATACATATCGAAATAACATGAAAGTCCTTATGTTGTGCGATAAATATTTAGTTAGAGAATATGTAGCTACAAATGTCGGGCCCGAAATTCTTAATAAATTATATGGCACATACGAATCTGATAGCTATATAGATTTTAATCAACTTCCTCATAAATTTGTATTCAAAATAAGCCAAGGATGCACCACAAATTTGTTGTGTCCTAATAAGGATAACCTGACAGAACAAGAATTCAAAAAAAAGATTTCTCCTTGGAGGAAACAATACCTCTATGACAGACTAATGGCTCAAATTGGTGGGATTCCTGTATCAAAGTTAAAGAAATGGTATATATGTGAAAAATATTTGGATCAAAAAGGACATTCCTCTCTAACAGACTATAAAATCTATTGCTTTAATGGAAAGCCGTTAGCCATATTAGTCATTAATGAACGTTTTGGTAATCAAAACGCTATCTTTATGTCCCCTAAATGGGAAATTTTAGGGAAGCCAATCCGAAATTATCACTTGCCTACCAATCTTCCGGGACGTCCGCCATCATTACAACATATGCTTAAAATTGCTAGCAAATTGAGCCAAGGATTTCCTTTTGTAAGAGTAGATTTATACGACATTCAAGGACAGGTCGTTTTTGGCGAAATGACTTTTTTCCCACATGGATGTATAGGTATGGCCGAAATAAAAATAAATGGGGAAAGCATGGGGGATCTATTGGATATCTCTGCTGAAATGAAAAAATTTAAAGGATAAATTGTCATGTTGTCAAAAGACTGGTCTAACAAATTATTTAAAATATCGGCTCTCGTTACTATTATTGTTGTGATTGGTAAGATATTCGGTTTTGTTAGGGATGCCATCATAGCAAGTTTCTATGGAGCTACCTGGCAAACTGATGCCTTTTTCCTAGCACAAAGTTTGCCTAGCGTTATTTTCCCAGCAGTGTGTAACAGTGTTTCTACTGCATTCCTGTCTGTTTATGTTTCAAAAATTGTTTCGAACGAGAACGAAGCAGATAAATATGCATCCAAAATGCTATGCATGACGGCTGTCATATCACTCTTTTTAAGTATAGCAGGGATCCTTCTCCTTCCAATACTAATTCCTATACTGGCCCCGGGATTTAATTCTGCGCAAACTCAATTATCCATATATTTATCTCGCATTGTCTTGGCCACCTTTATACTCACAATGGGCCAATACATGTTTTCGTCAATTTTAAGCTCTAGAAAATTATTTTACGGGGCCCAAATAGCGGGTCTGTTTTATAATTTGACAGTAATTCTACTAGTGTTTGCATTTGGAAAAAATCAAAGCATGTATACTTTGACCTGGTCTGTCGTTTGCGGGCACATCATACAAATTACCACACTAATTATGATTTCTCTAAAGCGTTTTAAGTTCTCTTGGCCTTCTAAAATTTTCGATAAGGACAGTTTCTTATTGTTCAATCTTACCTTTCCGATTTTGATTGGGAACAGCATCATTCAGATTAATAACATAGTGGACAGAATTTTAGCTTCTTTTGTGGCCCAGGGAGCTGTTTCTTCATTGAGCTATTCAAATACCTTAAACCGTTTTGTAACTGGCATAATTATTACAACACTGTCCACAGTTTTGTATCCCTACTTTGCTGAATCTTATGCCAAGAATGATTTGGCTGATTTTAGCAAGCGATTGAAACAATCGTGCGTGTCACTACTCATGTGCATGCTTCCTGTATCCATTATGACCGTTGTTTTTTCGTCAGATATTGTTCGTATTGTATATATGAGAGGTAATTTTGGAAAAGATGCTTTTTTTATGACTGCTACTCTTCTGACTTTTTATGGTGGGATGTATATTTTTTCGTCCCTTCAAGAATTAATTACACGGGCATTCTATGCAATGAAGGATACCAAAACCCCATTAAAAGTAGCCTCGTTGGCTATTTTAGCCAACTCTGTCTTGAGTATTATTTTAACACGTTTTATAGGTATAGGAGGTATTGCCCTAGGGACCACTTTATCAACTATGTTAGCTGCATATTTACTCCTTCATAAAATAGGGAAATACTTACCAGGGTTTCATTTTATGGACATTTTCCCATCGATAAAAAAAATGACGTTGGCCGGCTTAATAATTATATTCGTCAGTTACGCATGTTCTTTGCATTTGGTGTGTCTGAAGCCATTTTTACGTTTTGGGATTTCTATCGTTCTAAATTTTAGTGTTTATTTTGGCTTATTATATCTCTTCAAATGTCAAGAAGTACTGAATTTAGTAAAGATTATAAAACAAAAAATAGAAAAGAATTTATATCGAGAGGGGAGTTTATGAAGATAGCTGTGGCCGGAACCGGATATGTAGGACTTTCTTTAGCGACGTTGCTCGCCCAACACAATGACGTAATTGCCGTAGACATTGTGCCGGAAAAAGTGGATTTAATTAACGCTAACAAATCTCCGATTGCCGACAAAGAGATTGAGGACTTTTTGGCTAATAAACCTTTGCACCTAACCGCAACGACAGATGCAAAAGCGGCCTACGAACAAGCGGAGTTTGTGATTATTGCCACCCCCACTAACTATGACCCACAACAAAACTATTTTAATACCTCTGCGGTAGAGGCGGTCATTGAACTGGTTAAGAAATATAATCCCAAAGCCACCATGGTTATTAAGTCCACCATTCCGGTGGGCTATACCCGCCAAGTGCGCGAGAAAATGGGTGTAAAAAACATTTTGTTTAGCCCTGAGTTCTTGCGCGAAGGACACGCTTTGTATGACAATTTATATCCTTCCCGTATTGTAGTGGGGACAGATTTTGCGGATAAGGATTTAACGCAAAAAGCCCATACATTTGCCAAACTCTTACAACAAGGGGCCATTAAACAAGACGTTCCTACGCTGTTTATGGGATACACCGAAGCAGAGGCCGTAAAACTATTTGCCAATACCTATTTGGCCCTGCGTGTGAGTTATTTCAACGAATTGGATACCTATGCCGAACTCAAAGGATTAAATACTCAACAAATCATTGAGGGTGTATGTTTGGACCCGCGTATTGGGAACCAGTACAATAACCCTTCTTTCGGCTATGGTGGCTATTGTCTGCCGAAGGATTCCAAACAATTACTGGCCAACTATGCAGATGTACCGCAGAACCTAATCAAAGCCATTGTGGATTCAAATAGTACCCGCAAGGACTTTATTGCCGACCAAGTGCTCAAACAGGCCGGATATTATACTTATGGACAAAACAACCAGTACAGCCCGAAAAAAGAGCATAACACCGTTATTGGGGTATATCGCTTAACCATGAAAGCGGGAAGCGATAATTTCCGTCAAAGCTCCATTCAAGGCATTATGAAACGGGTAAAAGCAAAAGGTGCAACTGTTATTATTTATGAGCCCACTTTAGAAAACGGGAGCACTTTCTTTGGTAGTGAGGTAGTAAACGACCTAAAAGCATTTAAAACGCGCTGTAAGGCCATTATTGCCAACCGCTACGACTCTTGCTTGGATGACATTAAAGAAAAGGTTTACACGCGGGATTTGTTTAAGAGAGATTAAAAGGAAAAATTTTCCATTATTTCTTGATAATAGAGGGAATCGCCCTTGTCCGTACAATCTACTGCAACATACCAGAATGCGAAGAATGGAAGCAGTTGGAAACCCAAGCTAAAACCGCCAAAATCGGCCTGTGGGCCAATCCTACAGCTCAAGAGTCAGGTTGGTGTGGCGGGAAGTTTACAAATGAAAAATTAGACCTTTGTTGGCTTGTTAGGAGAATATCATGAGTGAGGTAGCAAAAACAGTCTTTACATGGGTTGGCAATATTGGAGGTATTAGTGTAATTATGTGGGCAATTATTAATAAACTTTTGGACATGTTGGCAGATAGAGTAGCAAAACAGAATGAACAAACAATAGCAAAAGAAATAGCAAAATACCAATCAGCATTAGATAGGCAAATATATATCAGCCAAAAGCATTTCGATTTAAAACTTAGTATTTATAAAGATTTAATTGGCGTCGTAATGGATATGACACAAACTACTTACATGTTATTTCCACCTGCAGACGAATTACCTGCCGATCCTAATGAAGAGAAAAAAGTGTGGTTACAAAGATACAAGGATGCAGTTCAGAGATATAATGCTTCAGCCGATATTTTATATAAAAATGCTCCTTTTATTGAAGAAAAAATTTACAATCATGTTGCAAAATTAAGAACTAAATGTTCCGTTCAGATACATTGTTTTGTAAGTTATCGTTTAGAAACGGATAATTATGAACGACTTGAAAAAGGGTTGTATAACGACGTATCAAAACGCACACAAGAAATTATCAAGATGCGCGATGGATTAGTTAAGGACATTCGTGATATTTTGAACAAATTACAGGCACAAGTACAATAGTTTAAAAATTTAACGACTATTTAACAAACTATCGTAGATTTCTTTATCTTCCTCAGAAAAGCACACAAGAGTTATTTCCTGTACTGCTTTTAATGAGGGAGATATTTGTTTTATAGCGGTTATAGCGGTTTGGGCCGCTTGCTCTTTGGGGAAACGGTATACTCCAGTAGAGATACAGGGAAATGGCCACGCTCCCACAGTTATACAAATCCGCTAATTTAAGGGAATTGGTATAGCAGTTGAACAGGTCCTTTACTTCGTTATGCGCTCCACCATACCAAACGGGCCCAACCGTATGGCTGACGTATTTACAAGGCAAATTATAGGCAGAGGTTATCTTTGCCTGTCCCGTAGGGCAACCACCGAGCGTGCGACATTCTTTTAAGAGCTCCGGCCCTGCGACGCGGTGTATGGCCCCATCCACTCCACCACCCCCCTAGGAGCGTATGGTTAGCGGCATTTACGATGGCATCCACCCGAAGTGTAGTGATATCGCCTTGGATTACTTTGAGCATATATATATTGTAGAAAATTTAGTTTTGGTTTCTGCCAAAAAGTATGTAAAATGGCAGACAAAAAGTAGCAGGGTTCGCTGAGAATGGCTAAACTATGGCAGAAAGGTTTTCTGCCATTTTTCTGCCGAGTGCCTGTATAGTTTTGCATTTATAACCTTGCTAATCTTGCTACTGATTTTACGTCGTAAAAAGGGGGTAAAAAGGCCCGCTCTCTTCTGAGAACGGGCTCTCGTCAATCTCTGCGCCCACCAGGACTTGAACTTGTACTAAGAAATAATGGAATAATTACTTGACTTATCTCCCAATAGTAAGCGTGAATGTAGTACGAAGGGAAAAACGCTTATTTAAGGAGATAAGTTATGAAGAAAACAATCAAAAAATCAGCACCTAAAACTAAACCCCCGCAACTTGCTGTTTTGCGGGTAGTCAGTCCTGTCACTATCGAAGAAACCCCGCTTGACAACTTACCTGTCCGGCCGCGCGATAACCGCTTGCCTGCGCCAGGCAGCATTATTACCAAAACCTATCGTGGTAAAACCATAGAAGTAAAAGTGTTGGAAAACGGCTTTGAATACGAAGGGAAAGTATTTAAAAGCATCTCACGTGTGGCCATGACGATTGTCAAACGCCAAATCAGCGGTTATGTATTCTTTGGACTTACCAAATAAACCGCGCCATTTGCCTCCAATTTCGGGGCGATTTGTAAAGGGCCGTTCAGGTAATCCCCTTGGGCGGCCCAAGGTGCTACATGATAAAGTATTGCTTTTACTTGCTATAAAATTCTTTGACGTATTGGCCCGAGCATATTATCAGAAAGGGGATGCATCACAAAGAATTAGAAAAATTGAGAAGATAATTTATGCGAAGAAAGTGTTACCTCCCAAAGAGCTTTGATGAATTGAAATCTTTATCGGACAAAAAATTGCAGTTTTATTGGGACACGTTTTACACGTATCCCATGATAGGCCACAAAGCCAAATTGCGGCCGTTGTGGTATGCTATCCAATGTGAATTGGGGCGCTGTAAACTACCAGAGAAATATGTCACACGGCTTGATCGCTATGCAAGTAATCCTGATAAGTATATCGAGCATGCTCATAAAAACCGATATGTCCTGTCTGTTGGAACACTGCTAACTAAAAAGTACAAAGGGAAAATCTATCAGGTAACGGTCAAAGGCGAGCAAGAATACGAATGGGAAGGTAAAATCTATCCCAATTTAACAGTGGTTGCCTCCACCATATCAAATTGTCATGTGAGCGGTCCGGCATTTTTTGGACTTATGGAGAGAAAAAAATGGCAAAATTTAACTGTGCTATATATACACGTAAATCAAACGAGCGAGGGTTAGATTCTCAGTTTAGTTCCCTGCAAAGCCAAGAAGAAGCATGCAAAGCATATATACAATCTCAGGCGTTTAACGGATGGCAGTATTATAAGACGTTTGAAGATGGGGGGATTAGTGGGGGTACAATGGACCGGCCCGGATTACAGACCTTGTTGGAAGAAATCCGTTCTCATAGAATACAGGTAGTGGTCGTTTACAAGGTGGATCGTCTATCCCGTTCCATTTTTGATTTCCATAAAATGATGCAGGAGTTTGCCAAATATGACTGCAATTTTGTATCTATCACGCAATCATTTGATACTACTAACTCTATGGGTAAACTGACGCTTAATATGCTGTTATCCTTTGCTCAATTTGAGCGGGAAGTATCTGCCGAACGTATACGTGATAAAGTAGCCGCTACCAAAGCAAAAGGATTGTGGGGCAGTGGGGTTCTTCCGCTGGGTTACGATATCAAAGATAGGCAGTTAGTGCCTAATGAACAGGAAGCTATTGTTGTACGTCTTATCTTTCAAAAATATTTAGAAATTGGCAACATTATGGAGGTTGTAACCTGGATGAATGAGCGAGGATACCATTGTAAACTGTGGAAAACCAAGAAAGGGGAAGAAAAAGGTGGAAAACCGTTTGTTTACAATAATATCTTGCATATTTTGTCTAATCCTTTGTATGCAGGGAAAATGCCCCATTTTGCGGCTAATAAGGTCTATCTGGGCAAACAGCCAGCTCTTGTATCCCAAGAGCTGTTTGAAGCCGTACAGGATAAACTGGGTCATTTTAAGAATGGCCTTAAAGAATACCGGGCATATATCTGGAAAATAACGTTAATGGCGGATAAATTATTTGATGATAAGGGAAATCCCTATAACTTAACTAGTACTAGAAAACAGGGGCAAAAATATCAATATTATTTCATCCGCAAAGGGGTCCATATCCCGGTAATTCAGCTAGATGAGTTTGTATTGAATACCATACGCAGAGCCGATTTGTCCTCCGTTGATTTACAGGCAGATAGCAGCCAAATTACATTTGATGAAGCTAAAAAATGCCTTAAACAGATAATTTGTGTGAAAAAGGGTACGAACTGTCGCTTACAGATTACGCTGGATAGGATGGTATTTTTGGATAATTGCCATAACTGCCAAAAACAAGCCGAAAAAATAAAAAATCCTGTATTGCCGGAAGTGGGGGCTGAAACCATTACACTTCGGGATACTTTTTATATAGACAATGTCACCTCTACACGTTTGCAGCATGGTACGTCACAAAATATACTGACAGTACGCCAACTCAATGAAAGTTTGGTCCGTGGGCTTGCCCGTGCATGGAAACTCAAGAAGTTATTGGAAAAAGGACTGAAAACCCGTGAGTGGGAAAAGGCCAGCGGTATGAATAAGCGTACCTTTGCGCGGTATGTCAATCTGTGCTATTTATCCCCACGTATTGTAGCGGATATTTTAGAATACAAAAACCCGAAAAATCTAACATTGCGGGAGCTTATGAATATTGCTGAAGGTAATGTGGATTTTGAGATACAAGAGCAACACTGGCAAAGTAACTAATTGTAGTGGTTTTCAAGAAAATATATAAGGGTCGCGGGATTAGAACCAGCGACCTCATTTTAAATACTAAGAATACATTTGAGATATGTTAACGTTGGGAAAATGATAATAAGTCCTTAAAAAATGCATGAGGTCGCAGGTTTGAATTACAAAATAGTGGGTCTACCCTAGAAGTTTGGATCCTGCAAATTTGGCCCACAGAGAAAAAGATAAGAAAACGGCCTTTTACGACGGAGAAAATACTACTCTAAGACCGAGATAGATTAAAAAATCAGTTGTTTCTCGACGAGAAAAAGTGAAACTGTCGATGAAAAAGGCACCTTTTGAAGGTGCCTAAAGTAAAGTTTCGGGGCGGCGGGATTTGAACCCACGACCTCACGGTCCCGAACCGTGCGCGCTACCATCTGCGCTACGCCCCGTAAATCAGCACACAAAAGTGCGTTATGATTTCAAAACTTCGGGAAGGCGGGAATCGAACCCGCGATCTCTCGCACCCCAAGCGAGCGCTCTACCTCTGAGCCACTCCCCGTACTTGTGCGGTTTTTTAGCCGCCACACATACATTATATCATTCTTTGATTAAATCCGCCAGCGCTTCTTTAATTTCGGTAAGCAGTTTTACATCTATGCGGGCGGCAGATTTGGCATCCAGCGAAGTAGCAAACTGATATTTATTGAGTTGCTTTTTGGCGCCTTCCAGCGTGAGTTTATGCTTGTAAATTAAGTCTTTAATTTTTAGGAGTGTGTACACGTCGGACTTGGAATAACGCCGGTGCCCGCTGGGCAAACGCACCGGGCGGATGAGGCCAAATTCGGCCTCCCAATAGCGTATGGAGTACTCCGGCACGCCGGTAATACGCCGCACGTCCCCAATAGAAAAATAATCTTTCTCTTGCAGTTCTTCCAGTCCCATGGGTTTATTATAGCATTTTGTGAAAACCCCCTACGTTTTGTAACGTAGGGGGGGGATGTTTATTTTCCTTTTGCGTGTTTGATAGGTTTGCCGTAATAGGCCTTTAAATACAGTTCCTTAATTTCGCTAATTAAGGGGTAGCGCGCGTTGCCGCCGGTGCACTGGTCGTCAAACGCTAATTCGGAGAGTTTATCCAAATTGGCCAAAAACTCTTTTTCCGGGATGCCGTACTCTTTAATGGATTTAGGAATATTCAATTTGTGTTTTAAATCTTCCACCATATTGATGAGCTTTTGCACTTTGACATCCGGGTTTTTGCCCAGTTTGTGTTCGGGCAGCAAATAGTCAATAATTTTAGCGTAGCGGCCTTTTACAAACGGATATTTGTACTGCGGGAACAACCCCTGCTTGGTGGGTTTATCGGTGGCGTTGAAATCAATCACGTACGGGAGCAAAAACGCGTTGGCTAGCCCGTGCGGTACGTGATACATCGCCCCTAATTTGTGTGCCATAGAGTGCGACAACCCCAAAAACGCGTTGGCAAATGCCATGCCGGCAATGGTGGCGGCGTAGTGCATTTTCTCGCGGGCGTTGATGTTTTTGGCGCCTTCGGTGTAGGATTTTTCCAAATACTTAAACACAAGGCGCATGGCTTCTAGGGCTTGGCCTTCGGTGAAGTTGGTGGAAAATACAGAAGTGTACGATTCAATGGCGTGCGTCAATACATCCAACCCCGAAAATGCCGTGAGCGATTTGGGCATATTTAAAACAAATTCCGGGTCAATAATGGCCATATCGGGCGTGAGGGCATAATCCGTAATGGCGTATTTGGTACCGGTTTTTTCGTCGGTGATAATAGTAAACGGCGTCACTTCCGAACCGGTGCCCGACGTGGTGGGAATCGCCACCATGATGGCCTTTTTGCCAAGCGGCGGGGCGGAATAAATACGTTTGCGGATGTCCATAAAGCGCATGGCAATATCTTCAAAACTGGTGTCGGGGTTTTCGTACATCAGCCATACCATTTTCCCTTCGTCAATGGCACTACCGCCGCCCAAAGCGATAATCATATCCGGCTGCCACGAATTGGCAACCGCCAGCGCTTTGTTTACGTTGGAGATATCCGGATCCGGGATGACGTCGGAAAATACGCGCACTTTAATATTGAGCCCTTCCAATACATCAATCACCGTGCGTACGTGGCCCAGTTGCTCCATGGTTTTATCGGTAATGATGTAGGCGCGTTTTTTATCTTGCAATTCGGCGAGGGCCTGTTGCAAAGCTCCGCGTTTAAAGTAGATCTTTTGAGGTACTTTGTACCAGTACATATTTTCACGGCGTTCGGCTACAGATTTTACGTTCATAAGGTGTTTGACTCCAATATTTTCGCTCACAGAATTGCCACCCCAGGACCCACATCCCAGTGTGAGTGAAGGGGCAAGTTTAAAGTTGTACACATCCCCAATCGCCCCTTGTGAAGAGGGCATATTGATCAGTGTGCGTGCGGTGGGCATATCTTGAAAATAATCAATATGGTCTTCGTTGGCTTCGTCAGTATAGAGCACCGAGGTATGCCCCGCCCCACCGTACAAAATCAGTTTGCGTGCCAAGTCGGCTGCCACTTTGAAATTTTTGGCTTTATAAAAGCCCAGCACCGGGGAAAGTTTTTCGCGTGCGAAGGGTTCTTGGTCGTTAATTTCTTTTGCTTCGGCGATTAAAATTTTAGTATGCGCAGGCACTTTGATACCGGCCATTTTGGCAATGGCCTCCGCTGTTTGCCCTACGATAGCTGAGTTTAATTTATTATCTATCACAATGGTGTCAGCCAGTTTTTGGCGATCTTTACCCGTTACAAAATGGCAACCGCGCGCGACGAATTCTTTTTTAACTTGCGTGTAAACCGCTTCTTCTACAACGACGGATTGTTCACTCGCGCAAATCATGCCGTTGTCAAAAGTTTTGCTCATGATGATAGAGCTAACAGCCATTTTAATATTGGCAGAGGCATCAATTACCACGGGCGTGTTTCCGGCGCCCACCCCCAGGGCCGGCTTGCCGGAAGAATAAGCGGCGGTTACCATGCCGGGGCCGCCGGTAGCCAAAATTAAGTTGATGTCTTTGTGGTGCATCAGCGCGTTGGAAAGGGTGGTGGTGGGATTATCAATCCAGCCGATAATTCCTTGGGGCGCACCGGCTTCTACCGCGGCATTTAAAACAATTCTGGCGGCTTCAATGGTGCATTTTTTTGCCCGCGGATGGGGGGAAAATATAATCCCGTTGCGTGTTTTAAGGGCCAACAAACTTTTAAAAATAGCGGTGGAAGTGGGGTTGGTAGTGGGGATCACCCCGGCAATTAGTCCAATCGGTTCGGCCACCTGGCGGTAGCCAAAGGCGTCATCATCCGATAGGACCCCACAAGTTTTTGTGTCCTTGTATTGGTTGTAAATATATTCGGAAGCAAATTGGTTTTTAATTACTTTATCTTCCATTACGCCCATGCCGGTTTCTTCTACGGCTAGCTTGGCTAAGGGGATGCGGTTCTGTGCTGCGGCAATAGCAGCGGCGCGGAAAATTTTATCCACTTGCTCTTGCGTGTAGGTAGCAAAAATTTGCTGGGCTTTTTTTACTTTGCCAACTATTTTGTCTAGCAAAATCAGTTCCTCGTTAGAGGCCAGGGTTGTGGAAACGGCTGATTTCTTTTTTTCCATGGGCAATTATCTCCTTGGTAAAATATCGGACAAAGATGCCGGATATCTACATTCTATACTTTTTGGGAAGGTATTGCTAGCATAAAATGTACATCCGCGCAGAGTACAAAATTAGGGCTTGTATTTCCGCATTTTTTTCTATACAATGATAGTATAAGTTTTTAGCTGATGATAAAGGAGTTTATATGCGTTATTGGGCCGCAATAGTATGTGTTTTGTTTGCAGGGACGGCGTTTGGATATAACGAATCGGTTTCTGCCATTTCGTACAACCCTTCTCGCACGGGTGTATACAAAAAGCTTACAATAGTCAACAAAGGTACGCTTGCCGGCGGATTGGAAGCAGCTGAACTCCAGATCCATCCGGTTGCCGACGGGAAAGATATTACTATTGATGGGAGCGCCGAAGGAAGAGTGTCCCATCAAGATGCTTATATTAATCATGTTGGATCAGACCAACACAATATTACTGTTGACGTAGAATCAGGTAAAAATGGCCCAATTGTCCAAGGTAAAGGAAGCTCTCTCCACGTCCTTCCAACAGATGCAAATCATGGTACAGGGACTGTGGTAGAATTGAAAGACGGGACATTAACGGCAGAAGAAGCGTCCTATATACATGACACAGATAATGACCCCCATGTTTTTACCGACGAAAATGTTTTAAATAAAGTAACAGTGAAAGCCACGACACTCATTGCCAACACTGCCAACACTTCCGTAAACGTATCCGACGCATTACAATTGGGAAATGTAACAGTATCAGCAGTCCCTGGAAATTCACCAACATGGCGATCCGTTAACGGTTCTATGTACTTGTGCTATTAGTAAATTGCCTTTGCTTTAGAGATGTAAAGCCGCCCAAAGGGGCGGCTTTTGTGTGCCTAAAATGAAGGGGTTATTTCTTGCCCTTGCCTGAAAATATGTTGTAGTTGTAAGTGGGGGGATAATACGATAAAATCAGCCGGTTGACCCCCTGCTATTTCACTTTCTGCCGAAAGCAATTTAGCCGCGTTTGTGCCGGTGCAGCTAACGGCTTCTTCCAGCGAATATCCGGCGGACAACAATTGCAAAAAAGCATCCCACATCGTTAATGCAGAGCCCGCCCATACGTGGTCGGTCGTGCGTTTCCACACGCCGTCTTCCAACGTAACCTCCTCCCCATTTGCTACGAAGGACCCCTGCTTTTGCCCGGTGGGGAGTAACGCATCGGTAACCGCTGTAATTTGGGAAATAGGTTTTACCGCTTTTAGAATTTTAAGCAAAGCCGGATGCACGTGTTTGCCATCGGCAATCACTTCGCACGAAAGGGCCGGGTTTTCCAGCACGGCGCCCAGTACGCCGGGCGCACGGTGGTGCAGCCCACTCATGGCATTGCCTAGGTGGGTTACGCGTTTTACCCCTTGGTCAAAGGCGCGTTGCATTTGTTCATACGTGGCATTGGTGTGCCCCGCTTGTACTACAATGTGATGTTGTAAACAAAACTTCAGGATGGGTTCCACATCAGGGATTTCCGGCGCTAATGTTAAAATGGCTACGTGCCCTTGGGCGGCTTGATAAATTTCTTGCCAATCTTCCAAGCGGGCCGGTACGATATCTTGCGGTTTCATTACACCGGGTTTTTGAGGGGAAAGGAAAGGCCCTTCCAAATGAAAGCCCAAAATTTTAGCTCCTTTTTCTTGCCCGATAGCCGGCACCAAAGCACGCAGTTGTTGTGCCATTTTTTGAGGGTGAGCCCCGTAAAGCGTAGGGCAAAACGCCCGCACCCCTTGCCGGGCTAGTACGTCCGAAAGGTGCAACAACGCTTGCGCGGTGCCCTGTTCGGGCCCGTACCCACCCATGCCATGGATGTGTAAATCTATAAAAGAAGGAATTACCAGCGGCAGTTGCGCGGGATCTTTTGGTTCGTCGGATGTGGTAATGCGTGCAATTTTACCTTCGGCGATTTCCAAGCACGCGTTGTGCAAAATACCGCGCGAGGTTACCACATTTACGTGAGGAAGGGATTTCATTTTACCTCCACGGTCCACTGGTCGGCCAGCGGGTTTTGTTCGCGCGCTTGGTCCAGCTGGGTTTTTACATCGCCGGATAAAAGCACGCACGCATCCAGGTCTACTAATAAGGAAGCGTGGGGATGTAATTTCAGTGCGGTTAGCGGCCAATCCACGGTGGGTTCTTGCGAAATTAAATGAGATACGGCGGCCGCCTTTTGCACTCCGTTTGCAATAAACAAAAGTTCTTTGGCATCCAAAATGGTTCCAATGCCCACGGTGATAGCTTGCTGCGGCACACGGGAAATATCATTTAAAAAGAAACGGGCATTGGCTTCGCGCGTACTGGGCGATAAAGTTTGTACATGCGTGCGCGAATGGAAGGGTGTGCCCGGTTCGTTAAAAGCAATGTGCCCGTTGCGCCCAATCCCGCCAATAAATAAATCAATCCCGCCCATGCGCGCGATGGTGTTTTCGTACTGTTGACATTGGGCGTGTAAATCGGTGGCTTGCCCGTCGGGGATGAAGGCATGTTCCGGGGGCATGTGCACCGCATCAAACAAATGCTGGCGCATGTAGCTGTGATAACTTTGCGGATGATCGGCCGGGATGCCGATATATTCATCCATGTTAAATGTAACAATATGTTGGAAACTTAAGAGCCGCTCTTGCACAAAAGCACGCAGCACGGCATACATATCAATGACGGTGGCCCCGGTGGGTAACCCTAACACAAAGGGGTGGTTTTTCGTCGGGCCGAAGGCCTGCACGGTTCCTTTGATGTACGAGGCCGCCCATAACCCAACGCTTAATTTTGTAACAATCAGTTGCATCTTGTTACCCCTGGGGATTGACTTATTTTCATTATAGTATATTTTGGCCAGAGAGCAAAAATCGGCAAAAAAATCCCCCTGCTTTAAAGCAGGGGGGAGTACATATTTTATTTGCTTACTTTCACTTTTTCAGCCGCGCTGTGGGCCCCATATTCGGGGGCGTATAAGCTTTGCACTTGCGCGGGTTTGGCGTGGAAGTCTCCGGGTACGGTGGGGCGCAACACATAGTGTAGCACCACTTTACCGGCGGGCAAACGGTTGATGAAGAAGTTGGTTTCTGCGTCGCGTATCTCTTGATACATCGGTACGGGGTTCCACGTCCAGCCGCTGGTGAGCGTTTCGCTTTCAAAGCCGGCGGGTTTCGGGTCCGACACTAAGACGTATTCAAAAGCACTATCCGCAGTTAGCGTAAGTTGCACTTCTACTTCGTCGCCTACTTTTACTTCTTCCAAATTAGCCAGCGGGCGTAATTTTTGTGTGTTCCCTTGCGGCGTGCGTACAAAATATTCGCGCGTTACATTGAGCACCCCTTTGGGGGACGCTTGCGCCTGGGCCGACGTGTACACAACACTTAACGAAGCAAAATCTGTCATTTTGCTTTGCTTGGTAACTTGAGCCCGGTAAGCGGCCGGGGTCACTTGCGCCCCTTGTTTGACCCATTGCAAATCTTCCGTCCAATCTAAGGGTTTAAAGGTGCGCGCTTGGCGTGTGCCGGCCCAACTAATTTGATACGTGCTTTGCGTGGTGAGCGCGCCTTTGGCTTTCATTACATCCAGCAAGGCAAATACGGCTTGGGCCGCGGCGGACGGATTTTGCCAACTGGTTACTTGTTTGTTGAAAAGCAACCATTGCACCATGGGTTCAATTTTGTCGCTGTCCGGGCGGATTTCCAAGAGTGTTTTAAGCGTGGTAGTTTGGGTGGTCAGTGTATCTTGATACCACAACCAGCTTTGGGCTTCCGGTGCGAAATAGGCCCCGGTGAGCGGGTTGTATTTCATACGGGCAAGTACTTTATCCAAATACGCATTGGCTTTTACATCATCCCCTAACCGGTGATAGATCGCCGCCGCGTATATTTGCCCCAACGGGGTCATAAAGCGCGATTGCTGGTCGGCATAGTCTACCCATTTTTTAAGATACGGCCGGGCTTTGGCGGCTTGCGTCCAGTGCGCCGGGAAAGCCGATAGCGTATACGCCGCATACAAGGCATAAGATACGGTAGAGACAGAGCCGGTTTTGTCGTCCAAAAGTTGTTTCTCAATTTGGGGCACTACATAAGCAATAGCATTTTCTGCCTCGTTTTTGGGTACGGCGGCACCAAACGCAACGGCTTGCGCAAATGCTTCCAATGCCCGTAGCGTTAAGTAGGGGTCCGCCGGTCCGCCGGCAAACCAACTAAACGAACCGTTGGGGTTTTGGAATTTTAAAATACGTGTTTTTTCTTTGGCTAACCTTTCGGAAACAATTTTATCATCAAACAAGTTGATGAGGTTGGCTTGATGTTGCGTGGAACCTTGTGCAATATTGAGCCAAGGCGTTTGTTCCAAAACCGTCAGGCGCAGCGGATCCGTTTCGTTCCAAGCTGCCGTAACCCCTGTGCGTTTGGGGAGCTTTAACACGGCTTGTTTCAACTCGGGATACGTGGTGTAGAACTGGTGCACAATCGCTAACGGAACGTAGCGGTTTAACGAGGAAACCAAGTCATTATACGGCCACACTAACAAGTTCGGCATTTTATTGAGAACCGATAGTGCTAAACTGGGGTGCAAGGTGAGGGCGGCCAGTTCCGGTTGAGCGTCGCTCACGTCGTTTAATTCGGTAAGAGTGAGCGTGTTGGCACCGTTTTTAAGCGCAGTGTTTGTGGTGGCCAACAAGCGCGATAAGCTGGGCAACACGGGGAAATCTTTTTGTTCGCCATCGCTGCTGGTTACGCTACGCGCCACCGCTGAAATTTGATACAACCCCGGCGCAGTGGGGGCGGTTATTTCCCACGAAGCGTAAGCGGTAGAATTGGCTTCTACGGTTACATTTTGGGTAGCATTTTTAAGCCCAAAAGCAGCGGCCTTGCCTTGTTTATCCTGCGTGATGGAAAGGGTAACCGGCACGGTAATTTTACGGTTAGATAAGTTGATCACCGAGGCCTGGAAAACCCCTTTGTCGTTCTCGCGGTAGAAGCGGGGCAAGTGTAAACGCACCATAAATTCTTTGCGGGAAATAGCGGTAGCGGTGAACGTGCCTAACTCTGCATCTTTTGTCAGCGCAAACCCTAAAACATTCCACGTGGTAATACTTTGCGGTAGGGTGAAAGAAACCAGGGCTTTCCCGTTTTTAATCGGTAAGAGCGAGTTGAAATACGCGGTTTCGGCAAAGTCCGTGCGCAAGACGTCTTGGGGTAATTCTTCCCCAAGTTCTTGGGTATTTTGTTGCTCGCTGGATTCTTTCTCTTCTACGGCTTCATCAAAGGAAGCAAGGTCCATGCCTCCGCCTCTGCTTGCCACTTCGGCCACGCCAAAGGTTAAAGAAGCGGCTTTGACATCATCCAGGGCCACCTTTTGTGCTGCCATCATGGGCGCGGCCGCACCTGCTTTGCGCATATTGCGGTAATAATTGCGTTGCATGACCAAATTAAACGTAGGCAAATTAGGCAGCGGTACCCATTTGCGGGCCACGTGTGAAACGTCCCACAACGTATCGGGATAGCCAATAAAGCGGTTGATGGCTGCTTCGCGGCTTTCCGAGGAAATCGGGAACAAGGTAGCCAAGTCAAACGGGTTTGTTTTTTTGGCGTAATAATCAAGCGATTTATCATACACGGCCAAACTGGCTTGCCCGTTTATCGGGGTGCCTTTGTAGTCGCGCGCGGTAAGTTGCCAAGCCACGGTTTGGCCGGGCCTGACCGTTTCGGGAGTGTTTATTTCCACAGCCAATTTTTGATTGTCAAACGGTACGGTGAGTGCGGTGGCCCCTTGATGGATTTGATAGTCGCTGGCTCCAAACCAATTGATCGCAATGCCGCCGCGGTCCTCTTCGGTTACCAAATACTCATAAATGCTTACGCCGCCAGGCAAACGCTGGCGGGTGCGTAAGAAGTTGCGCTTATACAATACTTCTACCCACTTGGTGTTTGCCAGCGAACCGGCACCCAATAGCACGCGGGCGGTTTCGCCGGGGTGATAGGTGTTATATTGCGGCAAAGTAATAGCCGGCAAGGACAAGGATGATTTTTCGCTTACCACTACAAAAATCACTTCTTGTTTTTGGGCTTTTTCATTTTGCAAGATAAGGCGGTAAATCCCTTCTTCCAACGCGGGCAGTTGTACTTCTTGCGCTTCTTGCGTGAAGTTGAGCGTTTGTTTGTAAACGGTTTTTAATTCTTTGGCATCTTTGTACCAAGCATTGATGTCATTATTTTGAGCCGGTTGGAGGAGGATTCCATCCCTCACTTGCTCTTGAGGGGTTTGCGGGGTGTTTTCCACTTGCGCAATGCGCAAAGATACTTGCCCGGGGGTAGCGTGTCCGTCCGCATCTGCCAAGGTGATTTTCCCAAGCGGGGTGGATTTGTGAGCATCATAAAAACCTTGGGCAAAATCTACGTTTAAGAAATTGGCATGAGCACTTACGCGGTAATTGCGTGTGGTTTCAATCGGGCGGCCTGTTTCGTCGTATACTTCGGCTTGCACCGTGTATTGAGTGGCCTGTTCTTCTTTTTGAGTGGGTTGCGGCGTCCAAGAAATACTAAAGACACCCGTGCTATCCGTTTTGGTTTGCCCTTGCGCAATGACTTCTGTGCTGTGCGGGCGATAACGCCAGCTGTAAAACCACGGAGAATATTCTTGAGCTTTTACGGTGTATTTGACGGTAGCCCCTTGCAAGGCGGTGCCTGCGTACGTTTTGGCAAGGCCGGTTACCGTTCCCTTTTGATTATAAACAAGCGGGGTTTTGGGATCGTTTAGGGAAATTTCATATTCGGGGCGTTTGTATTCTTCCACTTGAAAATTGTGATACGCGTGATAGGTTTGCCCGCCGGCTTCTAAATTGGCACGCAAGTTAAAATAACCCATCAGTTCATTGCCTTGCGGCAAACTAAATTGCACTTGTGCGGTTCCCCATTCGTTGAGGTGGGTGTTGGCTTGATAGATTTGCTTGCCGTTGGTATCGTGCGCGGTAATTTTTACGGACAAGTTGGGCAATACTTTCCAACCGCGGGGCATGGCTTGAAATGCCTGCACGGAGCCCGTCACTTTTTGCCCGGGGCGGTAAATGGCGCGGTCCGTTTGTAAAAAGATTTTTACAGGGTCCTCGGTGGAAAAATCAAAACTTGCAAAGGAACCAATAGCACTATCTCCGTTTTTTTGAGCCAAGGTGGAAACGCGTTCCCACGTGTGTTTCCATTTTTCTACAAGAATAGAAACAGGTAACCCGGCCGTGCCTTCACGGTTGGTGGTAAGACGATGGCGGGTTTTGCGGGTTTGATTTTGGATAACATCCAGCTCGGTATCGGCTTGCGGTTCGCCGGTTTTTAAATCAAGGGCGTACCAGCGGAAGACTTGCGGTTTGTAGGTGCGGGATTGCGTGTTTAAGGTGCGCACATAATTAGCCGGGTTGTCTTCAATGGCGGCTGTGGTAAAAAGGGCCAGGTCCGTTATGTTGATAATCTGCCCGGAGACCGGACCTTGGGTATAATTAAAATTTGCGTTTGAGCTGGCAATGACTACATAAAATCCTTTTTCCAAAGCGGGCAGCGTAAAAAAGGTAGTTTGCGAATCGTACGGTTTTGGGTAGGAAACGGGGACTTCCACCGTTTGATATTTTTTGGTGGAACTGAGCATGGCCTTGAGGATTTCGTCGGAGGTATCCAACAAATCGGTCCAATCGTCTATCGCCCGGTGGTAACTGCGGTGATAGAGGGTTTCCAACTCCGTGCGGGTAACGGGGTAAACACGTACGTAAACGGTGGGGATGTTGCGGGTTTCAAGGGATAGTTTGGGCTGTTGGGGGTTCAAAATAGTGCTTTCCGTCCCGCGAACAAAGTAAATTGCTTGCTTGGTAATTTCCTGCGCCATATCTTGGCATTGCTGCGTGTAATAAGATTCCGCAAATTGCTTGGTGGCATATTGGCACACGGCTAACGCTTGTTCACGTTCTTGATGATTCAAAAGCAGTTGGGCCACTTGATAAGCCGCGTAGGATTGCCCATAAGCGGTACTGCGCCCTTTGAATTTTTTCCACCAACCTTGGTCATGCTGAAAACCACTTACGGAGTAGAGTTGTTCTACGGCGGTGCGGAATGCTTTTTCTTCATTTTTTATTTCAAATAAATCTTTGCGTTGCAAGGGAAGTAAAATGTAGTCGGTTTGCCAAAACAGGCGGGCGTTTTGCCGGTTTGTGCCTTCCAGTTCGTAAGCGGTTTTGAGGACGCTGGCTAATTTGTCGGCGCGGTTTTTTTGTTTGGCAATAGGGGCCGCGTGGCCGCTTAAATAATTGCGCACGCCTTCGGCCGGCAGGTTTTGTTCGGTGCCGCCCAAAAAAGAAGTCCATTGTTGCACCACAAAATCAAACAACGTGGGGATGCGTTGCGTATCGGTATCTTTTACGTTTAAAATGAGGGTTTCTTGCTGGATAGGAGCTTTGATTAAGTCGGCGCGCAAGGCCCAAAGTTGCTCAAAATCTTTTTGCATTTGGCTGTGCCATTGGCCGCGGGTCCATTGTTCCATATCGGTATTGCCTTCTATTTCGCGCGCTTGCAGGATGGGGGAGTATTGGTTGGCTACTTGTTGAGCCATTTGCGTGCGATAGAGCAGAAAGCGGGCTTTCCAAAGGGCATCTTGCGGAAGGGGGAAAGAGAATAAAGTTTTGGCGGCGTTTAGATAAGCACCCTGACTATATTGGCAAGCTGCCAGGCGTAATTGGGCTTGATACAAATCGTTGCCGGTAGCGGTTTTTACAATTTCTTCGTATTGTTTTTGAGCAGAGGCAAAATCTCCGTCCTGATAAAGTTTTTCGGCCTCTGTTAAGGTTTGGGCGTGGGCACAAAACGCCACACAAAGTAATAAGGCAGCAAGTATTTTTTTCATATGCAGACCCCTCCTGTCGCGTATATTTTCTATTATAAAATTTTATGAGGGTTTATGTCTTGTACAAGTGTTTTTTCGGGAACTGTTGTTGCCGTTTCTAAAACGGCGAGATCCCCCAACCTTGCGGGCCACAAATTCTCGGGGATGACAACCTTTAATGAACGACGAACGACAACGACCTGCGTGGAAGACCCTGGGACCCCGCATTACAGCCTTGCGGGACAAGCTTTGGGAATGACGGATGTTTTGCCTAATTGCAAAAGTCGTCTTTTCAGAAAAGAATTGCATTGTTTTTTTTTTTTTGATACACTTTCTTATGCTGAACATCAAAACACAAGGAGAGCTTATGAAAAATAGAGTACAAGGCCGTTTAGGGTTTACCCTAATTGAATTATTAGTAGTCGTCTTAATCATTGGTATTTTGGCGGCGGTGGCGTTGCCGCAATATCAAAAGGCCGTAGAAAAAAGCCGTACGGCAGAAGCGATGGTATTACTGCGGCAAATGAGCCACAATATTGAAGTGGCCGAATTAGAGGGTACGTTAAATGGGGAGGATATCTTCGTCACCGCTTCCGACGGCGTTTGCGAATTAAAAGGCGAAGAGGGAGATAGCTATTGCACAGTGGGTCATTATATGTACTATCCGTTATTTGGTGCGTTAGTAGCAGGCAGCCTCAATCAGCCTTACGGTATTGCATATATTGGCCCCGCAGCTGATGGATCCTTGCTTTTTGGTTCAGTACCCAAAGGATTTTATTGTGCTTGTGGTAGTTCTTCTGAGACTGCATGTCTTTCGTTCTGTAAAACATTGGGGAAAGGCGAACCAATAAAGGGAGGAGAATTGATTGCTTATCCTATGTAGGGAAAACGACTAATTCCAACACAAAGCCCCTTTAAAAAGGGGCTTCTTACGTATAAGAGAATTTGGCGGCGTTTGGAGATTTATTTCTTTTTTTGTTTAAAAAGCCATTTGATAACGGCCGGATAGCCCGCGATGATGTAAAAAACAATCACAAAGGCATATAGCGCGCGGCCCCAGTGTGCACCTAAAAAGTGGATGCACGCCTTTTCCCCAACGGCAATCAACAGGGCGGCCAGTACTAAGCCCAATAAGCCGATTAAAATCCCTTTTACATTTAACCCGGTTTGTTCAAACGAAATCCATTTCCGTTCCGTGTAACGCGCGGCGCAGAAGGCAATTAAATAGCTGATGTCTTTGTAAGCGTCGTTGGTCATCAGTTGCGGATCCACCAGCAATTTGCCGTCTACGTAATCAAGCGGATAGGGTTTGTAAATTACAAAAAGCAGGTTTAATATTCCAAACACAATGCCTGCCAGCAAGAAATAATTTTCGTGCTCGGGTTGTTTGTCTATTTCTTTAAAAATGCACTCCACAATCCACAAAGCCAATATCCCTAAAGCGATCCCTACGATAACGTCCTGCGGGGTATGAACCCCCAAATAGTTGCGGGAGAAAGCGGTAAGCAACAAGATCCCTATAAAAAAGATGCTAAGCCAGTGGGTAAATTTACCTGCCCAAAATATTTTGGCCATACCGCCGTACATAGGGGTAGCGTGGGTTACGTGGCCGCTGGGGAGTGAATACCCGGTGGCGCGGGTTAAGGAGTCCCCTACCGGAATTACGCGCGGATCGCGCACCCAAGGGCGATACACACACGCGATCAATTTAACAATAGCACTCATGGCAATACACAAATAGGCCGATGCAAATATATACAGCCCTTTGCGTTTGCTCATACACCAGTAAATGAAGGCCGGCAATAAGAATAAATAGGTAACCGAAAACGTGGATAATCCCACAAAAAACGACGAGCCTGCATCGTGCAAGCCATTGCGAATATGTTGTAGGAACAGCAAGTAGCTAATATCCATATTTTCCTGTTAGTTTACATTTTTTCCGGGGAACTGACGCCAATAAATTCCAAGCCCTTTTTGATCCGTTCTGCCACGCGTTGGCAAATAAATAAGCGGCTGGCGGTCAAATCAGGGTTGGCGTCGTCAATGACGCGGCAATTGTCGTAAAATGCGTGAAATAGCCCGGCCAATTCCACTAAATACGTGGTTAAATGGTGGGGGCTTAAATCGGCTACGCACATATTCAGCACCGGTTTGAACCACACAAGTTTAAGCAGTAAGGCGCGTTCTTGCGGGGTAAGCGGTGTCTTTGCGGTGGTAGCTTCGGCCAACCCTTTTTGTTTGGCGGCCTCAAAAATTGAGTAAATGCGCGCGTGGACGTATTGCACGTAGAAAACAGGGTTTTCGTTCGTGCGTTTTTTGGCAAGGTCCATATCAAAAAGCATATGCGCGTTGGGCGTGCGGCTGGCGAAGAAGAACCGGCATACATCGGTTCCTACGTCGTCCATCAGTTCGCGCAAGGTAATAAAGTGCCCCGCCCGTTTGGACATTTTTACTTGTTCACCATGTTCGGTTAAATGCACCAATTGGTGAATAATCGGCACGAAGGTTTTTTCGTCGTGCCCCAGGGCGTGTACAGCAGCTTTCATACGCGGTACATAGCCATGGTGATCGGCGCCTAAAATGTCAATTAAAGTGGTATAGCCGCGGTCGTATTTGCTTTTGTGGTAGGCAATATCAGCCATAAAATAAGTGGGGCGGCCGTCTTTGCGTACGAGTACGCGGTCTTTATCGTCTTGGGCTTCTTCGTCTTGTGTAGAACCGAACCAAACAGCCCCGTCCTTCTCATACGTGTAGCCACGCTCAGTTAAAAAGGCAACGGCCTTTTTGGGGGCATCTTCTTTGTGTAAATCCGATTCGCGGAACCAACGCGTAAAATCCACGTGGAAATCTTTCATGTCTTGCTGTTGGGTTTTGAGTAGTTCTTCCATCGCCCAACGCCCGTAATTTTCTTCGGGCAAGTCGGCCGGGATGCGTTTGGCCAATTCCACTAAATAGGAACCGTGGTAACCATTCTCGGGCGGTTCTTTGCCTTCTTTGCGGGCTTTTAAGCTAACGGCCAACAGCTCGGCTTGGTTGCCGGCGTCGTTGACGTAATATTCGCTGTCGCACTGATAACCCAGGGCGCGGTGAATTTTAACTAAGCTATCCCCCAAGCTGGCGCCGCGTCCGCTGGCCACGTGCAGGGGCCCGGTCGGGTTGGCGGATACAAATTCAATGAGGATTTTTTGTTTGTTTTGCTCGTTGGTGCGCTCTTTAATGCGGCGGTCGGCGGCAATATCAATGATAAATTTGTCTTCCAGGGTAATATTGATAAACCCGGGTTTAATCGCTTGCGCAGAGGCAACGCCTGTTACTTCGCTAATCACTTGGCAGGCCTTTTGCGCAATGTCTAACGGATTTTTGTGCAATCTTTTGGCGGCGGCCATTGCCCACACCAGCGACAAATCCGCCTGCGTATGAGCCGGCGCGGGGGAAAACTCCACCGGGGGGAGATCCTGGCCTTTAAAGGCCGCGGCATTGGTTAATTTAAGGGTAATATCGTGTTTTAGTTTTTCAAACATTTTTATTTCTTCTTCGTGGTTTTGGTTGATTTTTTAACGGTTTTTGTTTGAGAACCTTTTTTCTTGGCTGCCGGTTTTTTAGCCGCTTTTTTGGCGGGTGTTTTTTTAGTTGTTTTTTGGGCAGCGGGCTTTTTGGCAACGGTTTTTTTAGCCGGAGCTTTTTTGACGGGTTTGGTAAAGTCCAATTCCGTGCCGAAGCTAAAAATTTTGTCTAATGCATAAAAATCACGTGCATCTTGCGTCATAATATGTACCAAAAAAGCACCATAGTCGCTCACGCGCCATTGCAAGCTGTCGGCTCCGTCGCGGTTGGTTTTGTAGATGCCGATTTCTTTTAGTTTTTTGCTGATTTCTTCTTCCACCGCTTCTAAATGCGGTTTGGAGGTGGCCGTCATAATCAGTACATAATCACACAACGAAGACAGCCCCCCTAAATCAATTACTTTGATGTTTTCGGCTTTTTTATCATCGGCCAAACGTGCGGCCAAGCATACAAGTTCTTTGGTATTCATAGGTTTTCTCTCTTCTTTAGTCTAGCATTTTTAAGGGGATAACTAAAGGGGCATTTCAAAGTCCTTCCCCAATACAATAGTGGTATCGTAAATATCCCCGGTTGGCTTTTCGGAGCGGATTTCCCCGTTGATTCCTACTGCATGGCTAAGCTGCGTTACCGCTACCAAGTTGCCGCTATAGTCAATTAAAAACGATTTTTCCTGCTCGGTAGGGTAATTGCCGGTATCGTATACGTCCACTTGCAAAAGCCCTTTGGCGTATTGCGCACGTAAATATTGCTTGAGCGATTCGGCCAACCCTCTCTTACCGGAAGCATTGAGCACAATTACTTTAAGCGGTTTTTTGACGGCTTGTGTGGCGGATCTATCCAGCATGGGGGCCATTTCCGGCTCGGCAGTGGCTTTTTTTCCTTTTTTCTTTGGGTTGGCTTTGGGATATTGTACGGCAAAATCGTTGGGAGTTAAAGCGGCCAATTCTTGCGATAACAAAATAAACACTCCGGGGTGTAAGTTGGTGCGTTTTTGAATCCCCGCATTGATGTAAGCATGCACGTAACGGGCTAAAATAGCTGGGTTGTAGCGCCAGGTGGATAGATTGTCTTTAAATTGGGTCCAAAACGTATTTTGCTCGGTTTCTTGCGGCTGATAAAAAAAATCAAATTCCCCGTTAAAGCACTGGGAAAGAGAGGCGCGTTCGCACGCGTTTGTGGCAACGGCAACGAGGGCTTTGCGGTCGGTTGGGTTGTAGGTAAAGCGCATGGCCGGTTGGGTTAGTACCAGTACGTGCAAAGGGGTATTTTTACGTGCAATTAACTGCTGCAATACGGGCGAAGAAAGCTGCGCCCAAAAAGCCAGCCCTAAAAGTACGGCACATAACACAGCCAATATCCGGCCGATTATTTTTCTTGTTTGATAAGATGGTTCCATAGGTCAATACCTAAGGGGCAAAGCCACTTTTGACAATCAATTGTAAAAAGCAATTTGCGGTTAGCCGCATAGCGCAGGGCTTTATCTAAATCCTGCAACGCCAGGGTACGGATGACAAAAGCATCTTTGTATTTGCGGTCTTTGGAAGAAATATCTGCCACAAAAAGCATTTTGGAAAGGGTGCTCATATGCAAACTACCTAAGGTATGTTCGGCAATGGCGTCCAAAATTTCTTTATCGTGAATGCCAAACTGATTTTTAGCCAGCCAGCGGGAGGCATAACTATGCAACAGTTGCGGTTCCATTTGGCAAATATCTTCAAAAAACGGCACTTTAATTTTATGTTCTTTGCAAAATTCAATCAATTGCGGGGCGTCCATCCCTTTGGCGGCATCGTGCAAAATGCCGGCTTTCACGGCCGCTTCCACGTTGATCCCGTAGATATCGCTAAAGGCGGCGGCCATTTCCGCTACGTTTTTAGAGTGTAAATAGCGTTTGGGTTTTAAGTGCCCTTTAAGCCAATCGTGCACGTCCAGCCCGTATAATTTGTTCTTGCGAATGGTGGGGGCAATGGCGGGGGGAACCGTATCGGGGATATCCCCACAGGCCAAAATATGCGCCCGTACCCGGCTGGAAGATAATTTTGGGAAGAACCCCGGCAGGAAAATATGCGGGAAGGTGGCGGGATTTTCGTCGTATCCTTTGCGTTTGCCGGCCACTACCACGGCATTTTCAAAAATGTAAGAAGGATTTTTCCAATTGTGTAAATCGTTAAGGCAATCAGTTCCTACCAGCAGATAAATTTCCGGGTCTTTGTAGCGTTTTTTAAGGTATTGCACCAGTTGATAAGTGTAAGTTTTGCCGCCTTGTTTAAGTTCGTAATCGTCAAATACAATATTCTTGCCGGCCCCTTTGAATGCTTGTTTAAGCATAGTCATACGCAAGCGGAACGGGGTGGGCGATTTGGCTTTAAAAGGGGAGTGATACGCCGGTACGATATGCGCCACGTCAGGGGCAACCACTTTCATTGCCCGGCGAAATAGCGCTACGTGACCTTTGTGAACGGGGTCAAAACTGCCCCCAAAAACGAGAACCTTCATACCTGTTATATTATAGCAGATTTGCCAATTTTTGAGCTATTTGATCCCCTTGTAAAAGGGAAGTTTCCATAAAGCTATATTCCCACCGTCCGTAGCGGCCCACGCAGTAGCACCCTTGTTTTTCCAAGGCGGCTAACAAGGCGGGAACACGTTGGGCACGCTCGGCGTTAAATAGCACGTAGGCATGGGGAACATCCTGCCAAGCGGAAAAGAGGGAAACGTCATCTTCGTTGACCAGGCCTTTTTGATAAAGCCCATTCCAAATTTTTTGTTCCATATCGGGAGTGTGGGGAATTTGCCCGGGTAATTCCACCCACAACAGGGAGGTTTCTTTGTCGGGCACTGCCTCGGGATAAAAACTGTTTACCATCCCCACGCGGTAGAAGGGCTGGGCTGGATCGGGGCAGTAAATCCAGTGAAAGGGTTCTAGCTTGCGTGCTAAAGCCAAGTGATAAATCGTTACCGGGCGGGATTCCAATTTTTGGGCCGATTTTTTCAGCGTTGCGTTGCCTTCTAGGCAGGCAACAAGATCGGGCAGAGGCAACGTGTTGACTACGTGGTCAAACGTTATTTTTTCTTTTCCATTGATCCAGGCCGTGCGGTTTTTTAAATCCAGGTGAGTTAGCCGGCTATTAAGACGCACGGGGTTAATTTGTTTGACCAGCGCCTGGATAAGGGCCCCGATGCCGCCCTTTTTAGGATAATAAAAAGCGGCGTTGTATCCTTGGGGATGGGCCGGTTTGTGGGTAGCACTTTGCAGCATTTGTTTGCGCGCCGGAGCCGGTACAAACGGGCCGCACCAATCGCACGATAATTCGCGCAACGGCTTGCCCCATAGTTTTTCGTTATAGGGGCGGAAAAACGCCTCGTACAATCCCCACCCAAAGGATTGCAAACACCATTGTTCAAAATTTTGCGGGGTTTGGGGTTCAATGCGTTTTAATCCTTCTACACATATAGCACGCACTTCGGGAAAGAGGGCCCATAAATTGCTTTGGAACGGGTAAGGAACTTTCATGCCGTTTGTGTAAATAAAGGCCTTGCGCGCGTGTTTTTTTAAATTGGTTCCCAACAATTCTTGAACTATTTTTTTACCTTTTGGTGTGTGTAAGTGCAAGAAATGCCCGCCAAAATCAAATTGATAACCGTTTTGCGTGGTGGTGGCGCACAGCCCCCCGGGAACGGGGTTGGCTTCCAAAACCAAATAGTCGCTCATCCCGCGCTTTTGCAGGGCGTACGCTGTGGCCAGGCCGGTGATTCCGCCGCCTAAGATGAGTGTTTGAACGTGTTTAGTTTTTGAAGTAGCCATAAGATAAACATCCCGGCCCCCAATACGGCCAACACACACAAAGCAAGCGTATGGGCGGGGGTGGTTTTGGTTAAAGTATATGCCAGCAAATTGCATCCAATTGCGGCCAACGCAAACAATAAAATGACGGTATGGTTTTTAAAATGATATTTGTTTTTGAGCTGCAGGGCCAAGTGATCGTTACTCCCTTTTAAGGGGTTTTTGCCTTGCAACGCACGCGCTAAAATTACAAAGGTAGTATCCAGCAACGGCACCGCTACAATAAATAAAGCGGCGGCGTACCCGTAGGGGTTGTGCCGGGAATATTGTGTTCCCATAGAAAGGGCCGCAATAAAAAACCCAAAAAAAGTGGAACCGCCATCCCCCAAGAAAATTTTGGGGGTTTTGTAATTGTGCGGCCAACAAGCCAAACAGCTGCCCAGCAATGCCAGCGCAGCAAAATTGACGTACCACAGTTCCCCGGGCAGCGCAATGGCAAATAATCCCAAGGTGCAAATGACCGTTTGGCTGGTGCAGAGTCCGTCGGCAATATCCAGTAGGTTAAAAGCATTGGTCAGCCCTACCAGCCACAAAAATGTGAAAGCGTAATTAAGCCACGTGGTTTGAAAAATTTGTACATATACTTCATAATTAATCAGTAATCCGGCGGCTATCGCTTGAACGAGTAGGCGCAACCAAATGGGGAGCCCTTTGGGTTTGCGCAAATCGTCCAAAAGCCCCAGTAGAAAAATCAAACAGCCCGCGCCCAAAATACCGCGCAAGCTATGTAAAGTTCCGGTGGGGAAATCGGTAATTAACCGGATGAGCACCAGCGCGCTGATTGTGCCTGCCAGTACTGCACAACCCCCCAACAGCAAGGCCGGCCGAGAGTGGGTTTTCAACCCGCCGGGTTGATCGGTTAAAAAACGGCCCAGCGTGTGCTTAAGTAGCGGCAGACTCAGCGCGGCTACTGCAGCGGCACATAAAAAGGTAAGCACGTATAAGTTCATAAACAGTATAATATCCAAAAGGGGGTTTTATATGCTTAAACAAATTTTAACATTTTCTTGCGCAGTCTTGCTGTGTGCGTGTGCCACGGCGCGCGTCAAACAAATTCCCACTCAGGTGCGCGACTACAAAAAAGTAAATTTTTTTGCGGAAGGGAAAACCCAAGCCGCTTTTAAAGTGGTTGGTACGATGAACGGCATGCAGATGGACGGCGTGGTAACCGCTAAAAAAATAGGGGCAGAAGATGTGCAAGTTGTTTTACTGACGGGGGGAGTGTTCCGCGTGCTGGATGCGATTGTCAGCCCGGAAGGAATTGCTTACCGCTACCTATTTAAAGACGTAGATAATACCTTGGTACGCGGGCGTATTACGCAACTGTTGGATTTGCTATTTTCTAACCCGGGCACGTATGCCGGGGTGAGTACCAAAAATAATGAAACCAGTGTTTCTTATAAAGGTGTGCGGGCTAAAGAAATTTTTGTGTATGAGCAAGGCAGCGTGTACCCCGTGGCCGCGCGCACGGTAACTGCTTTAAACAGTGCCGATATGGTCTATGGCGATTATATGCCTATTTCGGCCGATGGGCTTATCCAAGTGCCACACGAAATGGTCTACCAAGATGGGAAAATTCTTTTAGAATTACAACTAATCAGCTTGCGGTAATTTCTATCAAAAAACTCCCGCACAACGCGTTTGTGCGGGAGTTTTACTTCTATTCGGAGTTTAAAAATTACTCGTTAAAGTAATTATTTCGCCTCGGCGGCCGGGGCAGCTTCAGCTGTTTGGGCATCATCTGCAGTACCGGTCGTTTTCTTAAGTTCTTGCAAGCGGGCGGCTTTGCCGGAGAGCTTGGTCAAGTAGTTGAGTTTGGCACGACGTACTTTACCTACTTTAAGTACTTCAATGCTGTCCACGCGGGGGGAGTGAATCGGGAAAATGCGTTCCACGCCTACCCCAAACGAGATTTTGCGCACGGTGAAAGTTTCGCCAATGCCAGAACCTTTGCGGGCAATCACAACGCCGTCAAAAGCTTGCAAGCGTTCGTTATCGCCTTCTACTACTTTTACTTTCACGCGGACTGTATCGCCCGCTTTAAAAACCGGGATGTTGGTTTTTAAGTTATGTTTGATATCACTAATGTTCATAAATTTTACTTCCTCCGAATTTCTTTTTTCTTCGCTCGGCCCGCCGGCTTTGGTTGAGAGGCGTTTTCAAGCAAATCAGGCCGAAACTGCTTTGTAATTTTTAAAGACTCTGCGTGTTTCCACGCTTCTATTTCTTTATGGTTGCCGTTTAAAAGCACTTGCGGAACCCGTTTGCCGCGCCACACTTCCGGGCGGGTGTACTGCGGAGCTTCCAACAAATTTCCTTCAAACGACTCAGACGATGTTACATCATCCTTTTTAAAAGTTCCCTTTTGAAGCCGCGTTAAAGTATCTATCATCACGCAGGCGGCTAATTCCCCGCCGGTCAAAATAAAATCCCCTAACGATACTTCCAGGTCCACCTCCGGGTAAATCCGGGCGTCAATTCCTTCATAATGTCCGCACACGATAATGAGGTGGCGTTTTTTGGCCAGTTTTTTAGCCAGTTCTTGGTTAAACACTTGGCCGCGCGGACTGGTTAACACAACGTACGATGACTTCTTGCGCAGTTTGTTAATGGCTTGGTAGAGCGGCTCTGCCATCATTAACATCCCGGGCCCGCCGCCGTAGGGGCGGTCGTCAATCGTTTTGTGTTTGTCCGTGGTAAACTCCCGCGGACTTAAAGTGCCCAGTTTAATTATCCCTGCCTTTCGCGCACGCCCCACAATACTTTGCGAGAGCGTTTGATCTACTAATTCGCCAAATGCAGTGATAACGTCAATTTTCATTCGTCTTCCAGCTTCAAAGTTACTTTTTTATCTTGATTGGCGGCTGCCGCGGTGAGTACCGTGCGTACAGCTTTAATAATGCATCCGTCTTTGCCAATCACTCTGCCTTTGTCAGCTCCATCCACTTTGGTGGATAGATAAACCCGATTCTCTTCTACCGTTTCGGTTACAACCACTTTATCGGGTGTAGACGAAAGAGATTTTAAGAGCAGGGTGGCTAAATCTTTCATATAGCCCCCTGGGGTTATTTAGCGCTGGCTTTTTTAATCAAGCTGGCTACGGTTTGAGAAGGTTTAGCACCCACTTTCATCCAATATTCCACGCGCGGCATATCCAATTTAACTTGTTCTGCGGCGTTGGGATTGCAGGGATGATATTGGCCGAGTACTTCTTTGGCTTCGCTGCCCACAGCGGATTTCTTTTCAATGGCCACAACTCTGTATTGCGGCTGGGCTTTTTTGCCAACTCTTTGTAATCTAATTACTACTGCCATGTATGTCTCCTTATATTTGCTTTTACAGTGTAAAAGCGGTTTAAATTGCCGGGGAGGCCTGTTTAATTTGCTTGAGGGCCAATTCAGGGTCCGCGGACGAAAAAATTGCATTGCCGGCTACCAGGGCATCGGCCCCGGCGGCGATGGCGATTTTGGCGGTTTGTGCGTTGATACCGCCGTCTACTTCCAGCCATATTTTTTTGCCGGAAGCGTTGATGATTTGGCGTACCTGTTTAATTTGGGCGGGGGAATTTTCCAAGAAAGCTTGCCCGCCAAAACCCGGGTACACACTCATCACCAGTACTAAATCCAATAAATCGGTAAGCGGCTTGATGACATCGGGGTGGGTATCGGGTTTAATGGATACGCCCGCTTGCACGCCCAAATCACGGATTGCGTTTAGTGCTTTTGCCGTGTCATCTTCGCTTTCAATATGCACGGTAAGTAAATCCGCCCCCGCTTTGGCAAACGGCTCAATAAAGCGCAGCGGGTTGGTTACCATCAAGTGCACATCTAACGGTAAATCGGTATGTTTTTTCAAAGAGCTTACCAGTGCCGGCCCGAAACTCAAGTTCGGCACAAAATGCCCGTCCATAATATCCACGTGGATCCAATCGGCCCCGGCTTTCTTTACCATTTCAACGGCTTGGCCGAGCTGATACAGATCCGCACACAACACGGAAGGCGCAACAGCTATTTTACCATTTACAGGGGGTATTTGGGAAGTCTTTTTCATTTTACTTCACGTTCCCGCACCAATACGCCGTCTACAAATACGCGCACAGTGCCAAAACTGGTAAACGGAATTTCCAAATCAACTTTTGAACCGGGTTGTTTGCGTTCGCTAAGAACTTCGTTTTCGCCGGTTACGTCCTCAATGGTTACCCGCACGTGGCTTTCTTTTTTGCCTTGGGGTAATTCGTAATGCAAATGGTATGATTTTTCGTTATCGGCCACGGCGCGGCGGCTGACGGTTATTTCCACGTTTGAACCGGGGGCAACTTGGCTGTCCGCACGGGGGGACTGGGCCGCAATGATGCCGTTGGGGAACACGGAAGTGGGGTCCTCTTTAATAATCAAATTGACGTCCTGGTGGCTGGCCCACAAAGTGGCCTCGGCCAATTTTTTGCTCTTGAAATTGGGTACCAATACTACGCTGGCCGGCGGTTTACCGTTGGAAGAAACCAGCACAACGGCGGTCCCTTTTTGAACCATGCTATCGGGCTTGGGGGTTTGCGCAATAATGACCCCTTTGTCATACGTAAGGGAGTAGGCATTTTCCACCTTGGAAATATTTAACCCGGCTTGGCGGATAGCCAATTGCCCATCGCGCAGCGGGGTGCCTACGGTATTGGGGACAAACACCATTTCATCGCCCTGGCTGATCCACACGCGGATGATGCGCCCTTCGCGCACGGTGGACCCGGCCGAAGGCACTTGGCGCAGCACCGAACCCGGGGCCACGTCCTGAGCATATTCTACGCCGGCTTGTTTAGCGGCCAGGTTTTGCTTGGCTAATAAATCAAGCGCTTGAGAAACGGGCTTTTTGGTCAAATCGGGCACGGTTACTTCTTTGCGCGTATGAATGAGCGCACCCATTACCCAATCGGCCGATACAGCAATCAAGGCCACAAAAAACAGCACAATAAGCGCAACCACTATCCACGCAGTGTGGCGAGGTTTTTTGGATTTATCTAAAAACTCATCAAAATTTTCTTCTTTATTGGACATAATCTACCTTTCAATTTCGCGCCAACCGGCCCCTTTTACTAACATATCTCGGTATTCTTTAGACCGTTCCGGGACATACATTCCTTCGGGCGTGTTGTCGTATAATTCTAGAGCGCGTTCGTAAGTTTCTCTTGCTTTTTCCTCGTCTTTGGGGGTTCCAATCCCATCCAGATAGGAATCCGCCATTTGTACAAGTACACCTAAATCTTTTTCTGCCAATTCGTAAAGCAATTTAAAATACAACTCAGGAATATACGGTCCTTCTATAGAGAAGCCTTGGATGATAATTTCATACTTTGCCCCTTCATTTCCTCGTAAAGCTTGCAAGACGTGTTCTCGATATTTTGCCGGTACGCAATATTTTTTTCCTTCGAAAATAAAATTTGTTTTTCCAACGGCAACGTTGTTGGATTGGGCATTTTCAAAATCGCATACGCGAGGATGATCTTTTTTGAGTATTCCGGATGTAGCAAGATACCGAACTAAAGCTATACCAATCGGTACAATAACACACCACAAAAAAAAGTTAGCGTACATGGTTTTTTACAGTTCTAAAAAAACGCCATTTCCATTTTTCAACCCGCGCCCGTTGGCAAAATCGTACGCGGTCATCGGTTTTTTGCCGGCGGGTTGTACGCGCACAAGCCACAACGCGCCCTCTCTACATTTTACTAAAATTCCGCGCGTGCGTTCAATGGTAAGCACCGTGCCGGGGGCGGCGGTGGATTCCACCGGGTCCGGTTGCGTGTGCAATACTTGCACCCATTCCACTTGCCCGTTATGCAAAAAAGGCACTTTGGGCTTCGGTCCGCACGCCAGGCCACGCACACGGTTGTGCAACTGCGTGGCGGTCAAATCAGCCGGGCGCAAGAGTGCATCTTCTTTCTGCAGCATCGGCGCAGCGGTCGGTTCCCCGGTTTGCGGAGTTTGTATTATTTCCCCGTTTTGCAAGCGCGTGAGTACTTCGGTTAATCCTTCCACACCCAGCGGAATTAATTTTTCAAAAAGTGTTTGGGCGTTGTCTTGCGGGTCAATATCCATTTCTTTTTGCAAGAACAGCGGGCCGTCGTCCATACCGGGGCGAATCCAAAATACGGAAATCCCGGTCCGGGTGTACCCTTGGATGAGGGATTGTTGCACGGGGGCCGCACCGCGCAGTTTGGGCAACAGCGAAAAATGCACGTTCAAAATCCCGAGTTTAGGCAATGCCAAAAAATCCGGGCGGAAAATTTTTCCATACGCCACGGCAATGCCTAGCTCAAAGGGCGTAGCGGCAATTTTATCAAAATCGTCTTTTAGTTTTTCCGGCGACAAAACCGGTACGCCTAGTTCCAACGCGCGTGCCTTAACGGGGCAGGCCGAAACTTCCATCCCGCGTCCGCGCGGCTTGTCGGCCTGGGTCACGGCTAGTTGCAAATCGGTCAATTTGTGTACCAGTTCCAAATAAGGCACGGCCAGTTGCGGCGTACCAAAAAAAATCGTTTTTAGCTTCATACCTATATTTTACTATATTTGTACGCGGCGTACGGTTGCCCAAAGGCAGCGGATTTTCTTATACTATTATATATGACCGGTTTTCAAAAGTGGCTTCGCGCCCATCGTCCGTTTTGTGTTTGCTATGAATGTGCCCGCTTTGCGTTGCACAAGCTTTTATTTTTTGTGCCGCAACGTACCCCGGTGTGGTACGGCTTTAACAAACGCCCGGTGCAAGATGCCAAAGAAACTTTGCCGCTGGATGAGTCCTGGTATCATATTCGCCGGCCGCTGTACTTGCACGAGCACGTATATTACAATTTGGATAATGCTTTGTCTGCCAATCCGAACGTAAAGGGGTTTGCGTTTGTGTTTTTTATGGGGATTGGCGATTATCTTTATACGACCCCCGTTTTGGCCGCCCTGAAACAAAAGTATGCGCACCTTCCGTTTTACGCGTATGTGGGCGCGCAATTTGACCGCAACAATTCGCCCTTAGTTGGCAAATTGTTGGAAGAAAACCCGCACTTTGAAAAAGTATTTTATTTCCAGGGCACTCGTCATCCGCTCATTTGGAAAAATTACGATTATTCCGCCGCGCTTAAAGACGTGCCGGAAAATTTTTTGGTAATCCCTGTCTATTATGATCACAGCCAATATGTTACGCACCGGGTGATCAGCTTGTTTGATACGTTCAATTTGCCGCTGCCGCACGATGCTTCGGCCCCGCAGATGTATTTCCCGCACGACGTAGCAAAACCGGTGGCCGATTATTTGGCCATAGCCCGCGCGCAAGCGCAATGCACTAAAGGCATTGTATTTTTGCAATTAGATTCCCGCAGTTCTAATTATACCTATCCGCACGTGAAAACATTGGCCGAACAGCTTATTAAAGCCGGCTATTTTGTAATGAGTGTAACCCCGGGCGGGCCGGAGCAAAACCCGCAGTATTTACAAATAGATATTAAAAAATTGTCCATCAACCAAACCTGGCAACTACTTGCTTTGTTAAAGCAAGAATTTCCACTTTATGTAATTGCGGTGAACAGCGTGTTTTGGGCGGCATCGGCCGGGCTTAAACTGCCCAATTTGGGGCTTTCGCATTGGGTGGATAAAAAAGTACACAACGTGTGGTACCCCAATATAGAGGTGGTTACTAATCATATTTATCCGTTTTTGCCGCGAGAAAAACAAATTTTTGCGCCGGAACAAAGTTACACGCGCCACAATCGTAAAATTATTGACTATAAGCCGGAGTGGATTATCCGCTGGTTTACCCAAAAATTTGGAGAATAAAAATGAGCGACTCAAAAACAGGTACCTATGTGTACGACAAGAAATTAGGCAAAATGGTTAAAGTGTCCGATCGTATTCCCTCGTGTAAAAAAGGGGAACCCCATACTTGTTGCGGACATTGTTGCTGCCATGGAAAATAGCATTCCTCTCTCACGCACGGAACAAGAAAATACCGCACAACTCTTTTCGCAAGCGTTTGCCTATTTTGCGGCGGATATGCGGCGTTGGTTTCTGCCCCATTTGCTGGGCGGAATTGGTATTTTTTTGTTGGTTGCCTATGTTACTTCTTCCACTTTGTTTGCGCAATGGCCGTGGCCGGTTAAGTGGCTGGGCATTGGGTGCGTACTGATTTTTTATGGGGCGGTGGCGTTTGGCTATTCCCTTTTTACTACCGGCGTGTTGGCCGTGCGTTTGGCTTGCGTACAGTGGAGCCATTTAATTGACCGCCTTTTAGATTTAGTACAGCAAAAAGCCGCCGGGCAAATTTCCGATTTGGATGTAGGGCTTTCCAAAGATCAGGCCAAAACGGTGGTAAGCGGTAGCGTGCGGGAAGTAGTATCCTCTTTTCATCGGCGGCAGGATCCGGTTTTTACCCGGGCTTTAGTGGTGCTGGTATTGGGGTTATTGGGTGCGGCGTTGCGTTGTGTGCTTACAGCCAAAGTGGTCAAATGGTCCGGCAAAACGATCAAATTGGGTAAATTGTTTGCAGGGAAAGCAACCCTGGCCGGCGCGGTATTTTTAAACTTGCATTTCTTTGCTACGCTGCTGTTGCTGTGTTGTTATGCGGTGGGCGCGGGGGTGCTTTTGTTAAATATTTATTTTGTATTTTTACTTAAATAATAGTTAAATAAACATATGCGGATATTTTTGTATATAATTTGTATGTGCGCGGCACTTAGCGCGTGGGGGGAAACGGCCGACCCGTTGTTTGAGCAAGCCAAACAAACCAAAGACCCCGCCCAACAGGTGGAGTTGCTTTCCCAAGTGATTGAAAAATCGCCCCAGCATGTGGATGCCTATCATTACCGGGCGGATGCCTATGTTGCTTTGGAAGACTACGTCCACGCCGTGCAAGATTACAACCGAGTGGTGTCCTTGCGACCTAAAGATTCTTTCCGCTATTATGCACGCGGGCTAGCGTATCATAAAATGGGGGAAAATACCCTGGCGGTGGCGGATTTTTCCAAAGCCATTTCCTTAAATGCTTCGTATGAAAATTTCTATTTGGCGCGGGCGCGTTCGTACCGTGCGCTTGAAAAATATCCGGCGGCTTTAGCCGATTACAAAAAATATGTAGGCGAAACGTGGAAAGGGGCTTCCAAACCTTTATTGCGCGAGATGATCCCCGTGGCCATTGGTGCGTACCGGTATGATGAAGCACAGGCCATGTTATCGGCCTTGAAAGAGCAGGGAGATGATTCTTCGCAACTTTATCATTGGCAAGGGCAGCTTTTACAAAACGAAGGGGAATTGGACGAGGCCGTATCCGCTTTTAGTAAAGCGGTGAACCGGGCCCCCAAAAATCCGGCTTGGTTGCGCTCGCGCGCCAGTGCATTTAAAGAAATGGGGGATTATGAGGCCGCGTTGGAAGATTATTCTTTAGCCCTTACCTTAGATCCCAAGGCCTATTGGTTCAATCGCCGCGGGCTGGTGTACGAGGAACTACGCGATTATGAACATGCCCGTAACGATTATCACCAAGCGGTGGTGTTGGAACCCAAGTGGGCGATTGCGTATAATAACCGCGGTTTTGCCCGGCTGAATTTAAAAGATTTTCCCGGTGCCAAGGCGGATTTTGAAATGGCTATTTTGCTAGATCCCACCGCCCCTACGCCGTACGTCAACTTGGCGGGATGGTACTGGACGAACAAAAAAGATCGCAAAAATATGTACAAATACTTGGAAAAGGCCTTACAACACAACTTTGAAAATTTTGAAGCGTTGTTTGACGATAAACAAAAAGGTTGGTTGTTTAAAGAGATTAACCAAACGGCCGAATTTAAAAGTGCATTGTACAAATAAGATAGGCCCGCTACGTCCCTTACGCTTTTTTTACAGTTAGCCACATCACCAAGGGATAAATACTCAATAGAAGTACCTTTACTCCCAGCGCATAGGGCTGCGCTTGTTTACTTACAACATACGCAATCAACGAAGCCAACACGCAAGCGCCCGCTATCACTGCCAGCTTTTTGTATTCGTAAGGGATGGGGTAGTTTTTTTGTGTAAACTTAAACAACGCCGCTGCCATAGCACCGTAACTTAACGCTACGGCCCAGCCGGCGCCTAAAATGCCTATATAGGGCACCAACGTCAAGTTGGTTGTAATACTTACGGCCGCGCCCAGCAATGTAATCCATAGTAAAATGCGTGTCTTTTTGGTAAGCACGGGGCCAATCATAAAATTGACATACAACCCGTAGCAGAAATAGCCGGTCAGCACACAGGGGATGACGTTAAGCCCACTCCAATAATTCGGGCTGATGAGGTGGAAGTTCCCGAAGATATTACTTTGAATAATGGGGGGCATCAAGAAACTAAGCCCCAGCAAGAACCAGGTTCCCAAGGCCGTAAAACAAGTCAGCACCCGTGCAAAGGTTTGTTTGGCATCGGGCTCCTGGGCGTGCGCCAGGAAAAACGGCCGCCACGCTTGATCAAACATGGATACCAAGAGCATCATAAACACGCCGATTTTAAAATTGGCTTGATAAATACCCACTTGTGCTAATCCGGCCAAGTGTACCAAAATCGGTTTATCAATTACGCTAATGAGCAAGCTGGCCAACCCCGAAGGTACAAACGGCCACGCAAAGCGGATCATGGCGCGTGTGAGTTGGGCATTAAATTGGGGCTTTTTAGCTAGCAATTCTTTCCACACTACCGGGGAAAGTAGCAAAAGGGAAGTGAGCGACGCAAAAATATTGGCCCATAAAATAGAGGCAATCCCTTTATGCAAAACCGCAATAAAAAAGATGTTTCCCAGCACGTTGACCACAATTGAGGCCGTACGCACACCCGCAAAATACCACGGGCGCCGTTCCAAACGCAGTTTGGTAAACGGGATCATATTGAGCACATCCAGCAGCAAAATCCACATAGCCAGGTGTACTAAATAAGCATATTGCGCGCCAATACCGATCAGTGCCGCAAACGGTTTGGCAAACAACCATAGCAAAACGGCTAAGACGAGCCCGTTAGCCAACACGCCGTAGAAGCAGTGTTGAAATACATCGGTCTTTTGGGTTTGTTCGCTGGCAAAACGCAAATAGCTTTGGTCCATGCCAAATAAAAAGATCACGTTTAGTAGCGCAATCACGGCAAACGTGGTGGCAATAACGCCGTAATCCCCGGGGAGCAAGTAATACGTATAGAACGGAACTAGACAAAAATTCAGCAAGCGCGCCAATACGGTTGACGTGCCGTAAATCAGAGTTTCCTTTCCTAAACGTTTAATACTAGCGGCCATAATTTGTAGGGTAAGGCGGAGGAATCATCCGCCTTACCATTTCGTTCTCTTATAGTTTTACAAACAAAATTTCCAACAAGTCTTTAAATTTCCCTTCAATTTTTTTCGTTTCGCGGATTGTTTCTTCGTGGGAAAGAGGCGTTTTGGAAATACCGCAGCCCATATTGGTTACCCACGTAAGCCCCAACACTTGGATGCCGCACTGACGTGCGGTTAATACTTCCGGCACGACGGACATCCCCACCACGGTGGCTCCCCAGCGTTTGAACATTTGAATTTCGGACGGGGTTTCAAAATTGGGGCCGGTTACAGCCAGGTATACGCCTTCGCCCGCGTTGATTTTGGCTTTTTTTGCGGCGGCCAAAGCGGTTTTGCGCAAGGTTTTATCGTACGCCTCGGTTAAGTCAAAAAACATAGGGCCAAAGGCCGGGTCGTGATTGCCGATGAGCGGGTTGTTGCACATAAAATTGATATGGTCTTTTAACACGCACAAGGACCCGGGCTTTAATTTCATATCCATGGATCCCACAGCGGCAGAAACAAGCAGCTTTTGCACGCCCAACATTTTGAGGGTGCGGATAGAAATGGCTAAATCTTTCATCGGGTGACCTTCATAATAGTGAAAGCGCCCTTGCATGACCACAATGTTGCGGCCTTTGTATTTGCCAAAAATCAAATTGCCGGTATGCCCGGGGACGGTGCTTCTTAAAAAGCCCGGTATGGACGTGTAAGGCAAGGTGATTTTTTGGGTAAGTGCCGGGATAGAGCCCGCCAGGCCCGAGCCGGTAATCAAGGCAATTTCCGGCTGAAAATTTTTTGTTTTTTTATTGATAAAAGCTACGGCCTTTTTTACTACAGCTAATTGTGTCATGTGTCCTCCCTATTATAATGTGGTCCTGGGCGGAAAGAAAGCACTTTCAATATGCTCCCACTTCTCGGGCAGGATAGCTACTACATCAAAACGGATTTGCTCATACTTTAAGCGGGGATGAGCTTTTACAAATTGCGTGGCGGCTTTGGCAATGCGTTTTTGCTTGGTGGGGGTGACGGCACCCACCGGCCCGCCAAAGGCATCATAAGCCCGTTGTTTTACTTCTACAAACACTAACGTGTTTTTTTGATAAACTACCAAATCAATCTCTCCCCCGGCCGCGCGAAAATTTTGCGCCAGCACTTCGTACCCTTTCTGCTCTAAATAACGGGCGGCCTGTTCTTCGGCCAGGGCTCCTTGAGAGGTTGTGTTCATAACAACGAATCCTCCGGCGGCAATAATTTGCGCACGGGGCCGAATGTGCGGCGGTGTTCGCGGCAAGGGCCCAGTTCCCGTAGGGCCTGCAAGTGTTTGGCGGTGCCATATCCTTTGTGCCCGCCAAAGCCGTAACCGGGATATAATTTCTCTAAAATGCCCATGTAACGGTCCCGGGTTACTTTGGCAATGATACTGGCGGCCGCAATCGCCAGGGACTTAGCGTCCCCGTCAATCACAGGGTGTTGGCTCATTTGTAACCCTTGCGCCGGATAAGGGCCGTCTATTAAGACACAACTGTCGGGCATGTGTAAAAATTTTTGGGCCGCGCGGCGCATCGCCAAAAAGGTAGCTTGCAAAATGTTTAAACGGTCAATTTCCAACGCGGTTGCAAAGCCCACCCCGTAGATGATCCCATTGCCGGGGCTGGTTAAGCGTTTGAAAATTTCTTCGCGTTTGGTTTCGGTTAATTTTTTGCTGTCATTGACGTCGTTAAAGTGTTGAACAACTGCGGGCGGAATAAAACACGCACAAGCCACCACCGGGCCAGCCAACGGGCCACGACCGGCCTCATCAATGCCAATTAAAAAATTGGTTTCGTAACGGATGGCTTGTTGTTTATCAAATTCCAACAAAGGGCTGAACATATTCTTATTATAACAATTCGCGCGCGTGTACGTACGGATTTTTTAACAAAATAGCAGGCGCAAAAGAAGTAAAATATAAGTATGAGCGCAAATACAAAAGGTGTTCTTAATGCAATTGCGGCCGCGGCCAGTTACGGGACAAATCCCCTCTTCGCGTTGCCGTTGTATGCGGCCGGGATGGAGGTAAATTCCGTCCTGTTTTACCGTTATGCATTTGCGGTTTTGATCTACGGCTTTTGGCTGAAATTTATCAAAAAAGTCTCCCTTCAAATTACGTTCAAACAAGGGGTTTGTTTGGCGGTGATGGCACTGTTTTTTGCATCTTCCTCGTTGACGTTATTTTCCGCATTTAAGTATATGGAAGCCGGGCTTGCGTGCACTATTTTGTTTATTTATCCCATTTTAGTGGCCCTCATAATGGCGTTATTTTTTCACGAAAAAATAGACAAAATATTGTGGGTTTCCATTGCTATGATTACCGTGGGAGTGGTGGCCCTTTATAATGGGGGGGAACAAGTGCGTATCAATGCGGTGGGCTTGGCGTGGGTGCTGGCCTCGGCGTGGGTATACGCTATTTACATTGTAATGGTGCGTAAAGCCAAACCCGTAGCCGCGATGAACGGCGCCAAGCTGAGTTTTTATGTTATGCTCTTTGGACTTGTGTTTTTTGTGCTTCTGCTAAAAGGCGGAATGGATTTACAGCCGTTGACTAGCCCGTGGTTGTGTTTGTGTGCGGTGGCGTTGGCACTGTTCCCTACCATCATTTCTTTAGAAACATTGACGGTGGCTATTCAAATTATCGGGTCCACCTCCACGGCTATTATCGGTGCCTTGGAGCCGGTAACCGCATTGTTTATTGGCATTTTGCTTTTTGGCGAACATTTAACCCCCAAAATTGCGGCGGGAGTGTGTTTGATTTTGCTAGGCGTTATTCTGGTTATCCGCGCGCAGCACACACAAAAAAGCGGGAATTAAACGCCTTAAAAATTTGTCTTATTGGCTTATTTTAGTTATCATAGTACTATAGACTTTTTAAGGAGAAAAACAGATGACATCCCCTCGCAAAATTGCCCTCGTTACGGGTGCCAGCCGCGGGATCGGTTTGGCGATTGCAAAACAATTGGCTCAAGACGGTTTTGATATTTGGTTAAATTATCATTCCAATCATACGGCGGCCCAAAAAGCCCAAAAAATAATAGAAGATATGGGCGTTAGCTGCACGTTGCTTCCCTTTGATGTGGCTGATGCCAAGGCCGTAGAGGCGGCTTTATCGCCGTTGTTGGCCAAGCAAACCCCGTACGCCCTTGTGAATAATGCCGGGATCCGCCGGGATAATTTGCTGATTTTTATGCAAGAAAAAGAATGGACCGATGTTTTGTCCACGGTGTTGGGCGGATTTCACAATGTTACTAAAACCGTTTTGGCCGCTATGATTCACGCCAAACAAGGCCGGATTGTAAATATTGCCTCGTCTGCGGCGCATGCACCCGTGCCGGGGCAAACCAATTATTCCGCCGCCAAGGCCGGTATTGTGGGGGCCACACGCAGTTTAGCCGCCGAGGTAGCCAAACGCAATATTTTGGTGAATGCGGTTTCCCCGGGGTTTATTGAAACGGAAATGCTGGAAGGGCTTCCCATTGATAAAATTTTGCCGCTGATTCCGTTGCACCGCTTGGGCCGCCCGGAAGAAGTGGCCAATTTGGTATCTTTCTTGTGTTCTGAAAAGGCCTCTTATATCACGGGGCAAGCGTTCCAGGTGAACGGCGGAATTTGCATGTAGAAGGTTGCCAACAAATTGATATAATACGAATATGGACGATTCCAATACAGTTGTCATTACAGGCATGGGAGCAGTTTCCCCCTATGGGACCGGTGTGCAAGCCCTATGGGAGGGGTTGCTGTCCGCCAAAAACTGTATGCATACCGTTGCGGAATTGGAAGCATTGCCCATGGTAAATACCAAAGTGGCAGCCACCGTTCCTACTACCGATTATTCTTTTATCCCGCGCAAATACCGTCGTAGCATGAGCCGTATGGGCTTGTATGCCTATTGCGCCGCGCAAGAAGCGTTGCACCAGGCCGGTTACGAGGTCGCTCCCGATCAACTTGGCTTTTTTATGGGCTCCACACTTAACAGCATATCCGTATGGCTGGAACTTACCAGCTACAGCCAGGGCGCGCATTTGGAACTCATCAAAACGTCTGATTTTTTGCAAATTATGAACCATTCCCCGCTAGCCGCCGTGTGCCAAGCGTTAAAAATCAACGGCCCGGCCATGGGCGGAAGCGAAGCGTGCGCCACGGGACTGATGAACATGGGGCTTGGCTTTTTGGCCATCCGGCAAGGGCTTGTGAAGCAGGCCTTGTGCGGCGGCACGGAAGAATATCACCCCATGTTTAGCGCGTGTTTTGATATCATGCAAGCTACGTCCAAAAATTCCAACGATAACCCCGCGGCGGCGTGCCGGCCGTTTGATGCTTCGCGCACCGGGCTTGTCGTTTCGGAAGGGTGCGGACTTGTGTTTATGGAAACAAAGCAAAGCGCCCAAGAGCGCGGCGTTCCGATTTTGGCCGAAGTGCTTGGCTTTTATGCAAATACCGAAACGGAAAATATGGCCTATCCATCGGCAGATACATTGAAAAAATGTATGGAGGGCGCACTACAAGCGGCCCAGGTGAAGCCCGCGCAAGTAGATTTATTAAACGCCCACGCCACGGGCACCGTAGCCGGCGATATTGCCGAAACGCAAGCGGCCCACGCCGTCTTTGGCCCGAACTTAAAAATCAACAGTTTGAAAGGACATTTAGGCCACACCATGGGTGCCAGCGGAACGTTGGAAAGTATTGCGTGCGCGGAAATGTTAAAAGCCCAGCAAATTTTACCGACGCACAATTTAAAACAAGTGGATCCGCAATGCGCCCCCTTGCAATATAATACACAAGTTACAAACGCCCCTTTACATATTATTATGAAAAACAGTTTTGCCATCGGCGGCAACAATTGTTCTTTGCTTTTGAGGAGACCCCAATGATTACACGTGAAGAAATTATCAAACAAACAAACGAGGCCTTAGCAAAAGAGTTTGAGTTCAAGAACGACCAACTAGTACCTACCGCCCAACTCAGGGATGACTTGGGATTAGATAGCTTGGACGCGGTAGATATGGTGGTGGTTTTGGAACAAAAATTCGGCGTTACGTTGCGCCAAGGGTATGATTTGCGTACCATCGTTACCCTCAACGACTTGTATGATTTTATTGAAAAATTAGCCCGCACCCACCACAAATAGTATGGAGCGCTTGCGCACTTGTTTTAATACGATTGTTATTGGGGGAGCTGCGATTGGCTGGCTGTTTGTGTCCACGCTTGTTGCGGCTCCTTTCTTATGGCTTACCTCGTCGGCTAAGCGGGATCGGGCCGTGCGCAAATTTGTGTATATCCAATCGCGCGGAATTGTATTCTTTATGCGCCTGGCCAGCAACGGACTGTGCGTAGAAAAACAAGCGCGCCCGGAAGGAAGTTGCGTGATTGTGGCCAATCATGCCTCCGCGCTGGATTTGTATACGATAAGTGCTTTTGGGTTTGATAATATCATTTATATTACAAAGGGTTGGGTGTTCAAGTTGCCGTTTTTTCGCTATGTAATGAACGGGGCCGGATATATAGACGCCGAAAAGACATCCCCCGAGCAGATTTTGGCACAATGCAAAAACGCCGTAGAAAAGGGATGCGACATTATGTTTTTCCCGCAAGGGTCCCGCAAGGACCCGTATGCACGGTTTAAGAGCGGGGCCTTTTACTTGGCCGAGCAACTTAACTTGCCCGTTGTGCCCGTGGCGATTACAGGCACACAAAAAATGCTCCCCGCCGGCTCTTTTACCATTAAACCGGCACGCGTGGTGCTAAAAACATTCCCGGCGCTATATCCTAAAGATTACGACGGGGAATTGGGGCATTTGCACATGGCGCAAGCCGCCAAAAAACAAATTATGGAATTTTTTGAAAAACAATTATGACAAAGTATCCTGAAGTGACTTCTCTTATTCCGCATCGGCCGCCTATGTTGTTGGTCAGCCGCGTGTTGGATGTGCAAGAGAAAATCGGCCTTGCCGAAGCGCCTGTCAAAGAGGACCATTTGTTTTTGTGTGAGAACGGCGCGTTGTTGCCGGAAACGTGTTGCGAGCTGATTGCGCAGGGGTACGGTGTTTGCGAGGCGTACCGCCGTATCCAAAAGGGGCTAACCATAAAAGGCGGCGGCTACTTGGCCACACTGCGCGATATGGAAAGTTTTTCCTCGGCCCGCGCGGGGGATGTGTTAACAATCAAAACCGAAAAAATGGATGAGTGTTTTGACACGTATATCGTGCGCGGGGAAGTGCTACGCGGCGAAGAAAAATTGGCGCAAGCCACCGTGTATATTTTTATGTGGAAGGGGGAGCCCCCAAAATCGCTATGAAATATTATTTAAGTTTGCTGCTGTGTTTGACGTTTGGGCTTTCTTGGGCGCAACCCAAAGACGCTGCGCTGCAGGATTATGCCAAACAAATTAGCACCGTGCAAACGTTGCAAAGCGATTTTACCGAAGAAAAGCACTTGTCTTTGCTCAATCAGCCCATTCAAAGCCAGGGGACTTTGGCTTTTAATAAGGCCTTGCAAAAATTGCGTTGGCAATATCAAAAACCGTTTGAAAACGGATTTTTGATTGAAAAAGATAACGCCTACCGGCTGCAAGGCCCAGTTAAAACGCCCATCGCCTCCGCCATGGGGCGTATGTTCATTGGCGAAATGTTAGTGTGGCTGACGCTGGATTTTGACTCGTTACAAAAGAATTACCAAATCACGCACGAAGGAACGCAAATTACGTTTGTGCCTATGATAAAGGAACATAAGGTAGTTAAAAAAATTACCGTTTGGCTGGACGAGAAAGACCCTCGCATCGTTACACAAGTGGAAATGGAAGAACCTTCCGGCGATTTTGTTTTGTGGAAATTTAATAACACGCAGATTAATCCTTCACTCCCGGCCGAGGTATTTCAATGAATTTCTTGCGACGCCACGGCAAACTATTGGCTTGCGTTTGTTTAATGCTACTGGGCATTTTGGGTCTGTGCCGGGGCACGCTGGAAGAAAATATACTGGCCTTAGTGCCTAACAAAATCAAGCAGCAAGTTGCGCTCTTTGAACACTCTGCGCTTAGCCAAAAATTGATTGTGATTACGCTGGCCTCGTCTAAAGAACAAGCACAAGAAACGGCGCGCGCGCTTCAAAATGCCCTGGCAAATGCCGGCTTTATTGTGCCGAAAAAGCCGCTGGCCGAGGATGTGGTATCAGATGTGCTTTCCGCGTTGCCGGGCCTTTTTTCGCCGAAAATTGAGCAGGAGACCGAGCAAAAAATTTCCCCGCAGGCAGTGGCCGATCAATTCGCCAAATATTACGAAGAATTATTTTCCTTTCAAAGTATATTTACCACTCAAAAGATGACGCAAGATCCGTTTAATTTAACGGAACTATTATTTAAGCGGTGGGGTACAATAGGCCAGGGCGTGCAAGCATTAAATTACACAGACGGCTTTTTGTCAAACAACAGAGGCACAATCCTTGCCGGTTTGTACGACGCAAAGTCAGCCGTTTCGGACATCAAAGCGGCGCAACGGTTGCAACAATTTTTTACTGAGTTTCAATCTTCTCTGCCACAAAGAGTGCGCACTTTTTTTGTGGGGGGGCTTCGCTATACGTTGGAGAATGTTACTCTTATCAAACGGGATTTAACGACGGTAACCTTGGCCGGACTGATTTGTTTGGCCGCTGTTTTTGTGTGCTTTTTTCGCACCCGGCGGGCGCTACTGGTGTATTTGCTCCCCTTGTTAGTCCTTCCCCCGGCCGCGTGGATAACGCAGCTGATTTTTGGGCATATCAGCGGCATTACGTTGGGCTTTGGCAGTGTGGTGGTTGGGTTATCGGTGGATTATGCTATCTATATTTATTTTGCCTTGCAGCAAACCAAAATAGAAGCGGGGGCGGCCGTATCCAAAATTACAGGGCATTTGTGGTGCAATTTTTTAACGTCCGGACTTTGTTTTGTGGCGTTGTTATTTTCTTCCATTGAAGTGTTTAAGCAGATTGCGGTATTTGCCCTGCTTGCGCTTGGCTTGGCGTTTTTTATAGCGGTGCATATTTTGCCGCCCTATTTTAAAATGCCAACCTCTGCCGAGTTAAAAACTGCGCGCATGGAAATCAAGCCGCTGCCTTTTAAGGGGGCCGTTTGGGCGAGCATCCTCCTGCTGGTGTTTGGGATTTGGGGCATTCAACATCTTGCTTTGAGTTCTAATTTGGATGATTTAAATTCCACTTCGCCCGCATTTGCCAAGGATAAACAAATTGCGGAAGAATTGTTCCCTTCTGCCCAAGGGGCTTTGCTGTTTGCTTTAGGGAAAACGCAAGAGGAAGCCCTGGCCCATAATGAGCAATTATCTTCTCAAGTGCCGGCGGGCCTTCCCATTAGTGCGCTTTTTGCATCGGCGCACACACAAGCCCAAAATCTAAAGCGTTGGGCTGCGTTTTGGACACCGCAACGCCAACACGAAATGCAAGTTTTATTGGAAACACAAGCCCAAGAAAAGGGATTTAATCCCCAAGCGTTTACGCCTTTTTGGACGTGGCTGCAAGCTTCTTCCGCAAACTCAAATTTTGATTTTTCCGCTTGGTATAATCCGATGGTTAAGATTTCAAACGGCTTATACGGGGTTGTAAATATCGTCCCCAATGAGCCCATTTACGCGCGGCTTTCAGACGGGGTTCGCGCGGTTTTTATTTCTGCCTCTGCCTTGCAAACCAGTTTGGTTCAAAGCGTCAAAAAAGAAGCGACGTGGGTTGTTTGCCTGGCGTTGCTATTGAATGGGGCGGCGGTGTGGTTTTTGTTTCGCAACGTAAAAGAAACGCTGTTATGTTTTGTGCCGGTGGTGCTGGGAAGTTGTTTCTTGTTTGGCTGTTTGGCACTGTGTAAAGTGCAAGTTAATTTGTTCGGGCTGATTTTCTTACCGTTGCTTATCGGGCTGGGGCTGGATTATGCTATTTTTCAATTGCTCAAATATCGCTCCCAACAAGAAGAATTGACGCAGCTTTACCCCACACGCGCTTTGCTGGCGGCGGGATTATCCACGTTGGCCGGTTTTGGGGTGCTGATTCTTGCCAAGCACGCCGTTTTATTTATGATGGGGATCTGCGCGTTAGTAGGCATTGGGGGCACGGTATTAGTGTCCTTATTTATATTGCCCGCTTTATGGAAACGTTACGTATGAAAAAAATAATCGGAGTGCTTGTAATTTTCTTGTTTGGCTGCCGGGCCCATTGGGTAAATACGCCTGCGCCGGCGGAGCCCATTGCTATGCAAACCGCGTCCATGGCCAGCGGGGTACTTGAACCGCAAAAATTTTACTTTACGCTTATTAGCCAATATGAGCCCCAACCACAGCAAGCACGCGTAATCATCCTGGCAGAACCCGCCCTAAAATTGGCGGATTTAACGGTATCAAACGAGCAAATACAGGTGCACTACCGGGCACCCAAAATCCCCGGCAGGTTGATTCGCGCGTGGGGGCAATTGGTGCAGGAACAGTTTTTAACTTCCTGCCCGGCGCGGAAAATCACCCAAAAAACGGCGCTCTTGCAAGGAACATTTGAAATGGAAGTAACAGGAGGAGTATGTTTGTAGAACAAGCAATTCAAACGTGTTATCGGCGTACAACCCCCGCGGGCATTTTGTATGAACTAGAAGAAAACTTCCCGGCGTTTAAGGGACATTTTGAAGGATATCCCCTGTTGCCGGCGGTGTGTCAAATTTCATTTTGCAGTGATGCGGCCAGCCGGTTGCTTAACAAACCCATGGAAGTAAAAGCTATTAAAAAGGCCAAGTTTATCAGCCCTTCTTTGCCGGGCTCATTTATAGAGGTCAAATTATCGCAACGCCCGGATGGGTGGTACTTTGCGGAGTTGGTAGAGCCCAATCAAAATAAAAAATTAAGTCAGCTAATTGTGCAATTTGTGCAGAGGGAGTTATGAAACAATACAACTATTTTAAGCAGGAACCCAACGCCCCCAAACCCCTTGAGAAATCCATTTTTCACACGGTGCGTTTCCACGAAATGGATGTGATGAAAATTGTTTGGCACGGCAATTACGTGGCCATGTGCGAGGATGCACGCATGGCCCTGGGAGATGCCTTTGGCATGGGATATGCTGATTTTTTTAACCACGGGGTACTGCTACCCGTGCGGCAAATGCACCTGGATTATTTGGCCCCTTTAACGTACGGCCATACGTATGAGATAAAAGCACGGTTGTTCTATACAGAAGCGGTGCGGCTCAACGTGGATTTTACAATTTTGGACGAGCAACAAAAGGTGATGGCTCGCGGATACAGCGTACAACTTTTAGTGGATAAACAAACCCAACAAGTATTGTTTGAACGCCCGGAATTTTACGAGAAAATATGCCAAGCATGGAAACAAGGCAAACTGCAGCCCAAATAACATTTTTGGTGGTACTTCCGCATTATAATCACCTCAAAACATTGCGCACGGTAGCCCAGCAATGCCTGGCCGTTTGGCCGCATGTTTTGGTGGTGGATGATGGGAGTGCAGCGTTTCCGGACACTTGTTTGCAGGGGCTCCATGTAGAGCTGCTTCGTCAAACCCCTAACCAAGGGAAGGGCACCGCCATCAAAGCCGGTGCCGCGTGGGCGCAAGAACATGGGTTTAGTCATATCATTACGATTGATTCCGACGGCCAACACGATCCGCAAGAAATTCCGCTTTTCATTCAGGCCGCTACGCAAAATCCGCAAGCACTCATTTTAGGGGTGCGTAAATTTGATGAGACGGTTCCATTTGGTTCGCGCTTTGGGCGTAAATTCGGTAATTTTTGGGTACACGTGCAAACCGGGAAAGCCGTGCACGATATTCAAAGCGGCTACCGGTGCTATCCCATTGATTTGCTAAACACGTTGCAGGTATGGAGCAAACGCTATGCCTTTGAGGTAGAAGTGGTGGTGCGCGCTTTGTGGGCAGGGTTTAAAGTGGAAGAAGTGCCGGTGAGTGTTTCCTACACGGGCGAGCGGGTTTCCCATTTTAGCCAATGGAAAGATAATTTGCGCTTGACGGTACTGAATACTTATTTAACGATGCGTTCCATGCTGCCGATTGCGCACCGCCAATATGAAGAAGTAGCAGGTGCCCTGGTTAAAAAAAGTTATTGGCAAATACTTAAGGATAATTTAGCTACCCCCGGCAGTGTGCTGCGTAACGCACTTTCGGCGGCGTGGGGGATTTTTTGCGGTTCCATTGCGTTTGTGGGCATTCGGCAAGTGTGGCTGTTTTGGGGCGCCGGTTGGTGGAATTTAAATCGGCTGTTGTGTGTGGGGTTTGAAAAGCTATGTATTGGCCCGTTTATCCCGGCTTTATGTATTGAAGTGGGGTATTTTGTACGTCACGGGCATTGGCTGACAGAATTCACGCTGACCACCCTGGGGAAACAAGCATTGCAACGCGTGTGGGAGTGGATTTTGGGGTCCTTACTAGTAGCCCCGTGTTTAGCCGTCATCACTTTTGGGATAGTAGCTGCGTTGGGGTGGGCGTTTCGTAGGAGTTTGCATGAACACGCATGAAGAAAAAACGGGCCGAAGTATGGCCTCTCGTTTTAAACATCGTTTTGTGTACGTCTTGATTTCGCTGGGCGGCCGCACGCTGGCCTATTGGTTTTTGTATCCGTTAGTGTTGGTATATTGCTTGCATAAATCGGTGCGGGATAAATCGCGCGCGTACATCACACGCCGTTTTGCGCCGACGACAAAATGGGATTTTTTTAAACATACGTTTCGGCTTAATCTTACCTTTGGGCGCACGCTGGTGGACCGGGCCGCGTTGGGGATTTTGGGAAACACGCAATTTGATTCCGATTCCCAAACACGCCAAATGTGCGAGGAACTCGTCAAACAAAACAAAGGAATATTGTTGCTGACGGCGCATGTAGGGTGTTGGCAAAGTGCGGTGAACTGCTTGCAATTTTTAAATAGGCCCATGCATATTTTGTATTACCGCAACCCCAAAGATAACGATAAGACTGTCGCGCAGCATCGTGGGGAAAAGGCCCCTTTTACGTTTATTAACCCCGCCGGGCCGCTGGGTGGCGTGCCGGAAATGATGGCCGCCCTGAAGCGGGGGGAAATTGTATGTGCGATGGCGGACCGCGTGTTTGGCAATCCGCAAAATGCTGTAGAGGTAGATTTTTTGGGAGGCAAAATACACGTGCCGTATAGTTTTTACCGTTTGGCCGCCGCAACGGGAGCCCCTATCGTGATTGCTTTCTTCCCATGGGAAGGAAAGGGCCGCCTTTCCGGCTGGGTATTTCAACCGTTTGCGGTGCAAGACCAAGGCCCGCAGAAACAACATTATCAGCCCTATGCTCAACAATTTATAGACTACTTAACACAATTTTGTATAAAATATCCGTATCAGTTCTTTAATTATTTTGATGGGTGGAATGATTATGCAACAACAAACAATAGATGAAATTAAAACGCTCATTGCCGAAAATATTGACTTGGGCGGGAATGATGTTTCCGGCTTTGGTGCCGAAGATGCCATTTTCGGCGACAGCGGGCTATGCCTGGATAGTTTGGATGCTGTGGAACTTATTATGCTGCTACAAAAAAAGTACGGCATCTTAATTGAGAATATGCAGCAAGGCCGCGAAGTGTTCAAAACGATGGGCACTCTGGCGGATTATATTGAAAAAAATCGCAAGAAATAATGTCTTTAAAACAAGTATCAATCGCAGGGATGGGCTGCGTATGTGCGTGTGGCAATACGGCAGCCGAAACATTTGAAGGGGCATTAAGCGGAAATGCTCTCTTTGAATTACCTGCGGACCGCATTACAAGTACCTATACAACTAAATACCCCGTATTTTTGGTAAATCCCACCACGTATCAAAATAAACCTGCCGATCAAACTTTCAGCCAATTCTTTTTTATCCGCGCGGCCCAAGAGGCCTTTGCACAGGCGGGGATTTTGCCCAGTCAGCTTACCCCAAGCCGTGTGGGGGTGATTGTCGGCTCCTCGGTACATTCTTCTTTTCATTGTTTTCAAATATACAAACAGTGGCGGCAAAATTCGCTAACGTCCCAGGATATAGCAGGGCTTAAAAATTACCTGGCTACGCCTTTAGCCCAGTGGGTGAGTAACTACTTCGGCTTTACCGGCCCCTTCCAAACGATTGCTACCGCGTGTGCCAGCGGAACGGATGCGATTGGCCTAGCCAAAAATTGGATTGAAACAGATTTGTGCGACGTGGTGTTGTGCGGCGGTACCGATGAGCTTACGGAAAGCCCTTACGACGGATTTATCCGCCTACTTGTATCTACCCCACAACGTTGCCGTCCGTTTTGTAAAACGCGCAGTGGTATTAATATCGGGGAAGGTGCCGCGGCCTTGCTTTTAGTGAATGAACAAACCGCCCAAAAATTTCAGCTGCCTTGCCAGGGCTATGTATTAGGGTATGGAAATTGTTGCGACGGGTTCCACCCCACCGCGCCGGACCCGAAGGGAACGGGCTTGCAAAAAGCGCTTTCTTTTGCGTTGCAAGATGCGGGCAAAAACGCTAACGATATTGCTTTTATTAACGCACACGGTACCGCCAGCCAAGCCAACGATAGCGCGGAAGCAATTGCTTTTCGCGCTGTGTTGCCTCAGGTGCCGGTGTGGGGTTCCAAAAGTGTTACCGGGCACACGCTGGGAGCCGCCGGCGCGATAGAGGCCGTGCTCACCCTGCAAGCACTCAACAAACGCATACTGCCGGCAACAGTTGGGTTCTCTACGCCCGATGAGCAATTGCAATTGGTGCCCACCCAAAAGCAAACTACTATTTCAAAACGTTTTGCCGTTTCTGATTCACTTGCTTTTGGCGGTTGTAATGCCGCTATTGTCCTGGGGGCTTGTGATGCTGCCTAAACTTTTTATCAACGGATTTGCTTGCTTAACGGGCGACGCGGCCCCGGAAGATTTTGCCCCTTTTGTGGAAGTGCGCAAATTACGCCGCGCAGAACAAATTTCAAAAAATGTATTGTTGTGTGCATTCCGCGCGTTGGAGCAAGCCCAATTAAAAGATACTTCACATGCTAAGTTGGGAATTAGTTTGGCCATGGGTGCGGGTGCCTTGGAAAGTACGCTCAAGTTTATGCAAAGTATTGTGGAAGATGGCGACGAATTATCTTCCCCGACGGCATTTGCCAGTTCGGTGCATAATTCAACGGCACTTTTCCTTTCTATGTTTTTAGGTATCCACGGGCCTTGCGTAGTAACCGGGCAACTGGATGCTTCGTTCGGGGCGGCCTTGTTAACGGCTCAGCAATTTCTAGCTAAAGATATGTGCGAACAGGTACTTGTGGCTGTAACGGAAGATGTAAATCCGCTTTTAGTAGAAGTGTTACAAAAGGATCCACATGTGTTTGATCCATTTGTCTATCAGCCGCATTTACCGGCTACGCGGTTGGCGGGCGCATGGGTGGTAAGCAAAAAACCCACCGCGGCCACGCAATTTGTGTTGGATTCTATTGAGCTTTCTACCACCGTTGATGTACGCACGCAAACGCAACCGCTTTTGCCTGTTCATTCGTGCGCGCATAGCGTGTTGCTACTGGCCAACCATTTAGAGCAGAAAAAAGATTTTAGCTTGCGCGAACAATTTGCCGGAACCATTTTAAAAATAGCGGGGAAGCCGTATGTTTGCGCGTGAGCAGGTGGAATGGATTGTCCACGATATTATTTCTACCGAACTCGTCAAACAGCGGCACGATACCTTTGCGTTTTTTGATACGTCGGAAAAACTGGATATACAAAAAATCCCGGCGGAAGTGCTTCAACAGGCCACAAAGCAAGTGGGGCTATTTTTTGGGTTTAAGCCGGAACCGTTTTCTGCTTTATCGCAACTGATTTCTCAAGCCCATCAGGCCTATCAAAAAAATAAATTTGTGTATTTGTCCACTTCGGGGAGCACGGGCAACCCTAAACAAATTCTATATACGCAAGAAATGTTGGAAATTGAAGGGAAAAGTGTAGGACGTCATTTTAAAAATGCTAAACGGCTCATTACGCTAACCCCGCGCCAACACTTGTATGGGATTTCGTTTGCCGTATTATTCCCGTTTGTGTACAAAACGCCCACCTGTGCGCTTGCGGCACTGCCGGTGCAACCGTGGGAATCTATTTTGCAATCTGGGGATGTGCTGGCGGGTTTCCCACTGTTTTGGGAATATTTTTTGCAAGCGGGGAATAGGTTCCCGCCGGGCGTAACGGCGGTTACGTCTACCGCGCCCTGCCCCCAAGGATTATTTGTCCGGCTTCAACAAGCCGGCGCAGAACACGTGGTAGAATTGTACGGGGCCACGGATACAGGGGGGATTGGCGTGCGCGAGGATGAAAGCGAACCCTTTCAAATTAACGATTTTTGGGAAATTTCCGCCGATCATACACAGATACGCCGCAAAGGCATTGAAGGGTGGGTGCCCTTCCCGGATCAAGTGAAATTTGTTGCGCCCCGTGGGATTTTTCCGCTCAAACGGATGGACCGTGTGGTGCAGGTGGCCGGGGTGAATGTTTCGTTAGACCGAGTGGAAAAAATATTACAGCAACATCCGGCAGTTAAAACTTGCAAAATACGTTTGATGCGTCCGGAAGAAGGCAAACGCTTAAAGGCCTTTGTTGTACTTAACGCGCAATATACAGAGCAAATTTTGCCACAACTGCGTAGCTATCTGACGGGTCAATTATCTTCTCACGAAATGCCTCGCGCGTTTACTTTTGGAGCCGCGCTTCCCACCAATTCCATGGGTAAAGACAGCGATTGGTAAACAAAGCGTTTTACAAATAAAAAATGGACCGGAAAGGAGTTCTTGCAACGCGGGATTTTTTTAAAAGAAAAACGCTTCAGTTCGAGGCGCGAACTTGCGAAGTATACTGGCGGAACGCGCGCGGAAGCGCGGAGGTATTCGAGCAAGTGAGCAACAAAGAAATAAAGCGTTTTACAAATAAAAAAATGGACCGGAAGGGACTCGAACCCCTGACCTCCTGCGTGTAAAGCAGGCGCTCTACCAACTAAGCTACCGATCCAAAAACTACTTAAATTCTATACCTTATTATATCAAAATAAAGAGACGGATTCAATTTATTTTGCCTTTTCGCCGCAGACATGGCCTTCCGGCCCGCAGTTGCATCCTTGCGGTACTTGGGGCGTGGTGCGGTTCCATTCGTCCGCTTCCGAGCCAAAACGCGCTTGCACCGCTTGCGGAATTTTGAACAAAATACTTTTGCAAGAAGCACACACGGTTCCGTCGGGCAGGACGATTTCCCCTTCCACTTGCGCGCGGGAGCCCCCGTCGCGCAGTACGCGGCCGATGGCTTTTAACTTGGTGTTGGTGGGTGTGTTTTGTTTGTACACTACTTCCATTTTAAGCGTCACCATCAAGCGCGCAAAATCGTTATTAAGCAAAATAGCGCGGCCGGAAGTTTCATCCAAAATAGTAGCCACAATGCCGCCGTGCACAGTGCCCGGGTAGGAACAATAATTGTCGCTCAATTCAAATTCGGTCTCTACTTGTTTTTGTTCATAATTGTTGAACCATTTCAGCTTGAGCCCGAACGGATTATTTTTGCCACACGCAAAGCAATTTAAAGAGGTAGGTTGTTTTAATTTTTCCATAGGAATCTCCTACCTTTATTATACTTTTTTGCTACACTAAATTATATGAAAAACTTTGAAACGGAATACAAGTTAGATGCCAACACGCCCGGCGCGTTTATGCGTGCGCGGCGTTTTTTGCAGACGTTAAACCTCAACGCAAAACCACAGTTGTTGCAAATTAAAGACACGTACTTAGATCACGCCAACCGCGATTTAGCCGCGCAAAAAATTGCATTGCGTGTGCGAAATACCGACGGAAAATGGGAAACCACTTTTAAAACACGCACGCAAATCAAACAAGGCAAAGCCGTGCGGCAAGAAGAAACATTGCCCCTGCCGCGCGTTACTAATTTAAAACAAGCGCTGCAATTTTTGGAACAAAAAAAACAGTGGAAACAACTGAACGTGCGCGCGCTGCAAGTACAATTTGCGATTGCAAACAAACGCACGGTTTATGGGTTTAATTACGACGGAGAAAAACTAGAAATGGCCCTGGACGATGTAACCTTGCGCGTGTGTGGGCGGCAGCTTAAAATGAAAGAAATTGAAATAGAATTAAAAGGCAAAAATGTTTCTGCGCTGGACCGCTTTGTGCAACAATTTGTGCGCGCAACGAAACTAAAACGGATGCAAATTTCCAAAGTAAAAACAGCAGAAAAATTATTGGCGATGTGGAAAAAATAAATTTTGTCAAGCAAATTTTTAAAAAATTTTTTAAAATTTTTTTGGCGGGCACAAAGTATGGAAAAAAGTTGTAGAAAATTATTTTCCCGACGGAGAAAATGCAAAAACAAATTATAAAACGCAAACAATTTTCAGCGCAATTTTTTGGCAAAGAAAAACTTCAGACGGAAAAAGTATTGCATTTTTAAAATATTTGTGCTATTATTTTTATGAGGTTAAAACTAATTGTCTTAGGAGATTAAAAATGGCTGTGAAAAAAACCGTGAAAAAAGTGGCCGCTAAAAAAGCCACCAAAAAAGTAGCAAAAAAACCGGCTAAAAAAGCCTGTGCCAAAAAAGCCTGCGCTAAAAAAGCCTGCAAAAAAGTAGCTGTTAAAAAAGCTGCCGCAAAAAAACCGGCCAAAAAAGTAGCAAAAAAGCCGGCCAAAAAAGTAGCAAAAAAGAAATAATTTAGTTGAAGTAAAAAATCCCGCCCGGCATTAGCTTGGCGGGATTTTTTTGCGCACAAACGGCGTGTGTGGAAGGCCCACCCGTTGGGTCATCCCCGAGTGTTTCTATCGGGGATCTCCACCTTGTTTGATAACGGCACAGCGGTGGGGATTCCCGATTACGACCTTCGGGAATGACGACTTAATTGGATAGCGGCGGGTGTGGAAGATGCGCAGTCGAGTTCAGCATGACGACCTGTTTGACAACAGCATGTGTGGAAGATGCGCAGTCAAGTTCCGCATGACGGCCTTATTTTATTAAAACAAAGATGTCATCCCAAACTTGATTTGGGATCTTCAACGCTTGTTGTTTTGTTAGGGACGGTCAACGGCGGTGTGCGTAGCTGCGGCTTTCAAATCCCTACGCCACGCAAAGCAGTTTGCGTGGCTCCATCCATTAAATTTTAAGGGCCCCCTTGTGGGAGCCCTTAAAATTCAACGGAGAGGGAGGGATTTGAACCCTCGAAACCTTGCGGTTTACAGGTTTTCGAGACCTGCTGTTTCAACCACTCACACACCTCTCCAATTATACCGTTGCCGAGTGGCGGGCGCGGATATCTACCTTTATTATACTAAACTTCAGCCGGGGGCGGCCACCTTGCCGTCGTTGCAGAGGGTGGCTGCGCTTGACTTGTGGTTGTATGTTTATTAGAATAAAGTTGTTGCACTATATATAAGGAGTAATTATGAAAAAGAAAGCATTCACCTTGACTGAATTATTGGTAGCCGTAGTAATTATAGGGGTACTAGCCGCTATTGTACTGCCCAAGTTTACCAAAATGTTGGAAACCCGCAAGACGAGTGAGGCGGAAGAAATGATGGCCGCCGTGCGCACCGAGCAGGAAGCGCGCTGTATGCTGGACAAACCGTATTTGACCGATAAAGCTAAATTGGCCTCTTTACCTAAAAATACGGGTACCAATTTTAGCTATACGCTAACCAATAGCGAATTGGCGGGCAACGGGATAGCCGCCACGTCGCTTAATGGGGATTATGAATTACAAATCCCGTCATATGCAGATGGACGTATTTGCTGCACCGGCGCAGGATGTGATAAATTGGATAAAGACTATCCCAAATGTTCCGAATTGACGAACCTGGCCCGCAATGAAGATTGTGAAGTGGTAGTGGCGAGAACAAGTCCAACCCCAACCCCGGAGCCAACCCCAACCCCGGAGCCAACAACGAAATGCTCGCCTGGTAGTACAAGATTTCTGGGCCCGGGCGAAACGGTAGTAGTAGGGACAAACATCCGTGATGCCAATGAAGGACCATCCCTCCAGACAGGTGAAAAACTAATTGAGCAATGTTGTAATAGAAAAGGGGAATGGGAACTTTGTGAAAACAGTTTGCATTCTACTTCCTCCAACGAAGAAAAAGACGAAGAAACAGTCCTTTGTTACAGTAACCTGTCTATTGGTGCCCAGAGTGCAGATCAGGATCCTAAAGTGGCAGCTGATTGGGGAGCCCCAGCTGATCTCAAGGATGAAGATATGCCATCATGCGTCGATAGCACCTGGAGACCCGCCAGTCTCTATCACTTGGACTGGGAATGCGGAGGAAAGCAGATAAAAGGCACGTTATCTTCCGTAAAGGATACCTGTACTACAGAAGGGAGTACTTATGCAGTTGCTGTGCAAAAAAGATGTTCTAACAATCAAGATGAGTACCGGTGGAAGTGTGTAACGTGTGCACGTGTCGCAAAGTCCCAGTGCCTTACAAAGCTTCCAACCTGGTAAAATTGTGTGCAAAAGAGCTTAAAATGTACTATCATAAAAGTAGAGTTATGAAACACACACTCCTTTTATTAGCTTGTTGTTTGTTAGCAGGGGGGGCGTTTGCGTCCACCTGCGAAACCCGCGTGGATGCCCACCAAAAGGCCACCACGTTGCAGCGCATTGCGTATTGCTTGACCCCGGAAACTGTCCGCACGCAGGATACCACCAATGGGTTGGTGTTCTCGGGCGTTACGCCGCGTAGCCCCGAGGGCGAAGCGGCCCCGGTAACCGCCAGCGCCCGTGACGGATATTATAACGAAGAAAAAGTAGCCGTTACGCGCAGCTTTGTGGGAACCAGCCGTTACCCGCAGTTAGCCAGCGGGCGCGCTCCGCAAGGCAATGGGCTTGTGCCGCAAGAACATCAAATGATAGATGAATATGCCCCGGTCAACCGTCAAGCGGCGTTGCAAGAGGCCTTGCAATTAAAAGCGCAATTGCGCACTTATCCTACGGAAACTACGTCGGGCACAAAATCCCGGCTGAGCAAACCGTCGCGCCGTTGGGTCACCAAACCCAAAGCGGTTGTGGTCACCAAACAAGAGACCGTGCTGGTAGATGAACCCACCGCAGTGGAAGTGGAAAGCATGGCCCAAACGTATACGTATGATACCCCGGTGGAACACTCGGAAGATTATGCGTTGGCTCCGTCCACCGATGTACAACGGGCGCAGGAATACGTCCCGGCTACGAACTAGGAGAAATTATGCAAAAACTAATGACCTATTTGAAAGAACCGTATGCAGAAAAAGGGGCCCTCAAAGCTACGTTGGATTTGGCCTTGCGCGTACTTACGCTGGGGGTGTGGGTGTATTTGATGTACGTGTTGGGGTTGTTGTTATTTGATGCCTTGGTGCGCAATTATGACCCGGCCCAAAAAATGTGGTGGTTCTCGTACTGCTTTATTATTTGTTTGGGCGGCTCGTGGCTGACCTACATTATTTTATTCGTGCGCGATTACTACCAATCCGAAGAAGAATAAACACGTGTTTTGAAAATACGGGCGGTGCTTTTGGCACCGCCCTTTTTATTTATAGAGAACAACTTTTTAAAATGTCCTGTGCGGTTTGCTTGTCGGCCGCCAGCTGTGTTTTGAGGGCTTCTAAACCGTCAAATTTTGTTTCGTTGCGTAGTTTTTCATAAAACCACACGGTAATTTTACGCCCGTAAATGCTTTGTTTGAAATTGAAAATGTGCACTTCCACCAGCGGCAAAATAGTGTTAAGCGTGTTGACCGTTGGGCGGAAACCAATGTTGCAAAACCCGTCGTAAATCCGCGTGCCCACGCGCACTTTAACCGCAAATACGCCCAGCGGCAAAATTTTGTAGATTCCGGTGTCCAAATTGGCGGTAGGATAGCCCAAGCGGCGCCCGAGCTTGTGCCCTACAATCACGCGGCCCGTGAGTTCGTACGGCCGCCCCAAAAGCGCGTTGGCACGCGGGATATCCCCTTGCGCTAAAAGTTTGCGGATGAGGGAAGAGGAAATTTTTTCGTGCCCTTGCGTGTAAAACGGAGCCACTTCAAAGGGAATATTTTTATCGGCACATACTTCGCGCAAAAACACGGCCGAGCCCGTGCGGTTTTTGCCAAAAGCAAAATCCGCCCCCACCAGCACGCCGCCGCAATCGTAATGATGCAACAAGCGGTTGAAAAATTGCTGCGGCGATAGCGAGCGCAGACGCGTGAAATCCAGCGTTTGTGCGGGCACGCCCAGCTGCTTTAAAAGGGCTTTCTTTTCGTCGGGCAGCGTAAGCACGGTCATTTCCGGGTGGGTGGATTGCAACGTTTTGGGCGGCAACGGGAAATACAACGCCAGCGGTTTTTGTTGATGCTGCGCCGCACGGCCTTCCAGCAAGTTAAACAAGTGCTGATGCCCCAGGTGTAAACCGTCAAACGTGCCAATGGTGATAAAATTTTTCATACGGGTTGCACCTGCTGATAAAGGGTGTCCTGGGTGCATCCTTTGAGCAAATTGCCGTCAAAGGCGTGCGCCACGTGGTAGGGGCCGATAGCCGTGCGGCGCAACTGAGTTAAGTGCCCCACGGTGCCCAACTCACGGGCCAGCATGTGCCCCAGCGCGCGCACGTACGTGCCGCAGGAACCGGTTAAGGTAAAGGAAATTTCGTCAGGCGCAGTTTGCACCACATCCGCCCACGCCACGTTTACTTGCGTAAAACGTGCCGGCATTTCCACACCTTTGCGGGCGAGGTCGTACATTTTTTCGCCCTTGATTTTTTTAGCACTAAAGGGGGGGATGATTTGCGAAACACTGCCGGATAAACGGGCCACCGCTTGCGAAAGTGCCTGCGCACTGATGGGCGGCACGGGTTGCTGGCCGACGACTTCGCCGTATTTATCCCACGTGTCGGTTTGGGTGCCCAATTTTAAAACGGCCTGGTAAGTTTTGGATAATTTTAAAAATTCGGGTTGGCGTTTGGTGGCCTCGCGCCCGACGAGCAAAATGAGCAGCCCCGTGGCCATAGGGTCCAGCGTGCCGCTGTGCCCAATGGTTTTGGTGTGCAAAATCCGCCGCGCAATGGCAATGATATCGTGCGAAGAAAAATCAGCCGGTTTATCAATGAGTAGGAGCCCGCTTTTTTGCGGTTTAGGCAAGTTCTTTAACGACATGTAATACCATATCCGCCAATTCTTCGGCCACTTGCGTGACGGTTTTGCCGGTTACTTTAAAACCGGCCGCCCGCGCATGCCCGCCGCCGCCGAAGCTTTGCGCAATGCGGCTAACGTCCACCGCGCCGCGGGAACGTAAATTGACGGAAACTTTATCGGATTCTTCTTTGATTAACGCCGAAACTTCCACCCCCGGGATCATGGTGGGTTGGCTGACAATGCCCTGCGTTTGCGCGGGCGTTGCGCCGAAGGATTCAAAATCCCGATGGGTGAGAATAATTTCACTGTATTTATTGTCAAAACGAAGTTGCATTTTTTCCAAGGCGCGGCCTTGCAATTTTAAGTCAATATAAGGTTTGGTGAAGTAGATCACTTGGTTGATGGTGGCAACGTCGGCCCCCAGGGCTACCAAGGCGGATGCTACGCGCAGGGCCTCGGCCGTGGTGTTGGAATGGACAAAGCGCCCCGTGTCGGTTACCACGCCGGTGTAGAGGCAGGTGGCCTCTTCGGGGGTGGGTAAAAATTCCCCGCCGGATTGTTCAAAAAATTGAAAAATAATTTCCGCCGTGCTGGACGCGCGCGAATCAATGTGATTGACGTTGCCGTAAGCGTCGCTGACCAAATGGTGGTCTATATTTACCAAGGTGCGGGCGTTTTGCAAAATAAATTCCAAATCGCCGCCGCGGTTGCGGTCCGAACATTCCAGCAAAATCACCGTGTCAAAATTGGCCTTGGCGGGCAATTTGCCCACGTGCACTTTGGCCAGGCCGGGCAAAAATTGCAAATCCTGCCCGATAGCGGGCGCGGCATAGGCGTACACGGTTTTGCCCATACGTTCCAAAAGGGAAGTTACCGCCAGCGTGCAACCCAAGGAATCCCCGTCCGGGTTTAGGTGCCCGGCGATAAAAAAGCGTTTCCCTTGGTGGATAGCGTTCCAAATTTGTTGTAAACTTTCGGCTTTATTTTCCATCGTGTTTTTCCTTATCAATAATTTGGAAAATGGATTCCACCCGCGCGGCTTTTTCGGGCGTGTCGTCGTACTCAAAGGTAAAGGAAGGAATGCGCTTTAAGTGCAAGCGTCCGCGCAGTTGGGCCCCAATCTCTTTGCGCAGCAAAGAAAATGCCTCCTGTGTTTTTTGGCGGTCCTGCGGGGAACCAAACACGGAATAATATACCTTGGCGGTGGCCAAGTCTTTGGCTACGTGTACGGCGGTAATGGTAACAATGCCGCCCAAGTTGCCGTTAGCGGTCAGCTTGGTAATGAGGGTGTTGATTTCCTCTAAAAAAAGGGTTTCTAAGCGTTTTACTCTATCTATCATATACCTTATTATACCATTTATTGAGTAGCTGTTTTTGGCAAAGGACGGCCCACGGTGTGCGTGGAAGTGCGCCCACTAGGTCATCCCCGAGTGTTTCTATCGGGGATCTACACCTTATGTTTTTTAAGCGGTGGAGATTCCCGATTACGACCTTCGGGAATGACGGCCTTATTTTATTAAACAAAGATGTCATCCCAAACTTGATTTGGGATCTTCAACGCTTGTTGTTTCGTCCGGGACGGCCCACGGTGTGCGTGGAAGTGCGCCCACTAGGTCATCCCCGAGTGTTTCTATCGGGGATCTACACCTTATGTTTTTTAAGCGGTGGGGATTCCCGATTACGACCTTCGGGAATGACGCCTTATGTTTTACAACGTGCGCGCAAAAATAAAAAATTTTTAAAAAGTGCTTGAAATTTTCTAAAAATATGTTAGACTATATTAGAAAGCTAACCGCTTTCGTAATTAAACTTGTAGGAAAAAAGGA
>JAGCWX010000005.1 GCA_017961585.1 Elusimicrobiaceae bacterium | reverse complement strand
GGGAAAGAGGTTGAACAATCTATTGAATAAATTGGGGTCGGATTCCCCGGTTTATCAGATAGGGGTGGAGTTAAAAGAAAGGTATGGAAGACTCAATACTCCCAGTGAAACGGTGGCAGAACTCACTAAGTGGGCAGAAGAGCACGGAGAAATGCCAAGGAAGGGCATTCGGATAAACAACCGCTTGGTTACCTTGGAGGAACTGCGTGCCAAAGCCGCCCAAGGGGATGCCAAAGCTGCTGCCTTAGCCGAAGAATTAGAGTTGGGAAAGAAATTAGGTAATGCATTGCAAAGCTGGGACAAAGCATCCCCTGAGTACAAGGCCATTGTGGATTTACAAAAGAAGTATGAGAAAACCCATTGGCAGATTGTGGATGAAATCACAACGTGGGCCAAAGAGCACGGCAGAATGCCAAGGCAGGGTATTGAGAAAAACGGCCATAGATTTACCATTGAGGAACTACGTGCCCAAGCCGCCCAAGGGGACGAAAAAGCAATCGCGTTACTTGAAGAAAAAAAGTTGGGACATAAATTATGCAATGCGTTGCAAAGCTGGGAATATGACTCCGAAGAATTTAATGCCATAGTCAAGCTGCAAAAAGAGTACGGCGTGCGCGGCCGCACCCTTAAACATGCGGAACAGTGGGCTAAAGAACACGGGGAATTGCCCGGTAAGAAAACGCAAAATTTGCCGGAGGAAACTGTGCAAAGCAGCCCGGAACAAACCTTGAGGGAGGAACTGCACCAAGCCGAACAGGTGTGGAGTACCCTTGCCCCCGAAGAATACCAAACCTTGGTAGAGTTGGAAGAAACATACGGCGTGGAAGAAATCCCGCAAGCTTTAGAGTGGACGGAAGAGCAGTTGTTTGCAACGGATTTTCCGCAAACGTTACAAAGCCAACTCAAATACTTGTTGGACCAAAAGAAACGGACACACCCTGGATGGCAAGATGGTCATTATATTCAAAACGAAAGCATCATAGAAAGCTTGAACGAATGGACGGGATATAACTGGGAGAGCGACCCGGCCTTGGTGCAGCGCATGAGCGAGCTGGACATGACGTTGCAAATTGAGCAAATATCGGACATTAGTGCATTTGTTAGACTCCGCTATGATGGCAATTTACCGGAGGGGGCATACCCCGACCCAGCCAAGTTCTACGTGGAGTATGAGATTAAGATCCCCGGTAAAATAAGAAGTGTTTCGGATTTGCGCCCGCAGACCGGATATAACATCAGAATGGGCTTGCACGAGTTTGGTATACGCAAAAACGGGAATAACTTTGCCATGAATGGAGATAAATTCGAACGTGGCCTCTTACATGCACACTATGAACGCCCGGTTGATTTTAATGCCAAAGTGCCTATGTCTATTAACCTTACTAGAGATATTGATGTAAGTAAATTGGCCGATGTTAATGCTTCTAATCAGTTGCAATGGACACGGCTAGTTTCTAAAAATTACTTGAACGCTTTTGGGCAGTATTTGTCGGATGATGCCCGCATGGCACTAAGAAGATTGCAAAGTGGGAATATCGTCTTATATCAGTGAGAAGGAAAATTATGTGTAAACTAAAACAAAGTTTGTGTGTTGTACTAAGCAGTGTATTGATTTTTTCCGGATTGATGCCGGCCTTTGCTGTTACCCCAAAGCCCAAAAAAATCAACGCAGGTAAAGCCAAAGTTCAGCAAAAAGCAGGGGTTGAACGTAAGACCACATTGGGGGAAGTGCGCCGCACCCGTCGCGTGGCCGGCAACACGGCAAGCCGCGCCGTGCAAGCCGGGCGTAATGCGTCCAGGCAGGCGGCTGTTTCCGCGGCAACCCACACCACCGCACGCGTGGCACCGCAGGTAACTCATTTTCAAACGATAGGCAGCAAAACAGGGCAAGTGGCAGGGCACGCGCCAACACAAGCC
>JAGCWX010000030.1 GCA_017961585.1 Elusimicrobiaceae bacterium | reverse complement strand
GTTCTTGCGCACTGGCCGCTTTAGAAGCACTTTTTTTAAGAGCACTGCGTGCCCCGTTCTCAAATAGTACCCAACTGGCAGTCGGCCCGACAGAATACCCCCAAGTATCGCCAAATTTTAACTCTTGCCCACCGAACTTGAGCGTGGGAACTTCCGATACCCAAACTCCCTTTGCATCTAATGACAAAGACGGATAAAGGGACGACGACACGCTTTTTTCCTGTGCTTGCGAAGAACGGACTTGTGCTTCTAAACCTTGCAGTTGGGCGGAAGATTTAAGCGCATCCCGCTCACAATCAGCCAAGGATAAAGAAGAAACATCCAACCCATAAAGTACGGTTGTTATAGTAAATAGTACCAGTAACCCGAATAGTTTTTTCATATTTTCTCCCTATTGTTATTTTATCACATTAAAAACGGGCACACTTAGATAATCAACTACCTTCTGAACACCTCTCTGCTGCTAGCGTTCGGATTTTTGCCGTCAAATTGGGCAGGATTTTGGGAATTTAATGGAAAAAGGGCGAATCCCTATCCCCATTAAAAAATATTAAGATAAATTTCCCGAGAGGAAAAAATGAACAAAAGTAGTTTTTGTATAAGAAATATGGGATTGAATAAGGAATGGCTCATCGTGGTATCAACGAGACGTTGGACTTGACTCTTTTAGCTGAATGCCTTCAAGGTTAAGTAATTTAATTTTTGTTTTTATACCCCCTGCATATCCTGTTAAATTACCATCGGAACCTATAACGCGGTGACAGGGAATAATGAGCGAAATAGAATTATGCCCCACCGCTCCGCCAACGGCTTGCGCGGACATCTTCTTAATTCCCCTTTTTTTGGCAATCTTATCTGCAATTTCTCCGTAGGTCAACGTGCGTCCATAGGGGATTTGCAGCATAATTTCCCATACTTGTTTACGAAATGGAGTGGTGCGCATGGCGAGGGGTGGTGTAAAACCCGGATCTTTACCGCTAAAATAAGTATCCAGCCAACGACAAGTATCCTTAAAAACAGGCAAAGATTTTTCCTGTATAGGCCCCCGCAAAGAGTCAGCAAAGTATTTTTGCCCATCAAACCACAGGCCGATTAAATGGGTCCCATCGCTTGCCATGGTAATACCGCCCAAAAACGATTGATAATGATATATGTAATCCATCGTCTACATTGTATAAATTTGTTCACCAAATCTACCGGGATTTTGGGGATTTGATGGGGAAATAGAAAACCCCGCGTTTGCGGGGCTCTTTCATGTTAAGTAAGCGATTTCATTCGTCCTATTTCCCGGACAATACCGCCATCACAAACGTCCACGTGTTTTCAAAGGCGGCATGGGCTACGTTCTCCCAAAAATTTTCGTACTGTTGCGCGTTATTGGTTTCTTTACCAACCACGTCGCTAATTATACGGAAACTCAAAAACGGCACCTGATACATATAACATACCTGCGCAAATGATGCCGATTCCATATCGCACGCCAACGCATGAGGGAACCGCTGCACAATCGATTGC
>JAGCWX010000029.1 GCA_017961585.1 Elusimicrobiaceae bacterium | reverse complement strand
CGGGGCTAACTCTTCGGCAAATAATCCGGCGTCTTGGGCGTACTTCATAGCTTTTTCAGCTGAGCTAATAGCACCGCTTACGTTGCCGGATTGCGCTGCCCATTGAGACATTTTTAAATACTTTTCGGCTTTCCCTTTGGCCACATCTTCCACTTGCACGAGAGCGTCATGGTATGGGGCAAGTGCTTCACCGGTGAGCCCGGCTTCTTCAGCATAGTCAAGGGCTTTGATGGCCTGTTCTAGTGCGTATTCATAATCAAAAATGTCCGGGTTAAGGGATAATTCTTCGGTGACATATTGTAAGTACCCTTCGGCCAATACTTTAGCGTTGGTGCGGCTTTTGGCTTGTTTGAGGACTTCCTCGTACGGGGCCAGGGCTTTACCTATCAAGCCAGCTTCCTGTGCGGCTTCGTAAGCATCTTGCGCATATTCCATTGCGGCAACGGGGTCAAAATCCTCTCCGGTGGCCATCAGTTCCGTTTGAGCCATATGCAAATTGGTATCGGCCATGGCTTTTGCGGTGGCGTCTCCCCTGATTTGTCTGACTTTGTTTGCAAATGGGGCAAGTTCTTTGCCATTTACGCCGGCTCTGCGCAGATCTATAATTGCATCGTTGGCGGCTTCTATGGCTTGATCAAATTTTCCGTCAACAATATCCCAATCTAACTCTTGTAAAGTTAATTTGGATGATTCAATTAGCAATTCTTGCATTTCACGGGCTTGTTTGAGCAGATTTTGCAAACCGGTAATTTCCGTGCCGGTGAGCCCTAACTCATTGGCTTGCTTAAGAGCTTTTTCGGCATAGTCCACTACGGCGGCCGGAGTAGAATTGACTAGTTCGCGAGCATCGGATATTTGTTGAGTTAAGCGCTTTTTGACTTGATCCAATACCGCTTGATAGGTAGATAACTCCCCAGCTATTTCCCCCGCTTCTTGGGCGTTTGCAACTGCATCTTGCGCGGATTTATACGCTTGCATTAAGTCGTTTTTTCCCAAAGCGGCTTGGGCAGCTTCCAAAGAAGATTGAGCTTGATTACTGGCTTTAATTTTTTGTTCCCACTTAGCCATGGTGGCCTCTAAATTAGCGGGAGAGCCGGTAGATAAAGGTAACTGTTCATCTACTACTATCGGGGTTTTCCCCTGTGTGCTTGCCGCGGGAGTTACTGACGTACGCGGCATAGAAGAATTACGAATTTGATTCCCCACTTCAGTCTCAATGCGTTGTTGCACTTGCGCTTGCAACTCGGCTTGCGTAGGTGTGTGAGAAGTTCCCGTGTGTGCATTATTCGTTACGGTAGGAGTATGCACTTGGTTCCCCACGGTTGTAACGCGGGTAACTTCCCTAGGCGTAACGTGCGTGTTTTGCGGCACGGTGGATACAGATTTGTTCTTTCTTATCGGGCTACGTCTTTCCAAACGGCGTGTGCGACGTAATTCACCTAATGTGGTTCTGCGTTCTACAGTTCCTTCAATCTTGTGACCCTTTTTAATGCGTTTGGGCCGTCTTTGCCCCCACGCTGGGGACAAACCGGTAAGCACAATCATACCGCTTAGTGCAATTGTACATGCTTTTTGTAGTTTGTTCATAGTTCGTTGTTTCTCCTTTTAATGGGCTTTACTTATTGCCCGCGTTGTTGACGTTTCAAAAATTTCTGCCACATTTCCTCTGCTTCTAAAACGACTGGGTCGTTGACGGCTTCACGTGCGTATACTTCGGCTTGCAGATGAATTAATTCTTCCCCTTCCAACGGTACCGTGTTCCACAAACGGTTCATTTCCCGGAACAGGGGGTTCGTTTCCAGCTCGGCCCGGTGGATGTTTAATTGATTTTTCATAGCCATATGCAATTTGGCTTCGGCCGGGTCGTTGGAATTGGGGTTGCGGTGCGGATTTTGAACGCGGAAGCGTTTATATTCTTCAAGCAATTGCTGCGAAGAAGACCACTTGCGCAACCCGGATTGTTTTCTTAATTTTTGCACCAAGGTGGTATCCCCCCAACCGGCTTTTTCGGCGTCGGACAAAACGCTCGTAACTAGAGTATACAGGGTTTTTTCTACCGGGTCGGTTGAACCCCACGAAGGGGTTTTGCCCCGGTGCGCTTTTTTCCAATCGGCCAACCGCGCGGATGCTGTTTGCACCTTGTTATAGAGTTTCAACTCTTGCGCAGTCAACTTTTTGGGGTTCAAACGGCGTGCTTGCGGTTTTTCCCCTGCATTCTCGGTAAGGTGAATGGCAAACTGTTCCCCCATTTCCAGCTGGGTTTGCAGGTTTTGTATTTGGGAAACGCGCGTGGCTTCTTGCAACACTTCTTGCGTTTGGGAAATTTCCACCGAAAGTTCGTTCCCGTAGATGGTATTTACTTTTTGCGTCAGCTGTTCTAATTGGGCGGCTTTCTGTTTGATTTGCTCTTGCAAGGATTCAATTTTTTCAAGCAAAGATTCCGTAGGTTGATTGTGATAGCGGATTACAAGGCCCTCTAGGTGTCTTAATTCCTCTTGCAAGCGAGTGGAAAGTTCACTCAGAGCGGTGCGGGTGGTTTCTACCAAAGCCGTTTGATTGGGGTTTTGATAGTTAATGCGTGCATCGTGCCAAAATTGTTTTTCTTCTTGCACCCAGGTCAGCAATTTATTGATGGAATCATAAATAGTGTTCCAGGAATAAAAGGAGATTTTCCAGACATAAAAGGAGATTGTTGAGTGGGGTGTTTCCCAACCGGTGAGAAGTTCATATTCTTCCCATGAGACTACCCCCTCTCTGCGGGCAAAATCCAGCAAGAATGGGAAGCTACGGGAAGTGTTTTTGTTGTTTCTCAGGATGGCTTGCAACCAGTTATTCATTTTTTGCATGGCAGTTATCTGCGTTTCGCGGCTTTCTTGCAACGTATTAAACACGGCTCTTTCCACTTTGTTTGTTAAGTTTAACGGGGCGCCCTTGGCTTGAGCCAACTGGAGGGCTTTTGCACGGGCTTGTGCTTGGGCATGGGCTTCTTTTGCTTTGGCCAAGGTCTGCTCGTACGGAGCTAATGCTTCACCGGTGAGGCCGGCTTTTTGGGCATAGCTAAGGGCGTTTTGAGAAGAGCTAAGTGCGCTATTGAGGGAATTATTTTCCAAATAATTTTGTGCATCAGCCAAATTCTGTTGTGCATTGACTTTGGCCTCGGCTTTTGCTTTAGCTTCCGCCTCGGCTTTTGCTTTAGCTTCCGCCTCGGCTTTTGCTTTTGCTTTGGCTTCCGCTTTGGCACGGGCTTTTACTTTTTTTGCTTCCGCCAAGGCCTGTTCATACGGAGCTAATGCTTCGCCGGTAAGGCCGGCTCCTTTGGCTAAGTTGAGGGCGCTTTCAGCATTGTAAATTGCGAAGGTTATGAAACCACGTTCCAAATCGTTTTGTGCTTCAACCAACTTCGCTTTTGCTTTTGCGCGAGCTTCCGCTTCCGCCAAGGCCTGCTCATACGGAGCTAATGCTTCGCCGGTGAGGCCGGCTCCTTTGGCTAAGTTGAGGGCGTCTTTAGAAACATCAATTGCTTTGTTCAGGAAATTCCTTCTCAAATAGTCTTGTGCAGCAGCCAAATACTGTTTTGCTTTGGCTTTAAACTTCGCTTTTGCTTCGGCCAAGGCCTGCTCATACGGAGCTAATGCTTCACCGGTGAGGCCGGCTTTTTGGGCATAGCTAAGGGCGTTTTCAGCATAGTTAATTGCGGAGTTCGGGCGATCCCATTCCAAATAGTCTTGTGCATCAGCCAAATACTGTTTTGCTTTGGCTTTAGCTTCCTCTTTGGCGTCGGCTTTGGCTTTGGCTTTAGCTTTAGCTTCCGCTTCGGCTTTCGCTTGAGCTTCTGCTATGGCTTCGGCTTTCGCTTTAGCTTCCGCTTCGGCTTTCGCTTTTTTCGCTTTTGCTTCGGCCAAAGTCTGCTCGTACGGAGCTAAATCTTCGCCGGTGAGGCCGGCTTTTTGGGCATAGCGGAGGGCTTTTTCAGCATAGTCAATTGCGTAGTTCGTGAGATCCCGTTTCAAATAGTCTTGTGCATAAATCAAATACTGTTTTGCATTCGCTTTTGCTTTTGCGCGGGCTTCCGCTTCGGCTTTGGCTTTCGCTTCGGCTTCAGCTTTTGCGCGAGCTTGTGCTTGGGCATGAGCTTCTTTTGCTTTGGCCAAGGTCTGCTCGTACGGAGCTAAATCTTCGCCGGTGAGGCCGGCTTCTTTGGCATAGCTAAGGGCGTTTTCAGCATAGTTAATTGCGAAGTTCGGGAGATCCCGTTTCAAATAGTCTTGTGCATTAGCCAAATACGGTTCGGCTTTTGCCTTCGCTTTTGCTTGGGCCAAGGTCTGCTTGTACGGAGCTAATGCTTCGCCGGTGAGGCCGGCTTTTTGGGCATAGCGGAGGGCTTTTTCGGCATAGTCAATTGCGAAGTACGTGAGATCCCTTTCCAAATAGTCTTGTGCATTAGCCAAATACTGTTCTGCATTCGCTTCGGCTTTTGCTTTTGCTTTAGCTTCCGCTTCGGCTTTTGCTTTAGCTTCGGCTTTAGCTTCCGCTTCGGCTTTGGCTTTCGCTTCCGCTTTTGCAAGGGCTTCCTCAGCTTTTGCGCGAGCTTGTGCTTGGGTATGGGCTTCTTTTGCTTTGGCCAAGGTCTGCTCGTACGGAGCTAATGCTTCGCCGGTGAGGCCGGCTTCTTTGGCATGGATGAGGGCGCTTTCAGCATGATCAACTGCGCTGTAAGGGAAGTCATTTATCAAATCGTCTTGTGCATCAGCCAATTTCACTTCCGCTTTGGCTTTCGCTTCGGCTTCCGCTTTGGCACGGGCTTGGCTGGCTTTTTCAAATTCTTCTTGATAGGGTTTTAAATCTTCCCCTTTTAAGCCCCCCTCTTGCGCTTTTTGAAACGCTTTTTGGGCTTCTTTTTCCCACATTTCCGGGTTCGCTTCGCCATAAGATTGTGCACTTTCTAAAGAAGCTTTGGCTTCTTTTTTAGCATCGCGCTTTTTTAACCAATCAAAAACAAATCCAAAGCCACCGTACAAATTGCCCGGACGGGCGGAAGATTGTGCCACCACCGGTTGTTGCGGTGTGGACGGTTGCGCGGCGGGTTGCGGTGTGGGCGTTGGCTCCTTTGGCGCCGGCGTAGGCGTTACGGATTGCGCGGTGTTTTTCGCCGGAGTTTGTGTTACCTTTTTTGAGGCCGGCGTGGGTTGAACCACCCCATTTTTCCCTCTGGAATTTTTAGCAGAGTTGCGGATTTGGTTGGACATATCGGCTTCAATGCGTGCTTGCACTTGTGCTTGCAACTGAGCTTGTGTTGGCGCGTGCCCTGCCACTTGCCCTGTTTGGTTGCCTATCGTTTGAAAATGAACGACTTGCGGCGCCACGTGCGTGGTGGATCTTGTTGCGGTGGAAACAGCCGCCTGCCTAGACGCATTGCGCCCAGCTTGTGCGGAACGGGTAATGTTACGTCCGGCAACGGAACGGTTGCGGCGCACGTCACCCAACTTGGTCTTACGTTCTACCCCTGACTTCTGAACTTTGGCTTTGCCTGTGTTGATTTTTCTAGGTTTTGGAGTAATAGCATAAGCTGGCGATAATCCGACAAAAATAAAAAGCGTGCTTAATGCGATACACAAGATTTGTTTTGGTTTGGGCATAATTTCTCCTCCCTATATATTAGGTAACCAAAGGAAAATCTTCCAGGGTCTTAAGGCCTATTGAACAGTAGGCCTTTGGACCTATTGGGCACCGTGTTTGTTGATACCTCTTTGTTGGGCGGTTTTTGCATCGCGCACAACTTGCCGGGCGCGGCCAAGCGCATCGTACAAACGTTTGCCACGATATATCTTAGATATCCGCTCAGTCACTTCGGCTAGTTGCTTGGATTGCCTTTCCAACGCGCGGTTGGCGGTTCCCCAATTTATGTGGTTATTTTGCACATCCGGGTGTGTGCTGAGTTTAAAACTGTATGTATCGTGCGCAGTAATCAAATTGTCTAATCGGTTGGATAAAGTCAATAAGGTTTTTTCCATAAGCCGAATGTAAGGGGTTGTGTTTTTAGTGCGTTGATGTAAGGCCGCTTGATTTTCGTACACTTCAATGCGTTCCAGTGCGTTAAGCACGGAAACAGTTTGCTTATAAATTTTTCCAAAAGGGTAAGATACCGGTGCAGAAGTTTCGCCCTTAGTATTATAGCTGATACCCGCTAATAATGCTTGTAAGTCATCCGCGCGGGATTGTAAAATTTCAAAGATAGTAGCGTTCAGGGGCCCTTTAACTCTTACAGGAACGGACTTTTCAATCATGGGCTCAGGTTGTTGTTCTTCCGGGGCACGTAGCTTAAAAAAAGATTGCATGGGGATGGTTCCCATCACATTGATTACAAAACGTTTAGAAGAAGTTTCCAGCAAAAGCATTTGAAATGTTTTTTCATATTCGCCTAGAGTAAGTGGCAAGCCAGTTTGCTCAAAATGTTTTTCAGTTCGCAGGAGGGCTTGCACCACCCGTTGTGGATAAATTTCTTGCAATTCAGAATAAGGAGCTACATTGTTGGCAAATAAAATATCTTGCTTCCAAGTAGGGGCATAGGTGTCAAGCACTTGGCGCACAGCAGCTTCTTGCGCTTTTTGCAAAGCTTTTTCCCCCCACACCGAAGTTTGTGGAATGTTAAGTTGAATCGGCGTAAACTTTGTGGGTGCCATTTGTGCCACGCGGTTTATTTGGGTAGCCGTATGGATGCGGGAGGTAGTGCTAACAGGAAATTGCGGTTTGGCACGCGGGCTGCGTGCACTAGTGTGTAGGCGCGCACCTTCCGTTTTGACGACGGCTTTTTTCTTGGGGACTCGTTTTAATTTTTGCCCAAAAGCCGGCGATAATCCGGCAAAAATAAAGAGCGTACTTACGGCAACTACACTGATTTTTTTGATTAGGTTCATATTAGTTTGGTACCTCGTAATTGGCCATGCGTGTGAGTTCGGCCTGCGCTTGTGGGGTGAGCAACCCGTCAAATAATTTACAATAGACTTGGGCTATTTTTTTTGCCGAATAAGGAATGACCATCTCTCCAGGATAACGGGCCCCGGTAAAGGACATCACGTTGATATTGAGAGAAATGTTGGTTTCCACCGGGATTTCGTCCAGCACGTTTGCCGGGCGGTCAAAGTGTATGTGAACAAAACCATTGGAAAAGTGCGCCAAATCACTGGCGGAACTTAAACCCACTTCATGTAGACCCATGCGCGGGGTGTAACCTTCGGGCGTAAGAGAAGCAATAACGGTGCGTAAATTTTGGTTGGCTTTTTCTAAATTGGCATCTTGTGAGAAGCGTATCCCAATAATTTGTTCACCTTCCTGCAGTAAAATAATATTCAACGAATTACGTTGCTTTAAACGTTTCTGAATCAGTTTATCAGTGCGGATTACCGAGGGACTATCCGCAGGCAGGCCTGCTAAATCAACAGTGAGGACAAAATTTTCCGGTTTCGGTAGCTCGCTTTGACCCGGTTCAAACGGGGCTTGATACTGCAAACGGTAGCGTAGGGAACCGTGATCGCCCATGAGTTGATTTAATGTTTCCAAACGATCCACCAGGGCGGTAACTTCGGGGCGCAAGGTGTGCTTGGTCCAATCTTCCCCTACCGCGTGGCTGATAGCATAAAGTGCGTGTGTTGTTTTTTCATCTACAACATTGCGCATGCGATTGTTTTGAACTTGATAAAGCCAGTTTTTAAAATTTTCTCGCGGCGAAAATTCCCCCGCAAGATTTTTTTTCGTTTTGACGACGGGCTGCTGCGGCGCGATCGGATCGGCGTGATATTCCGCGGTGGCGGGTTTGTTTAGCCGTTTGCGGCGTTGTTTGGCGGCTGCTTTTTTGGCTTTTTCTTCTTGCGCTTTTTGTTTGTCATATGCCTTGTTCCTCCGCCGCAGTTCATCTTCGCGCAGCGAAATTTCCACCGCATTTTGGGCTTGTTTTAACGCTTCGTTAAGCCATTCTTCTTCTACGCCACGTTGACGATTGAGTTCGGCTAACCCTTGCAAGTTTTGCAGGCATTTGCGGGCTTTTTTGAGGCGAGAACCATCCCGAGCAGATTTCCACGCTACCATACTTCTTACGGCTTCATCATACATTTTGTTATAGCGTTTATCCAGGTCAAGTTTTATGGCGTCAAGTTCTAGGCGTTGGGCTTGTTCCACGGCTTGTTGGGCTTGCTCCAGCAACTGTTCGGATTCCATTTCTGCGATGCCCTTTTCTTTGGCCAATTCCGCCAGCTCTTGGGCTTCTTTTAAAAATTGTTTCGCCGTAGCCGTGTTGGACATCCTCCCATTGTAATGAGTTCTTTGAGCGTTTTTGGCCCTTGTTAATTTGGCTTGATAGGCCTCCAGCGCGGCCGTGCGTTGGGCGGGTGTTTGTTGTTCCACGATAGAGCGGAAGGTATCTTCTTTGTGCGAAAGTTCAACCGCATCTTTGGCGGTTCGCATTGAGGGAACTGTGACATCAAGATTATTTTCATTGGCGAAGGTTGTTAGTTTTTGAACTTCTTCCAAGTATTCCACTGCCAGCGGCGTGCGCGATATCTCTTTGGATGCATCCAACCATTTAATATAAAGTTGCTGCAGGGCTACGCGTTTTTCGTTATATTCTTTTTTCAACTTCTCTTTTTGCGAAAATTTGAGCTTGAGGTTTTTCCAAATGTTTGAAAGTCCCCCTCCGAAAATGCCGGCCACGGCTACGCCTTCGGCTCCGCCGATTCCTTTGTTAATTAGCCAGCTGGATAATCCCACCGCAGCGATGGCGGGCAATTTGTCTTTGTGTTGCTGCCACAACGTAGGTTTTTTAGGGGTGGGCGTGTTGGGGCCTTGCGGATTGTCCGACGGATCCGGTTCGTCCAATTCAGTATCCTCCTCGTCTTCCATTACCTCTTGCGTAAATTCATTAAATTGACGTTTGAGGCCGGCCCATTTCAAGCGCAGCAGCCGGTTAATTTTACGTCCCAGGGTGATGGGTTTGTAAATGTCCACCTTGGCTTGGGCGGCGTTAATGGCTTTGACAAAATCGGGTGTGGGTACCCAAATCAGCCCCAGGGGAAGCCCCAAAAAACTGCTTACAATCAACGAGCTACCAATAAAGAGATCCTTTTGCAATGGCGAAAAGGACTGGTCAATATGTTGTGCCAATTCCTGAAAGGGGGTTCTCTTGGCCTTTCCCGGTGCGGGTTCAAAGGGAACAATTTGTGCCTGATGCGTTTGCTCCATAGAATGAAGCGGCACTACGTTGGATTGTGCTTGCGGCTGGGCGGAAGCGGATTCTTCTTCGGGCGTGGGGGTTACTTCAGGCACGGGTTCAACTTCGGGCGCTTTTTTCTTTTTGAACCACTCCCAAAAAGGCGGAATGATGCTACTATATAAGGTAAAGCCGTTGGCGGATTCTTCCACAATTTGGATCGGTTGCGCGGGGTCTATTTTGAGCGATTGCACCTGTTTAAGCCGCAGACGCAGGCGCAAGGCGCGCATCTCGCGCTCTTCTAACAAATCGGAAATTTGGTCCTGCAACAGACTTGCTCTCCCCTGGGAGCGGACTTCTTCCAGCCGGCCTTCCTGGGCAAAATTTTGCAATTTAAACAGCGGGCTTTTGGGTGAAAAATCATAACGCACTTGCAGCCATTTATCGCCGGTCAAACGGGTAGATTGCTGTGCGCTTTTCCACAACGTTTGTGCGTGAGCGGTGGATTGATCGTAGACCAATTGCGCGGCGGAAATTTCCGGCGCAGTTTGGGCCAAATCTAACCGTTTGAGTGCGTCTAATTGGGCTTGCAGGGCGGTTTGCAATTGCTGATAGACTTGCGCGGTTTGCAAGCTGCTTTGGCGCGCTTGCAGAAAGGCCTGCGCGTTGAGATGTTGATCGGGCGATAGTTTTTCCCACTTGACCATTTTGTCCGGGACGACGGTCTGCAACGGAGCGTTTGTTGCCGGGGAAACAGCCGAAGTTGTGTGGCGTGGCGCGGTGCGGTTTGCCACTCTGGGAACGCGGGTGGTGTTGCGCGGCACGCGTGTGCGTCGTGTGGTGCGCGGTGTGGTAGAACGGTTCTTGCGGACTTTGGGTTTGCGCGGCACAATGCCACCGGCGGGAGTGAGCAGTTGTGTGACGGTTTGACCGTCTAGCGCGGGTGCGGTTTGTTGCGGGCGAAATTCAAAATAATTTTGGTTTGGGTCGGTGCGTCCCAACGGGGCTGCCGGAGTGTGTTTGAGGTGGCGTTTATAACGATGTAAGAAAAACGCACGGATTGCATCTTCGGCATGACTTAAGTCTTTCCCCGGGTGAGCAAATGCCTGTAACGCCGGCAACGCTTTGGCGTAGGCCTCACAAAGCGGCGTGTCGGATTTGTTGAGCGGACACTGCTTTTTGGCTTGCTCGGGCACGCTAAGCAGGTAATTAAACAGCACCGTGTAGTGTTCTTGTACTTGCGGGGCAAAGTACGTAACCAGATAGGTAACGTCCTGCACAAATTGCGCGGTCTGCGGCGGATTTTCAAACGTTCCCCGGTCCACTACGACACGTAACGCAATAGCTAGGTAGGCCTCCAATTTCGTTGTTGGCGATACGAAAGTAGTTATCTGAGCGGATTTGATTTCCTCTTGCGTAGGGGTTTCCCCTACCGCCTCACGCAACGTATTCACTACATGTGAAAACGAGTCTCCCTGCGCGCGTACGACGGCTCTTTCCACGGATTTTTGAAGCGAAACGGACTGCCCGTAGGCAGGAATCATCCCAGCCAGCAACGAAGTGCTGACCACCAATGAAATCAGTTTAGAAGCAATATTTTCCATAGCTACTTATATTCTAAAAATAAGTGTTTATTGCAGCCAGGGCCTTTGGGCCTAGAGCACAGGGTTATTTGGGCCTAGGCCCGCGGTGGAAATTCTCAATTGTGATCTTCGCGGAAAAGAGGTTTTTTGCAAGACAGCACAAAAAGAATCCCCCGCACCCATAAGGTGCAGGGGATTCTCTTTTAGAGAGACAATTAACAGGAATGTTTAAAGAAGCGCTTGAGGCGTTGAGTCCAGCTGAGTTTTTGCGGTGGCAAGATCTTAAGCAGTACGCAGGAAATGTTATCCTGCCCATCGTGCATATTAGAATCGTGCACCAGCTGCTTGCACAGCTTGACCAGCGGCGTATGCCGCCCGGCCCGCAAAAGTGCGCCAATCTGTTCTTCGGACAAGCCCTTGTAGAGCCCGTCGGAACAGAGCAGTAAAATGTCGCCCTCGTGCACGGGGAATTTGAGTAAATCAAACTCAATATTCTTTTTAATGCCCATGGCGCGGGTAAGGATGTTTTGAATTTTGGAATGGTCGGCCTCGGCCTTGGTAAGCAACCCGCGGCGGATGTGTTCCATAGCCAGGGAATGGTCGGTAGTGATTTGGATAATCTTGTCGTTACGCAGCAGATACAGGCGCGAATCGCCCACGTGTACGGCGGTGGCCAGGTTGTCTTCCAACAGCACGCCCGTAAGCGTGGTGCCCATCATACGGTAGGTATCGGCCGATTGGGCGGTGGAATAGATAGCGGCATTAGCCAAGTTAGCCGCTAACAAAATTTTACGCTCAGACAGAGAAAGTTTCGGCAAGAAATTATCGGGGATTTTCAACGCCCCGGTGTTAATTTTCCGCACCGTTTCGGCTAAGACGGACACGGCAATATTGCTGGCAATTTCGCCCGCGCTATGCCCGCCCATACCGTCGGCCACTACGCCCAAACTTAAATCCGAAGAAATAAGCACATTGTCTTCATTTTTCTCGCGGATTTTACCAATATCTGTAACGGCGGCAAATTCAATATCAAAAGTCTGCATGAGTTATTCTTCCTCTTCCGACTTAAAGAAAATTCCACATACACAAAATCCTACACTTAACATCATAAGTAGCAGCATTAAAAACGTGTAGGCACTGTTGGTTTGTGCGTTTTGGTTGAACCGATGCAGTGGCAACGTAAGTGCATATTCCCATAGCGTAGTATTTAAGTTGCTTTGCCCCCCCTTATAGTAGCGCCGCAACAGGCGCGAGAAGAGGGCAGTATTTTCTCCGTCAAAAGCATTTGGGGCCAGCACTGCAAACTGGCTGGCTAAAAAGTCGTGCGCTTGCTGATCTTCCATCACAGAAACTTCGTTGGTGTTATCCTTAGCCACGAAGGGGCTTTTGGGCCGGTTGGGCAGGCCATAGTCCTCTTCGGGTAAAGGGGCTGGTGCTTCACGGAATAAGTTTTTCACGTCAATGTTTTGTACCAACGCTTCGGAAGTGTGCTTGGCCGTTTGCACCAATCCTGACACGTTATACACCCACAAACATCCCATCGCCAAGAGCAAGATAAACAGGGGCATAATCACGCTGGTGCGTTCCTCGCGGTTGAGCAAGTAATACACCGCTACCACCGTGGCAAACAGCCCGGCAAAGAACAAGATTTGAAATTGAACCACATGTTCGGCCGGTGGAATGGATAAGTGCGAAGATAAATACGCCAGTGCCACTACCAAAATGACTAACGCGCCGCCCAGTGCCCCTTGTAAAATGGTGCGGTTGTACGTGGAGCACACGGCTACTGCCCCAGCAAACGCCACCACCAAGTAACACAAATAATATTGCGGTGTGAATAAAAATTCCCAAATGTGCCCCGTCTGCAAGAAAGGTACCTGCGGCGAGAACAACCCTGCCATATACGATACAAACGCTAGCAGGAACAGTGTAACTGTTGCACGGGAATATTCTTTTACTGCTGCGCTGGCAAAAATGAGCCCCAGCGTTACTACACCCAGCAACATGTAAAGCCATTGTTGCGGTTGGAAGGTTTTAGCAAAGAACGGGTTAATCAAATTGGCAAGCAGCCCGTCGTGTTCAATAATCCCCGCCGAACAGATGTTTCCCAAGTGATAAAATACGTATCCTACGCCTATCGTAAATAGGATAAATATCGGTAGTTTGATCAGTAAATCTTTGAGCAAGCCGCCAACCCAGCGGGCTTTTTGTCGCAACGCATGTTCCAACGCACCGGAAGCCGGGTTGGAATAAATCCCCTTGGTGGCTGCTTCCGAGGCCGTGGGCAATGCAATAGAAGACGGGTCCACCGGTTTTGCAGCGTTAGCTGTTACCGGCAACACGGCAGCTTTATCTACCGACGGTAAAAGTGAGGGTTTATTGGACTGTGTGGATTTTTTTAAGCTCTTTTCGGCCTGGCGTTTGCGTTGCAATTCGGTAGTTGAAAATTTTTCTTCTTGCACTAATTTAAGGGAGCTGTTATCCCCCAAGTTAATGGAAGACCCTTTTTGAATGCGCAATTGTTCTTCAGCACGCGCTTTTTGGAAATAGACATAGGTTTCCTTGGCGGTTTGGAAGCGGTCTTCAGGTTTTTTTGCCATCAATTTTTGGACGGCCGCACTTAGCCACGCGGGCATTCCCGGGCGTAAGGCCGCCGGGTTGGGAACGGGGTCATTGATATGTTTTTGGATAATGTCAATAGTATTTTTGCCGTTGTAAGGGAATTGACCCGTTAGTACGTAGTATAAACTAGCACCGACGGAATACAAATCGGCACGGGTATCTAACTCCCTCCCGAGGGCTTGTTCCGGCGCAATAAAATATGCGGTGCCGGCTAATTCGGTGGTTTTAGTGGTCCCCTTTTCTTTATCTACTTTTTTGGCGATACCGAAGTCCACAATTTTAGCTTGCCCGTCGGTATTAATTAAAATGTTAGAGGGTTTAATATCGCGGTGGATAATCCCTTTGGCGTGGGCGGCATCCAGCCCCAAAAGCACTTCTTCAAACAGTTTTAAAATGGTTTCCAGCGGCAAGGTTTTGTTGCGCTTGACCAACTGCGAGAGCGTCTGCCCTTCAATAAATCCCATTACAATAAAGTAGTAGCCCTTTTCACGCCCGACGTTATAAACCTGCACAATATTAGGGTGTTCCAGTTCGGCAATGGCGCGGGCTTCGGTCAGGAAAAGTTCCACGGCTTTTTTATCGTTGGTGAGTGCCGGGGATAAAATTTTTACACACACAATGCGGTCTAACGCTTTGTGGCGGGCTTTGTATACGGCCCCCATTCCACCGACGGCGATTTTTTGTAAAATTTCACAACCGGAAATCTCTTGCCCTACTAAAGACGGCTGTTGCGATTGTTCCTGTGCCATAATAAACACCCTTGATTTTTTGAGTTTTAACCACTACAATATATATACAGGTATCATATCATATTTTTAGGGGTTTGTAACATGGGGTTAGAGAGCAGTTTTACACTACTTAGAGACATTGGTTCTTTGCAACTTAATGCGCAGGAGGAAGTGCGCTTTTCCATTGACGCGTACCGCGGGTATCGCTACGTGTCGGTGCGCAAATTTTTGTTGAATGAAATTTTGCCCATGCCCACGCAGCAAGGGGTCACGTTGAGCCCCGAAATGGTGCGCGTGTTGGTGCCGGTGGTGCTGGCACTTCCGCAAGATGCTACGCAATTAAAGCTGGGCGAGGTGGGCAAATTTGCCAAACGCCCGGGCATTTGTGTAGTAGTTTCTATCGTGGAAGCGGGCACCGTGCGCGGCTTGGAACTGCGCCAATGGGAAGAAGACAAAGGGTTTACCACCAAGGGCATTTTGCTGCCGCTTAGCCAATGGGATGTTGTACGAAAGCTGTTTGCCGACACGCTGGCCGCCATTGATGAAACGCCGGATGTGGATTTCTAATCCCCCCACTCGCTTACCGTTCCTTCACTTATATTTCCTAAAGCCAATAGCATAGGTTCCTGTTTAGGAGCTAGTACACCGCTGTCCTTTTCCACACAAAAACGGCCCGCTTGTAAGCGGGCCGCGTAGGTAGGAGTTAGGATATGAATTTAAGGTTGGGTGAGGTCCAGCTCGTCGTAGTATTCCAATAATTCATTTACGTATTGCTCTACGCTTGTGAACTGTTTTCCTTCCATTGCTTTGTCGGCACCGGCAGCAGCTTCTTCGGCTCCCTTGCCTTCCGAAAGTTCATGTTCGGCAATTTGTTCGGTGAAGGATAATTTTTCCTGATAGATTATTTTGGCCTGTTCCAAATTGTATTTGAGTTGATAGGCATACTCTTCCACCCAAGTAAACTCATTTACGGTGGGGTGCTTGGCGCTCATGCGTTGGTGTATGCGCGTTGAGTATTGTTTTGCCTTTTGTATGTATTGGGAAAATTGGATATCTTTTTCACTCATAGCTGGCATAGCATCGTAACGCGCTTGCATTTGGTTTAACTCTTCTATCATTTGGTTGGACATGTCGGCAAATTTCTGCGCTCTTTGTTGGGCTTTAATTTCAGTGACGGAAGTAGCCACTGCTTCTTCTGCTTGCTCTAGTGCATCACCGTTGCCGTACTGGTTTTCAAGGATTTTAGCTTGTTTTTGCCATTCTCGTGCGATTGCCGGGCGATCTTTGGTGGGAGCATTTTTCCACTGGTCGCGCAGGTCGGTTACTTTGTAATACTGTGCGCGGTATTTCGCTTCTTCTTCGGCTTCACGTTGCTTGGCTTCTTCTTTGAGGATTTCTTTTTCGGCTTTGTTGACTTCTTTTTCAGTGCGTTGAGCCAGGTTTACTTCTGCGGAATGACGATCGGCCAGGGCGTCTTCAATTTCAATGATATCCGTTTCTTCCTGGGCTTTTTTGAAGATTTCTTCGTACGCAGCCAATTCCTCAGCGGTACAACCGACTTCTTTGGCTAAGCTTTCGGCAAATTCGGCATAAGAGAGGGACAAGAAGTGCTTTTCTTCTATCCATTTTTGGGCCTCTTTTAAGAAATTTTCTGCCACGGCTTTTTGGGTTTGTTTCAGCACGTTCTCATAAGGAATTAAGTGTATGGGAGACATGTTAGCTGTTTCTGCCAATTCCAGGGCCGAAGAAGCATGGTCCCACGCCTCTACAGGATCTTTGGTTATTTGAGCCCGTTCTAATTCTCTAGTGGCTTGAGCAGTAATGTCTTTGGTAATTTTGTCCAACATTTCCTTATAAACGGTTAACTGTTTCTCGGAAAACTCGGCTGAGAGGGCTTCGTTCAAAGCTTCTTGCGCGTGATACAAAGCTTGTTCCTTATTGTAACGGTTCACTTCAAACAACGGATTTGTACGGTGGTAACGTTCCCGCGCAAAATCTAAATGTTTCTGCGCTATTTCGGCGTGAGATACACGGGTAGCACAAACTCCAACGCGCGCACCACGATTTGCATTTGCCTGACGGATGGCTTGGCGGTTGACCTTATGTTCGGCAATCCCTCGGCGGGTATTCTCGTGACGAACTTTCTTTTCAACAAATTTGTTGATTTTGGCACTGGTGGTAGTTCGGATGACGTTTCTAGGTACCCGGGGGGTTTGTCCGAAAGCCGGCGAAAACCCAACCAGCACGATAAAACTACTGAGTGCGACACAACCTTTTTGCAGTTTATTCATACGATTCTCCTCTACCTTAATAATAAACAATAAAGGAAATTCTTTCCAGGGTCTTTGTGCCTATCTTGGTTTAGGTCTTTAGACCTAGGTTTTAGCGAGGGGCCCAACGCACGAGGAACACAAATCCCCGAGCGAGTGCCCGGGGATTTGTTGGTAATATTTTAATGATTGCTGTGTATCGGTTGGATTGTTTTTACATATTCAGGATTGCTTTTAATATTCTGATGAGTTGTTCGTGCTTTTTCAAACCTTCTTCCGGGAAGTCGGCATTTCGCAAATCTTCCAGGGCGGATTCGGCCTCCACTAATGCCCCTTCATAATAGGCGGCTTCCGCTAATTTTTTGACATGTTCCAATTTTTCTTTGGCTGTTTCCATCAAGAACTTTTGCGCCGGTTCAATTTTTTTAACCAGATTTTCCAAGGCATCAATTTCTGTGCCTTCCAACTCATAGATTTTAGCCCGGTAAAGAAGTTCTTGCAAGCGGGTAAACGGAACTCCCGAATGCAACGGATCAAAGTCAAATGCCATTTCGCTGGCTTGTGTTTCATCGGTTAAGGTTTGTTTGGCTTCCTCCAACATCTTTTGGTAAGGGGCCAATGCTTCGCCAGTGAGGCCGGCTTCTTCTGCAAACTTAACCCCTAACCCGGCCTGATACAAAGCATCCACCGTATTCCCGGCGAAAAAATCTTTTTTTGCATCATCAAAGAAAAACTTTGCGGCATCTAACTTGGCTTGTTGAGAAAGGGAACGCTTTCCCCAAAGACGGTCATTGGCTTGTTGCAGCACGGCTCGGTAGGGGGTTAATTCTTCCCCCCGCAGGCCGGCTAATTTTGCGTCATTCCAGGCCTGCTTCGCGGCGGTAACGGCAACGTCGGCATAAGGTTCGGTAAGTGCTTCTTGTGCATCTTGCAGGGACGTTGCTGCCGCAAAGCGGGCGTTCTTTTTTACTTGTGCAACGCTCAGCCCGGTTTGCAACGCATACGTAATGGGATGGTTCGGCCCTAACTTGTTAAAGTTTGGATTGAAATGTTTCCCGCGGGAACGTAAATCTCTAAGCGTTATTTTGCGTTTAAGCTTATTTTCAATTCTGGCTTTTTTGAATTTTTTGGGCCGCCATCTTTGGCCCCACGCCGGTGATAAACCGGCCAAAATCAAAGTGCTGATGAGAGCAACGATACTTGCCTTTTGTAATTTATTCATACTTTCTCCTACCCTATATGATAGATAATTGGGAAATGTTCTACCAGGTGCTTTAAGGCCTACGTGGGTTTATAGGCCTTTTGGGTATCGTGCGTAAAAAAATCCCCAGGTGGTATAACCTGAGGATTTTTTGCAAGTTGTTGGTGAAATTTACGCGCCCAACATTTCTTTGGCATTTTTAAATACTTCGTCGGGCGAAATATCCTTCATGCACTTAAAGTGCCCCATAGGACATTTCTTCCCCCCGTGCAACGCACAAGGGCGGCAGGGTAAATCTTTTACTTCCAGCACCCGGTGCCCTTTTCCGTAAGGGAAGAAACCCAGCTCGCGCGTGGTAGGGCCAAAGATAGCCAGCGTGGGTACATCAAACGCAGTGGCAATATGCATAGGGCCCGAGTCGTTGGTGATAAACAAGCTTAAATGTTTCATCAGTGCCATCAAATCGGCCAAGCTGGTTTTTCCGCACAAGTTAGCGGCGTGGCCTTGAGCTAATTGACAGATTTTTTCACCCAGGTCAGCATCTTTTTTGCCACCGCCAATCAACACCGCTTGTACCCCCAGTTCGGTTTGCAATTTGCTGATAAGTTTTACATAATAATCCATCGGCCAGCATTTGGTCGGCCAGGCAGAACCCGCGTGAATGCCCACTAACTTTTTGCCTTCCAAGTTAAAATCCTTAAGCAAACGTTCTACGTTTTCTTCGGCGGAAGGCGTGTATGACATAGAAAGTTTTTCCCCGCCGAATTTTTCCTTGGCAATACCTTGCAGCAAGGATAAGTTGCGTTCCGCGTCGTGAATCATCCAGCTAAACGGAACGGTTTTAGTGTAGAAGAACCACCCTTCGCTGGAAGTAAACCCGATGCGTACCGGCACGTCCGATAGCCACGCAATAAGTGCACTGCGGAAGCTACGGTGAGGCACCAGCAAAATGTCTATGCCGGATTTTTTAATTGCCCGGGCGGTTTTCCACACGCCGGCAATTTTATTCCAGCCGCGTTTGTCGTTCAAAATAACTTCGGACACTTCGGGTAATGGTTTAAAAATATCCTCGGTTTGCGGGCGAGTGATGACCACAATTTTGGTATCGGGGAAAAGTTTTTTGGTCTTTTGAATGAGCGGCGTGGTAAGTACGCTGTCTCCAATAAAAGAGGTTTGGAAAATGCCGATCTTGTTGATTTTTTGACCGGTGGTTTCCGTGTGGCGGTAGGCCCAATCGCCCAGTTTGGGTTCGTTATATTTAACAGGAATGTTCCACTGCTTTAAGGCGGCTAGGTATTTTTCCAGCGTGTGTTTTTCCAACACCGGGGACGATTTGTGAAATTTCACAAATATCCGGCGCGCCAACGTGTTTTTATCGTAGCGAGCGCGGTGGGGCACACGGCTAAAAAAGCTAATGAGCATACTTTTTAGAGTGGCGTGCAAATCAAGCAAGTGGGTATAATTCCCGGCGCGCACTTGGCGGATGCAGCCCCACAAGCTGGGTTTGGCGACTAAAATTTCGTCAATATCCGGGTGGCCGGCTAACGCTTGCGAAAAGGCCGGCTTTACCATTAAGGTAATGCGCGCGTTGGGCCAGGCGGCCTTGATGTTCTTATACACCGGCGAGGATAACACAATATCCCCCAGCGAAGATAAACGAATCACCAATATATTAGGCGTTTGTTCGTTGTTCATAAGCAGTAATAACTCCTATTGTTTTTGCGGTAGCGCCTTGAAAGCTCTGCGCGGTTTGCCGGGCATGAGCATTCATATTATCTAGCTGCTCGCGGTCCGCCAGCAGGCGCACCACCGTCTCTTTAAAATTAGTTGGGCTGACCAATACCCCCCCGCCGTGTTCCAACAGGGCTTTGGCGGTATCGGGCGTATTAAAAAAATACTTGCCAAACAAAACGGTTTTGCCCAAAAGGGCGGGTTCCAATAAATTGTGCGCGCCTTTTTGCACAATGGATCCCCCTACAAATGTAAGCGTAGCGCACGCGTAAAACGCACACAAAAGCCCCATCACGTTGACGCAAAGTACGTCGGCACTTTTGTCAAATGAATCCTGCCCGGCCAACGCATAATGTAGGCCACTTTGTTGCAGGGTGTGTTCAATTTCGCTCATGCGCTCCAAGTGGCGCGGGGCAAAAATCAGTTTGGTTCCGCTTTTAAGCAGCTCGGGTACGGTGCGTAGCAGCAGGGTTTCTTCATCGGGATGTGTGCTGCCTGCCACAAAGATGGGGTGCCCCAACCAGCCCAGTTTTTCCAAAATTTCGTGTGCGCGGGGCAGTTGAGCGGGCTTATCGCTAAGGGCGTCGTACTTGACGTTGCCCAGTACGTGGATTTTATCCGCTGGGATGCCCAGTGCCTCATAACGTTTTGCATCCTCTTGTGTTTGCAAGGCGGCAAATGCCAATGGGGAAAGTACCTGCTTGAAAAGGGGTTTAATCAGCCCGTAAGCGCGGGCAGATTTTTGGCTGATACGTCCATTGATTAAGGCGGCTGGCAGGTGCGCTTGGTGGGCGGCCTGCAGCATATTGGGCCAAATTTCGCGTTCTACTACAAAAAGCCGGTACGGCTGGGCCACCCGGATAAAGCGGGCGCAAGAAGGATAGAAATCCAACGGGGCGAGTAGAGCACAGGCAATGTCCGGGTTTTTTTGGGCGGTTTCTTTGCCGGCCTGGGTGGAGGTGGTTACTAAAATAGGTTTTTTATAGACGGTTTTAAGCTCTTTGATCAATCCGCGTACAGCGTTGACTTCCCCTACACTGGCGCAGTGTAGCCACACGGCTTGCGGGGGCACTTGGTCCGCACGGATGAGACCAAAGCGCTCTTTGAGTTCGCTAGACAAATGAGCGATAAGTTTACGCCTTGGGGAGAGCAAGAACGACAGCACAACCCCCAGTGCAGCCAGCGGAAAAATCAAATTGGTTAGGCACAGCAGTACAAGTCCCATATCCTTATTATACGAAATTTTAAATTCTGCGCAGCGCAAGCGAGTAAAAAGGGCTTGTTTTTTTAGTGAATTTTAGCTATACTTAAAGAAGATTTTTCATAGAGAGGTTGACTATGCGTAAAGCAGGATGGGTTTTGTTATACATGGCGTTGCTGGCTATGCCGGCAGACGCGGTAAATATGAATTTTACAACGGTATTTTCCGTGCCGATGGCTTCATTTAATATTGTGGAAACCACGTCTTCTGACAAGGTGAGTTTGTGCCTTGAAAGTGGCTTGAAGTACAATGCAGAAGGAAATGTAACAGGCACTCTTGGTGGTTGTGATGGGATTGTTCAAGTGGGGTTTACACCCATTGGGAACAATTTTAGGGGTGGTGGTGGTAGAGTTAATTTGCGTAGAAAAATGAGTACCACTGAGCTTTCTCCGGTCGGTGACAATGCCACACTTTCTATAGGAAGAGATGGAGAGGATTACACAGCGTGGCAAACGAACAAGTTAACCATTGGTAATGAGGCCGATGTAACGGTTAGTTCGTTAATAGTAAGCAAAATCATCGTTCCCAGTAACTCTCTTACTATAACAGCAAACGCGCTTGACGTCCGAGGGGATACATATGTTAAAACACTAAAAGTGGTTAGTGACGGTGACGCTCCTGGAGAAGTATCCCTGCAAATAGGGGTTCCTGATACGGCGGGTAAATATCAGTTCGCAGGGGATAATAGAGCATCCCTCGGGGTAGCAGGAAAGTCTGTAAACTGGTTCGCTCCTGATGGTTCACCATCATTGAAATGTTTAAAATACGAGCTGTAGACTTTGCGACCGTTTATTTCAAAATTCCCCGGTCTATAAGGCCGGGGAATTTTTTATCATCTTGTCCAATTTTGCTGAATTAATCCGAGGTTGAAATGGGATCTTCGTCCGTTGTTTGGGCCACTTGTTCTTCGGCCGGTTCTTGCGGTTCTTGCGGAGCTTGTTCTTCGGCAGAAGCGGATTGGGCGGTAGGCGCTGGCTCCTCACCGGCAGAAGCGGGTTCCTCGCTGGAAGAGGTGGGTTCTTGCGCGCCGGAGAAAGAGGTGGGTTCCTCTTCGGCGGAGGGATCTTTCTTCTTGAATAAACCGCCGATCCCTTTGATGACGCTGGTAGCTGTGTCCACCGTACCTTTGACGGTGTTTACGGTCAATTTGCCGGCAGTAGTCGTGGCGGACGTGGCCCCGTTTGTGGCGGATTTGAGGGCCGTTCCATTCAAAAGTCCCCCCACTACGGAAGTAACCGTGTTGACTACGTCCAACTTGCCTTTTGGGTTGCTAAGCGTACCGGTAATTTTAAAAGCGACCGGTGCAGCTTGCGTAAGTAAGGTGGCGGTGGCTTTCATATTCAATTCTTCCGTGTTAAAATCAACGGTCCCTTTGGCGGATAGATCCGTCACGCTGGAGGTAAGTGCGGTTTTATCCAGGTTCATAACGCCGTTGGTAAAAGTGTAACTACCTTCCCCCTTGGTAAAGGCAATAGAGGTGCCGGTTGTTTCATCCTTCTCGGCAAAAAGTTTCAGCCCCAGCATGCCGGAAGTTTTGCGTACGACCGATACGGGCAACAGCAAAATTTTAGCCACTTTACTTTGGTTGATAAACGTATCTAAATTGGTAATTTTGCCGGGCTGCAGTTCAAATGAAACGGTCCCGTTAGTGCCGGCTAGAGAGTCGGTCATGTCGCGCAAGCGTGCCTGTGCACTGAATCCCTCCGATTGTACGTACGGGATATCCACCGCACCAATTTGTATATCGGCCTGCAAGTTAGTGCGCGAAGGGGTGGCATCATTTTGAGCGGAGGCATTATTGGCGGAAGTGTTGGAGCCCTCCGCAGAAGATTGGGCATCGTCCGAATCCGGCCACGATTTTAAGACCAGTTTATCCAAATTCAAATTAACGGTCCAATCCGTTACCTGTGGTGTACTTTCATACGAAAACGCCCCGGTAAACGGTTCGCCGTTTAATTTACCCGTAAGCTTTGGACTGGAAATTTTATCCAGCGACGCTAAAGTAATCGTTCCATTGCCGTGTGTAATGGTAAAGGGATCATACCAAAGACTTACGTCTTGCAATGTAACAGTGCCGTGGGTATCCGTGCCGGAAGGACGGCTGGAAACTGTTAAGTTGGACAAAATAGTCCCCGCCGGGCGGAAATCATCCCAGGATTCGGTCATTTCTACCAGTTCCTCTAAAATGGCTTTAAGGGAACCGGTAAACGACCACGTAGGGGTTGCTTTCCCCCAATCCACCGTTCCGTGGGCCGAGAGTGAGCTGTTTTGCACCGCCAGTTTTGCTTGTGAAATTTGAGCGGAATTTTTGTCTAAATCCGCTTGCGCTTGCACGCTTAATTGTAATGGTGGCAAGTTGAAGGCAGGCAAATCCGGCGCGAGGGCTTTAAGTTGTTGGCTTGATAAGCCGGTGATTGTGCCGGAAAGATTGAGCGACGGATTTTCAAAATTGTTGATTTCCCCCTTCCACCCCACTTGCACGGCGTTGTAGCGGGCCGAGGCCTGGGTAATGTGGGCGTACGCCTGCGGCAAATCTAAATTCGCCAAGAAGGTTTGCAGGGTAATTTCCACCGGTACCGTTACACGCGGCTGACCCAATACGGAAATATTGGAGGTAAACGAGAGAGTTGACTCAAACGGCTTTGCCAAATCAAATTGATTGATGACGATGTTGAGATCGTTGGCGGCCATGTGCAGGCCGGTGTTTTCGTCGCGGTAAATTAAATTGCAACTTTTAAGGGTAATGCGTTGTGCGGTAACTACCAGCGGGACTTGTTCCTGACCGGAAGTGGGGGTTGCTTGCGGTTGTGCAACTTCATCAGTACCATCGGGTAACAGAGTGTCAAAATTGTATTTTCCGTCTTTTTTCTGAACCAAGTTTACTTCTAGCCCATCGGCCTCAATGGTAGTAATTTCAATACGTTTTTGCAGGAGTGGCTTTACCGCCACATGTGCGGTTAACTTTTTGGCTTTTGCAAAAGTACCGTTGGCAAATGTGGTATTTTCGGATAGAGCCACATTGGTAAACTTAAAGCCAATCCATGTAAAAGAGAGTTTATCAAACGTTACTTCGCGCTGCCAATGGGTAGATACGTACTGCTGGGCCATCAGTTTCAGACGGGCAGGCGGATAGAGCTTGTACAGGGTAAACAACGCTCCTGCCGCCAAAAGTACCACCGCCACGGCGGCAATAAAACAAAATTTCGTTAATTTTTTAATCATGTTTCTTGGGGTCCTTCTCGTCAACAATTTCGGCTTCAATGATGGTTTCTTTGGGCGTTTGTTGCGCTTGACGGAAAGCAATTAAATCTTGATGCACCAGTAAGAGTACAAAGATGATGAAGGCGCTGTCGTCGGCAAAACCTAACAACGGCACAATATCGGGCAGCATATCAATGGGCGAGAGAAAATATACCGCGCACAGCAGCACCCAAAAGAACGTCTTCCAGGGCATTTTGTATTGTCCTTTTACAACGGCGCGTGTCATAGCAAAGAAAGTTTTAACGTCCGTTAAAAGTGTAACCGGGGTCAAGTTCATACGTAAGTTCCTGTGCGGTTTTCCTCTTTACTTAGACATTTTGATGGAGCCGATATCTTCGTCCGGGTCGGAGTCTGTTTTCTCTTTAGGGGCAAAGGCCTGGGCATTCTTTTCCAATTCCTGGGCCATCAAATCGTCAAATAAAATAGTGGGCATACGGTCTTCATCGCCTTTTTGCACTTCGTGCTTTTGATCGGGTGTGTAGACTTGTTTTAAATGTTCGGATATTTGCTGTTCATCGTGTTCTTGCGTGTTGACGGAAGAAGAAGTCACTTGCAAATTTTCCAAATCAATGGATCGGGGCGTATTCCCGGTAGGCGTATTACCGGCAGGCCGTGCATCCGGCGGAAGGCCATCTTCTACGTGTTCGTCCGCTTCAAACGCGTTCACGTTCACGGCGGGCAGCGGCACGCTGGTTTCCGGCGAGAAAGTGTAGAGGGATTGATCGCGGTTTAAGTAAGTAACCAAGATAAATGCCCACACTTGGCACGTTAAGAAAAACAAAATCAGCAAGCCCAGCAATCCCAGCACCAGCCAGCCCGAAAATCCTTGACTTAAATCAAACCAGTTGGCAAAATGCAGCGGGATAACGAAATACAACGACCCTATACACAAGGCGATCATAATCCCGTAGATGACACAGGTAACAAAAATTAAAATCCACATCAGCAATGTGTCCACATATCCGTTGCCGCTGGTTAAGCGCCAGCTTTCCACAAGGCCTTCTATCGGCCCGGTGCGCCGGCAGACAATAACGCCCTGCAAATAGGTAAAGCGGATGTAAAACACAAAGAACAAAACCAGGTTTAAAATCCCCCCCAATAATTGTGATTTGTGCGCAATATAGGATATCGGTATGGATACAATGGATATCACCAAACCGGCTACAAATAAAGAAAAGGCCGGCTTTAAACTGTCCTGCAACATTTCAGAGAGTAAAGTTTTTTTCTCCAGGGCTGTATCGCACAAAACGCGCACGGACAGGGCGGAAATAATAGACGTGCATACGGGTACAACGATTAGCCACAACCCCAAAATCAACAGTACGATTAGGGGTGCTCCTATGGATTGATCCAGGTTGGGCACTACAAACCGGAATACCACAAACCCCATTGCGCTCAACAAGAGAAACGTTCCTAATACGATAGCCAACAAGCGCGGCAACGCACGGTTGGTGACGGAAAAACTGTAAAGCCACAAATTCGGTAGCGATTGGCGTGTGTATAAGTTCATAAAAATCTCCTTCCTTTTATTATAGCAAAAGGAATTTTTGAGTGGTGCAAATTTTCCGCGATATTTAGGTTATTTTTTGGCTAAGTGCTGGGCCGCACAATAGCCCGATGCCCATGCCCAGTGTAAATTGTATCCGCCTACTTTACCGGTTACATCTAAGAGTTCGCCTATTACGTACAGCCCGGGTACTTTTTTAACTTCAAAAGTAGAGGGGTTGATTTCGCGCACATCCACGCCGCCAGCGGTAACCTCGGCCTTGATGTAGCCCGACGTGCCTACCGGGATAAACGTAAATCCATTTAGTAATCGGGCGGCTGTTTCAAGCTGTAGTTTGGTAGCGTTGGCAAGCACTGCGTCATTATTCCCCAATAGCTGCGCTGCAATATGCCCCGGCAAATCAATCACGCTGGAAATGCGTTTGTTTTCTTGCTTGTGTGCGGCTAAAAGTGCACGTACATCTATCTCGGGCAAAAAGTTAATCGTAACGGGGGATCCTTCCTTCCAATAAAGTGAAATATCCAGCACCGCCGGGCCGCTAAATCCTTCGTGCGTAAATAAAAGGGGGCCTGTGGCACTCTGCTCCCCGGTGCGAATTTGTACGGGCGTACTATTCCCAGCCAATGCTTTACATACAGCGCGCAGCGGTTTTTGTACCGTTAATCCGCACAAAGCCGGGCGTTGCTCCACAATATTTAAATCGAATTGGCGGGCCACTTTAATGCCAAAGGAACTGCTGCCTAGTTTGGGGTACGACAACCCTCCGCACGCCAGCACTACTTGTTGCGCTTGAATTGTGCCGGCCGAAGTACACACAAAAAAACCGTCATCTGTTTTTTCCAACCCCAGGGCTTGTGTATCTAGGGAAAAATCGCTATGGGCTTGCCGGGCGCGGCGTTCTAAAAAATCAGCTATATCTCCGGCACGTTGGGCAAACAAGCATCCATCCGGGCGGGTTTCATAATCCACATCTGCCGCTTGCAATAAGGTGGTAAAATCCTGCGGTTTGAAAGCCGCCAAGGCATTTTTGCAAAAATGTTTTTGGGAACATACATAATCCGCCGCACTTAAGGGTGTGTGGGTGAAATTGCATTTTCCGCCGCCGGAAACACGCACTTTTGCGCCGGGGCGTTTATTGTGCTCCAGGATTAGTTTGGGCTTGTCAAAACTGCCCGCGCAAAACAATCCGCTGGCTCCGCCCCCGATAATCACCGTATGATACGTTAACATATATATAGGGTAGCAAAAAATTACGAAGAAATTTGAAAAAATATGCTATACTAAAAACAGCTTGTGAGGAAAAACGAAAAATGCTTCTAACTTTGACCGAACCTGCCGACGTACAAATGCGGTTGGATTATTTCCAAACCCGCTGCAAAGAGCTTGGGCTGCGCGTTACGCGCCAGCGCCAAGAGATTTTCCGCGCGGTGGCACAATCCAACTTGCACCCCAGTGCAGAAGCCGTGTTTGCTAGTGTGCGCGAAAGCTTGCCCAACGTTTCGCTAGATACGGTATATCGCACGCTTTCTTCGCTAGAAGAAATGGGGCTGTTGATGCGGGTGGGGTTGGGTTCTAAAGCCCGTTTCGACGGGGATTTGCGCCCACACTGCCATTTTGTATGCACACAATGCGGGGAAGTGTATGATATTTTCCCAAACGAAAATGAACAAATTGCTTGCCCCATGCCGGCACGCGAAATTGGCCAAATCAAGCAAATCAATGTGCAGTTTAAGGGAATTTGTAAAAATTGCTGCCAGCCCAAATAGCGGGCTTTTTATAGGAGAAAATTATGGAACTTAAAGGATCTCAAACCGAGAAAAACTTATGGACTGCCTTCGCCGGCGAATCGCAGGCGCGTAACAAATATACGTATTATGCATCCAAGGCCAAAAAAGAAGGTTTTGTACAAATTGCCAAAATCTTTGAAGAAACCGCCAATAACGAAAAAGAACACGCCAAACTGTGGTTTAAATATTTACACGACGGTGAAATCCCGGCCACAACCACCAATTTATTTGATGCCGCGGAAGGTGAAAAATATGAATGGACCGACATGTATGCTGGCTTTGCCAAAACCGCGAAAGAAGAAGGTTTTGACAAACTGGCGTATTTGTTTGAAGCCGTGGGTAAAATTGAAAAAATGCACGAAGAACGCTACCGCAAACTGCTTCATAATGTAGAGGCCAAAGAAGTATTTAAAAAGGCCGGCATTGTGATGTGGGAATGCGCCAACTGCGGTCACGTGCACATTGGCGAAAAGGCCCCCGAGGTCTGCCCTGTGTGTGCGCATCCGCAAGCGTACTTTATGATCCACCCGGAAAATTATTAAATTCCGTCTTATCAGCTTATATTTTGCACACAGCCCCCAATCTTACGTTGGGGGCTGTGTTTATAGAATGGAAAAATTTCTTACCGTTTGGCAGATAAAATTCCCCCCGCCACGGCGCATACACTTCCAAAAAGCAGTGCTACTTGATACCCGTGGATAAATGCACTTTGCGTGCTTTGCCCGTGTGCAAGGGCGGCGTGTTGCACACCGGTGAAAATAGCTACCGAAAGCGCGATCCCTAAAATCATTCCCACGTTGCGGCATAATGCATTTACACTAGCCACTACACCCAGTTTCCCCTTGGGTGCGGCACTAACCACAGTGTTGTTGTTAGGCACTTGAAATGTACCACTTCCGGCTCCCATAATTAATTGCGCTAAAATGATGTAAGAAATGCTGGGTTCGGCCCCAATGAAAGCAAACATCAGCGTGGAAATTAACAGTAAGACAAAACCGGCCGTTGTCAAAATACGGGCGGGCCACTTGGCGTTTAACGTGCCACTTACGGCGCTGGCAATCGCTAGCGTAATCGGGAAGGGCACAATGAGCAATCCGATTTTAATGGGGTCTAGGTGCATAATATCGGTCAAATAAAACGGCAAGAGTACCGAGTTAGTAAATAAGGACGTATATCCCAAAAGGGCCACCCAGCATCCTAAGAAAATGGTTCTATTTTGAAAGACGGCAATTTCCAAAAATGGATGCTTGGCTATTTTTTCACGCCGATAAAACGCTAAAAATATCCCCAGTGAAAACGCAAAACATACTAAAATAAGTGGGTGTCCCCATCCCTTATCTGCGGCGTTGTTGAGGGCAAATAAAAACGCAAAACTGGCCACTGCATACAATGCGGCACCGGGCCAGTCCATTTTGGTGCGTTTGTGCACGTTAAAACGCGGGATGAGGTAAATTCCCCTCCACACGCCGATAATCGCAATCGGGATGCAAATCCAAAAGACCGATTGCCATCCCCACGCTTGGATGAGCGCGCCACCCACCGCGGGCCCCGCCAGCGAACCCCCGGCTACCACCGCGCCGATGGCTCCAAACGCTTGTCCGCGCGATTTGCCGTGAAAGATTTGCGCTACCAACGCTTGTGAGGTGGCCATCATGGCAGAAGAACCCACCCCTTGCACCCCTCGTGCAAAAAGCATCATGGGAAGCGAACCGGACAACGCCCCTAGCAATGCACCTATCCCAAAGGTGATAAATCCGCCCAAGTACATCCATTTGCGGCTGTAATTGTCGCTTAATTTTCCAAATACCGGTAGCAAACACGTCAGTACCAGTAAATAAAAGCTTACGACCAATTGAATGTTTTCCAGTGAAACGCCAAACTGCGCCGACATAGTAGGCAAGGCAATGTTGACAATCCCGGCCGAGAGTGTGGACATAAACGTCCCGTTCGCGGTTACGGTAAAAATCATCCATTTGCGGTTGAGGCGGAAGGTCATATTCTCTATTCTAGCATTTTTGAAAAATGCTAAAAAAGAGCTGCCACTAAGGTGTCTAAACGATTTTGTAGGGGAGAGAGATCTTCCGCGTGTCCTTGTGCTTTTAGACGGTAAATAGTATGGGTTAATTCTTCTAATTGGGTTTGTTGCAGTGGGGTTAAGGCCGGGATGGGCAACTGCTTAAGTGGGGCGGAGTAAAGCTCCAAGAGTTTCCCCTTTCGTTTGCCGTTGGCGGCCAGCCAGGTTTGATAAGGGGCACTGTTTAAAAGCCCTAAAAGAGTCCACAAGGTGTACGGGGCACGCGCGGCGGAAATGAAATAAACGTCGCTGCTGGCATACCACGGGCCGGGTGCATACGCTGCGGTAACGGCGGCAGCCCGGTGTGGAAGAACCAGCTTTTCCGCTTCAAAATCCATTTTGCGCCGCACGGAACCAAACCAAAAACGGCCCAACGCCAGTTGCTTATCAATGCCGTTATTGTTTTGCTTGCGTGATAGTAACTTGTCTTTAAACTGCATTAAGTGTGCTAGTAAGTGCGGGTAATTTTTTATGTTTGTATTGCGGTCATTGGGATAGAAAAAATCAATCAGCCACAAACGCGCCTTTTGATTGGGTACATAGGTAACAATGTCCGAATTTTTAAAAAACGGTTTTAGTTTTGCTTTTTCGCACGTCGTCAAAGGAAGCTTCTTTTTTTGTTCGTCTGTCAAAATGAAGGCCTTGTCACAACCGGTCATCAGTCCGTTGGATACGGTGGCTATTTCTTCCAGGCGGTGGGTGGCTTGATTCATCCGGGTCAGTAAAGTTTCTTCCTTGCCGGGCGGAAGAGTGCGCAGAAATAAATCGGGCCCGTAAAACAAAGTAGTATGCGCTTGGGGGTACGATTGGATTCCCATGTGGCAGGGTAAATTAACCGCTCCACGGGCAAATACGCTTATTAACGTATGCTGGCCTAGCCCCGGGAAGATGTGTCGCTCTCCAAAGTTAATTAGCCGCAGAAAAGTTGCGTTTTCACGCAGAGTACGGCGTAGCAGTTGTGCCCCTTGCGCAGTAGAAAAGTACGGTGGCGTAATAAATCCGGCTACGCCTTGCGGTTTGAGTAATTGCAAAGTCAAATAAAAAAAGTAATAAGATAAATCACTCTTGGGTGTGGCGTAGGGCTGCCACAGCGGGTTTCCCCGCAGGGCTCTAAACAAATCGGCATGGCCTTTCTGCCCAATATAGGGTGGATTTGCCAGTACCATATCAAACCCGGGTTTGTGCCAGTTTGCCAGCATGCTTTGCCCATTTTGTGCGGCCAAGGCGTCCGTGCAATATAAATTTAGCGCGCAAACGCCTACGCGTTGGTTGGCCCGTTTGGCATAAACGGCCAACGCCGTGGCGTTGATATCGGCGGCAAAGAGTTGGCGGGTAAAAATATCGCGCTCAATTTGGGCGGGTGTTGCGTGTGTTTCTTGTTCCAAGCGGCGTGAGAGTAATAAATCCGCTGCGGCCAGTAAAAGTTCCCCCTCTCCGGCGGCGGGATCCAATACCGTAAGTTGGGACCATACTACTTGTGGGTGGACTTTTTCAAACGCGCAAAAAACTTCTTGCGCCAGCAGTTTGGCTAGACGTGGCGGTGTGTAAAAAGAGCCGGTTTGTTTACGCTCCCGGTGCAGCGTAGAAAGTGTCATCTTTCGTTATGAATAAAAAACAGCGATTGGGCCTCTAATCCTTTGTAAATTTGTAACTGCGCATACAAGCGAAAATATTGTACATAAAAATCATTCCCAGTGGGATCTTGTATATGCATGTGATTAAGTTCTGATTCTAGATTTCTAATACGGGGTTGCACTTGTTGCAAGCAAGCGCGCGGTTCTAATGCGCGTAAATACTTGCCATCAGATAATAATTCCGGATTATACATTCCATGTTTCAGTACAAATTCATAGGGAAGATTCAATGCCTCCGCCACAGCGTAAGGACCGTAGGTTTTTTCAAATTGGAGTTGCCAAGATTTGCTGGGATAAGAAAAGCCAAAAGTGTTTGTTTCAAAAAGGGTTTTCCCAGCACGTTGGGCGTCTGTCAATAGTTCGGTTTGGCTTAGAAAATGGTCTTTAAAACGCATAATTAGAGAAAGCCGTTTGGTATTTGATTTGGCTAACACTTTGCTTAATTGTGTAAGATAATCTAAACGGATTTGATTGAGGTAATAATTTTTAAACTGCTGTGGTGATATTTGATCCAACGGCCGTTTTAGCAATACGTTTTGATCCCATTGTAACGTGTTGATGCTACGCTCAACCCAATTTTGTTGCGCTCCTAAAGAAGGAAGTCGTGCAAATTGTACAAAGCTATTTGTGCCAAAAGCATAAGCCCGCGGTTGGGAAGGAGCCGTTTGCAATTGGGCAATTTGCTGGGGTGAAAATACTTGAGAAGAGAATAGCTTTTGTTGCATGGGTGCGTAGTAATCTTCCAAACGGACGAGCATTTCTTTTAAAGTTTGTTGGTGTAGCTCAAAGGCCTTGCTGTCAATAGCGTCCGGGTGTTGTTGAATTAATTGATTATAGAAAGCAGCGTGTTGGTTGTGTAAAAATAGAATTTTACCCAAAGTAACTTGCGGGGCTGCCTCTGCCAGTAAAACATTGGCTTCTTGTTTGGAAAATATCTGTTTGAAATGAACATTGTGATAGATGTATTTACGAGCGGTAGAAATGGGTTTTGCCGGATACATCACACGACGTGAAAGGTTGATAAATTTAGTATTTCCCGCATGTTGAAAAGGGGTAGCTTTTACTACTTGTTTCCATTTCTCGGGAGAGAGTTTTCGCGTCCAGGCCGGGGTAATTTGCGCACACAACGGTGCGGCAGTTACCGCGCCTAGCAAAATACTACAAAGAAAACGCATTAACAAATGGTTCATAGTACTCCTTATCATAAAGCAAAATAGTGTGCTGCACAAGCCCCATCTACTTGAGAACTCAATTAAGAATTTTGAGCGCAGGCACTTTAATTTGTACATCAAAGCCGGTAATGTCCGAGAAGTTATCCCCATTGGCATTTTTAAATTGTACTATGCGTTGCAAAAAATTTTTTTTGGTAACAAAATCAAAACCAGAAACAGGAAAATATTCATCAGGAGAAAAATGATAGCGCCTAAGCCATGGAGTGTTTTCCAGGATTGTTTTGCTGTAAGGAGCAATTTGCTCTTTTGTATACCCTGGCAGAAAGTCTACCACAAAAGTTTTGGCTTGTTGTTCTTGCAATGCTCTAGAAATTGAGTAGGGTTTGTGGTAACCAACGTGCCCAAAGCCGGCATGTACCACAAACAATGCGTTTGGGTGAATTTGTCGATACTCTTGTAATATGCTAAGAAATTTTTGATTTCTAAGGCGAATGCTTTCCAGGTTAGGTCCAAACATGGGAGTCGGCAACCAAGAGAGATGAGGCCGTGCGGTGAATGCTTGGCCTGGCATTTCATGTGTGTCGGGAAATTCCAAACCTATCGTGTAAATATCATTTTTTAATGCATTTTCCCATATTGGGGCGTATAGTTTTAGAAAGGAGTAAGTTTCTTGTAAAATTGCAATTGTAGCGTTGGAATATTTCAAGTAAGCAGGCAAAAATTCCGTAAACATAATAATTTCCCGATCTGGGAACTGCTTGCGTAACTGTGGAATAAAAGAAACAATTTGTTTTTGGATAAAAGGGATATGTTTTTCTCCCAAAAACAAATACTCGGTGTCCTGTGGAATTTGCCGAGAAAGCCAGGACATATCCTCGCTAATAGGATGGGACAAGGGAACGAAGGCCGATTTTAAAATAGGTACTGCCCGTTTTATTTGTTGATATTGTTCGTAAATTTGAGGAGTAATTTTGAGAACTTCACGGTTATTGCGGGCAGTAAAATAATGAGAAAATTGAGCATCCGTCGTAATGATCCCTTCCATTTCTGGGTATAGTTGTTTTAGGTAGGAAACATCCATCTTTTGTGTATAGACGGGAACTATTGTTTCGCGTTGTAAAAAATGATATTTTTTGTTGACTTTGGCGGATAGGTTCCGCTCTAACTGGGAAGCTTGACGGGTACTTTTCCAAGCACGTCGACGTAAAATGGAAGAAACTTGTTTGGGATTTTGGCGTAGCTGCGTGCGTGTTACGTGTTTAGCGGTCCGAGCGACCGTTTTAATGGGGCCAACTTGAGCCAATCCTCCCCCAGTCGCCAAACACAAAACCAGCAGAACGTTTAGTATTTTTTTCATATTCAATTTCCGGGCACTTTAATTTGTACGTCAAAGCCGGTAATATCCGAGAAATTATTCCCATTTTCATCTTTAAATTGCACGATACGTTGTGGGAATATTCCCTGGGAAACAAGGTCAAAATTGGAAAAGGGTAAGAATTCACCGGATTTAATGTACAGATCTTTCATCCAGGGGAATAGCAGCATATAAGAAGATATTCCGGGAAAGGAGTTAAACGATTCATACCCCGGCACGAACGCGGCCAAAAATGTGTGCCCGTCTTCTTTTTTTAATGCGGCGCCCAGCGAATTAGGATACGTATAATCCAAATGCAACAGCCCAGAATGAATCACAACAAGAGCATCAGGGTTCTGTTTGTGCACCCGTTGGATCTGTTCTAGCCACCGTTGATTACGTACCGTTACAGCTTCTGTCGTAGCATCAAATGTGTTCACAGAGGAACCATCATATCTAAAGAGCGGTTGGTTTTTTAGTTGTCTAAGTTCCAATCCCCGTACAGGCATTTGTAATTTTTGAGCTGTTTCAAGCAAAGGAAGATAATGCGTCAAAAAAGGTTCAACTTCCACAACATCCTTTGGATCTAAAGAAGTTCCCTCGTATAAAACTTCCGTCATTAAAATGATCTTCCGATTGGGGAATTGCTCTCGCAGTGCTTGGAGGGTTTTTCCCATTTGCCCAATAATAGCTGACGAATGGTGAAATTCACCCAACAACACGTAGTTCGTATCCGGTGCCACTTGTTGAATCAACGAGGATATATCTTCGCTTGCGGATTGAGTAACGGGAAGTAGCGCTTCTTTTAATTGCGGGATAGATTGTTCAATTTTTTGGCGTACCTGAGCCATTTTTTTCTCTTGTACGGAAGCTCTACGGTTGTTGCTAGCTATGATATATTGCTCGGCTTGTGTGGAATCCGTAATAAACGGTTCTACGGAAGGGTAAAGATCTTTGAAAAATTCGGGCGTAAGGGCCGTTTGTGCGGACACAAGGATATTTGTTTCGTATAGGCCTGTATTAAAACCGAAGGTATTGGCGACCACTTCACGCGCTATTTGGGCACGTTGTACACTCTCTTTTGCGCGGCGTTCAAGAATAGTAGTTACCCTGGAAGGGTTTTGTAAAAGACGTCTACGGACCGATATGCGAAAAGGGGCCCGAAGTTTGGCTACAGTTGTTTTTTTAAGTGTAGCAAGAGATGTTACCTTCCTGGCTTTGGGAGAAGGGATTTTCCCTTGTGCGTAGCAAAGGGGAGTTATCAATACACACAACAGATATGTCAATATTATTTTTTTCATACTTATATCATAGAAAACGAAGAGAAACTTTACCTGGGCCCTTTGGGGCAATTTTATGGGAATTTGGACCTACATAAAAAAGCCCCTGCTGGGGCAGGGGCTTTTTTGAAAACCTACATTATTTGACTTTTTTGCCGGCTTCCAGTTGCAACGTAACGGTGGTAATATCCGTCACAGCGGCAGGGCCAAAGAACTGAATCGGCCCGGGGAAGACAAACTGGTCCTGTGTTGCCCACGTGGCACGCACTTTGGACAAGTATGCAAACGGCTTGCCTTTCAGCTCAACGAGTGCTTTTTTGATAACCGGTTTTTCTTTGCCTTTGCGCCGTTCAATGTTCATCATCATGGTTAACGGCACGCCACCGGCTACCCAGTCTTGCGCTTTGTTGGTCAGCTTTTTGATGGAAGACAAATACCCGGTGCATTTGTTCAACGCCAGTACCGCGGCGTTGTAACCCAATGCATAGGTGTAGTTGGCATCAAACGTGGAAGGTACGCCGCAGCGTCCTTCGTAACCAAAGAAATGCGTAATGGCAGCAAATTTGCCCATGTATTTGCCTTGTTTTTTAAGTTCGGCCAAGCGGGTTTTGATCATATCCACCAGCAGCTTTTCGGTTTCAATCAAGGACACTTGCACGTTACCGTGCGGATCCCGATCCAACATCAGCTGCCCGGCAATGGCCGGCGGCAAGGATTGCATCAAATCCGCCAGTTTTTTAGGTAGTTTGCGCAAGATAAATTCCTTCTTTTCGGCCAAGGTGTTTAGTTTAGCCAGGGCGGCTTCATTATCGGCTAGGGCATCGTTTAGGGTGCTGATGAGTTCTTTCATTTCCGGAATAAATTCAATCAGGCCTTCCGGTACCAACACAATGCCGTAATTCTTGCCGGCCTTGGCACGTTTGACAATCAGGTCCACCAATTGGTTGACCACTTGGCTTAACGTCATTTTTTTGGCGAGTACTTCTTCCCCAATGAGCACGGCGTTGGGGTGCGTTTTAAAAGCTACTTCCAGCGTGATATGGCTGGCGCTACGCCCCATCAAGCGTACAAAGTGCCAGTATTTGCGGGCGGAGTTCATGTCGCGTTCAATATTGCCCACTAATTCGGCATAGATTTTGGTGGCGGTATCAAACCCGAAGGAAGTTTCAATATGCTCGTTTTTGAGGTCCCCGTCAATGGTTTTCGGTACGCCGATAACGGCAATGTCTACTTTCTTTTGTTTCAAATATTCGGCAATGACGCAGGCGTTGGTGTTGGAGTCATCCCCCCCCACTACCACCAGGGCATCAATTTTATTTTTAAGCAGATTGTTTTTGGCAGCGGCTAATTGTTCGGCTGTTTCAATTTTGGTGCGGCCGGATTGAATTAAATCAAACCCGCCGGTGTTGCGATAGTCTTTCATCCCAGCCGGGGTGATTTCCACCAGTTTATTGTCCACAATACCGCTGGGACCGCCCAAAAAACCAAAAAGTTTATTTTTGGCGTTGGCTTTTTTGAGTCCATCCAAAAGCCCACCGATTACGTTGTGCCCGCCCGGGGCTTGTCCGCCGGAAAGTACTACTCCCACGCGCACGGCTTTTTTGCACAGGGCTTGGTTGTTGCCTTTTACAAAGGTTACGGCCGGCAAACCGTACGTGTTGGGGAAAATCTTTTTGACGGTGGCCTGATCGGCTACGGACTTAGTAGGTTTGCCGAATTTGGGTTTTACAAAGGCCGGGCCTTTTTTAAGGATGTTAGGTAGAACGGGCTGGAATTTAGCACGTTCGGATTGCAACTGCGAACAAGCACATTTTTTTACGGGCATGAGTACCCCTCCTTGAGAAGTATTTTCTTATATTATATCAAAAACAAAACAATTACTTTTTGCCCCCGGGCAAACCGTCCAAAAATTGTTGCAATTTTTCTTCTAGTAAGTTTAAAGGGATATCGGCCACTTTATCGTGGCTTTGAAGGAAAATTGTTTTTGGATTTGTAGAACCAAAGATGTAGATATTGTTGGGGAATGAATATCTATTGTGTGCATAAATGCTGAGCATGGGTTTTTGAAATACGTCCGCCAAATGTACAGTAGAAGTGTCTACTGTAATTATGCCCATGGCTTGTTTAAATAATGCGGCCACACTTTCTATATCTAAATGGCACAAAATTGCTTTTTTTGCAAACTGCTGATATTGTTGCTTGTAATCTAATAATACGACGGGTAAATTGGGATAAAGGCGTGTAATTGAATCCAGAATCAGTTCAATTTGGCAGTTAGACATGGAACGAGCTTCTATGGAGGCCAATGGGTTGAAAATTACAAAATTGTTCGTTAAAGAATTTGTTCTTAAAAATTTGTTGGCTTCTTCTTGCGCTTGTGGGGAAATATATATTTCGTAGGAACAGTTGACATCTTTAACTCCCAATTTTACAAGGACTTCCTTATAAAATACACTTATGTGTTGACGAAAGGTTGTGTTGTCCAAAATGGGTAAAATAGTTTGTTTAGCACCACATAATTTGAAATATAATCTATTACGCCAGGTAGGGATGATTGCATCCGTAATGATTAAATCATAATGCCTTTTGCGAATTTCTAATAGAATTTGAAATAATCCCCACAGTACTTTGGAATTAAGGATAAGGGGAGTCTTTGCATTCATATTGGAAGTTTTTAGATAGCATATGGGAGGTAAACAAAGCAAATCATCTATGTAGGGATTGTTTTGATAGAGCTGGTCTATTGGGGAGGTAGCTACTACAGTTAATTTGTCGTTAACAAAACGTTTTTTTAGCTCTCTTATAAAAAAACTAGTAACAAGAACATCTCCTATGTGATTGTTGAGCCGGAAAAAACAAATCCGTTTGGGTTTCATAAAAACTCCCTTTTTAGCATTTGTTCAATTTGCGTTACCGGAATATCTTGCACGGTATTTGTGCCTTGCAAAAACCGGGTAGTATCTTGGCGGGAGGCCCAAAACACGCAGTTATGGTTTAAGCTGTAGTGATCGGCTGCGTACAAAACAAACATCTTTTTATGAAAACAATCTACCAAGTGCACAATCCCGGTGTCTACGGTTACTACGGCGGAAGCTTGTTCAATGAGGGCTGCCGTTTGAAAAATAGCGTGCGCAGTGTAGCGCGGGCAAGGCAGGTGTAAAGAGGCAAATTGGTTTTGATAATCCAAAAGTACAACTTTATGCCCGGCCTGGGAAATAGTTTTTATCAACGTTTGAATTTGTTGTGCGGAACAATTCCGTGCAGGGGAGGACCCCACCGGGTTTACTATCCAAAATTGGCCGGGTTGTAAGTTGTTCTCGTGCAAAAATTGTTGGGCATAGTTTTTAGCATCTACCGGCAAGTCCAGCGCGTAAGAAGTATCCACTTCTTTTGCCCCTAACTGGCGCAGAAATTGGGCGTATGAGTGGGTAATATGCTTTGTATAATCAAATTGGGGCCACAGCGTGTGGGGCAGTAAATGGCAATACAGTTTGTTGCGCCAAGTAGCTCGTACCGGGTTCACGATAATATAATCATATCCGGCCGTGCGGCTATGCACTAACATTTTGAGTAATCCCCACAATACGGCCGGGCGCAAATAACTGTCGTTGGCCGCCAGTTTGGGCAATACTTTTACTTCGTCTACAAAAGGGTTGTTTTGAAAGAAAACTTCGCTAGGGGCAAAGGTAGCCACAGTAATGTGCGTGTTAGGGAATAATTTTTTAAGTTCCCGCAAGAAAAATAAGTGAACAATACAGTCCCCCACGCGGGCGTCTAAGCGGAAAAATAAAATTTTTTGGGGGGCTTTCATAATTTACCCAACGGTGTATCTTGCGGATCCATAATATATCAAAACTACCCCCATACAGAATCGAACTGTAATCCCCTGCTTAGAAGGCAGGTGCTCTATCCATTGAGCTATGGGGGCAACGCTGGTATTCTAGCAAAATTTGCGTTGGGTTGTAAATATGAGTTCTATTTATTCCCGTCGGGGTTTTCTTCGTTTTTTAACTCTTTTTCCCGTTTTTCCATCACATCACGTGAAGGTATAATCTCACTGATTTTTAAGATGGGATTCGTTGGAATGGGTGAGAAATGCGAAGGTACCCCAAAGATCGGTTCCTCAATGTAGAACTGTGGCGTAAGGAACTGATTCACTGCACCCGGGTAGGAACCAATAAGCCCTTTGGTCAGCCCAAACGTTCCTCTAGGAACGGAAGTAGGTAATAACCGTAGAGCTGGCATGGAAAGCCCAAAACATAATGCTAAGGACGTAATAGGCAACCATAGTGAAGAATGCGCGGCTTCTTTCTTACGGATAGTACCCTGATCAATTTGCTGGTCTGTATAAGAACTGACCAAGGTGGGCACAATGGCAATCCCTAACTGTTGCATGGGGAAACCAGTCATGGTTTTGGTAACCAAACTTTTGTTTAGAGAGATTAATTCTTCGCCGGTTTTCCCCTTAGAGAGGATACTGGCGTAGCGGCTGCCGGTTACACTGATGTTAGAAAGTTTTTGGAAGGACTGCGTCATATTGGCTGTACCAATACCCATTAGCCCAATCCCTAACATACCTGTAGCGGTTAAACCATCGGAACTGTTGGCATAGAGTAACCCAGCCCCCGTAGCATTGAGCGCAAATGATAAGCCCAACATACGGCGGTACTCATCCCCGGCTTTAGCCGTTTTGAGTAGATTGAGCGACGGTTTTGCCAATAAACGGGTAAACAACGGGAACGCAATCACACTTAAGTTAGTTAACATGGAAGTGTAGTTATTGCGGTTGGTTTCCGGGATAAAGCCAGGCATATCGGAACCTTTGATTTCAGGACGTATCATTTGGTTGCCCGCTTTACTAAAAGCCCCGGCCTCAAATCCGGTAAATGCGGTAGCGGCTAGCACCAAGGGGAATACTTGTTTGGTGCCTAGTAAGCGGATAGTACTCCACGTTTCTTTCCCGGTAGATTTGAGGATGGACCAAGTATTGGTGGCAAATGTTTTGGGCCAAGTCAACGGCCGAGAAAGTGAGAACTTGGAAAGGGGCATAAATCCCTCTTTCATCCCGATTCTAGGGTTCAATCGAGAGGTAGATACCCACGTCAATGCCCCGGCGGACAACGTTCCTAACACAGGGAATGCCAACGAAAAGTCAATATCTTTATCAATAAAGTTGGCTACAAACGGAGGTACCAATAAGGCAAAGGAACCAATGTTTTTGTAAGCCATACTCTTTAACAACGTTCCGCCGCCGCCCATGGAGTCAATCAGCAAGTTCAAGCCCGAGCGGGACAATGCCGAGGATACCCCAATAGCAGCCCCGGATACATACAACGGCCAAATAGGTGGTAGATTGTTGTTATCCAGTTTTCCGCGGAACCCTTCATAAGCCGCAAAGGCCAACCCTGCCGTGGAAACACCCAAGGCAAATTTTAAGGTTCTAAGCGCGCCAATTTTCATAACCAAAGGCGAGAATAACGGCGCTGCCAACGACGGCAAATAAGGGAATGCTAACGAAATCAGAGTTTTGTCCGTTTCGTCCACGCGGTCCTTGTAAACGTTTTCCAACGGAGCAATTAAGCCCACGGAAGCAGAGCTTAAGCTTAAACCGGTGGCCCACATCAGCGGTTGGATTTTGTTGACACCGCCCTGTACGGTTAAACTAAATGGCCGCTCTAGTTTGGCCGAACGGGCTAATTCTAAGAATGATCTTAATTGATTTTTGGGTAGGCCAATACGCATTTCAGGCAATTCGCTTAACAATTTACCTTCTTGGAACCAAGAAATTTTTCCGCTTTGTTCCAATACGGCCGAGGCGTTTTTGAGCCCTAAGTACGAGTCTACCTTAAAGGTTAACGGAACGGTTTGCAAAGTTCCGTCCGCCAAGCGGATTTGGACCGGAATATCGTGGGCATAGACGTTTTGTTTGCCGCGCCACAGGGTTCTCAATTGGCTCATTGTTCCGTCTTCTCTAGCTTGGCGCCAAGCAGTCCAACGGTTGCGGTAGAACGAACGGCTAAACATCCCGCCGGAAGTATTGGCAGTCAGTTTAATTTGCAATGGCGTGCCGGAATAATGTTGGGCCGCGCGGATCAAATCCGGTAAATCCTCCGCGGTGAGCGAAATTTTGAATGATTGGGGCGTAATCGGGTTAGAAAGATCATTACCAAAACCGAACATCAGCTTGCCGTCTTTCTCGGTGATAATCACGCGCTGATACCCGTTGCTGAGCCCTTTAATCCCTCTGCTTCCAAATAATTTGCGTTGCTTAAATTGGAACACGATCGGTACGGATTGCGGCATGGTTTGATCTTTAAACGAGAGAACTGTTTTCCCCATCAATTTAAAGCGGCCAGCTATACCTTCCGCGGTTAAAGTTCCCAATCCCGTGGGGGCCTTTAGATATTTGTCATATTCTAGGGTGCCCAGCAGGCGTTCTAAGAGGTTATATTGTAACTGATCGGTAAAGATTTTGCCTTCTTTATCAAATACAGCGGCTATATTGTCGGTTAATAAATTTTTATATTGTCGGGTTGAACGACCGGGAACTAGTCCCCATAAGCGAGCCCACCAACCGCGGTTGGCAAATTGAACGTTGGTATTTTCCAAAGCGGTATTGAGCAATCCTTGTGTATAAGAAACTTCCTGTGCGGTAGGGGCTTTGCCGAATGCACCGGTCATTACTTGTCTTAAGCCGCGTGTGTTGGTTTTAGGAAGTAGTCCCCCCTCGGCCCCGGGTAACATATTAAAAAGTTTGGGGTTTTTGAACGTGAGAATATTTTCCGGCACGGAAATGCGCAAATTTTTGACGTTGTAGAGCATATCGGCAAAATCTGCGTGGGATAAACGGAAAGACGGTTCCAGTTTGGCGATTTCACGGGTAAGGTAAGAGCGGTATGCTGCATTTTCATTCCACGTGAAGAAGCGTTTAAACCAAGAGCGGTTTGCAAATGCTATGTTGGCATTTTCCGAAGCCGTAGCCAAGGCAGTGTTAACGGCTTCTAGTTTCTTAGGAGCCACTGCCGCTTTTGCACTTTCGCCCAAGCTGGCCACTTCGGCAGATACAAGGCCCGATTCGCCGGAGAAACGCACCCCTTGTGCAATGACGCGCCCGGGGGCTTCCACAAATCCGGCTATTTTGGGCAGTCCAACGGTTTGAGAAGTAAATAATGGCAAATCCGGTAGTACCACGGGGGCCACGCTGTTTTTTATTTTGGTTGGTACGCTAATAAATTTGCGCAATTTGGGGGCAATGTTTAATTTGCGTAACATCATGGCACGTTGGGCAACGGTAGCCCCGGTACGGGCCATTTTTGAAGCTTTGGAGATGGCTCTAAAGATTTTCACGCCCGAAGTAGCCCATTTGGTTAAGTCTACCACACACCATACCAGGATAGCCACATCCACCCAGCGAGCTATCTTACGGAAAATTTGTGTACGGTCCTGTCGGGCACGTTTAGCATTATACTCAGCTGAACCGCGTGTATAAGGAGAAATAGCATACCCTGCATTGGGAGTTTTTCTGGAAGCCGATTCTTTATATACCTTATATAGGCTAGTATCTAAACGTAATTCAGATTCAGCATTTAAATCTCCCATACTTTGCAAAAATAAATCCCGCGCAATAGCAGCGGCGGGACTCAAATTCATGGAAGAATAGTATTGTTTAAAAGTAGCATTAGAATTGGCCAATTTTTTACGTTCTTCGCTAGCGCGGCGGGCATCAATATAAATGTTGCCGTAATTGGTGGCTAGGTAACCTGTTGGCACCGCGTGAGAAGTTAAATCGTATTGATTGGCTCCGCTTTTTCCGCTGGCCAATGCCCCGGCTAAGAAAGGGATAATCCCTGTACAGCTTAAGCGGATGACTTTCTTTAAATTGGCTTTTGTGTGGATATAAGCACGGCATTGTTCTACCCCATAGTTGCGCAGCATTTTTAATGCTTCCGGGGAACCTTCTTCGGCCAGGAGGTAGGCCAAATCTTCCCAGGCGTTTCCCAGGGCGGTTTGGTCGTTGGGGTTTTCATGCAGCGGATATTGAGTATATTTAGAAATATCTCCCAAGTATTGACCGTTGGTATTTGCGGCTATATTTACATAGGTTTCTACACTTAATAAATCTACCCCTTCCAAAGAGCGTTCATGAATGGTGGCTGTGTGGATATACCCATTTAATGCACGGTATTGCTTCATGGATAACAAAGCACTGGCCCCGGTTAACAACGCGGGGACCGAGTAAGCAGAGCGTTCCTTAGCGTGCATAAAGGTGGTAATAGCCGCCACATCATCAAAGGAATTGCTTAGCATGCTGATCCCAATGAGGGCCGCTAATTGCAAATTACAGGTAGTAGATGAACTGTTTCCGCAGTCTTTTCCATTTTTAAGGACTTCAAGATATTTTTTATGCAACCACTCTTTTTGAGCTTTGGTGAAAAACGATTTGCCATCCATGGTTTGCATAGGAAGCACCGTAAGGGCCACATTTTCTAGTAAGATGGATTTCGCTTTGTAAGATTTGTCTTTGTAAAGCCACAGGTCACTAACAGCTTGGGCAACCATTTGTTCACGTTCTTTAAGAAGGTCGGAACTATATTGAGAATCAAAAACCTGTTTTGCATTGCGGCTGTTGGAGGATTTCCATTCATTTAATTTTTGCAGGTTTTGTTTATGCCAACTTTTTAGTTTTTCCTGGGCTTGTTTTTTCCAATCCAGGACGGCTTTTTCCCGGGAGAGGTAATCAGAATTTTCTTTGGTTTGTTGGGCAATTAGATTGAGGGCGGTTACTATATTTTCAGAACGTCTATATTGTTTGGTAAGGTCGGAAATTTGGGAGTCTAAACTTTTGTTAGGGTTAAAGGATAATTTATTTAGGGCTTCAAATACTTTGTTAGAAAAATCCGCTTTGTTGGTAATCTTTTTTTCATTGAGTGCGGCGTTGGCAATCTCTCTGACAAGGGGTGTATAAATTTCTTTGCGGTAATCGTTGGCTTGTTCGGTAATTTTGAGCTCCGTTTGAGCTACGGCATCGGCAAGGGCTTGTTTCTCACGTTGAAATTCTTCGTTCAATTGTTTGGTGTAAAGTTCTTGAAATTGTTCAAAGTCTGACTTGGATTCTCTCCCGTTGGCGGCTGGCGTAAACATGGTGGTGATTTCATGCAAACGTTTTTTCTGATCTTCTGTAAGGGAACCCAGGGCCTCCCGGGCAAAATTCCGGTTGAGTTGCGGGTAAGAAGTGGCCCGAGAGGAAATAGCATCGGGTTCCGCCACGTAAGAGCGGGTGCGGGACTGTGGCGGAGTGCTTACGCGAGGGACTCGGGAAGAGCGACGGCCGGGCCGGGTTTGTGCAAAACTAACAGATACGGTATTGAGTAAAATACAAGCGGATAAAACTAGAGAGATCGTCGTGTGTGCAAATGAAATATGCGTTTTCATAAATTTTCCTTTTCAGTTAGATATATAAATATATATATACTCATATACCATAATTATGACTTTAAATTTTGATTGAAACAAGGGTCTGAAGACCTAGGCCCTATCTAGGTCCTTTGGTCCCGCTGGTGGGCGCAAGTGTAAAAATGCTACAATAAAACTAACTATCGCCAAAGGGTTTTTATGACAAAAAATTTATCGTTTTCTTACTCCAAAATGGGCATGTATAAAGAGTGCCCGCAAAAGTATAAGTTTCGCTATGTGCACCTTATTCCTGAGTTGCCCAAATACTATTTCGCCTTTGGCTCTGCCCTTCATAGTGTCATGGAATTTATTTACGATCCTGCCCGTTCCGGGTTCCCCACACTGGCGCAAGCCCTAGCATATTTTGACAAAATTTGGAACAAAACCACGTACGAACAAAAAGGATATGCCAGCGTAGAAAAAGAACTGGCCGGCTATGCCGAAGGACGCCACGAGATAGAATCCTATTACGCTAAACATGCGGCTACGTTTGTTAAACCCTTATCGGTAGAAATGAAAAGTACCTTGGAAATAGATGGCCTAAGCTTAATTAGCATTTTGGACCGTATGGATTATTTGGGTGGCGGAAAAATTAAAATTTTGGATTATAAAACCGGCAAAACCGTCCAGCGCGAGCCGGACCAACTTTACATGTACCAAAAAGTGGCCGAAACTTCCCCCACCATTAAAGCCCTGGTGCAGCAGCAAGATCCCGGTGTTAAAAAAGTACGGGTGGAACAGTTATCCTTTTATCACTTGCCCAGCTTGACCGAAATGACTTTTGAGCGCGCACCCGATAAAGAAATTGTACAGTTTTGGCGTGGTGTGTTAGATGTGGCGGACCAAATCCGCGCGGGGCATTTTGCCCCCACTCCCGGAGAGAATCAGTGTCGCTGGTGTGATTATCGCAACATTTGTCCCGTCTATACCGGCCGGGAATACACGGGTCCGTCCGGGGCAGCTGCGTTGCCTTATTTAAAGGAAGGTTTGCCCGCGGCGGCGCAACCAACGTCTGCCCCTGAGCATGCGGTTAAAAGCGAAGCCGAAATTCTTTCCGAAAAAATAGATCGTTTAGGTTCGTTAGAAAAAGAACAAAAAACGTTACGCAAAGAAATTGTGGAGCTGATGCATAAACAGCAATTTGTGCGCCACTTTTCCACGCACTATCAAGCACATCTTACACCCACGCAAAAAACTACTTTTGCGGATAAACAAAAAGTGTTGGAATTATTGCGTAAGCACCAGTTGCTTAATAAGACTTTAGTGCCTACGCAAACTACGATTTTGGCTTTGTTGAAAGATCCGCAAGTTTCGCAAGAAGTTAAGGATCAATTGACTCAATTGTTAAGTGTGCAATCCGGTGAAGAACTAACCTTGGAGGAAACCGACTAATGCCCGGTAAAGAGCGTGATTTGCGTTTATGGATTTCACTGGCAGCTGTTTTTACGGCCATGCTTGCGTTTAGCGTGGCGCGATTGGGGATTTTTTGGGCCAACCCTACCTTGTTTGCTGATTTATCTGGTGCCGAAGTATTTTCGGCTTTTTTCAATGGACTTCGCTTTGATTTTTACATGACCGCATTGTTGTTAGGGCCAATTATTTTGCTGCTTAACTGCCCGGTAAAATCTTTGCGTTGGGTTAAACTTTGGACCATAGTGCTACTGGTTGAACTAACAGTGTTGATTGGTTTTTTGGTGGCAGATGCGGTTTACTTTCCTAAAGTAGGCCGGCATATTGCCGAAGAGATTATTCAAGTTTCTAGCGATGTCGGATATTTGGTTTCTTACACGTTTACAGAATTGGGCTGGCAATTGGCCTTGTTGCTTACGGCTTTTGGCGTAGCTTTGTGGCAGGCATGCCGCTGGATTGGCCGCCAAGCATGTCCGGTGCGCAGCTGGAAAAAGACCACTCTTATTTTAGTTGTGATTGTGGTGCTGATAGGATTGGGCCTGCGCGGGCATTTGCACGGTGGAAAACCCTTAGGAGTGGCCGACGTATATAATTATGCTCAAAATGCCAATGGGGCCGCTCTTACGCTAAACGGCGCGTTTACGGCGTATCAAGTTGGGCGCAAAGGCGCACAGGAATTTACCAATACTTATCCAACTCAGCAAGCTATTGAAAACACGCAAAAAATGTGGATTGCTCCCACCGAGAAAGTGCTTAGTGAACAATTTCCACTTGAACGCCAAAAAATAAAGCCCTTCGCAGGGGATCAACATCCCAATGTGTTCATTGTGTTGCTGGAAGGATGGCATCCTTATTATATAGACGGACTTTCGCACAAAGGTTTTGGGGTAACGCCTGTTTTTGACAAAATTATTGAAGAGGGTGTCAATTTTACAAACGCGTATGCCGCTGGGCAGCGCAGTGTTTTTGGATTTGCCGCTGTGCTAGCCAGTGTGCCGCTGATCCCGGGGTTGCCTATGTTTGGCTATGGGTTGGAAATGAATGCGTTATCCCCCCTTCCTAAACACTTTTCTGATGCCGGCTATTACACGCTTTTTGCACAAACTTCCCACCGCGATTCGTACCGCCTTTGTGCGTTGGCCTCTTACTTGGGAATGCAAGACAGTTTTGGTTGGGAGGATATTCCGCAGCGGCTTGATTATAAAGAGAAAGCTCCCTTTGGTTACGATCATGACGCGTTTGAATTTGCCGCCGACAAAATTGCCCAACACAAAGATCAACCGTTCATGGCCATGGTATTTACCGGCATCACGCACGAGCCGTTCGTTTCCACTTTGCCGCAATTTGATAAGTATCCGTATGATAACTGGGAACACGGATTCTTAAATACTTTGGGATTTGCAGATTGGTCTATCGGGCAATTATTGGCCCGGGCCGAAAAAGACGGCTGGCTCCAAAACACTGTGTTTGTGTTTGTAGCGGATCATACCTCCGGCGGTCCAGCGGAAAATACACTTAAAAATCATTTCCAAATTCCGCTGGTAATTTATGCTCCGGGTTTGCTCAAAGCGCAAACGATTTCGCGGGTGGTTTCACAGTTGGATTTGGCCCCTACCTTATATGATCTGGCCGGGTTGACCCCTTCTTATACGGCGTTTGGGCGTAGTATATTTGATCCGCAAGCGCCGCAGGTTGCGTTAGTGGCCGAAGGTAACAATTTTGGAGTAATTACTCCGCAAGGGGCGGTGCGTCACACGGGCAGCAAATTGTTGACCGTAGAACCTTATACCGAAGATTTTGACAGCGCGGCAGCTGAAGAAACTTTACTATCTTTGAGCAAAGCCGCTTATACGCTTTTAAAAGAAAACCGCTGGTATGATCCAGCGTTGAGCAACGATAAAAAATGACTTCACCTTTTGTTATAGCATTAGATCAGGGAACTTCCAGCTGTCGCGCCATGGCGGTGGACCAAGAAGGACATATCCGCGCGCAACGCAGTGTGCAGTTTTCCCCCGTGCGGCAAGCACCGGGATTGTCCCAGTATCGGGCGGAAGATTTATTGGCCGCGCAAACTAGTGTATTAAATGGATTATTGGACGAAATAGGCCCTCAACAGGTGGCGGCCTTGGCTGTTTGTTCCCAGCGTTCTACGGTAGTTTTGTGGGATAAAAATACGGGCAAATCGGTAGCTCCTGTACTTACGTGGGAAGACGGCCGTGCCCAACAAGAATCCAACCAGGCGCCTCTTTCTCAGGCGCAAGTTCATCAAGTCACGGGGTTATTTAAGACGCCGTATTTTTCTGCGCCTAAAATAACTTGGTGTTTAAAAAACTTTCCCGAGGCCGCGCAAGCTGCCCGGGCCAATACTTTGTGCGTAGCGCCGGTGGCTTCGTATTTTATTTGGCAGTTGACCCAAGGGAGTACCTTTGCTGTAGACCCGACCCTAGCGCAACGTACTTTGCTATGGGATATTCAAACTGGAGATTGGAGCGAAACGTTATGCCGGGCGTTTGAGGTTCCCTTATCTAGTTTGCCTTCCTTACGTGCGAGCGCAGCGGATTACGGTTCTTACCTTTATAAAGGGGTTTCTATTCCAATTTACACTTGTGTGGCCGATCAGCAAGCTGCCGCTTTTTACCACGGTCTTACTTCAGGGAAAACCAGTGTCAATTATGGTACTGGGGCCTTTGTGTTGCATCATACAGGTTCTCAATTAATTGTTTTGCCAGGGATGCTTTCCTCCGTAGCTGCCACAACCTCTGTGGAACAACGTGCTTTTTTATTGGAGGGCCCCGTGTTTGCCGCGGGGAGTGTATTTCAATGGTTGCAAAGCCAAGGAATTTATATAGATCCGACGCAAGTAGATAATTTGTGCACAAAAGCCAAGCATCCCGTTTCCTTTTTACCCGCGTTGGGTGGCTTAGGGGCACCATACTGGGATTATAATGTGGGGCCTGTTCCGCAGAAGGTAGATGGCGCACAAACTCCGCAAGATTGGGTGGCCGGTGCGCTAAGAGGGATCGCTCATTTAGTGGCCGATATAACCGACTATTTACGTGTGAATGCCCAAGCTGTAACAACGGTAGAAGTATCCGGCGGCTTGAGTCAAAGCGTTTATCTATTGCAATGTCAGGCCAATTTTTTGAAGGTGCCGTTATATCGGCAAAATCAAACCGAAGCCACCGTATTGGGGACGGCACTGCTTGCTTGGCAGCGGTTAATTAAAAGCCCACTAAACTGGCAACTGGCTCAGCAGGAAACCGTTTTTCCCAATGTGAGTGCAGAGCAATCTCAAGCGGAACGGAGAGCTTGGAAGGAGTTTGTGGCAAAATGTCGTGGTAAATAAAGGTTTATTTTTGCTATAATAAAACCAGGTTATGAAATTAAATAATAAAGCTTATACATTAACGGAACTATTGGTAGTGGTGATTTTGGCCGGGATTTTGGCCACTATGGTGCTGCCCAAATTTGCTAACGTGATTGATTCTTACCGCCTCATGGAAGCGGAAAATGTGATGCGTTTGGTGCGTAACGATCAAGAGCAGCGTTGCACGCTCGATAAAAAGTATGCTCAAAATTTTAATCAAATTTCCGTATTAGCCGGCGCCAGTTCATTGGCGGACGGAGCCAGTTACGTTACGTCTAACTTTGAATATGAATTTGAATTCAATGCGCAGTCCAAACCTGTTGGGATAATGGCCACGGATTTAAAAAACAATGTTACGTTGGAAATGCCCTCTTTTTTGGATGGGCGAATTTGCTGCGATAATTGTGATGGCTTAAATAGAGATTACGAGGAATGTGCCGATCTAATGGCGCGGGAAGATTTTGATACCGTTACGGCTGATTGCTTACCATGATAGAGTTTAACAAAGATTCTTGGTGGAAAAATTGGGTGGTTGTGTTGGTGCTGGCAATTGTTTTTGCCGGGGTGTTGGTATCCGCCTTCTCCCGTCGCAATGGTACCGGCCAAGCGCGGCAGGCGGAAGAATTTATGCGCCTGGTGCGCAATGAGCAAGAAGACCGCTGCTTTGATGGCAAACGCTACGCCAGTTCCCCCCGCTATTTAAAATCTTTTTTAAAACATGATAAACAAAGCAAGCTGGTTGCGTATGATCTTACCAGCGGGGAAGGAATTTCCGTTCACAGCGGTGTATATGGCTATACGCTTCAAATGCCGTCTTATGCGGATGGACGGATTTGCTGCAATAATTGCAACAAACTAAGTCGCAAATATTCTTCGTGCCGTTCTTTGCAAAGAAGACCCGATTTTATAGAGGCAGATCCAGGTTGCCGCTCCTTTGATGCCGTTAAAAAACCTGAAGAAGATGCTTCGCCCGTTACGGATAAAGAAGGGAAAAAACCCGTTGCCAAAAACATGGCGGACACGCAAGAATTTGTTGATCAAGAAGAAGATTTTTACGAAGATCAAGAAGATGACGATTCCTCAGATGATCCGCGAGTGGCGTTGGCCGATGTAGCCGCTGCGGATGTTGCCAAACCCGAAGAAGAAACGCAGCCGCAAGATGCGTGTCAACCCCTCGCAGAAAAGGGGACCTTTTATATGGAATCTTGTTCCAACTACCAAGCGGGAACTCAAGGGTCGGTGCTGTTTACCTGGAACAAAGAAACTTGCTCCTACGATGCTGTGCAAAATTGTATTTTGCCATCGCGTTGGGAGGCACTCCGTACGCAAACCCACCACGAAGAAGGCCTCTATCCTTCGGACGTGGATACATTATGTGACCGTTTGCTGCAGGAACATCCATGTGAAGATTTTGTAAAACTTGGCGAGGAGTGTTATGTTTCTTCCGAAACATGCTACACTTCCTGCACTTTAAGTGAAAAAATAGCCGTTCCAGAGACTTCCAATATCGTCCTGTATAACGTAACGGCTTCCCTCAAAGCACGTCGGTGTGCTTCGGTTAAAAACGTAACTGTTCAAATCCCCTAAAAAATTCTCCGTAAAGGTACCAAAAGGCCTAGGACCTGTCTAGGCCTTTAGACCCTTGCTTTCACATATTTTTTGGCTTATACTGAAAGTATAAGGAAGTGTTTTTGAGGAGAAACTTATGCTAAAATTTCTATCCCTATTTTTAAGTGCCACTCTTATTTTTACCAGCGTAACCCCTTCACTAGCTGAAGTATCCCGTTCTCATCAATCCAATCAACCTATTTCTCTTTCTGCAGATATGGCTCAAAAGGTACAGCGCCGTATCATTATGCAAGAAATGATGCAGTGGCAGCAAATTTTCTCTTCTAATCCAAATATTCCCAACACCCCCCAAGCATGGATTGCAGCCGCAGCGCAAGCGGTAGGGTCTGCCAGTGGGGAACAAGTGATTCAATACGCCGCGGGCAAATTACGTGAAGCAGTGGCCGAAGGGATCAGCTGGGAAGAGCTCAAGAAGGCGCAAGTAGAAGAAGGCGAACAAGGAGATCCTGCTTTAGTATATGCGTGGGGTAGTTTACGCTACGAAGTAGAGAGCGTG
>JAGCWX010000028.1 GCA_017961585.1 Elusimicrobiaceae bacterium | reverse complement strand
TGTAAACAGGCATAGCTGATTAGCGGTGTTCGGTAGGGATAAACGCTGAAAGCATATAAGCGTGAAACCCGCCTCAAGATAAGGTTTCCCTGGTAGATTAACTACCCAGAAGACCCGCAGAAGACTACTGCGTTGATAGGCAGAAGGTGTAAGCACAGTAATGTGTTTAGCTAATCTGTACTAATAGGTCGTGAGGCTTGGCCGTATTCTTTAATCCTATAGATGAGAATATAAGTGTAAAACTTGTGCTTTTCTAAATTATCTGACGTTGGAAGTGATGCGATGACCCGCTTAGAAGGCGACGAGCAGGGTTCCAACGAGAAAGGAGGAGTTGAGATGTAACAAATCCTTTCTACACATTTGTTCTTTTATAATTAGAGGACTTAATGAGAGTGATATTAATTCCGATAAGGTCACACCCGTTCCCATTCCGAACACGGCAGTTAAGCTTATCAGGGTCGATGGTATTGGCACCCAATTCGGTGCTGAGAGAGTAGATCGGTGTCGCTCTCATTAAGTCCTCTTTCCTTTTTTCTTCCTAATTTTGTCCATTTCGTTGTTGCTCACTCAGTCGGATACCTCCGCGCTGGCGCGCGCGTGCCGCCAGTATTCCTTCTTCGTTCGCGCCTAGAACTGGGCAAAATTAGTTTGAAAAATGATTGCGATTGCAGTTTGTTTAGTAAAACACCCCCGTTTTTAGCGGGGGTATTTTTATTGGCGGATATATTTATTTTTTTCGGCTCAAAGGTTGGTTTAAAAACAAGTAAGCGCCGGGGATTTTTTTAAGGTTGGCTTTAAAATCGTCGTAGCGGTTACGCATATGCCGCAATCGTAAAACGTGCTTGATAATTTTATTCCCGTCTATGCCGCGGGCTTTGGCATATTCTTGCACAAAAAACATCAAAGAGTCGTCATTCTCAAACGGTTTCATGAGGTTGTTGAGCAGCTTGCTTACTGGCCAAGGAGTATTGCGGAAACTAAACCGGTTGATATCTACCAAGTAAAAAGTATATTTTCCGTTTTCTTCTCGGTACAAAATGTTGTTAGGTGTGTAATCAATGTGCAAGAGTCCGCTTTCGTGCAGTTTTGCCGTAAAGTTTGCCACGGCGGTGATGAGCTTTTTGTCCTTGCAATCATAGCCCAACGGTTTTACGTCGGCAAGTTGCTCGCTGAAGAAATAGGAATAGGTAATTAGTCCCAGCCCGTTGCGCTCAATAATGTAGCCGTAAGGTTTGGGTGTGAGGAACCCCCGTTTTAAAATTTCTTGTGCGTTGACAAACGTAGTTTTGGCCTTTGGCCGACGGATACCATACGAATAAAAAATCCGGTTGATAATGGGCGGAATACAATATTTTTTGACGTTGACGGGGTTGCCGTTCATTTCAAACACTTTGATTTGATTGCGCGCGTTGTGAATAAGCGTGCCGCCGTGGTCAAAAAAATCATGCGGTAGCCCGTCAATAAATTGATCGGGCAAGGCCTCGTTGTGAAACTGGGAAACAGTACGTTTTTTCAAACTCATAAAAGTATTGTAGCATTTTAGTCATACGTCTGAAAATTAGTTTATTGGCATGGGCCCAAAGGCCTAGAGGGAAATAGGTCTTTTGCCCCTGGAATATTCTTAGGTTTTTCCGTAGACTTATAGTATAGGCAGTTAAAGTTTAGGAGGAAGGTATGAAAAAAGCAGTTACGTTTTTGGTGGTAGCAGTCATGATGGCGATCGGTTCGCAGGGGTTTGCCCAGTCGGTGCATGGTTTAAGCACGCGGCAACTGGCCGACGCCGTGGGCCATAAAGTGGTAAACGGGGTAATCATCGGGGCGCAAGAACTTGCCGAGGAAATCTTACGGGAAGGGAGCAAAACCGATATTATTTACAGCATCACCACGCAAGATTTTGCATTTAAATCGACGAGGTTAATCCCAAAAGGGAAACATCACTACGAATATCAGACCTCCGGTTTGGAATATCATCCGTACCTCGGGTTGGACGGGTACATTTTGATACACAAATCCACATGGGATAAAATACAGTCCCAATATATGCCTTACGGGGTAGCCCTGTTGATGGGGACCAAACGTATTCTTAAAGAAAGATTTTACACGTATATATACCGTGGAAGCCGGACGAACGTGCGCACCATCATTGACCATACGCACGTAAAGGTAAACGGCACCCAATATACGCTTATTAAATTGCCCGTACTTGAAAACGGGTGGAGCGGTGCCGAATAAGCACAGCTTAAAACACACAAATCCGCTTGCACTAGGCAGGCGGATTTTGTTATAATATAAGTGTAATCCGCGGATAGAACGTGTGCAAAAAAAGTTGCATTTGGCGGATTAAATTGATAAAATATTATCAGTTGAAGTTACGGATTTTTTACGAGAACCATAACTCCTCCGACGAGAAATAAAGAGGAAGGAGTTTGTGGCTGTCGTGTTCTCTGTCTTTTTAAGAGGGCAAAACAGCCGGTTCTTGCAAGAAAAACAGGCAAACAAATGAACCTGACAAAAGACCAAAAGAAACAAAAGTCGCAAGACCTTGCTTCTGAAATTAAAACCACTGGCACGTTATTTTTCACCTCTTATCAGGGGTTGAAATTCGTGGATATGGCCGAGCTGCGCGCTACCTTAGCCCCCACTGGGGCCAAGTTCCGCGTGGAACGTAACGCCATTGTGGAACATGCCATCAACCAGGCCAAAATTGAAGGGGCGGATACAAAGCTCTTCCAAGGGCCGACTGCCATTGCCGTGGGCGGCGATATTGCTGCTGTGGCAAAAGCATTGGTGGATTTTCAGAAAAAGAATGCGGCTTTGAAGCTGCGTGCTTGCTATTCCGAGGGTGTATGGTACGATGAGGCACAAGTAAAACAACTTTCTGCTATCGGCACGAAAGAAGAAAACTTGTCCAAATTGGCCGGCGCGTTGTACAACGCGGTTGCACAATCGGCGCAAGTGTTGCAAGCTCCGATACGGGATTTTGCCTACGTTATCAAAGCTTTGGAAGACAAGCAGAAATAACGCGTCAGGTTTTAGTTGGCTAAGTGCCAACTAAAACCCGGTAAAATCTAAACCCGCCAAGAGCGGTAGTAGTCCCGCAAGGGGTAAAGGTACGGATGTGAACTCGGTTTACATAGAAGGCCGCTACTCTAGAAACAAAGGAAAAAATAAAATGGCTAAAATGACCAAAGATGAATTAGTAAACGCGATCGCTGAATTGACTGTTTTGGAACTTTCCGAACTCGTGAAAGCGATTGAAGAAAAATTCGGCGTAAAAGCTGCTGCCCCGGCCGTTGCCGTAGCCGCTGCTGCTGCCCCGGCTGCCGGTGCTGCCGCTGAAGAAAAAGATGAATTCAACGTCATGTTGACCGCTGTTGATGCCGCCAAGAAAATTGCCGTCATCAAAGTAGTGCGCGAAATCACTGGCTTGGGCTTGAAAGAAGCCAAAGACCTCGTAGAAGGCGCCCCCAAAGCGGTAAAAGAAAACGTTGCCAAAGCCGAAGCGGAAGAGATGAAAAAGAAACTCACCGAAGCCGGCGGCACCGTAGAACTCAAATAAGTCAACTGACTCATTTAATCCCACCCCCCTTCTTGGGGGTGGGATTACGTACCCTAAGGTACCAGGCCCATTCACGTAGTGCGTTGCGTGAAAAGCCCAACCCAGCAGGAATTTAGAGATGATTGAAAAACAAACAAATTTCGGCAAGATTACAACCAAACTTCCGTTACCCGATTTGCTGGACATGCAGAAACAATCCTTCGTGGATTTCTTGCAATTAGATGTACCCCCTTCTAAACGCGAACTGAAAGGTTTGCAAGCCGCTTTTGAAGATGTGTTCCCTGTAGAAGCCCCCGACGGCAGTATGCGGCTTGAATTTGTAAAATACGACTTGGGTACCCCGCGTTACGCTACCCCGGCTGAAGCCACCGTGCGTGACAGCACTTTTGATGCCCCGCTTAGAGCTACTTTCCTTTTGTATTTGAAACAGAAAAACGGAAATATGAAAAACGCTTCCGAACAGGAAGTCACCCTTTGTAACTTACCCTTGATGACCGAAGCGGGCTGTTTCGTTTTTAACGGGGCAGAACGTGTGGTCGTCAGCCAGATGCACCGCTCCCCGGGTATTATTTTTGAAGAAGACGAAGAGAAAAAACAGTCCACCTTTGGTAAACGCTTATACGTAGCCCGCATCATTCCGTACCGCGGGGCCTGGGTGGAATTCTCGTTTGATTTAAACAACACCTTGTGGGTGCGCATTGATCGCAAGAAAAAGGTTTCCGCTACCACGTTCCTGCGTGCTTGCGGATTGGAGACCAACGCACAAATCCTCCAAACCTTCTATAAATGCGAAGATATTGATGTAAAACCCTCTAGCGTAGATAGCGTAGTAGGCCGCTATGCTGCCGACGATATTTACGATCCGGCCACCGGCGAAGTGCTTTGGAACTTGGATGATAAAGCCGCCTTGCCGATTGACGATAAATTATTCAGAACGTTAATTGAAAAGAAAGTAAAAACCATTAAAGTAATTTGCGGTAAACCGCGTCAAGATGACCCGGCTATTTTGGCCACCTTGGAACGCAAAGAATCTGCTCATACCGCCAAAGAAGCCCAAGCAGAGATCTACAAGAAAATGCGCGGGCAAGACTTTGTGGTACAGTCTCAAGCGGAAAGTTTCTTGGATAACTTGATTTTTGATAATTTGCGCCGCTACGATTTAAGCTTCGTCGGCCGTTACAAAATCAATAAGAAATTTGCCAAATTGTTTGAGCTGATCAAAGAACTTAAATGCAAAAAATATAACACCCCCAAAGACAACCGCCGCACGTTAACCCCCGAAGATATTGTGGTAACCGTGAAATACCTGTTGGCGTTAAACGCCGGCGAAGATGCCCAAAAGATGTACGGGGATGAATTTACCTTTAAAACGGACGATATTGACCACTTGGGTAACCGCCGCGTACGCGGAATTGGCGAGCTTTTAGAAAACCAAATTCGTATCGGGCTTTCTCAAATGGCAAAAACCGCCCGCGACCGTATGAACCGCGAACTGACCACCCCCACCCCGCGCGCTTTGATTAACGCGCAGCCGGTGCAGGCCATTATTCGCAAGTTCTTCGGTACTTCTCAACTTTCACAGTTTATGGATCAGATTAACCCGTTGGGTGAACTGACACACAAACGCCGTTTGTCCGCCTTAGGGCCCGGCGGTTTGAACCGTAAACGTGCCGGCTTTGAAGTGCGCGACGTACACTATACGCACTACGGCCGTGTCTGCCCGATTGAAACCCCGGAAGGTCCGAACATCGGGTTGATTACCTCTTTAGCGTGTTACTCCAAAGTCAATAAGTATGGTTTGATTGAAACCCCGTACCGCAAAGTAGTAAACGGGAAAGTGACCGACAAGATTGAAGAATTAACCGCTGATGCCGAAGACGATAAATTTGTAGCCCAGGCCAATACGCCCACTACCAAGGACGGCAAAATTGATACCAACGCTGTGGCGTGCCGTGTCCGTGCCGATTACCCGATGGTAGCCCCCAAACAAGTGGACTATATGGACGTATCCCCATTGCAAGTAATTAGTGTGTCCGCCGCTTTGATTCCGTTCTTGGAACACGACGACGCTAACCGTGCTTTGATGGGTTGTAACATGCAACGCCAGGGCGTACCGCTGTTGATGCCGCAAGCCCCTTATGTGGGTACTGGGATTGAACACGAAGTAGCGCGCGACTCGGGTACCTCTGTGGTAGCCAAACGCGCCGGCCGTGTACAATTTGCGGATGCTTCCAAAATTGTAATTGAAGCCAAAGACGGCACCTGCGATGTGTATGAACTTTTGAAATACAAACGCTCCAACCAAGATACTTGTATCAACCAACACCCCATTGTAAAAACCGGCGACGACGTAAAAGCCCGCCAAGTAATTGCCGACGGTCCGGCTATGGACAACGGCTACCTGGCCTTAGGGCGCAATATGCTGGTTGGGTTTATGTGCTGGGAAGGATATAACTACGAAGACGCTATCTTGGTTTCCAGCCGTTTGATTAAAGACGATGTATTTACCTCCGTGCACTTGCACGAATTTACGGTAGATGCCCGCAACACCAAATTAGGCGCCGAAGAAATTACGCGCGATATTCCGAATATCGGTACGGATGCTCTTTCTCACCTGGATAACGACGGGATTATCTTCCCGGCCACGGTGGTAGAACCCGGCGATATTTTGGTAGGGAAAGTAACCCCCAAAGGGGAACAACAACTAACCCCGGAAGAACGCCTCTTAAAAGTAATCTTTGGTAAAAAGGCCGACGACGTAGTGGACGCTTCTTTGCGCGTTCCGCCCGGAACCAGCGGAAAAGTGCTGGGCACCCGCGTGTTTGTACGCAAAGAAAAATTGACCAAAGAAGAAGAAAAGAAACGGGCGGCTGCTTTACTGGAAGAACGCGATAACACGGTAGCGCTCTTAAAAGAACAACGCAAAACGGCTATTTCCAACGCGCGCGCCACGATTAAAAACGCTGCCGCTTTGAAGAAAGAAGAAGGCCGCTTAAATGCGCTTTATAAACTCTTGGAAAAGAAAGCCGAAGAACATTACCAACGCGAGAGCGAATTCTCCAAACAAGGCGATGAATTGGCTGTAACGGTTAACAAATCCGTCAAAGTGTACATTGCTTCTAAACGCAAATTGCACGTAGGGGACAAAATGTCCGGCCGCCACGGAAACAAAGGTGTGGTTGCCCGCATTTTGCCGGAAGAAGACATGCCGTTCTTGCCGGATGGCACGCCGTTAGATATTGTACTTTCTCCGTTAGGTATTCCTTCTCGTATGAACGTAGGCCAGCTTTTGGAAACTATGCTCGGTTGGGCGGCGCATTACTTGCATTACAACGCCGCTACCCCCGTGTTTGACGGACCGAGCGAAGCTGACGTAGTCAACGAAGTACGCAAAGCCAAAGAGAAAATTTTGGACGACAAAGGTTTGAAAGGCAAAGCGCGCGAAGAATACGCCGCTAAATACCTGCCCGATGATTACTGCCGCATTACACTTTACGATGGCAGAACCGGCGAACCTTTTGAAGAAAAAGTGACCATTGGTTACATGTACATGATGAAACTGATTCACTTGGTGGAAGATAAAGTACACTCCCGCTCCACGGGGCCTTACAGCTTAATTACGCGCCAACCGTTAGGTGGTAAAGCGCAATTCGGCGGTCAGCGCTTCGGGGAAATGGAAGTGTGGGCTATGGAAGGGTACGGTGCTACGTATACCTTGCAGGAATTCTTAACCGTCAAATCTGACGATTACGATGGCCGCACCAAGATGTATGAATCCATTGTAAAAGGCAAAGCGCCAACCTCGCCCGGTGTGCCGGAATCCTTTAAAGTACTTATTAAAGAATTACAGGCCTTGGGCTTAAGTGTAGATTTATTGCAAAAGCATGAAAATGGCGAAAGTACCATTGTAGAAGCTGATGCAAAACCGGAACAACCTGCCGCTGAAGTTTCCGCGGCGCAAGAGACCGAGGAAACAAAATAAGCGGGAGAAAATCAAATGACGAAAAAAGTAAGAAAAAATAGTGAGCTGAACTTTTTTGATTTTGATGCCATTCGTTTAGGCATTGCCAGCCCGGAGCAAATTAGCGCCTGGTCATTCGGCGAAGTAAAAAAGCCGGAAACCATTAACTACCGCACCCTAAAACCGGAGCGCGATGGTTTATTCTGCGAACGCATTTTCGGGCCGACCAAAGACTTTGAATGTGCGTGCGGAAAATACCGCTGGCCTAAATACCGCGGCATTAAATGCGACCGCTGCGGCGTAGAAGTAACCGAAGCCAAAGTGCGCCGTGAACGCATGGGGCATATTGAACTGGCTGTGCCGGTAGCCCACGTGTGGTTCTTGCGCAAAAATCCGTCTCGTATCGGTATTTTATTGGATCAACGCACCAGCGATTTGGAACGCGTGGTTTATTATGCCGCTTACGTAGTGTTGGAAGATTGCGTAGACAACGTAACCGGCCGCACGGACTTTAAGAAAGGCACGCTCCTTTCCGATGCTCAAGTGCGCGAGGCCCGCAAAAAACACGGTGCTCGCTTGAAAGTGGACATCGGTGCGCCGGCTATTAAAACGCTCTTGGAAGGTATTGATTTTGATAAAGAAATCCCGGCCTTGCACGAACAGCTGAAAAATACCCAAAGCGAATTGGAACGCACCAAACTCATCCGCCGTATTAAAACGATGGAAGAGTTTAAAGAAAGCGGTAACCGCCCCGAATGGATGATTTTAAGCGTATTGCCGGTCATTCCTCCGGATTTGCGCCCGTTGGTACCCCTTGATGGAGGCCGCTTTGCCGCTTCGGACTTGAACGATTTGTATCGCAGAATTATCAACCGCAACAACCGTCTCAAACACATTGAATCCTTGCGCGCGCCGGAAGTAATGATTTACAACGAAAAGCGCCTCTTGCAAGAAGCGGTGGACGCCTTGATTGAAAACGGTGCTCGTGGTAAATTCTTTATTGGGCCCGGTGGCCGTCCGCTTAAATCTCTGTCGGACAGCATCAAAGGGAAACACGGCCGTTTCCGTCAGAACCTGTTGGGTAAACGTGTGGACTATTCCGGCCGTTCCGTAATTGTGGTAGGGCCGAACTTGAAGATCCACCAATGCGGTCTGCCCAAATTGATGGCGTTAGAGCTATTCAAACCGTTTATCATCGGGGAACTGATGAAACGCGACGGTATTACGCTCAAATCCGCCAAAAAGATGTTGGAAAAAGTCCGCCCGGAAATTTGGGATATTTTGGAAAGAGTCACTCAATCTCACCCGGTGATGCTCAACCGTGCTCCTACGTTGCACCGCTTGGGTATTCAGGCCTTTGAACCGGTGCTGATTGAAGGGAAAGCTATCCAACTTCACCCGTTAACTTGTGCGGCTTTCAACGCAGACTTTGACGGTGACCAGATGGCTGTGCACGTGCCGTTGTCTTTGGAATCCCAAATGGAAGCGCGTACGTTGATGTTAGCTTCTAACAATATTTTATCCCCCGCTTCCGGTAAACCGATTGCCGCCCCGTCCCACGATATGGTACTGGGTGTAAACTGGATTACCACCGTTAAAGATGGGGACATTGGCGAAGGTTCTATTTTCGGCTCCAAAGAGGAAGCATTAGTTGCTTTGGAATATGGCAAGCTTTCTTACCATGCCAAAATTAAAGTGCGCGGCATTAACGCCGTGCCGGAATTTGACGCCAAGGGCAAACCCGTTTCTAACCCGGCTCAATGGAAAGATTTCACTTCCGTGGGGCGCATTATTTTCAACCAAGCAATGCCTAAAGGATGGGAGTTTATCAATAAGACCATCGGCAAGAAAGAATTGGGTGCCTTGGTAGATGAATGCTATAAGAGTAAAAAATACGGGCGTGCTCATGCCGTACAACTTTTGGACAACATCATGAAGATGGGGTATCACTATGCTACCTTGTCCGGGTTGTCTATTTCCATTGCCGATATGACCATTCCTTCCGCTAAAAAGGACATGATCAAAAAGGCACAAACCGAAGTAGCCAAAATTCAAGCTCAAGCCGAAGCCGGTATTATTACCGAAGGCGAACGCTATAACAAAGTAATTGATATTTGGACCCGCGTCACTGACGACGTGGCCAACGAACTTTTTGCCGAAATGAAAAAGTTTGAAGAATCCAAATACGATCCGACCAACAAAGAACATAGCGGCCAGCGCTTCAACTCTGTCTATTTGATGGCAGATTCCGGTGCCCGCGGTTCGCGCCAACAGGTGCGCCAGTTGGCCGGTATGCGCGGACTAATGGCCAAACCGCAGAAGAAATTGACCGGTGGTCAAGGTGAAATTATTGAAAACCCGATTACCGCCAACTTCCGTGAAGGGCTGTCCGTGCTTGAGTACTTTATTTCCACGCACGGTGGACGTAAAGGTTTGTCTGATACCGCTTTGAAAACGGCCGACGCCGGGTATTTGACCCGCCGCTTGGTAGACGTTGCCCACAACGTGGTCATCACCGAAGAAGACTGCGGCACCCATAACGGGATTGTAGTTAAATCTTTAATGAGTGGCGAAGAAATGGTGGAACCGTTGGATGAACGTATTTTGGGCCGCACTTCGTTAGAAGATGTGGTAGTCAAAGTACAAAAGAACGGCAAAGAAGAAGACAAAACCATCATCAAAGAAGGTGATTTAATTACCTTGGAACAAGCCAAAGAAGTTAAAAAGTATGGAGTGGAATCTGTACGTATTCGCTCGGTACTGACTTGTGAGGCCTCCTATGGCGTTTGTGCCAAATGCTATGGTTTGTCTTTAGCAACGGCTTCCAACAGCAATCCGGGCGACTCCGTAGGTATCATTGCCGCCCAGTCCATCGGCGAACCGGGTACGCAGCTTACCTTGCGTACGTTCCACATCGGTGGTACGGCCTCGCGTGTATTATCGCGCAGCCAGGCCGTAGCGGAAACCGACGGGAAAGTAACGTTTAAAGACATTAAATTGATTACCAACCAGTTTGGCAATCAAATCTGCATTTCCAGAAACGGCTCTATCTTTGTAACCGCTGGAAATGGTACAATAAAAGAATACAAGATCCAATACGGTGCCACTATCTTAACACAAGATAAAGCCACCGTGAAAAAAGGTTCTTTACTGGCCGAGTGGGACCCGCACTCCATCCCGGTTTTGGCGGAAACGAAAGGGACCGTCAAATTAACGGATGTAATTGAAGGTATCACCCTGCAAGAAGAACGCAACAAAGTTACGGGCGTTATTGAACGCAAAATTACGGCTTCCCGCGGCGGGAAACACAACCCGCGCATCAGCATTACGGGCAAAGGCAATAGCAAAGCTATGAACCTGCCCCTGCCAATTGATACCATCCTTATGGTGGAAGACGGTGAAAACGTAGAACCCGGTGATGTGTTGGCCAAAATCGGCCGCGAAGCCGGCGGTACGAAGGATATTACCGGCGGTCTACCCCGTATTGCGGAGTTGTTTGAAGCGCGCCGCCCTCACAGCCCGGCTATCATTGCCGAGTTTGAAGGGATCGTAAGCTTGGAAACTTCGCCCAAAGGTTTGATTGAAGTTGTCGTGCGTAATGAAGAGACCAACCAGGTCAAGCAGTACAGCATTCCGCAAGGCAAACACTTAGTAGTATACGAAGGCGATCACGTAGGCGTGGGCGAAGCCCTTACCGACGGCGCCATCGACCCCCACGACGTGCTGCGCGTGAAGGGTGAAAAAGAAGCACAAGAGTTCCTGTTAAACGCCATCCAAGAAGTGTACCGCTTGCAGGGCGTTACCATCAACGACCGACATATCGAGGTTATTGTCCGGCAGATGTTAGGGAACGTAAAAATTCTGGATGCGGGAGATACGCACTTCCTCAAAGGGGAAGTAGTCAGCCGCGGCCGCTGGTTGCGTGAAAACGCCAAAGCCAAAGCCGCCGGCAAACGCTTGGCCGATGCCGAAACGATTTTACTCGGTATCAGTAAAGCATCTTTAGCGTCCGAATCGTTTATCTCCGCGGCTTCGTTCCAAGAAACCACTAAGGTTTTGACGGATGCCGCTATCATGGGCCAGATTGACGAATTGCAAGGCCTGAAGGAAAATGTAATTGTAGGCCACTTAATCCCGGCGGGTACAGGTATTTCCGCCCGGAGAATGGCCAAAGAGTTTAATCAAAAACGCAACGAAACAAAATAAAATAGGAGAGAAGTAATGCCAACAGTAAACCAATTAGTAAAATACGGCCGGGCAAAAGAACAAAACAGAACCAAATCGCCCGCGTTGCAATCCTGCCCCCAACGGCGCGGTGTTTGCACCCGTGTTTACACCACCACCCCTAAAAAACCGAACTCTGCTTTGAGAAAGGTGGCCCGTGTGAAGCTCACTTCCAAAATGGAAGTAACCGCTTACATCCCGGGCGTAGGGCACAACTTGCAGGAACACTCCATCGTGTTAGTACGCGGTGGCCGTGTGAAAGACTTGCCAGGTGTGCGCTATCACATCATCCGCGGTGCGTTAGATGCCGCCGGCGTTGAAAACAGAAAACAAGGCCGCTCGCTTTATGGCGTAAAACGCCCGAAAGCCGCTAAATAATTTTTTAGGAGTGAAATAAGAAAGTATGCCAAGAAAAGGTTTAAGACCCAGAGATAGAAGACCGCTTCCCGCGCCGGATTATAAATATAATTCCGTGCTCGTGGCTCGGTTCATTAACAAATTGAATTTTGAAGGCAAAACCGCCACCGCCGCCAAAATTTTGGACGATGCCATGGCTATCATTGCCGAAAAAACCAAAGAAAACGCCCTTGACGTTTTTACCAAATGTATTGAAAACGTCCGCCCGTTGGTGGAAGTAAAAGCCCGCCGCGTGGGGGGTGCTAACTACCAAGTACCTACCGAAGTGAAACCGCTTCGCAGCACTACCTTAGCAATGCGCTGGCTGATTGGGGCCGCGCAAAGCCGCAAAGGCCGCCCGATGGCTGAAAAATTAGCCGAAGAAATCATCTTGGGCGCCAAGAAAGAAGGTACCGCGTTTAAAAAACGTGAAGATGTGCACCGCATGGCTGAAGCCAACCGCGCGTTTGCTCACTTTAAATGGTAATTAGAGAATAAAAGATATGGCTGAATTTAGAACCTATCCGTTAGAGAAAATCCGTAACATCGGTATTATCGCGCACATTGACGCGGGTAAAACCACCACTTCCGAACGTATTTTGTATTATACCGGTAAAGTGCACAAAATCGGTGAAACGCACGACGGTGCGTCCGTAACCGACTGGATGGAGCAGGAACGCGAAAGAGGTATTACCATTACCTCCGCCGCTATTTACTGCGTGTGGAAAGATTGCCAGCTCAATATTATTGACACTCCCGGCCACGTGGACTTCACCGCCGAAGTGGAACGTTCGTTGCGTGTGCTAGACGGTGCTGTATGCTGCTTTGACGGCGTGCAAGGGGTAGAACCTCAATCCGAAACCGTGTGGCGCCAAGCCGATAAATACCACGTACCGCGAATTGCTTACATCAACAAGATGGACCGCATCGGCGCGGACTTTATCCGCTCTGCCAACTCCATTAAAGAAAAGCTCGGCGGTAACGCCTGCCCGATCCAATTGCCTATCGGCGCCGAAGATAAATTTGTCGGCGTGATTGACCTCGTAAAAATGAAAGGCATTATTTGGGACGGCGACCATAACGGGGCTACTTTTAATGAAGTAGATATTCCGGCCGAATCCGTGGAACTGGCCAACCAATACCGCAATGAAATGTTGGAAAAATTGGCTGACTTTGATGAAGCCATCATGGAACGCTACTTAAACGGCGAAACCAATTTTACGGTAGAAGAAATTAAAAAAGCTATCCGCAAAGGTACACTTACGGGTAAATTCTTCCCGGTGATTTGTGGTTCTTCTTACAAAAACAAAGGCGTGCAACCGCTTTTGGACTGCGTAAACGACTATCTACCCTCTCCTGTAGATGTGCCGGCCGTGAAAGGAACCAACCCCAATACCGGTGCCGAAGAATTCCGCAAACCGTCCAACAGCGAACCGTTCTGCGGGCTGATCTTCAAAGTACAAACCGACCCCTTTGTAGGGAAACTGAGCTTCTTCCGCATTTATTCCGGTGTGATTAAAGCCGGGGACGCGGTTTACTTCCCGGGCAAAAACGCCACGGAACGTTTTGGCCGTATGATGCGTATGATGGCCGATAAACGCGAAGAAGTAAAAGAACTTTCCGCCGGGGAAATTGCCGCTACGGTAGCTATTAAAAACTCCCGCGTGGGGCAAACCATTTGCTCGCCCGATCATCCGATCGTGCTGGAAAGCATTACCTTCCCGGAACCGGTAATTTCTATTGCCGTGGAACCCAAATCTAAAGCGGACGAAGAAAAAATGTCCAACGCCTTGGCGCGCTTAGCCGAAGAAGACCAAACCTTCCGCGTGCGCACCGATGAAGAAACCGGCCAAACCGTTATCAGCGGGATGGGCGAACTTCACTTGGATATTATTGTAGACCGCATGAAACGCGAATTTAACGTCCAAGCCAACGTAGGCGCCCCGCAGGTGGCCTACCGCGAAACCATTACCAAGACCGTTGAACAAGAAACCAAGTTCGTACGCCAATCCGGTGGACGCGGTCAGTATGGGCACGTGTTCTTGCGCCTTGAACCGCAGGAAAAAGGCAAGGGCTTTGAGTTTGTCAACGAAATTACGCAGGGCCGTATTCCGAAAGAATATATCCCGGCTATTGAAAAAGGTTGCCGCGAAGCGCTGGACTCCGGCGCCATGGCGGGCTACCCGTTGGTGGACCTGAAAGTAGCTGTATTTGACGGTTCATTCCACGAGGTAGACTCCTCCGAAATGGCCTTTAAAATTGCCGCTTCTATGGCCCTTAAAGACGGTGCTAAAAAAGCCGCTCCCGTCATCTTGGAACCGATTATGAAAGTGGAAGTAGTCGCTCCGGAAGCCAACCTGGGTGATATCATCGGGGACTTGAGCTCCCGCCGCGGTCAAATCGGCGAGATGGGTGTGCGCGGTAACGTACGCTACGTACGTGCCGAAGTACCGCTGGCTGAAATGTTCGGTTACGCCACCAACGTGCGCTCACTCTCTCAAGGGCGTGCCTCGTTCACGATGGAACCGAGCCACTACGCCGAAGTGCCTTCTAACGTTGCCAAAGCAATTGTAGAAAAACGCACCGCGGCCAAAGTATCGGCCTAATAGCAGTTTAAACAGATGTAAACAAGGGCACCCGAAAGGGTGCCCTTGCTATGTTATATACGGGTTCTGATTATAATTCGCAATCGCTACTTCCGCACAGTCGGTTGCAATAATTTGTGCTTGCTTCTCCGTTTGCGCATTTGTACTTGCCGTCTTCTATCCAAACATATGCCAAAGCAGGATAAGAAGAGTCGCCGTTGTTGCGAACGGCGGAGGGAAGAGCAGGAGAGTCGGCGTCTTGGTAATAAGTCCAGTCTTTAGTTTGAATGCATTCCAATGCCGGGGGCAAACATGCTTCTTCTATCTCCCCGGGAATTTGGATATCTGCCGTGGAAAACAGATGTTCATTGCAATTTTCGGAATCGGTTCCGTTTTGCATCACACAAATTTGATAGGCTTGACCAATCGCACCCAGGTTGAGCTTAACTTCCGCCGTGCGACTTTTTTCTACGGCTTTTTGGTATTGCGGCAACGCCACGGCGGCCAAAATACCGATAATCAACACTACTACTAATAACTCAATCAAGGTGAAACCTTGCGAGAGGATTTTTTTCATTTTTTCTCCTTAAGTAAGATTGCAAAATATTCACTACCTGTAAAGCATAGCAAATTTTCAAGAGAAAATAAAAACCCCCGGCAAAGGCCGGGGTTGTTGGAGAGGGGAAAAATATCCTTAATATTCGTTTAAGAAAAAGAATACTTTTTTCTTAAAGCTGTCTACCCTTAAAATGAGGGTATTGTTGTTTTTGGTAAGCAGCTTTACTTCCGTAACGCCTTTTTCCGCTTGTTTGACGGAGCTAGGTGTATAGGCCTTGTTAAAATGCGCTTCATCATCCGGTTGTTGAAGGAACCCGATCAAATACTTAAGATCCCCTTGCGGCAAAATTGCTATATCTACAGGATGTGTGGCAACAAAAGTATATTTGCTTAGCGTATGGTTTTGTTTCGCAACCGCGCGAATTTGTTTGAGACGTTCCTCATAAATGTTTTTGTGTGCAGCGTGCGCTTGCAGTTGTGGGAAGTCTGTTGTGTGGAATGTATAAAAGGAAGACTGAGTATATCCGCCAGGTTGTACATGGCGTTCTTCGTAAAGCACTTGAGATACCCAGGGAACCTTTTTTAATGTAATAACGCGCCGATTGACACTGTTCCAAAAAGCTTCCATGGCGGGAGCAGAACTGTACGCAGAATACGGGCCCCAATATTGTGCGCTGGCGGGAATTACCCCCAACAGGCCTACTGCTAAAATTGCGATTAATTTCTTCATTGTATTTCTCCTTTGGTGCTATCTCTTTTATTATAGGGGACTAGTACTTCAGCCGCAAGGGCCTTTGTGCCTATAAAGGATATAGGCCCTTGTGCCTATTTTGCGCGGGAATTGATTAAAGTATTTCTTTGGTAGGCAAATTTTTAAGGGCCGGAGTGCTTTGGCGAATGCCCTTTAGGGCCGGAACCGCCGTTACGTGCAACGCGAGCAAAATCTTCTTGCCTTTTTTGTTTAGGGCTTCTTGGATGCCGGCTAATGTCTGCCCGGTGGCAAAGATGTCGTCTATATAGATATAGTGCGGGTGTTGGGCCAATAGGTCGCTATCCACTTCCATATCGTAGCTGTCGTACTCGTTAGTGATATGAAACGAAAAGGGCTTGTTGGGGATTTTCCCTTTTTTGCGCACCAGGAGTAGCGGCAGGCCTAATTTGTAAGCTACCGGGGACCCGAACAAGAACCCGCGTGCTTGCGGGGTGATAATGGCCGCTGTTTTGAGGGCGTCTGCGGGTACGCTTTCTTGCGCCAGGGCGCAAAGTTTATCAATAGCGGCCTGGTAGCAGGCCGGGTCGTTAAGTAGGCCGTTAATGTCAATAAAATTAACGCCTTTAACCGGGAAATCTTTTACAATGGTAAGTCCGTAATTAGGTTTCATAAAATCTCTTTACAATAGTCCTTAATTATTATATAATATTTTCAAGAGGAAAAATGTCCGTTTTACGCACCTGGTGAACGTGTTAAAAAATTGGACATACTACTAAACAATTTGGTATAATAAACTGTACTGAGTTGTTTTTAAGGCAGAAGTTTCCTAACCCGTCCGACGGAAACGGAGGACAGGTATAGGGTTTTCTGCCGATAAATAATTTACTAGAAAGTAACTAAGGAAAACTAAAAATGGCAGAAAAAACAGCTAAAAAAGCCAATACCATTGGCCAAGAAAGAATCCGCATTAAACTGCGTTCTTATGACCACCGCATGTTAGATGCTTCCGTATCGCGCATTGTAGAAACCGCGCAAAAAACGGGCGCAATTGTGGCCGGTCCTGTGCTCTTGCCGGTTCGGATTAAAAAGTACACGGTACTTCGCTCTCCTCATACCGATAAGAAAAGCAGAGAACAGTTTGAAATGCGCATTCACAAACGCTTGATAGACTTAAAAAGCCCCACCTCTAAAACCGTGGACGAACTAATGAAATTAGATTTGCCCGCCGGTGTAGATGTGGCCATCAAAAGTAACTAAGGAAAAGTAAACACGTATGACACAGGAAAATAAACAAGCTGCTGGTGCCCAAGAGGCAACAAACGTTGCTGAACCGGCCAAAGCAGAAACTGTCAAAGAAGCTCCGGCTACGTTTCGTTTCGTAATCGGCGAGAAAGTGGGCATGACCCAGCTCTTTGATGAAAAAGGCAACCTGCATGGTGTATCCGTTGTAAAAGCGGGCGATTGCAAAGTTGTGCGTGTCAGAACCCAAGAAAAAGACGGCTACAACGCCGTTTGTGTGGGTTTTGGCGAAGTGAAAGAAAGCAAATTAAATAAACCCGACATGGGTTATTTCAAAAAAGCCAACGTTACCCCGGTTAAACACATGAAGGAATGCCGTGTTGCCGATGTAAACGGTTTTGAAATTGGCCAAGTCATTTCACTTGAAAAAATCTTTAAACCCGGCGACTATGTAGACGTGCAGGGCAAAATTAAAGGCCACGGCTTTGCCGGCGGTATGAAACGCCACGGCTTTGCTGGCCAACCGGATTCGCACGGTCAATCCGACCGCAGCCGCGCTCCGGGGTCTTTAGGTTCCCGCCGCTCTTTGGGTAAGGTAATTTCCGGTCAACGCATGGCCGGCCACTATGGTACCACGACCCATACCGTTGCCAAGATTGAAGTTATTAAGGTAGACAGCGAAAACGGCCTTTTATTCTTAAAAGGTTCCGTTCCGGGGGCCCGCGGGTCCATCGTGTCCGTCTTAGAAACTTCCAAATACAAAAAACACTATGTGGCGCCGCAGCAGACCAAGATTTCTGCCTCTAAGGCCGCCAACAAGAAGTAAGGACTTGGACCTATGGAAACAAAAGTTTTAGATTTAAAAGGAAAAGAAAAAGGGACCATCTCTCTGCCGGATTCTTTGTTCGGCGTGAAAGCCAACCCCACTTTCTTACACGAAGTCATCACCGCTTTTTTGGCCAACCAACGCAGCGGTACGGCTGATGTGAAAACCCGCGCCGAAGTTTCCGGTACCGGTAAAAAACCGTGGAAACAGAAAGGCACCGGCCGCGCCCGTCAAGGGTCTTTGCGTGCGGTGCAGTTCCGCCACGGGGGTGTTGCTTGGGGGCCTACCCCGCACTCCTACCGCCAGGATCTGCCGGCTGCCAAACGCCGCAGCGCGCTTGCTATGGCTTTGTCTACCAAATTAGCCGAGGGCAACTTGGTAGTGTTGGAATCTTTGACCTTCAAAGAACCCAAAACCAAAGCGTTTGCCCAAGTGTTGGAAGCTTTGTCCGCTGGGCGCAAGCCGCTCGTCTTGGACAACTTTGCCGACAAGAATGCCCAATTAGCAGGGCGCAACGTGGCGGGTTTAACCCACATGCAGACGCAAGATATCAATGCGTATGAAGTGCTTAACAGCTCCAAAGTGATTTTCACCAAAGATGCTGTAGATACGCTGACCAAAACGTTTGCTAAGGAGGCCAACTAATGTCCGGCGCTTACGATACTTTGAAAAAGCCCCTCTTAACCGAGAAAAGCTTAATTGAACGCGATACCCACAACCGCTATGGTTTTATTGTAGGGAAAAACGTGTCCAAGGGCGAAATTAAAACCGCGGTGGAAACCATCTTCAACGTAACCGTTGTAAAGGTGAACACGATTTCCGTCACGGGTAAGACCCACCGTATGGGTCGCTTTGAAGGCAAACGCCCCGATTACAAAAAGGCGTTTGTAACTTTGAAAGAAGGCGATAAAATCGAAGTGGTAGAAGCCACTGCGAAGTAGAGAAGGAGAAACTACGAACTATGCCTATTAAATCATTTAGACCTTACACCCCGTCTCGCCGCACGATCACGGTGTCGGACTATTCCGATATTACCAAGACCACGCCCGAGAAACGGTTGACCAAAGGTCTTCGCAAAACCGGCGGAAGAAATAACACCGGTATGGTGATGGTGCGCCACATTGGCGGAGGCCATCGCCGTGCATACAGACAAATTGATTTTAGAAGAGAAAAATACGGCGTGCCGGCCAAAGTCGTTTCTGTGGAATACGATCCGAACCGCAGCGCGCGTATTTGCCTTTTAAACTACGCCGATGGCGACAAGAGATACATCTTGCAGCCCTTGGGCGTACAAGTGGGCGATACGTTAATGTCCGGCCCGAATGCCGATATTAAAGTGGGTAACTGCCTCGCTCTGAAAAATATCCCCGATGGTACTTTTATCCACGCCATTGAGCTTAAAGTTGGCAAAGGTGCGCAATTGGCCCGCAGCGCGGGTTCGCAAGCGCAACTGATGGCCAAAGAAGCCGGATATGCCCATATCAAAATGCCGTCTGGCGAAATTCGCTTGGTCCCCAGCGATTGCTGCGCGACCATCGGCCAAGTCGGCAACGTAGACCACGGCAATATCGTAATTGGTAATGCCGGGCGCAACCGCCACTTGGGCAACCGCCCGACCGTACGCGGTAGCGCAATGAACGCTGTTGATCACCCGATGGGTGGTGGCCGCGGTCATGGTAAAGGCGGCAACATTCCGCGTTCTCCGTGGAACCAACCGTCCCGCGGTTTGAAGACCCGCTCCACCAAGAAAGCATTCAGCTGGATGATTGTGAGCGATAGAAGAAAAAACAAGGTTAAATAAGTATGGGAAGATCAACTAAAAAAGGTCCGTTTGTAGACTTAAACCTGTTGGAAAAAGTTCAAAAAATGAACCAGTCCAACGAAAAGAAACCTATCAAAACATGGGCAAGAGCGTGCACGATTGTGCCGGAATTTGTAGGACATACATTCCTGGTACACAACGGCCGCAAGTTCCTTCCCATCTACGTTTCCGAACGTATGGTAGGATTCAAACTTGGTGAATTCTCGTTCACCCGGTTGTTCAAAGGCCACGGTGGTATTACGAAAGACTCCACCGCCTTGAAATAAGAGTTGAGGATTTACTATGGAAGCTTGTGCAAAAGCTAAATTTCAACGCTACGGCAGCCGCCGTGTAAACTTGGTGTTGGATCAAATCCGCGGCAAAAATGTCAAAGCGGCAGAAGAAGTGTTGCCGTTTGTGGCCAAACGCACCGCAGACTTGGTAGCCAAAACCTTACACAGTGCTGCGTCTAACCTGCAAGTAAAAGCAGGTAAAAAGCTGGACTTCAGCCACGTCTATATTAAAGAGGCGTTTGCGAACTTGGGCCCCAGTGGCCACCTTCGCAGAGTGCAGCCCGGCCCGCAAGGCCGCGCGATGCCCTACAAAAAGAGCATGTGCCATTTAACGGTAATTGTTACCGATGAAAAGAAAGGAGGCCGCTAATTTATGGGACATAAGATTCATCCCCGGTCTATTCGTTTAGGATACATCCAAGATTGGCGCTCTCGCTGGTTTGCGCCGAAAAATATGCCGGCGCTTATTCTGGAAGATGCCCAGATCCGCAAACATATCGATAACAAATTCGAAATGGCGGCTATCAGCTACGTCGGTATCGAAAGAGCCGGTGCGTTCTTGCGCGTAAACATTCACACCGCCCGCCCGGGTGTGGTGATTGGTAAAAAAGGTGCCGATATTGAAGCCCTTCGCAAAGAATTGGAAGCCATGACCGGCAGCAAAACGTTTGTAAACGTTATTGAAATTAAAAACCCGGAAACCGATGCTCAGCTCGTTGCGCAAAACATTGCTCAACAGCTTGAAAAACGTGCCCATTACGGCGCTGCCATGAAAAAAGCTATTGAAAAAGCTTTATCCGGCAAGGCCTTGGGTATTAAGATTATGGTGTCCGGCCGTTTAGGCGGTGCCGAAATTGCCCGCACGGAATGGAAACGGGAAGGCCGCGTACCGCTGCACACTTTGTGCGCCGATATTGATTACGGTTTTACCGAAGCCAATACCATCAGCGGAAAAATCGGTATTAAAGTGTGGATTTTTAAACGCACGCATTTTGCCAAATCTCCCAAAGAGATTATGAACGAAATGAGAAAACACCGCGACATGGAAAACGGTGCGACCGAAGGAACTGCGGAAGCAGTTGCCGAGGAAGCCAAATAGAGGAATCTGAACTATGTTGATGCCGAAAAGAGTAAAATACCGTAAACCCTTCAGCGCCCCGCGTATTAAAGGCAATGCCAAACGCGGTACGGAAGTGGTCTTTGGCGAATATGGCTTAAAAGCTTTGGAACCCAAATGGATCACCGCGCGCCAAATTGAAGCGGCCCGTATTACCTTGTCTCGTTTCATTAAAAAGAAAGGTAAATTGTGGATCCGCATTTTCCCGGATAAAGCGATCACCAAGCACCCGGCCGAAACCCGTATGGGTAAAGGTAAAGGGGCCCCGGAATACTGGGCAGCTGTGGTCAAACCGGGCCGGATTTTGTTTGAATTGGAAGGTGCTAGCGAAGAAGACACGAAACGTGCTATGCGCTTGGCCTCCGACAAACTGCCGATTAAAACCAAATTGGTAACCAGAAGGTAAGGTATGAAAACCAACGATAAAGCAGCTTTAAAAAATAAATCTTTAGCCGAACTAAACGAAGCACTCGGCAAAGCACAAGAAAAGAAATTCAACCTTCTTTTCAAACACAGCACCACGCCCTTGGCTAACCCCATGGAACTGCGCGCTGTCAGACGCGAAATCGCCCTTCTGCAAACGTTAATCAATCAGAAGGCCGCGGCGAAATAGAGGTTTACTATGGAAAACAAAGAAACCCGCGCTCAACGCAAAGTGCTTACCGGTGTAGTAGTGTCCGACAAGATGGACAAAACCCGCACCGTGCGTGTAGAACGCTTAGTGCACGATGCACGCTATGGCAAAACGCTCAAACGCGCTGCCAAATTCCATGCGCACGATGAAGCCAATGCAAGCAAATTGGGCGATAAAGTGGAAATTATGAGCACCCGTCCCGTTTCTAAAACAACGAAATGGCGTGTGTATAAAGTAGTAGAAAAAGCCAGAGCTTAATTTGGCAAAAAAATACGGAGTAAAAACGTATGATTCAATTAAGAAGCATCCTCAATGTGGCCGACAATTCCGGCGCGCGTAAAGTGCAATGCTTTAAAGTGCGCGGTGGCCACCACCGGGATATTGCAACTTTGGGAGACGTAATTATGTGCTCTGTTAGAGATGCAATCCCGACTTCCGCCATTAAAAAAGGCGACGTGGTACGCGCCGTAGTAGTGCGTGTAGCCCGTGAAAAAAGACGCAAAGACGGTTCCTATATCCGCTTTGATGACAACGCTGTTTGCATCATTAACGATAATGGCGAACCCAAAGGCACCCGTGTGTTTGGCCCGATTGCCCGCGAACTCAGAGAAAAGAATTTCTTGAAAATCATTTCTTTGGCGCCGGAGGTAGTATAGGTATGAACGTAAAAACGAAAGATACCGTGCTCATCTTGGCCGGTAAAGACAAAGGCAAAAAAGGCGAAGTGAAATCCGTCAACCCTACCAAGAATACGGTTGTAGTGGCTGGGGTAAACTTGGTTTCCAAACATCAAAAGCCTTCTCAAAATAAGCAAGGCGGCATTGTGCAGGTAGAAGCGCCGATCCACGCCTCCAACGTGGCGGTGGTCTGCCAAAAATGCAAAAAAGCCATGACGCCTAAAGTGCAAATTACGGCCGACGGTAAAAAAACCCGTGTCTGCCGCAAATGCAACGAAGCAATTATCTAAGTAGGAACTGAAAAATGACTGCTAAGAAAGAAACGAAAACCACCAAGGCCCCTGAAGGATATATTCCTTCTTTGCAGGCCCTGTATAAAGAAAAAGTGCTTCCGGCCTTGCTCAAAGAAATGGGCGTAAAAAGCCCCATGGCCGCGCCGAAATTGACAAAAATTGTCATCAACATTGGCGTCAAAGAAGCCCGCGAAGATATCAAAGCCATGGAAATTGCTAAGAACGACTTGACCGCTATCGCCGGCCAAGCTGCGCAAATACGCCGGGCCAAAAAATCCATCTCTAACTTCAAACTCAGAGAAGGGATGCCCATCGGTGTGCGTGTTACTTTGCGCGGTGCTCGGATGTATGAATTTATGGAACGCTTTATTTCTATTGCGTGCCCCCGCATCCGCGACTTCCAGGGCTTCAACCCGAGCTTTGACGGGAGAGGCAACTTGAACTTGGGGATTAAAGAACATTATATTTTCCCGGAAATTGACGTGGAAAAATCCCCCAAAGCATACGGTATGAACATTACGTTTGTTACCACTGCTGATAACGATAAGAACGGCCGCTTACTCATGGATTACATGGGGATGCCGTTCCGCAAATCGGGTAAATAAGGAGCAAAAGAACTTATGGCTACAAAAGCATGGGTTGCAAAAATGGCGAAAGACCAAAAGTTTGCTGTGCGCTACCACAACAGATGTCAAATCTGCGGTCGTGCCCGCGGTTATTATCGCGACTTCGGTCTGTGCCGTATCTGCCTGAGAAAAATGGCTCACCAGGGATTGATCCCGGGTCTTAAAAAATCCAGTTGGTAATTTTACAGGAGGAGCTGCCTAGCCGGGCCAACTCTGCAAAACAGAAAGTAGTTTCGGAGGGCAACTTAAAATATGGATCCAATCGCAGATTTCTTAACCAGAATAAGAAACGCAAATATGAAGAAAAAAGAAAAAGTGGATATCCCTTTTTCTAAAATCAAAACCGAAATTGCGCGCATCCTGAAAGAAGAAGGATATATCGCCAATTTCAAAGCCGTCCACAACGAAACCAAGGGCGGCGTGGTAAGAGTATTTTTGAAATACACGCCCGAAAACGAATGTGTCATCCAAGGTTTGAAACGTGTTTCCAAACCGGGTTCCCGCGTTTACAGCGCTTATGACAACATCCCCAAAGTACGCGGTGCGTTTGGTATTTCTATCTTGTCCACTTCCAAAGGTCTGATGACCGATGCACAAGCCAAAGCGGCCAAAATCGGCGGCGAAGTATTGTGCCAGGTATGGTAAGGGGGAATTATGAGCAGAATTGGTAAAAAAGTAATCAACATTCCCGCTAAAACCAAAGTGGAAATTAAAGATAACGTCATTACCGCTTCCGGCGCGTTGGGCTCTTTGTCCTACACGGTTCCGGCCGGCATTACGCCGAAGTTGGAAAACGGTGCGTTGACGTTCTCTATTGAAGAAAAGGATTTCAAAACCTTAAACGCCTTGCACGGTACTACCCGCGCCAACGTTTTCAACATCATTGAAGGTGTAACCAATGGGTTCACCAAAGTGTTGGAAATTAACGGTTTAGGGTATCGCGCCAGCGTAGCCGGCAAAAAGCTGAACTTAGAGCTTGGTTTTTCGCACCCGGTGAACTTGGAAATCCCCGAAGGGCTCACGGTAACCGTGGACCCGAAAAGCGGATTTGTTACCATCAAAGGTAGCAACAAGTTCTTAGTGGGCGATTTTGCCGCCAAGATCCGCCGTATCAGACCGCCCGAACCCTACAAAGGTAGCGGTATTAAATACCAAGGCGAACACATTGCTCGCAAAGCCGGTAAGACCGCGGCGGGAGGTAAATAATTATGGCTACTAAACAAGAAAGATATCAGTATCGTAAAGACCGCAGCCGCGGGCACCTGCTTAAAAACGGTGCTCACCGCCCGCGCTTGTCTGTATACAGAAGCTTGAAATACATGTACGCCCAAATTATTGACGACAACACCCACAGCACCTTAGTGTCTGCGACCACGTTGTCTAAAGAATTTGAAGGCAAATTTGAATCCTCCGCCAAGAGCATTGAAGCTGCCAAAGCTTTAGGTGCCGCAATTGCTAAAAAAGCAATTGACAAAGGGATTACGGAAGTAATGTTTGACCGCGGCGGACGCGTCTACCACGGCAGAATCAAAGCGTTAGCCGATGCTGCCCGCGAAGCAGGATTAAAATTCTAAGTAATAGGTGAATTTAATGTCCAACGAAATGAAAGAAGCGAAAGGCAAAAAAGCCGAGTTTCACAAGACGAAACCCGCCGCCGAAGGCAAAACCACCGTCATCAACGTAGCCCGCACCACCAAAGTGGTAAAAGGCGGTAAACGGATGGGGTTCCGGGCGCTGGTAGTAGTCGGTAACGGCCAAGGCAAAGTAGGTGTTGCCATTGGCAAAGCGAACCAAGTACAAGCCGCCATTGCAAAGGCCGAAACGCATGCGCGCAAGCACATGATTACGTTCCCCATTGTCGGCGATACGATTCCGCACGAAGTAATTGGCAAATTTGGTGCTGCATCCGTTTGGATGAAGCCCGCTGCCCCCGGTACCGGTGTAATTGCCGGGTCGGGCGCGCGCCTTTTATTTGAAGCTGCCGGAATTAAAGACGTGCTGGCCAAAAGCTTAGGCAGCACCAATCCGTGCAACTTGGTTTACGCCACCATGGAAGCTTTTAAACAACTCAAAAGCAAAGAAGCGGTGAACGCACTGCGCGGCAAAGCTGAAAAAGTAGAAGCCGCTGCCGAAGAAAAGACGGAAGAAAAGGCCGCCTAGTGTAGAGGAGATAGAATTATGGTAACGTTAAATAAACTTTTCCCGAAACACGGTTCCCGCAAAGCCAAACGCCGCTTAGGCATTGGCCCGGGCTCCGGCCTTGGTAACTACTGCACCAAAGGGATGAAAGGGCAAACCTCTCGTTCCGGTAATACCCGCAAAGAAAGCAAGGAAGGCGGACAGATGCCGTTCATCCGTCACACGCCTAAAAGCGGTTTTTCCAATAAGGATTTTGCTACCCGTTACGATTATGTAAACGTGGGCTCCTTGGAAAAAATCTTTGCAGCCGGTGCAGAAGTAACCCCCGAAGCTTTGAAAAAAGCTGGTGTGATTCACTGCGCTTGCCGCGTAAAAGTATTGGCTAACGGTACGTTGACCAAAGCTTTAAAAGTGTCTGCTCACGGCTTTTCCGCTACGGCTAAAGCCGCTATTGAAAAAGCCGGCGGCACTGCCACCGTTATTGAGACGAAATAATGGCAAATAATACAGTTGCAAATATTTTCAACGCCCCCGAGCTCAAAAAGCGTCTGCTTTTTGTGCTAGGGGCGTTGGCAGTTTTCCGGGTGGCTGCGGCCATCCCGATACCCGGTATTAACACGGATGTCTTGCGCCAGCTGTTTGCGGCCCATCAAAATGGTATTTTAGGTTTTATGAATATCTTTTCGGGCGGCGCGCTGGGGCGGTTTTCCATTTTAGCACTGGGTATTATGCCCTACATTAACGCCTCCATTATCATGGGGTTGGTGCGCGGAGCTCATATTTTCCCGGCACTGGACCGTATGCATAAAGAAGGTGAAAGCGGGCGCAGAAAAGAGAACCAAATTACCCGTATTTTTGCACTGTTTTTGGCCTTGTTACAAGGCGGCATGATGACGTTTGCCATTTCCCGCGTGGAAGGGGCAGGCGGCGTTCCGGCCGTGGTAAACCCGAACTTTTTGTTCTTTGTTACCACGCTGATTACCTTAGCAGCTGGAACGATGTTTGTAATGTGGCTGGGTGAACAAATCACCGAAAAAGGGGTGGGCAACGGTATTTCGCTCATCATCTTTGCCGGTATCGTAGATCGTTTGCCGGCCGCCATTAACGAAATTGTCACGCGCGTGCAAACGGGCGAAATGGATTTCTTTGTAGCTATGTGCATCTTTGCGGCGGCTATTATCATTACGGCTTTGGTAGTGTGGTTGGAAACAGCCCAACGCCAAATCCCGGTGCAATATGCCAAACGCCAAGTAGGCAACCGTATGTACGGGGGCCAAGCCAGCTACTTGCCGTTAAAAGTAGATCAAAGCGGGGTAATTGCTGTAATCTTTGCCTCGTCCGTAATCTCGTTGCCTTTAACGGTAGCCAGCTTTAACCAAGAAGCCGAATGGGCTCAGAAAATTTTAAATATGTTCAATCACGGTAACGTGTGGTATATGTTGCTATTTTCTGCGCTCATCATTTTCTTCTGCTATTTCTATAACTCCATGACGTTCAATCCGGCAGATATAGCGGATAACATGAAGAAATGGGGCGGCTTTATCCCGGGTATTCGCCCCGGTGAACCGACCAAAAATTACATTGAATGGGTTATGAACCGTATTACGTTCTGCGGTGCCATTTTTGTATGTTTGGTAGCGGTCCTTCCGGATGCGTTCCGCTCATACTTTGGAGTAGATTTCTACTTCGGCGGTACGGCGCTACTGATTGTGGTCGGTGTTGCGTTGGATACAGTGGGGCAAGTGCAAGCCCACTTATTGGCCCGCAATTATGAACCTTTGATGAAAGGGTCCAAAAAAATCCGCGGCCGCTGGTTCAACGTGCAATAAGCAGTTTTAAATTTTCCTCTTGCGCCTAAACCCGCAAGAGGAAATATTGTCTTAGAACGGGATGATGAACATCGTTTTAATGGGCTGTCCGGGTGCCGGAAAAGGGACCCAATCGGCCAAGTTGCAGGAGACCTTTGGGCTGAAGCACATTTCCACCGGAGATGTACTCCGCGCGGAGATTGCCTCCGGCAGCGAATTGGGGCAACAAATTGCCCAAATTATTGACAAAGGCAACCTCGTGCCGGACGGACTGATGATTTCCATGTTGGAAAAAATAGTCCGCCATACGGATCAAGGGATTATTTTTGACGGTTTTCCGCGTACGGTCGCGCAAGCGCAGGCATTGGATGAAATGCTCCAACGCTTTGAGCGTAGCATTACGTGCGTGATTATGATTACCTTACCGGAAAGTGAGGTAGTCGGCCGGGTTTCTTTGCGGCGGCAATGCCGCCAGTGCGAGGAAATTTTGCACGTAGAGGACCCGGGTGAAACCCGTTGCCCGAAGTGCGGGGGCGAATTGTATACCCGCCCCGACGATACGCCTGCGCGTGTTAAGCACCGTCTAGAGGTTTACCACTGCGAAACGTTGCCGGTAAAAAATTATTATGTAAATTCCGGCAAGTATGTAGAAGTAAACGGCAATCAAACGCCGGACCAAGTTTTTAAGGATATTTGTAATGTCCTTGAGAAGGTAAAATGATTGAAGTAAAAAATGAACGCGAACTGGAGAAAATGCGGGCAGCCGGTAAAGTGACGGCGGCGGTCTTGAAACGTATGACCGAAATCGTCAAACCAGGGGTGTCTACCTTGGATTTGGATCGCGAAGCCGAAAAAACAATTCGCTCCTTCGGGGCGACCCCGTTGTTTTTGGGCTACTATGGGTTTCCGGGCAGTATTTGCGCGTCTGTGAACGAAGAAGTCGTGCACGGAATCCCAAAAAAAGATAAAATATTAAAGAGGGGTGATATTATCAGTATTGATACAGGAGCCCGCCTTGACGGTTTCTGTTCAGATGCCGCAATCACCCTCGGTGTAGGGGAAGTTTCCGATGAAGCCCAACGATTGATGGATGTCACCAAAAAATCGTTATTTAAGGCAATTGGGCAAGTCAAAGCCGGGCGTCGCCTAGGCGACGTACAACATGCGGTGGAAACTTTTGCTACACAGCAAGGCATGGGTATCGTGCGCGATTATTGCGGGCATGGTATTGGCCGCAATATGCACGAAGAGCCCAGCATCCCCAATTTCGGTAAACCCGGAACAGGGCCTGTGTTGGAAGCAGGAATGGTGCTGGCAATTGAACCTATGCTTACTGCGGGAACGTACAAAGTCAGGGAGTTGGAAAACGGCTGGACCGTAGTTACGCAAGATGGCAGCTTGGCTGCGCATTTTGAACACACGGTAGCTGTTACCGCTAACGGCAGTGAAATATTTACTGCTTTTGAATAACGGGCGCGGTGGCTCGCGCACGGTGTTCCGAATTTAATCCGAACTCGGAGATATATGAGCGATAAAATCGAAATTGAAGGTAAAGTTCTAGAAGCGTTGCCAAACGCTATGTTTAAAATTGAAATAGCAGGCGGCAAGACGATTTTAGGGCATATATCCGGCAAAATGAGAGTTCATCATATAAGAATTCTTCCGGGTGATAAAGTCAGACTAGAGCTTTCCCCGTATGATTTAACCCGCGGAAGAATAACTTATAGGGAGAAATAAATGAAAGTCAGAGCCAGTGTAAAGAAAATATGTCAGAAATGCAAAATCATTAAACGCAACGGCGTCGTGCGTGTGGTATGTGAAGTTGCCAAGCACAAACAGCGCCAAGGTTAATTTAAGGAGTCTTAGAAGAATATGGCTAGAGTCGCAGGTATTGATTTACCGAAAAATAAAAGAATTGATGTCGCGTTGGAATACATTTACGGCATCGGCAAAAAGAACGCCAAAGAAGTACTCGCTAAGTTGGAAGGCCAAATTGACCCGGCTACCCGCGTCAAAGATTTAACCGAACAACAAGCCGGTTTGCTCAACACCATTTTGCAGAAAGAATACAAAGTGGAAGGCGAACTGCGCCGCGAAGTAGCGCAAAACATTCACCGCGCTATTGAAATTGGTTCGTATCGTGGTCAACGCCACCGCCGCAACCTGCCGGTTCGCGGTCAACGCACCAAAACCAACAGCCGGACCCGCCGCGGAAGAAGAAAAACGGTCGGTTCTAAAGTCAAATAAATTTTAATATAGGAATTTAAGTATGGCAGAAGAAAAAGAAACTAAAACCGCAGAAGTTAAAGCGCCTGCGGCTAAAGCAAAAAAGAAAAATGCCAAAGCTCCGGTCTTCGGTGTAGTGCATGTTTTCTGTTCGTTTAACAACACCATTGTAACTGTGTCTGATGACAAGGGCAACACGATTGCCTGGTCTACCGCCGGTTCTCACGGCTTTAAAGGCACCAAAAAATCTACGCCGTTTGCCGCGCAAATCACCAGCAACGCCGCTGCTGAAAAAGCAGTGTCTATGGGGATGCGCGAAGTGGCCGTTAAAGTATGCGGCCCGGGCCAAGGGCGTGAAACCGCCGTACGTGCCTTAGCACAAGCCGGGTTAGTCGTGTCTTCTATTAAAGACGTAACCCCCATTCCGCACAACGGATGCAGACCCCCCAAAGCACGGAGAGTATAGTTTTTATGTCAAGAAATATTGGAGCTAGCTGCAAGAAATGCAGAAAATTAGATTGCAAACTTTTCCTCAAAGGAACCAAGTGCTACACCAACTGCGTCATTGACAAGTTGGCCGCAGCCACCAAACGCGGCGGCAAAGTACGCAAAGCCAAAGTGTCCGAATATGGCGTCCGCTTGCAGGAAAAGCAAAAAGCCCGCTTACAGTCGGGTATGTCGGAAATTCCTTTCCACAATATGTTTGCCAGCGCTGCTAAAGCCGAAGGGCAAACCGGTGAAAATTTCCTGCGCAAATTAGAAACCCGCTTGGATAACATTGTGCGCCGTTTGGGTTTTGCCGTATCACTCAAAACCGCGCGCCAATTGGTATTGCACGGGTATGTAACCGTCAACGGTAAAGCCGTTAACGTGCCTTCTTACCAATTGCGTATCGGCGACAAAGTGGCTTTGAAAGACGCTGCCAAAGCGGAAAATGCCATGATTAAACAAGGCCTTACCGAAGCCGAAAAACACAATCCGCGCCCGAGCTTTTTGGAATATGATGCGGAAAAATTGACCGGCAAATTGTTAAGATGGCCCGACAGAGAGGAAATGTCCTACCCTGTCAACGAGCAGCTGATTGTAGAATATTATTCTAGATAGTTTGGAGGCATTACATGGCTTTAAACGAATTGGTCCTTCCTCAAAAAATTCAGTTAGAAGAAAAAACATCTTCTGATTTCTACGGCAAATTTATTGCCGAACCGTATGAAAGCGGTTACGGGCATACCGTAGGTAATTCGCTGCGGCGCATTTTGCTTTCCGGCATGGAAGGCGCAGCCGTAACAGCGGTACGCATTGCCGGGGCTGTGCACGAATTTAGCACCGTACCCAACGTGCGCGAAGATGTGATCAACATCCTGCTGAACTTCAAACACTTACGTGTAAAAATGGAAGGTAAAAACCGTGAGTATTTGCAACTGCATGCCTCTAAACCCGGTGTGGTAACCGCTGCCGATATTGAAGAAGTAGACGGCGTGGAAATTATCAATAAAGACTTGGTATTGGCCACCTTGGAAGCCGGCGGAAAATTGGAAATGGAAATTGAAGTTTCCCGCGGCAAGGGCTATATGCCCGGCGAAGAGCTTGCCAAAGTGCAACGCCCGGCTGGCTTTATTGCGGTAGATGCATTGTTCTCACCCATTGTCAAAGTTCACTACGATGTGGAACCGGCCCGTGTGGGTCAGAAAACGGACTATGACCGCTTGATTTTGGAAATCACCACCGATGGTACACTCAGCCCGGCGCGTGCGTTGCACCGTGCGGCTGTGTTGTTGTCGGGTTCCTTGCATATTTTCACGATTGAAGGCGAAGATAACGGTGTCAGAACCGTAAGCGACGAAGTTGCGGAAGAAGTGGGCGCCCCCGTGGTGGCCGCTGTAAGCGCAGCGCAGAGCAAACAAGATGAAGTTTTAAACCAAGCCATTGAGTTTATTGAACTTTCTTCCCGCTCGATTAATTGCTTAAAATCCGAAAATATCAATACCGTGCGTGATTTGGTACAAAAAACGGAAGGCGAACTTAACATGATTAAGAACTTCGGTGCCAAATCCATGGACGAAATTAAAGCGAAATTGGCCGAGATGAAACTAACGCTCGGTATGAAATTTTAAGGAGTAGTTTTTCGTATGATTAAAAATACCGGATACAGAAAACTGGGTAAAACGGCGTCCCACCGCCGGGCTATGCTTAACAACATGGCTACCAGCATTATTCTGCACGAAGAAGTAACCACCACCTTGCCCAAGGCCAAAGAAGTGCGCCGTGTGGTAGAAGGTTTGATTACCTTAGCGAAGGCAAAAAATGAACGTGCCGTAAAAGATACGCTCAAAGATGCTGCCGCCGTTAAGAAAGTGCTGGACGTATTGGCTGCCCGTTATGCCAATCGCCCTGGTGGTTTCTGCCGCATTTATCGCGCCGGCTTACGCCAAGGCGATAATGCCCAAGTAGCCATTGTAAAATTGGTGGACTAATTTATGGTACTGGACTTTCTGGGGGGGCTTTTTTCCTCGGACTTAGGGATGGACCTGGGCACTGCCAACTGCTTGATTTACGTCAAGGATAAAGGCATTGTGCTCAATGAACCTTCCGTGGTAGCGATGGAAAAGGAAACCGGCGAGGTTAAAGCCGTCGGTAAGCAAGCCAAACAAATGTTAGGCAGAACGCCTGCCAACATTGTGGCGGTACGCCCGATGAAAAACGGGGTCATTGCGGACTTTGAAGTTACGCAGGAGATGATCCGCTATTTCATTCGCAAGGTGCATACCCGCAGTAGCTTATTGCGCCCCCGGATTGTCATTGGGATTCCTTCGGATATTACCGGTGTGGAACGCCGGGCGGTAGATGATGCTGCCCGCCAAGCCGGTGCCCGCGAAGTTTATTTGATTGAAGAGCCCATGGCTTCGGCTATGGGAGCGGACTTGCCCGTGGCCGAACCGCATGCCAGTATGATTGTAGATATTGGCGGCGGTACCACCGAAGTAGCTGTTATTTCTTTAGGTGGAATGGTAGTGGCCAAATCAATTGATGTGGCGGGAGATGAACTCACCGAATGCATCGTGCAGTATTTCCGCAAAAAATACAATCTGATTGTAGGGGAAACTACCGCCGAGGAAGTAAAAATCAACTTAGGTTCCGTCTATCCGCTTAAGGAAGAAAAATCCATGGAAGTAAAAGGACGCGACCAAACTCAAGGTCTGCCGCGCACTTTAACAGTGACCTCGGAAGAAATTCGCCAGGCACTCATGGAACCGGTACGGTTGATTTTAGATGTGATTAAGAGCACGTTGGAAGAAACCCCGCCGGAATTGGCAGCCGATTTAGTGGACCGCGGCCTGATGGTAGCGGGGGGCGGAAGTCTCTTACGCGGGATTACGGATTTAATCCGCAAAGAGACCGATATTCCTGTTCACCGCGCGGCGGATCCGCTTAACTGCGTGGCTTTAGGAACAGGGAAGTTCTTAGAACAGCTCAACGAAAAAGGTTCCCGCTTCTTCGGGGCACGTCACAGAACATTCTAATTTTTAAAGAATGGATAAACGGACACTGTTCTACAAGGGAACCGTGTCCGTTTTTGGTTTACAAGGGCGGCTGGTATGATTTTTTCTAAGGTAAAAAACAGCACGTACACAAAAGCTTCCAATTGGTATCGGCAATTTGGTTTGCCGGCTGGGTTTTTGCTTTTGTCCTTTTTGTTGATGATTTTACCGTTAGAAGGATTTATCTCTTCCGTTAAAGCCGTTCTGGCGTATGTGTTTATCCCGCAGGTACGTGCGGCGCACAGTGTTTCTCAATATGCGCAGGGGGTTTCCCATACGGTGCAAGAATTGTTGCAAGCCCACCAAGAAAACGCCCAACTTAAACAAGAAATAGAAACTGCTCACCTGCTTTCCGCGCAAGCACAGGATATTTTTGCCGAAAATGCCCGCCTTACGGAATTGTTACAATTAAAAACGTCCTTTCCTTGGAAAGGGGTTTGGGCCAAAGTGGCCTATCGGGAACCTACTCAATGGAATACGGTTGTTATTGATAAAGGAAGTGCGCACGGCATCCAAGAACGCAGTGCCGTGATTGCTGCGCAAGACGGCAAAGAAGGGCTAGCCGGTGTGGTGATAGAAGTAACCGAAAGCACGGCTAAAGTGCTTTTGGTGCGCGATGAAGATTTTTCTGCGGCTGTACGGTTGGAAAGCGGGGACGAAGGCCTCTTGGTAGGCGATGGCCCGCGTGCCGTACAGATTAAATATATCCCGCTGCTGGCACAAGTCAAAAAAGGGGACAAAGTATATACTTCTTCTTCCAGCAGTGTGTTCCCGGCGGGGATTTTGGTGGGGGAAGTAAGTGCCGTGCACGAAAGAGACAGCTTTTTAACGGCACTCACCGTGCAGGTGGCCCCCTTGATCCGTTCTTCCGCGGTGCAGGAAGTATTTATCATTTTAGATAAAGGAGCACACTAGTTATGTTAAGTGCTGCTAAACTTATTTTACTGTTTATGTTAGCGTGTGTGTTTCACTGGGCGTTGGCCTCTGCCTTTGCCCCGTGGGGATTTGCCGTGAATAGTATGCTTGTTTTTATAACGGCTTTTTGTGCCATTTTAAAGCCCCCTTTTGCGTACAGCATGGCTTTTGTAGGGGGATTGTTTTTGGATTTTTTTGGCACGAAACTATTTGGCAATAACGCTTTTACGTTTACCATATGTGCCTGTTTAATTTGTAACTTGGCTCCGCGGTTTGATTTTGATGAATTATTCCCGCAAATGGTAGCCGTTTTTGTGCTTACTTGGCTGGCCGGCCTGCTCAACGCATTGTTATTATATTCTTTCGCTTCCAGCAGCTTGTGGCCCGGATTTTGGGATTTGCTGGGCGGCGCGGTTTTAGATGCTGTGTTGGCCCCGATTGTTTTTTGGCTGGTCCGTCGGATTTTAGGGAAAGCGCCTCTTTGTAGGCAGGTATAGGAATGACGGTTGTAAAAGATGATTTTAGCCAGCGTTTAAAAATCTTATGGTTCCTGGCGTTAGCTGTAGGGGCGGTAATTGCGCTGCGGTTAATTGATATCCAAGTATTTCGGCATCAAAATTATGTTCAGTTGGCGGAACGGAACCGAACTCAAATTTTGTATCAGACGGCCCCGCGCGGCCGTATTTTTACATCAGACGGCGTTGCAATTGCTTCTAATTCGCCCTCGTTTAGTTTGTATTATTTAGGGGCGAATAATTTAGGGCAGGAATATATTGTCCGCTTGGCGGAAGATATTGCGCCTCATGTACACTTAAGTTCAAGCGTAGTACTATCTAAATTGGAAGAAGTCAATCGCACCGGCAAAGCCACGGCCTTATTGGAAAACTTATCTGTAAAAAGCGCGGCCGCGCTACAAGAGCTGTTGCCTTACTATCCCGGGTTGTACTTATTAGAAGAAGCTAAACGCAATTATCCGTACGCAACGATGGCCAGCCATTTATTGGGATACATCGGAAGTATGGATGACCGTGAGTGGAAAAAGCGCGATCCACAAGCCGAATATCGGTTAAATTCCAAAGTAGGTAAAAACGGAATTGAGAAAAAATTTGAATCCCAGCTCAAAGGAAAAGACGGCGGGGTTTACCTGGAAGTAGATTACCGCGGGCGAGTTAAACGCATTATTCAAGATAAAAAATGGGTCCCCGGCAGTGATGTATATTTAACACTCAATTTTGCGGTCCAAAAAGCGGCACAAGAAGCTCTTAAAAATTCCAAGACGGGCCGGGGGGCTGCGGTGGCAATTGATCCGCGCAATGGGGCTATTTTGGCCCTGGCCAGTGCTCCCGCGTACGACCCCAATATCTTTGTAGCATATAGCGACGAAGAATCTACCGGCTCCAAAAAAATTAACGAGTACAACTTGGCCATCCAAGGGATTTATCCCCCCGCGTCCACTTTTAAAATTATTACGGCCGCGGCCGCGTTAGAAGAAGGGAATTTGGACATCCACCACAAAATCAAATGTACCGGAAAATATGATTCCGGCCCGCGTATTTTTAAATGCTGGGGAACGCACGGCCCTGTAGATTTTTTTGATGGGATGAGCAATTCGTGCGACGTCTATTTTTACGCAGTAGCTGCCGGAATGGGCCCGGCCCCCATTGAACGTATGCAGCGTAAATTTATGTTTGGCCGCCCTACGGGGATTGATCTGCCGGGTGAAAAAGCAGGCAATTTATATGGCCCCACCCGCCGCGCGCGCAACAAAACCTATTGGTTTGTGGGGGATACTTTAAACCTTTCCATTGGCCAAGGGGAACTGTTGGTTACGCCCATTAAGCTGGCGCAATTTGCGGCGGCATTGGCCAGCCGCGGCAACGTATATCGGCCGTATTACGTGGATAAAATAGTCAGCAATCAAACGGGCAAAGAACAACAAGTAGGAAAAACCGAAATCCTACAAAAAGCCGATTTAAAACCACAAACGTATGATTTGCTTTATCAAGCATTAAAGCACACGGTAGATAACGGTACCGCCCGCCGTGCAAAAATAAAAGGGCTGGATGTATATGCCAAAACAGGGACGGCTCAAAACCCGCACGGAGAAGACCACGGTTGGTTTATGGCGTTTGCGGGCCGCGAAGGGGAAGAACCTTCCATCGCTTTGGCCGTTTTTGTAGAATTTGGAGAGGGCGGAAGTTCCGCCGCCGGGCCGATTGCGCGGGAAATGTTGGAAGCGTATTTTGGGCTGGGCGCATATGCCCCGAAAGAGGAGAATTAGTAATGGCTGTTTGGAAGGCAATGCAAAATTCTGCACGCAACCGTATGGATAAAGTTTTACTTTATGCCATGATCGGGTTAGTGATTTTGGGTGCCTTGTGCATTATGTCTGCGGTGAACAGTTTATCCTTTTCAAACGCAATTGTGCGCACGCACCTTGTTGCGCTACCTTTGGGGTTGTTGGCTTTTGCGTTCGGGTGGAGTTTTAATTATCAAATTTATGATGAACAGTGGAAGTATCTTTACGGTTTTATTTTGGTATTGCTGATTGGGGTGTTGGTATTTGGTTCTTATCAGCGTGGAAGCCGTTCGTGGTTTGTGCTGCCGTTTTTTTCCATGCAACCTTCGGAAATTTGCCGGGTATGTACGCTGTTAGTTGTGGCCGCTTTTTTGGATCGGCGCCGAAGGGAAGTAGACAGCGTTTCTACTTTGTTTTTGACGGGGGTGCTATTAGCTCCGATTTTTGGGCTGATTATGTTGCAGCCGGATTTTTCTTCTGTGGTGGTTACGTTGCCCGCCCTTTTTGTGTTACTGTACTGTGCCGGGGCACATATTTTTTATTTAAGTTTGGCGTGTGTATTTGGCGCCGTGGCCGGATTTTTTACCATTGCGTGGACCTACTTGTATCTCCACCCGGAATTGGCCGAACATGGCCTGGGATTTGCTTTTTATCAGTTGGCACATAACGGATGGTATATGGCCGGGTTTACGCTTTTGGTGGCTTTGTTAGGATATGGAACATGGTGGTTTTTTAAGCAGATGCGTATATTGCTTCCGCCCGTTTATTTTGTGCTTACTACACTGGTTGTGTTGGCAGGTTTATTCGGCGGAATTTTTGTAGAAAACCAAATGAAGCCCCACCAGCGTAAGCGCGTAGAAACTTTTTTGGCCCCCACTTCCGACCCGCAAGGGGCCGGTTATAACGTGCTACAAGCGCAAATTGCCATGGGATCGGGCGGTGTGCTGGGTAAAGGGCTGTTTTCGGGGACACAATCTCGCCTCGGGTTCGTGCCCGAAAAACATACGGATTTTATTTTAGCGGTTGTGGGGGAAGAACTGGGCCTGTGGGGAATGTGTTTGGTCCTGGGGCTTTATTTATTGATTTTATGGCGGATCGTAATTATTGGCTATATGGCTAGCGACCGCTACGGATTTTTGGTGTGTTGTGGCATATTTGGGATGTTTTTAACGTATATGCTAGTCAACTTTGGCATGCTTTTAGGGATTGTGCCGGTGGCGGGGATTCCCTTGCCGTTTATTTCGTATGGAGGGTCCAACCTGGTGGCCAGTTTGTGGGCACTGGGAGTCGTGCAATCCGTCTATGCGCGGCGCATTCGGGCATAAAAAAGATGATAAATACGCCAAAAATTTATAAAATGCGTATAGTGTTCTACTTGGCTCCAAACGCGCCCGCGCGTGAGGACCTGGTGGGAGCACTGCGCAGCATGATCCTTAGCAGCAAGTTGGCGTATGCTCGTTCCAAACAAAATCCGCGCGTACCCCGGCTTGCGTATGGGCCCAGTGTCAAACGAGGACAAGGTGCCCAGCGGGAATATGCAGACATTTATTTGCTTACGTCTGTTTGTGCACAACAAGTGCGTGCGCAACTAGAGGCCAGCAAGCCGCAGGGGCTTGAGCTTTTGGAAGTATACCGGGTGCCGTATGCTATGGCATCGGTTCAGCAACTGGCTTCCCATGCGTTGTACCGGGCTGAGGGAGATTTTATGGCCCATGCACCGAAACAGACATTTGAAAATTATGTTAAGTCCGCACGCTTAAATGTAATGTGCCGTGCTGAAAATGCAATGTGTTTGTGCCAGGATATCAAACCTTACTTGGTAAGCGCACAAACTATTTCGGCAACGTGTGTGCAGTTTATGCTCAAACGTGTGGGAGATAAGTGGATCAGCCCGTTAGCGGTATTGTACGGATGGTTGGGGATGGAAATGCCCTTAGATGATCAACAAGCCGCCGCGTGTGGGTTTACCACTATCCGGGAAGGGTTGTATTGGCAGGACTGCGAAAACAACCTGCACCTAATTTAAGGCCGATGGGCCAGGAGAAAATTTTTATGAACGCAGTTGCAACACAAGAACAAGAAACCAAGGTGGAAGTACTGGTAAATACGTCGTTTGAAGAAACGCGTATTGCTATTTTAGAAAATGACCGCGTGAACGAAATTTTATGGGAACGCCGCGGCGCGCTCAACATTGTAGGGAACATCTACAAAGGCGTAGTGGAAAATGTATTGCCCGGCATTTCCAGCGCGTTTTTGAATATCGGTTATGAAAAAAACGCTTACTTGTACATTTCGGACGTGATTGGTATTGATAAGAAAAATATTGATAAAGTGCTACACAAAGGGCAAGAAGTGATGGTGCAAGTAGTCAAAGATGCTATCAGCACCAAAGGGATGAAAGTGACGATGGATGTCACCTTGCCGGGGCGTTATTTAGTATTGACGCCTAACCAAAATTTTGTGGGGCTTTCCAAAAATATTGAAGATGCTGAGATGCGCCACCACCTTAACGAAGTGATGCAAGACTTGGCGCAAAAACATTTAAACGGCATGGGCTGCATTGTTCGCACCGAAGCCGAAGAAGCCACCAAAGAAGAATTGGAGCGCGAAGTAAAATATTTGTATCGCCAATGGCAATCTATTTCTAAAAAGTTTGAATCGGTACACGGCCCGAACCTACTGCACGAAGATATGGACGCTGTTTTGCAAGTGGCGCGCGATGTGCTGTCCGAAAATGCCAAAATTTATTTGCTGGATAACCAAAAAGATTACGAACGGGTCAAAGATTTTGTGGAGAAAAACTCCCCCGATTTGGCCGACCGCGTACAACTTTACAAAGGCAAAACGCCTATTTTTGAGGCCTACAACATTGAGCCGGAAATTGATAATCTGCGCAAAATTAAATTGCCGTTGCCTAACGGTGGTAGTATCATTATCCAGGAAGCAGAAAGCTTGTGCGCTATTGATGTAAACACCGGCAAATTTACGGGTAGCAAATCGCAAGAAGAAACCGTTACCCAAACCAACATTGAAGCCGCCGGCGAAATTGCCCACCAGTTGCGCTTGCGTAACATTGGCGGGATTATTGTAATTGATTTTATTGATATGCGTAAGGCCTCCAGCCGCAAACGGGTGGTAGAGGCCTTGGCCAAAGCCGTACAAGGGGACCGTGCTAAAATCCGCATTTTGCCCATTACCAAATTGGGACTGGTGGAAATGACGCGCGAACGCAAACGTGCCAGTACCGGTAGTTTTATTAGCGAAGAATGCCCCCAGTGCCACGGTTCGGGCCGGGTGCTTTCCGCCGAAAGTATGCGCATTAAAATTCAGCGCGAGATTTACGATTTAACTAACGGACGGCCCGGTGGCAGCTTGCGGGTAGTTTTGCACCCCACGTTGGCCGAAGCCATTCGTCACCGCCAGGAGGATATTGAAGAAAATATCCATCGTTCGCTTAAAATTCAAGCAGATGCACAATTGGCGTGGGAAGATTACAAAATCGTGCTGGAGTAGTTTGGCAATAGGGGATGTTTGGTAGGGGTTATATGAAACGCATTTGCGCTTTAGTATTAACAGTTCTGCTGGGGTTTTTAACGTGTTCGGCCCATGCCCAAGGCAAAGTGTTCTTCAAAGAAGAAGGCCGTTCTGCCGGGGCTGTAAATGCCGTTGAACTTAACGGGATCACGTACGTGGACGTACAACGCACGGCCCGTAAGTTAGGGGCCCAAGTGGAAATGTTTGCCGCTTCCAAGCAAGCCAAAATTACCGCCAAAGGTTTTTTTGCTATTCTGACGGCCTCGCTAGATGAAATTATTGTCAACGGAAAACCGCGCCCGATCAAGGGCGAAGTAACGGTGCAGGGCAGCCAGCTTATGGCCCCGGTGGAAGTGTTTTTATTACCCTCCTTTCAACTGGCAGTTGATAAACAAATTACATTTGAAGACAACACGTTTGTGGTAGAACGCCGCTTTAATGTGGAGTTAACCAACACGGTGCTTAACGAGCAAGAAAACTTGCTCTTGTTTGATACGCACAAAGCCGTTGCGTTTGAAACTTCGCAGCCCAATGCACACACGGTGCTGGTAACGCTAAAAGATGTTATCTTGAAGCGGGATTTCCACCAACGGCTGCACACTCCGTATATTTCGTCCGTTTCGCTGCGCCAATCCCGCAATAATGCTGAAATGAAAGTCATTTTAGGGGCCAGCGGCAAGACCTGGAGTTTTACCCCGCAAGGCAACCGTTTGGTATTTCGGGTAGCGGCACAGGACGGGGCCCCGCAATTGCCGTCCGTCCCGGTTACCGCTGTTAAGGCCGAGCCCAACCCGTTGGCTATTTCCGCGGTGGATCCGTTGACACCGTCGGTGTTGGAAGAAGACGAATTTGAAGAAATGGTGTTGGAAGGCGCCCCGGCCCCGGCAGTTCAAACTCCGGCCGCGCCGGCAGAGTCTGCCCCTGCCGAAACCGTGCCTGTTGTGCCCGCGGTAGTGACCCCGGTAATTAAGGCCGAGCCGCACCCGCTGGCCGTTTCTGCCAATCACAAAAAAATGCGCATTGTGGTGGACCCCGGCCACGGTGGCAAAGACCCCGGTGCGACCCGCAGTAAATACCGGGAAAAAGATTGGAACTTGGCGGTAGGCAAAGAGCTGGCCAAACTGCTTCAAAAAGGAAATTTTGAAGTAAAAATTACGCGCGATACGGATACGTTTATTGCTTTGTCTGACCGTAGCAAAATAGCCAATAATTTTAAAGCGGATTTGTTTGTTTCCGTACATGTCAACGCGACCAAAAATACACAGGCCCACGGGTTTCAGGTATATTTCCGCTCGGAAAAAGCGACCGATAAAGAAGCCGCTGCCACCGCCGCTTTAGAAAACGAAGCCACTCAGTACGAAGAAGTACACTACAATTTTGTGGATGCGCTTTTGCAATCCATGGCCAAAAACGAGTATATTAACGAAAGCTCTAAACTGGCCGGTTACGTCAAAAACGCGGTGTACAAACAACCCGGCATTGGCATTGCGGTGGATCAAAAAAATGCAATCCGTCAGGCCAATTTCTATGTACTCAAGGGTGTACAAAGCCCGGCGATTTTAGTGGAAATGGGCTTTATCAGCAGCCCCAAGGACCGGGCTAAACTTTCGCAAAGTGCCGTGCAAAAAAAGATGGCGCAAGGCATCTACAACGGCATTGTGGATTACGCCAAGCAAGAAGGGTGGATTAACTAAACTTCATTGCTAGATAAAGTTTTTTGTAATTAGTACAATAGTTTGGTGAGAACACTCGCCAAACTATTTTTTATTTTTGCCAAAATCGGCTTATTTACGCTGGGCGGCGGCTATGCTATGCTCCCTTTAATGGAACGTGAGCTGGTTGGGCCGTATCTATCCAAACAAGATTTTTTAGACATCACCGCGGTGGCACAATCGGCCCCCGGCATTATGGCTATTAACGTGGCTATTTTGACGGGCTATCGCCTCTGCCGCGTGCCGGGTGCGTGTGCGGCGGCGTTGGGGGCGGCGTTACCGTCGTTTATCATCATTTTGCTCATTGCACTATTTTTCAGAAAATTTGCCGAAAATCCGTTTGTGCAACGTGTTTTTATGGGCGTGCGCCCGGCCGTGGTGGCTCTTATTTTGGTGCCGGTGTTTACACTGGCCAAATCGGCCGGTGTTACGCTGAAAACCGTGTGGGTGTGCGTGGCGGTCGCGCTAGCAGTATGGCTGTTAAAAATTTCCCCGGTGTACGTGGTGTTGGTAGCCGTTTTGTGCGGCGTATTATTTGGTAAAAAGGAGCGCGCACAATGATTTACTGGCAGCTTTTTTTCACGTTTTTCAAAATCGGCCTGTTTAATTTTGGTGGCGGATACGCGATGATTTCCTTCCTGCAAAACGAAGTAGTTTACAAACAGGCCTGGCTGACTACTGCACAGTTTACCGATATTGTGGCTATTTCGCAAGTGACCCCCGGCCCGGTGGGTATCAACCTGGCCACCTATACGGGCTACACAACCGGCGGAATATGGGGAGCGGGGATTTCCACGCTGGCGGTTTGTTTGCCCTCGTTTATTTTGCTGATTTTGGCAGGCAAATTTTTATTTGCCACGCGTGAAAAATATTCCTTGGCGTGGCGGATTTTACGCTTGGTAGTTATTGGGCTCATCGCGGCGGCTGCGCTTACGCTATGCAATGGCGAAAACTTTGTGGACTTTAAAAGTGTACTGCTGTGCGCGGGAGCGTTTTTGGCGGTGTGGAAGTTTAAACGCGGGCCGATTACGGTACTATTGGCCAGTGCGGCGCTGGGGCTTTTGTTATATTAACCTAACTATTTTGTAATCCAAAAAATTTAGTTTTAAGACGTTAAAATAATTTTTTAAAAAATACTTGTTAGTTTTGCCTAACTTTTGTATAATATAAGAAAGAGGTAAACTAACATGAAAAAAATAACCATCCTGCTGGCTGCCCTTTTTGTAAGCACGGCGTTAAGCGTGCAGGCAGCCCCCGCGTCCTTACAAACGCGTATTGCACGTGCGGTGTTGAGCAAGGCCTCCACCGTAAACGTAACCGCCACACTGCTAAAACCGGTCTATATGTCCGACGTGATGTTCCGCCCTCCGCGCGGCCGCAACGAAATTATTTCCTATAAACGCAAAATAAATACATGCCAAGGGCGTTTAAGCCAAAGCGGTACGTATGTGTATATCCCCGCGGCGTGCGTGTTAGCGGCGGATTATCAGCTTGAACACGTTGCGCTTGCTTTTCAAAACGGGCGCACTTTTACACGGTCTAAAGACCAAGTAGCGTGGGCCGGTAATGTGGCCTTTGTGCGTGTGCCAAACGCAGTTGTTTCGCAAAAAATAAAGTAGCTTCCGGCCGCTTAAGCCACGGCGGAAGTCTCCTATAAAAAGCCCCTGTACGAGCAGGGGTTTTTATTATTTTGTTTCTTGAGAAGTTTCGGGCGGTTGCGTTTCTGATGTTGTTGAGCCGGGCTGTCCTTGCGGTGGGGTGTAAGTTAGTTGCACATCGGCAAAGATAGCGTCTCTATTTTCGTTGAGCCAGCGGCGGTGGATTTTATAATCCGGGCAGAATTGTGCCACCAACGCCCAGTACTCTGCCCCGTGGTTCATATAGGTCAAATGCCCCAGTTCGTGCACCATTAAATAATCTTGTACGGCGGGCGGCATCTTTACAATGCGGTACGAAAAATTGAGGTTCTTTTTGCCCGAGCAACTGGCCCACAAGGTGCGCTGGTCTTTAATAAAAATTTGATTAAATTCCACCCCCATTTTTTGGGCCCAATCCGCCGTTTTTTTTGTGAGGGTTTCCTGCGCGTTGTTTTTGAGCCAATCGGTCACCAGGGTGCAGGGATCGTCCTGCGCGGTTTGCAAATACACGTGGAAAGCTTTTCCGTCAAATGCCACACCGGGTTCTTGGTCGGGCGTTAGGTACATTTGCGCGGGAAATAAGTCCCCATTGAAAAGCACGGTGTTTTCGGGCGCGGGCTGAGCGTTCGGCTCACCCTCTTTGGCGGCTTTAGTAGCATCTTTACCAAAGATTTCGGGCAAGTCTTTTTTAAGGCGCTCCAAGAATAGTTTTACGTCACTAATGGTGGTTTGTGTATCTGCCATATTTATATTATACTAAACTTGGCTTAGGGGAAATTTCTGGGTCCTGTGGTAAGTTGTGAAAATTAATCTCAATTTTATACAATAAAACTATGACACATGAACTTAAAAAAACCGCCCTGTGCGCCGCATGCGAAAAAGCGGGCGGAAAAATGGTAGATTTCCACGGATGGCTCTTGCCCGTCCAGTTTGATAGCATTATTGCCGAACACAAAGCCGTGCGTGAAGCCGCGGGGATGTTTGACGTGTCCCACATGGGGCAGTTGCGCATCGTCGGCAAAGAGGCGTTGCACCTGCTGCAATACGTCAGTTGCAACATCATTAAGAGTGAGCCTGCCGCCGGAACTTATTTTCATATCCTAACCGAGCAAGGCACCATTATCGACGACGCTATCGCGTTTTGTTTATCAACGGAAGAGTTTTTAGTTGTTGTAAACGCGGCGTGTGTGGACGAAGATTTTGCGTGGTTTGAAAAACAAGCCCAAGCGTTTGACGTTAAAGTCACTAACGAAAGTGCCCAGTGGGGTATGATTGCTCTGCAAGGCCCCAGCGCTGTGGGGATTGCCGATAAAATTATCCCCGGCGTAATTGATTTACCGCGCTTTCACATCCAAGAAATTGAACTTTTTGGTGTCAAGGGTTACGTCACCCGTACGGGATATACCGGTGAGGACGGCGTGGAAATTATGCTGCCCAACGCGCAAATTGAAGCGCTGTGGAACGCGTTATTGAAATTAGGTGTCAAGCCGTGCGGTCTGGGTGCGCGCGACGTGCTACGCCTGGAGGCGGGGTATCTGCTCAACGGGGCCGATGCCAACCAAACCAAAACCCCGTATGAAGCCAACTGTGGTTGGGTGGTTAAACTCACCAAAGAAAACTTCATCGGCAAGGCCGCGCTGGAAGCCAAAAAAGCAGCCGGATTTAAAACCAAATTAAAAGCGTTTAAACTCAAAACGCCCGGTGTGCCGCGCGAAGGTTGCAAGGTCTTTTATCAAGGCGTAGAGGCCGGCACGCTTACCAGCGGCACGTTCTCACCCTTGTTTAAAGGCATTGCGGTAGGATACGTGGCCAGTGAAATTGCCGTCGGAGCGGAAGTGGAAATTGAAATCCACGGTCGCAAAGTTCCGGCTGAAGTTGTTAAAACCCCTTTTTATAAAAATAGAGTGTAAGGAGCAGGTATGTATAACGAAGAGAATTGCCGTTTTTTAAAAACCCACGAATGGGCTTTTGTAGAAGGTGAAAATGCCGTCGTCGGTATTTCCAACCATGCGCAAGAAGAAATTAGCGACATTGTATTTGTGGACCTGCCTAAGGTGGGCCGCACCGTCAAAGTAGGTGAGAACTGCTGCGTGATTGAATCCGTCAAATCCGCCAGCGAAATTTACGCCCCCGTATCGGGCGAAATTGTGGCCGTCAATGAGGCCTTAAATGGAGACCCGGCCCTCGTCAACCGCGAACCGCACGCCGGCGGCTGGCTGTTCAAAATTAAAATGGCCGACCCGAACGAAGTGAACGCCCTGCTGGATTTAGCCGCCTACAAGGCCACTATCGGTAAATAATTTAGTGTCCCCGCTACGGCGGGGAAATTTTTATATAGGACGCTTATGTTTATCCCAAATACTAAAGAAGAACAAGCGGCGATGCTTGCCAAAATCGGAGCCAAAGATATTCACGAATTGTTGGCCCAAATCCCTGAAAAATTCTTATACCCGGCCCTGGATCTGCCCAAGGCCTTGACCGAGCAAGAACTTGCCGCCCACGTGCACGAACTGGCCGCCAAAAATAAACCGCTTAAAAATTTTATCGGGGCGGGCATGTATGAGCATTTTATCCCGGCGGCCGTGCCGGCGTTGTCTTCGCGCGGGGAGTTTTTAACCGCCTATACACCCTATCAGGCCGAGGCCAGCCAAGGCACTTTGCAGACCATTTACGAATTTCAAAGTTGTATGTGCGCTCTGACGGGAATGGATGTGGCGACCGCCTCTCACTACGACGGTGCTACCGCTATGACCGAAGCCGCTTTAGCGGCTTGCCGTATCACGGGGCGCAGCGAAATTGTGATTTCCCAACTTTTGCATCCGCATTACAAAGAAGTTTTAAAAACCTATACGCGTCATGCTAATTTGACGGTTACGGAAGCACCCGCCACCCAGGAGGGTACGCTGGACTTGAACGCTTTGAAAAAAACGCTTACCGATAAAGCCGCTTGCTTTATTTTGCAAACGCCTAACTTTTTAGGCAGCTTGGAAGATGCACAAGCAGTGTCCGCCGCCGTGCATGGGGCGGGGGCACTGTTGGTATCCGTTGTGAACCCGATTTCGCTCGGCGTGGTGCAAACCCCCGGTGAGTACGACGCTGATTTTGCCGTGTGCGAAGGGCAACCGCTGGGGAACCCCGTCAGCTTCGGCGGGCCGGGCCTAGGCGTGATGACGGCCAAAAAAGCGTATGTGCGCCAATTGCCCGGGCGTATTGTGGGAATTGCCAAAGATAAAGACGGCAAGCGCGCTTTTGTGCTTACCCTTCAAGCGCGCGAGCAACATATCCGCCGGGAAAAAGCTTCTTCTAACATTTGCTCCAACGAAGCGCTTTGTGCGTTAAATGCCGTGATCTATTTGACGCTGCTGGGGCCGCAAGGTTTAAAAGAAGTGGCCGAGCTCAATTTGGAACGTGCGCACCACTTGGCAGACCTTATTAACAAAACCAAAAAATTTCACGTGAAAACTTTGGCCCCGTTCTTTAATGAATTTGTAGTGCAGTGCCCGGTTGCGGCCGCCGACGTTGTGGCGAAATTGGAAGAAAAAGGCATCGCCGCCGGGTACGATTTAGGCCAATTGTGCCCGCAAATGAAAAATTATTTGCTGGTGTGCGCGACCGAGTTGCGTACGGAGGAAGATCTAAACGCATACGCAGACGCGCTGGGAGGAATTTGATATGAAAGAAATTTTGAAAACCAATGAACTTTCAATTGAAAAATCCCGCCCCGGGCGGCGCGGCGTGCGCTTTGAACAAACGCAAAAACACGCGGCCGATTATCTGCCCGCCAATTTGCTGCGCAAAAGCACGCTTAATTTGCCGGAACTAAGCGAATTTGATACCGTGCGGCATTTTACGCGCCTGTCGCAACAGAATTATAGTTTGGACGCGCAGTTTTATCCGCTTGGGTCCTGCACGATGAAGTACAACCCCAAGGCGTACGATACGCTTAGCGTATTGCCGGGCTTTGCGCACGCGCACCCATTTGCGCCCGAAAGTGCCGTGCAAGGCACGCTGGAACTGGCATATAATTTGCAGGAACTCCTCAAACAAATTACCGGGCTGGCGGCGTTTACGTTGCAACCGGCTGCCGGGGCTCATGGGGAACTAACGGGAATTTTGACGGCGCGTGCCTATCACGATGCGACGGGCGGGAAAGACCGCTGCGAAGTAATCGTGCCCGATACTGCCCACGGAACCAACCCCGCTACAGCCAATATGGCAGGGTATCACGTCATCAATATCAAATCTGCGCCCAACGGATGCGTGGATAAAGCGGCACTCAAGGCGGCACTGTCTGAAAAAACTGCGGTAGTCATGCTGACCGTTCCCAATACCGTGGGGCTTTTTGAACCCGAAATCAAAGAAATTGCCGATATGGTGCATAGCGTAGGCGCGCTGCTCTACATGGATGGGGCTAACTTTAACGCGCTAATTGGTCTAGCCAAGCCGGCGGATTTTGGTGTGGATATCATGCACCTTAACTTGCATAAAACGTTTGCTGCCCCGCACGGTGGCGGCGGGCCCGGTTCCGGGCCGGTAGGCGCTGCCAAACACGTGGCACCGTTCTTGCCGCACCCGATTGTCTCACACGTAAACGGTCAATACACGCTGGCCGATAACCGCCCGGAAAGCCAAAACCGTATGAAAGCATTTTACGGCAATATGGCGGTGGTGATCCGCGGGTATTGTTTCTTGCGCCAATTTGACGGCAGAACGCTGAAAGAAATTGCCGAAAATGCCGTGCTTAACGCTAACTATGTGCGCGCATGTTTGAAAGGCAAATTCAACGCGTTTTTTGACCGCAATTGTATGCACGAGTGCGTGCTTACACCGCCCGATCCGCACACGACCGGTGTGCACACTAGCGATATTGCCAAACGCCTGTTGGATTACGGTTTCTACGCGCCGACGATTTATTTCCCGCTTATTGTGCCGGAGGCCTTGATGGTGGAACCGACGGAAACGGAAAATAAAGAGATGTTAGACGCGTTTGTAACCGCGTTGGAGCAAATCTACGAGGAAATTCAAACAGATCCGCAAGTAGTTAAGGACGCCCCACACAATCAACCCGTCAAACGGATTGATGAAGTGTCGGCCGCCCGCCAACCGAACCTGCGGTGGTAAAAAGTTTACATTAAAAATCCCCCGGTTATGCCGGGGGATTTTTTTAAGTAAATCAATGAGTATTCCGGCCTACATTTTGATATAATTTTGACAAGATGAATTTGCTGCTGACCACCCCACCGCTAGATGTGTTTGAACACATGGCTTTGGATGAAACCGTGGTGCGCCTGCGCGCCGGGGAGAGTACGCTGCGCTTTTATAATTGGAAACCGGGTGCGGCCGTTACGTTTGGTTATGCACAGTTTATCAGCGAAGTGTACCGCGAAGTAGCCAACAGAAATTTTGCCGGCGAAATGTGCCGCCGCCCAACCGGGGGCGGAGTAGTATATCACGAGGGGGATTTAACGTTCTCGCTCGTTTTTAATTCTGAAGAAAAGCCCAGCGAAATTTATAAACAGTTGCACAAATCCATTGAGGCCGCACTGGTTTTAAGCGGCGTGCAAACCCAAGTGTTTACCCAAAAATTGCCGGCCCAGGCCTATGCTCCCAGCCAACATCACACGGCCAATGCCTGTTTTGTAAACCCCGTAGAAAACGATTTGCTGCTGCCTACCGGGCAGAAAATGTTGGGCGGAGCCATCCGGCGGTTTGGAACTACGGTGCTTTATCAAGGGTCTTTGCAGGCACCGGATGCGCGGAAAAACCCCGTCTATAAACAGGCGGTTATTGCAGGGGTGCGCGGCTTTTTAAATACTACTTTGCACGTGCGAAGGGTAGAAAAATCTTGGCTGGAACAAGCGCGGCAGTTAGCGGTTTCCCAATACAAAACCCTGATGTGGACGGAGAAATTTTAATGCTTCGGATCTTGAAATTTTTACTGGCGATTGTGCTCTTGCCGTTTACCTTTTGGGTGGCGTTGGAAGACGGGCTTATTTTGCTGGGCGTGGTAGAACACTTGGGCGCGGCGATTAGTTTTTTGCTGGGCGCGGCCATTTACGCTGCTATTCATTATAAGTATTATAATTTTTCGCGCCCGTATGTGCTGGTGCACGAGATTACCCACGCGGTAGCCGCTATTTTGTGCTGTATCCGCATCAAAGACGTAAACGTAGGGCAAGATAGCGGATACGTAAAAATGAGCCGTACCAATACCTTTGTGGTACTAGCCCCGTATTTTGTGCCGGGATATGTGGTGCTTATTGCGCTGATTTATTTATTTTTGGGTTGTTGGGTAGATTTAACCCCATACCGCCAAGTTTTCTTGTTTGCGGTGGGGTTTTTTATGGCGTTTCACTTCATCCAAACGTTTCACACGTTGTGGGAGGCCGATCAACCCGATTTAAAATTGGCCGGTGGAAAGTTCTTTTCCTGCGTAACCATTATACTGGTGAACTTGGTGGTACTGGCCATTGTGCTGAAGATTTTATTCCCTCAAGAGGTGTTTTTGTTGGAATCCGTGCGCCGGGTGGCAGCGCAAGCAGCCAAGTGTGGGCAAATTATAGTACACTATATACTGGGGTTGTTTAACAAACCCGCTGCCCTATGAAAGAACAAAGACGCCAACGCGCAAAAAAACGCTTATTTGCACGCAAAACCAAACGCTTTACCAAGGCCAGCTGCCTGTGGATATGGCGGTTGGTGTTGTTGGTAGTCATGCTGGTGCTTTTAATCGTGTGCGTGGCGTGGGTGCTATTCTTGCGTGCGTTTAATGCCCAACATATCAGTGAAGAACTAACCCAGCGGTTGCAAAAACAACTCAACCGGCCGGTGATGATTTCCTCGTTAGAACTTAAATTCTTAAATGCCTTGGAGTTGAAGGGCTTTATGGTAGTAGATACCGTGGGGGAACCGGGCCGGGCCCTGGTGTCGGCCGATTCGGTAACGCTACGGTTTGAAATTTTGCCCTTGTTTGAACAAAAATTGATCATCCGCGAAGTAATTTTAAATAACCCTCGCTTTAATTTAGTGCGTACCAAGCAGGGGGAATATAACATTCCGCAAGTGCATATTTCCCACCAGGATTCCGCCACCGATACCAACTCCACCGGTAAAAAGTTTGAAACGCGCGTGGAAGACTGGCGCATTAAAGAAGGTGTTTTTAATTTTAAAGATTTACAGTCCGGCGCGTCGCACGCGTTATATGGGTTTAATGCCCATTTTGATAATTTGCGGTTTAATGAACTTTCCCACTTTGATTTAGAAATGGTGCTGCGTAACCAGTGGGAAGGGCATATTTCCGAGTTGGAAATTGAGGCGGACGGCCAAATTGATTTTGCCGATTTTGATTGGAAAAAATTTGCCCTGCGCGATTTAAAAACCCAAGTTTATCTATTTAAAAAACCTGTGGATATTACACTGAACGTGGACGATATTACCAACCCTTCGTTTACGCTGGTGGCCAAAGCCCCTGCGTTTGAAGAGGCGGATGTATCTGTGTTTGGCGGAAAGGGGATTTCCTTTTCAGTGCCGGATTCCACCTTGGAAGCGCGCGGAACTTTAACGGATAATTACACTAAATTAACCCTGTCTGAAGTAACCGTAAAGGCAGCAGATGTAAAACTCACTGCCAATGGTAGCGCGGATTTTGCCAAAGATCCGTGGACTTTGCAGGCGAATTTTTCAACGGAAACATTTGCCTTGGCCGGTAAAGAAAAATATTACAAACCGTTGGCACGCTATAAACTAACCGGGAAAGGTTCTTTGAGCGGCAAAGTCGCCCGCGAAAAAGGAAAAATAACGTTGCCTCTCTTTACCGCCAAAACGGATAAAGTTTCCGGCGATATATACGGGTTTTTAGCGGATAAGGTCAGCGGGGAATTCCAGGCCAAGACGAATTTTACCGATCTGTACGCCCGCACCAAAGAGGGGAAAGTAACGGTGGCACGCTCGGTGTTTGATAAGCTGCAACTTAGTGCCAGCTGGCGTAAGGGTAATTTGTATGCGTATATCGGCTCGGGCACGCTAAACGAAGTGCCGGTAAAATTAAGCGTGGATGTGGCCAACTTAAAACAAAATGACCGCAAAATCAAAACGCACTTTCATTTTGCAACGTTTGACCCGATGGCGTTTATTGAAACGGTAAAAGATTTTGTAACGGTGATTGTACCGCTTACTCACGCGGATGAACCCACCCCCGAAGTAACCGGCGAGCTGGCTTGGCTGCGCAATTTTAGAGACCGACTCCCCAACTTTATGCCCAATTTAGCGGGTACACTTTCGGCGGATGCATTCTCATCCGGTGTGTTGACCGGCCAAAATTTCAATGCCGAATTTGATTTTACCGGCCTACAAGCCGGCGGGAAGCATTTGTCGGGGCCGCTCAAATTGCGTTTACAAAAAGGGGTCATCCACCAAATGGAAAAATGGGCCGAAGAACAAGAAGCCCTCAATGTAACCTTCCAACCGTTTATTATGATGCACCGTATGGAACGCGCCGGAAGCTTTAGCGTGGGCAAAGTACTGCGCGATGTGGAAGTAACCGATTTGGGCGCGTGGACCGATTTTACCAACGGCAATATGCAAGTGCATAACGCCTATACCGTGGGGCCCACGATTTCGGCCGCTATTAGCGGATGGACCGACTGGGTCAACGAAACTTTTGATTTAACTATTTACACGATGTTTACCAATACCTCCAAAAGCGGCGTACTGGCCGAGAACTTAACCGACGAATCCGGTAACCCGGCGTTGGCGTTCCGCCTTTCGTCTGCCATGAAGAAACCCAAAACGGAAATGCTGCGCGCCAAGAAGGCGGGCAAAACCATCCAGGCCGCTCAAGAAAAGGGAGTGGGCACTCAATTTGAACAATCCGCAAAATTCATCCAAGGAGATTACCATGCCACGAAATAACTTAGACGTACTTTGCCTCTTGCAAGAGCATGGGGCCATTGTAGAAGGGCACTTTGAAATGCCCTCGGGATTCCACAGCCAAACGTATATTCAAACGTCTTTGCTGCTGCAGCACCCCAATTTAGCACAAAAGATTGCGGGGGCGCTGTCGGATAAATTTGCACAAAAAGTAGATGTAGTGCTGGCGCTTACCCCGTCGGACTCTGTGCTGGCGCAAGAAGTAGCGCGTGCGCGCGGCGTGCGGGCTATTTTTGCTTCTAAAGATGAAAACGGTGAAATGATTTTGAAGCATAATTTTTCCATTAAACCCGGCGAAAAGATTTTAATTGTGGACGATGTGGCCGTATCGGGCCGCAAAATCAACCGCGCTATTGATTTGGTCAACCGCTTGGGTGGCGACGTAGTAGGCGTGGGCGTGATTGTGGACCGCTCCATGGGATATTTGCCGCTAACCGTACCGCTGCGGGCCTTGCTTTCTTACCCGATGCAAACCTTCAGCGCTACGCAATGCCCGCTGTGTGCGGCCAAGTTGCCCTTTACCCGCATGGAGGACATGCAGTAATGGAAGAAATTAAACTCAAAGCCAAAGAAGAACGCCGTTTGCAGGCGGGACATTGGTGGATTTTTTCCAACGAGATTGACGGGCTGGATACTTCTATTGAACCCGGCACGTTGGTGCGGGTGGTAAGTCACGAAGGAAAACAAATTGGGCATGGATATTTCAACCCGCATAGTTTAATTGCGGTGCGTTTGTTACAAAAAGGCGAAGCAGAATTAGCGGATGATTTTGTGTTTGAACACTTGGATAATGCCTACAGCTACCGCAAAGAAATCGGTGTGCGCAAATACGGGCGTATGTGCTATGGCGAGGCCGACAACATGCCCGGCTTGGTGGTAGACCGCTACGGCGATGTTTTGGTGGTGGATGTATTAACCGCGGGGATGGAAAAATTAAAACCGCAAATTACTAAGGCCTTGCAAAAGATTTTTAAACCCGCCGGGATTTATTACAAAAACGATAGCTCCTTTCGCGCGCTGGAAGGGCTGACCAACACACCGGAAATTATCGGCGAAGTGCCCGAGCAAGTGGAAATTGAAGAAAACGGTGTAAAGTATTTAGTGCCCTTGCGCGGCGGACAAAAAACCGGTTTTTACTTTGATCAGCGCGAAAACCGCGAGTTTTTAAAACCTTATTTTAAAGATAAACTGGTGCTGGATTTGTATTCGTATATCGGTTCGTTTGGCATTACGGCGGCGTTGGCCGGTGCTACGCAAGTGTGGGGGTGCGATTCCTCTGCCGCGGCCGTGGAATGTGCTAAAAAGAACGCCGAGCTTAACGGCGTGCAAGACCGCGTGGTCTTTCATCGCGACGATGCCGAACGGCTGCTTTCCGCCCTTAAAAAAGGCGAACTGCCCGATCAGCCGGATATGATTTTACTGGATCCGCCCGCTTTTGTAAAAAGCCGCAAGGCACTCCCGCAGGCGGTGGGATTGTATGTAAAATTGGTGAAGATGGCGCTAGAAGGGATGAAGCCCGGCAATTACTTGGCGTTTTCTACTTGCAGCCACCATATTTCGCGCGAGCTGTTTGTGGACATCATCCGCCAAGGGGCCAGCAAGGCCGGGCGGCAAGCGGTGCTGGTGGAACTGCGCGGCCAGGCCAAGGATCACCCGATCTTAATTGGTATGCCGGAAACGGAATACTTGCACTTTGCACTGATACAAGCGAAATAAACAAGCGAAATTAAGACAAAAAAGAATGCCGAGGGACAGGATCGAACTGTCGACACCTGGTTTTTCAGACCAGTGCTCTACCACTGAGCTACCTCGGCATTACTCATATATAATACAAAATTAGTGGTTTTGCTGGCAAGTGGTTTAGTAGTTAATCTTCGTGTCATTCCCGAAATCTGTAATCGGGAATCTCCACCGCTTATAACAATCGCAAGGTGGGGATCCCCAATGAAAACCTTTGGGGATGACCTTTATTTTATTGGATTTGCCGCTGTCTATAGATGGGTATATTTCTCAAACAATTTGACGGATTTTTCCAAGTAAAGCCGGTCGGTTTGGTCAAAGCGGGCCAAAACAGGGGAATCTATGTCCAATACACCCCACACGGCGCCGTTTTTGAAGATAGGGATAACGATTTCGCTATTAGAGGCACTGTCGCACGCGATATGCCCGGGGAATTGGTGAACATCTTCCACTCGTTGCGTTTGCCCGGTTTGCGCTGCGGTGCCGCACACGCCCTTGCCCAGGGCAATGCGCACACAAGCCGGCTTGCCTTGAAAGGGGCCTAGGACCAAAGTCCCTTCGCGCAAGACATAAAACCCGGCCCAGTTCAAATTTTCCAGTTCATTAAACAATACAGCGGACATATTAGCCATATTGGCTACTGAGTCTGTCTCTATAGATAAAAGCCCTTCCAATTGACGCAGTAAAAGTTCGTACGATTGAATTTTGGTCATGTAGGTATTGTAGCATTATTGCATTTGTGCCGCAAAAAGACTTACAATAAAGATAGGGCCCTGTGCCCTTTAAGGAGATTTATGCCAAGAATAGAAGTAGATGACAACCGCTGCAAAGCGTGTTACTTATGCGTAAGCGTATGCCCTAAAAAATGTTTGGGCAAAAGCAAAACCATCAGCAAAAAGGGATATTTCCCCGCGGTGCAAGAACGCCCGCAAGACTGTATTGGGTGCAAAATGTGCTACGTGATGTGCCCCGATATTGCTATTACCGTTTTAAAGGACTAATTTTTTATGACTCAAAAAACACTTAGAAAAGGGAACGAGGCCCTGGCTGAAGGCGCTATCCGCGCCGGGGTGCGTTTCTTTGCCGGGTATCCCATTACCCCGCAAAACGAAGTGCCGGAATATATGTCGGCCCATATTGCCGATGCCGGCGGTGCTTTTGTACAGGCCGAAAGTGAAGTGGCCGCTATCAACATGGTCTACGGCGCAGCCGCTACCGGTACGCGCAGTATGACGTCTTCCTCCTCGCCGGGGGTCAGCTTGAAGCAAGAAGGCATTACCTACTTGGCCAGCGCCGATTTGCCGTGCCTAATCGTCAACGTGATGCGCGGCGGGCCCGGACTAGGGAGTATTTCCGGTGCGCAAGGGGATTATTTCCAAGCTACCCGCGGCGGCGGTAACGGGGACTACCACGTGATTGTGCTGGCACCCAACTCGGTAGAAGAACTGGGCAACTTCCCCAAATTGGCTTTTGATTTGGCCGAAAAATACCGTATGCCCGCTATGATTTTGGCCGATGGGATTTTGGGCCAAATGATGGAAAGCATGGCCTTTAATTTTGATCCGGTGGACCCCAATAAACTAGGGAAATTTGACTGGGCGGTGGACATCCACAAGAACGGACGTGGCAAACGCAACGTGTTTTCTTACAAAGGCGATAACTTGATTGCCGACGTGGTGGACCGCGCTAAACGCTATGGCCTAGTGGAAGAAACCGAACAACGTTTTGAAGAACGTAATTGCGAAGATGCCGACGTGATTTTAGTGGCGTACGGGTTATCTTCCCGCGCATGCTTGGAGGCCGTCAATCACGCCAAAGAGCAAGGGCTTAAAGTAGGGCTTTTCCGCCCGATTACGCTGTGGCCGTTCCCGTCCAAACGTTTGGCACAATTAACCGATAAAGCCAAAGGGATTTTGGTGGTGGAACAAAGCTTGGGCCAGCTGGTGCAAGATGTTAAATTGGCGGTAGGCGATAAAACCCCGGTGGGGCTTAATGCTTATCCGGCCGGCGGCCAGCCCGACGGCGCACAAATTTTAACGGCGGCGCGCTCGCTCTTAAGCGGGGGCAAAGAAGGGTTGTTCTCTTTGCAAGAACACGCCAAAGGATTTACCTATGACTGCCGGCGCGATTTAGCGTTAGGCGTGCAAGGCGATAACAAGGGGGCGAACAAATGAGTACCATTTTAGCGAAAAAACCAAGTATGTTGACCGACGTCCCCATGCACTATTGCCCCGGCTGTGGGCACGGGATTGTGCACCGCTTGATCGGGGAAACGCTGGACGAGTTGAAATTGTCCGACCGCGCGATCGGCGTGGCCCCGGTGGGGTGTGCCGTGTTTGCCGACTCTTATTTTGCGTGTGATTGTGTGCAAGGTGCACACGGGCGCGGCCCGGCTATTGCAACCGGAATCAAACGCTCCAAACCGCAAGCGATTGTGTTTTCGTACCAGGGAGACGGGGATTTGGCCTCTATCGGTATGGCCGAAATTGTACACGCCGCTGTGCGCAGCGAAAACATTACCGTAATTTTTATCAATAACGCTATCTACGGGATGACCGGCGGACAAATGGCCCCGACTACGCTTGTGGGCCAAGTGGCCACCACCGCCCCCAAAGGGCGCGACCCAAAGTTGCAAGGTTGGCCGATCAATATGTGTGAAATGTTGGCGCAAATTACAGGGAGCAAATTTTTGGCGCGCGGTGCGGTAGATAATCCGCAAAACGTGCTTAAAACCAAGCAATACCTTAAAAAAGCGTTTGAAAACCAGGCCAACGGGGTAGGGTTTTCCATGGTGGAAGTGATTTCTCAATGCCCCACCAACTGGCACGCCAATGTGGAACAAGCCCTGGAATTTGTGCGCACCAAAATGATGCCACAATATCCGTTGGGTGTATTTAAGGACGAGGGGGCCAAATAATGTATCAAGGAATTAGAATTGCCGGATTTGGTGGACAAGGGGTTGTTTCTGCCGGAATTTTACTGGCGCAAGCCGGCGTGGAAAATAAATTAAATGCCAGCTGGTTGCCTTCCTACGGGCCGGAAATGCGCGGTGGAACGGCCAACTGTTCGGTTGTGGTTTCTGACGGGGAAGTATACACGCCCATTGTATCCGCACCGCAGACCGTGATTGTAATGAACGAGCCGTCTTTACCCAAGTTTGAACCCATGCTTAAAAAGGGTGGGTTGCTGATTTTGAATAGCTCGCTCATTAACTCGCGCCCGACGCGTACGGATATTAAAACCGTCTGCGTGCCGTGTAACGAGATCGCCCAAAAATTAGGCATGGACCGTATTGCCAATTTGGTGGCGTTGGGGGCGTTTGTGAAGCTGACCGGAGCTGTTACGCTGGAAAGTGTAGCCGACGCTATGAAGAAAGTTTATAAACGCGCCAAGCCGGAAATGTTGGAGCTCAACAAAAAAGCCCTCAAAGCCGGGTTTGATGCGGTAGAATAAAAATTCGTTTGAAAGTAGTTTTAAACCCCCTTGCTAGCAAGGGGGTATTTTTATATGGAATGGGCCGTGCGGGAGCTAGCCCAAATGCCGGGTAGCAGCATGAGCGTGCAGCAGAAAACCGCGGCTTTTAAACTCCACCCGTCGGAAATCCACCCTACCAATGTGGGCGAGATAGCATCCCCCAGCAAGTGAATGATAAAAATATTTAAGGCAAAAGCCATGGAACGGATGTTTTCGCTCGTGGTGGCCACGAGGGCGGCGGCAATCGCCCCGGTAGGGATAAACAAAAGTGTCAAAGCGGCTGCCAAACCTAATAAGACCAGGGCTTCATGAGTGGCACAAAGTGTGAGCCAGCAAAACGGCAGTGCCGCTAAAAATGCAATGCTAATGAGTTTGTAATAAGCCGTGCTTGATTTTTCTATCCACCGGGCGGCCAATTTTCCGCCCAGCAACGTGCCCACTGCCCCGCAAATGATTACCAGGCCCCCAAAGCGGGTGCCTGCTTGGGCGGTATCCCAACCTAAATAACGGTGTAAATACATGGGCATCCAAGCCGCCAGGCCGCCCATCACAAAAGTGCTCATGGCTTGCGCAAAACATACACTTAAAAACGGTTTGTTTTTAAATAAAGGGAAATAATCTTTTAACGTGGGGCGGAGTTTAGGGGATTGCGTTTCGCGCGCAACGTCTTTTAACCCTAACCAGGCCAAAAGCCCTAAAAAAACTCCCGGGATTCCTACTGCCATAAAGGCAATTCGCCATCCCCAGTGATGACCAATCAGCCCGCCTAGCATATAGCCCAGCGCACTGCCCACCGGCAAAGCCAAACCGAAAAGAGCCAACACAGAGGCATGTTTTTTAGCGGGATAATGTTCGGCTAAAAAGGGTTGTGCAATGGTGGTAAATCCGCCCTCGCCTACCCCGATTAATGCACGTGGAATAAACAAAGAAATATAGTTGCAAGCAGCCCCACAGGCCAACGTGGCCCCGCTCCACAAAAGGGCACTAAGCCCAATCAGCCGCGGGCGGGAAGATCGGTCGGCCAAATACCCTACCAGGGGGGCATAACACATGTAAACCAGCATAAAGCAAGAGGCAAGGGCCCCTAGTTGTAAATCCGTTAACTGCAAATCTATTTGCAGTAGCGGAAATAGCGAATAAAGAGCTTGCCGGTCTATATAATTAAGCAGGTTTAAACAAAATAACGTTCCGAAAAGGTATTGGGTACGCATAGAGCTTTTTTCTTTATTCTATAAAATCAGAGAGAATATTTGTATAATAAAATATATGAACAAAAGAGGGCTCTCTTTTTTAAGCATGTTGGTAGCATTGGTGATAATCACTCTATTGCTGGCGATATTTTTACCACAATTTAAAAGCACGGTAAAAGAGCAGCACTCCACCCAAATGAATGCGTTGCAACGGGCGCAGCAAGTGCAACATCAGCTGGATGCGGCACAGGAAAACCGCATGCGTGCGCTCAATAATTTGGACAAATAAAATTTTCAGATTTTTGTAATTTTAACGGCAGGAGAAAATTATGAAGAAAGCATTTACGTTAATTGAATTATTAATTGTAATGGTGATTGTGGGTGTGTTGTTTGCAATAGCGTTGCCCAAATACCGGAATACGGTAGAAAGAGGCCGCGCCTTGGAAGGGATTGCAAATGTACGGTCTGTGGGAGAGTATCTCAGTGCGCAATGTATTGTCAATGGGAATTCCTTCCCGACGGATTCGGGAAATCGTACTCGTTTAATTGAGCAAGCCAAAAAAGACGTGGTAAAATCTAAATATTTTACTTTGAATCTTACCACGAGTAATTTGGCGGAAATAATAGCAACTCGTCAGGATGGATGGAATTATTCATTGACGGGGACCATTGAAGGTTGCGTACTGCAAAGCATTGTATGCAGTGATGACGATACAGGTGAATGTGCCGACCTGGATTTGTTAGGAAATCCGGACAACGGCGGGAACCTGCTATAATTTAACTGCGTTTTATTTACGTAGATGGTTTGCTTTTTAGTGAGCCATCTATTTTTTATGCTGCCGCAACGTTTCAAAAAGTACAATGGCCGCTGAGCTGGATAAATTTAAAGACCGCACAGGCCCCGTCATGGGGATGGTGAAAAGGCGGTCCTTATATATTTCGTAAAATTCTTTAGGCAGGCCAAACCCTTCTGCCCCGAAACATAAAAAAGCATCGGCCGGGATGGATACATCCCAATATGCGGTTTTGCCTTTGGTGGAAAGAAAAAATAATTTTTCGCGCGCGGGTTGTTCGTGTGTTAAAAAATCTTCCCATGTTTCGTAGCGGCGATAATCTAAATTAGGCCAATAATCCAGCCCCGAGCGGCGGATTTCTTTAGAAGCAATTTTAAACCCCAATTTACCCACCAAGTGTAGGCGTGTGCCCGTAGCCACGCACGAGCGGCCGATATTGCCGGTGTTGAAAGGGATTTCAGGGTTGATGAGGACAATGTTGAGCATATAAAAAGCCGGGGGAACTGCCCGGCTTTAAATTTATTCTTCCCAGCGGATATACAGCGGCATAAGTACGTTGGGGATGTCGTCATTTTTGGGGAGTACCCGCAACGCGTAATCCTGTCGGCCGCTGGTAACCGGTGAGACAGCTGCCTCGTACAAATAGGTTTCCCCGTCTTTGCCGGTGCACGTCATGGGGACGGCCTCAAGTTTTACAATGCCGCCTACGTTACCGCGTTGACCCAAGTAGCATTCCACTTGTACTTCCTCGGGTTTTAAATCCCCCAGGGAAACGCGGGCTTTAAAGTTTACCTTATCCCCCATCAAAATAGCTTCTTGCGGGGCTTGGGTCACATCGGCAATGGATACGTGCAACCAGTTCTGCGCGATTTTTTGGCGCCAAGCAGAAACGGACTGCACCTTACCCGGTTCGGCCAATACCAGCCCGTAGTTGTTGGCAGGAATATAAAATTTTTCGTAGTATTCCTTCACCATACGGTTGGTGTTAAAGAAGGGCGCGATATGTTTGACGGATTCCTTCATTAAAGCCACCCACGCAGGAGAGAAATTTTCTTTATCTGCTTTGGCGTAGTAAGTGGGGGCAATGTCTTGTTCAATCAAACTATAAAGAGCTTCGGCTTCTACGGTGTCGCGTTCGGCCTCTGTTTTGTAGTTTTCGTTCCCACCGATGGACCAACCAAAATCGCACGGGCCTACTTCGTCCCACCAGCCGTCCAAAATAGATAGCGCAAGGGCCCCGTTCAGAGCGGCTTTCATACCACTGGTGCCGCTGGCTTCCATGGGGCGGATGGGGTTGTTGAGCCAAACATCCACGCCTTGCACCATGTAGCGGGCTACGTTCATATTGTAGTCTTCCACAAATACAATTTTGCCTTTAAAGCGCGGATCGTTTTGGGTGAGGCCTACAATTAGTTTAATAAATTCTTTCCCAGCGGTATCGGCCGGGTGAGCTTTCCCGGCAAATACGAACTGTACGGGCCGGTCCGGGTTGTTGATGATTTTATCCAAGCGGTTTAAATCTTTAAATAGCAACGTGGCCCGTTTGTATGTGGCAAAGCGACGCGCAAACCCAATGGTCAGTACATCCGGCCGTAATACCTGGGATGCTTTTTTGACGACCATTACATCAAAACCTTGGCGGGTAAGCTGACGTTGCAAGCGTTCCCGTACGATATTGACCAGTTTATTTTTGCGGGTGGCGTGTACGTTCCACAATTCGCTATCCGGGATATCAAAAATTTTGTTCCAAGGTTCCGTTTCCGACGGATCTATATACCCAAATTGATTGTTATCAAAGAGGTATTTGCGATATAAATCGTTGAGTTCATGCGAAATCCATGAGGCACTGTGAATCCCGTTTGTAATGCTGGTAATGGGTACTTCCGCCTTGGGCAAACCGGGCCATAAATTGTGCCACATTTCACGGCTTACTGCCCCGTGTAATTTGGCCACCCCGTTACAAAAAGCCGACAAGCGCAACGCCACTACCGTCAAACAATAGGTGGTGGAAGTAGCGGTTTCTTTACCAATTGTTAAAAATTGCTCCCAGCTTAACCCCATTTCACGGGCGTAAAATTCCATATACTTGCGTACTAAAGCGGGGTCAAAATGTTCGTTCCCGGCGATAACGGGGGTATGCGTGGTAAATACGGAAGTGGCCCATACTTTTTCGCACGATTGGCCGAAAGTCAATTTTTCGCCATGCATCAAATCAATAATGCGTTGGAATAACAAGAATGCACTGTGCCCTTCGTTGATGTGATAAACAGAGGGGGTAATACCCATAGCGGTTAATGCTTTTACACCCCCAATACCTAACACTACTTCTTGGCGGATGCGGTTTTCGCGATCGCCGCCGTAGAGTTTTTCGGTAATGGCGCGTTGCGCGGGAGTGTTTTCCTGCAAGTTGGTATCTAATAGGTACAAAGAGGTGCGCCCTACCGGTACACGCCAAATACAGGCCTTGACGGTTTCCGTCCCCAGGGTAATGTCTATGATGATATCTTTCCCGTCTTTTTGGACACGTTCTACCGGCATGTGGGCCCAGTCGTTATCGGGATATTCTTCGTTCTGCCAGCCCTCACGGTTGAGAACTTGCTGTACATACCCTTGTTTATAGAAAAGGCCGACCCCGATAATGGGCATGCCTAAATCGCTGGCGGATTTGATATGGTCGCCGGCGAGCATCCCTAAACCACCGGAATAAATGGGGAGCCCTTCGCCAATGCCATACTCCATAGAGAAATAGGCGGTTAAGAGGTTGCCTTTTTCTTGGCGGTGGTCTTGGTACCAGGTGTGCTTTTCGTTTTTATAAGCGTAGTAGCTTTCTTTTACTTGATTGAGTTGGTTTAAAAAATCGGTATTTTTGCTTAGCTCTTCAAAGCGTTTTTGCGGTACGCAGCCCAAAAACCATTTGGGGTTGCGTTTGGCGGTGGTCCACAGTTGCGGATCAATTTGCACAAACAAATTGATGGCGTGGGCGTTCCACGTAAACCACATATCGTTGGCTAATTCTTCCAAAAATTTAATATTGTCCGGCAGGTTGGGTTGGACATTAAAAGAGTGGATTTTCATAAAAAGCTCCCTGGTATAAAGTTACTTAGATTATATAAAAAAACCGCCCTAATTGATAGAGCAGCTTGAAGAACAGTTCTTTATAAAACTGCTTTTAAAATAAAGAAACAGGCAATCAGCAATACAATTCCCAGGCCAAAGGCGGCTTTGAGCCATTCTTTGCTTTTAATACCCAGCTTGGAAGCGCAGATAATGTTGGGGATATTGCCCGGGATGAGCATCCCGCCGGATATGACTAAGCTCATGAGCAGGAAGGTAAGGGTACGATCGTCAATAGCGGGAGTCACTTCAATAGCCGCCAGGGTGGCGTTATCCAGCACGGCCGAGAGCATATTGATCCAATACAGCCAACCGGCACTGAGGTGAGAAATGGTTTTTAGAGCTAGGGGCTTTAGACCGTCGCCCAAAAAAGTAAGTGCCATGACGAACAAATACACTTTCCCGGCGCGTAGGGCAATACCGCGGATGGTGTGGTCTCTATCGGCTTCCACGGCCTTGGCCCCGGGGGCGCGCTTGAGGGAAGTCTCCCGAATGGAGCTAGCCATCCCGGCCATAAACAGTATGCCGCCCAATACAAACCAGCCCAAATGTTGGATCAAATAGAAAAATCCGGCGTGGTGCGGCGGCCCGGCCAGCTTAGCAATGACGATAGTCCCCAGCGGTTCCCCGATGGAAGTTAAAACCGCCCCCATTCCAATTGCGTAACAAGAGAAGGTAATTAGTTTAATACGTCCGGCGCGCTCCAATGGGAGCATTACCGCTATTTCCGCCAAAATCAGCGCGGCAACGATGGCGGTAATGATGCTGGAGGTGATCCCTAAAAGCAGTACGATTAGAAACAACGTCCACCGCAGACCGATTGTTTTCACGGCGTATTGGGTGAGTTTTTGCAAGTGCGTGTTTAATTTGCGAAATATCAGCCCGGCAATGAGCACGGCCACGGTGATTTTAAGGGGCTCTTCCAAGGCGGTAGCTACTAAAGGCATGCTCCACACGTGCGAGACGGTAACGGCAAATAATCCGCAGGCAAATAAAAATGCCTCCAGATTTTCTTCCACTTTACGCACGCACAGCGGGAGGATCAAAACCACCACAATTAAGGCGGATAATAAAACTGTTTGTAAAGCGTTAAGCCCCATAAAACCCTCAATAAAAACGTCAATCGGCTTTACCAAGCAACGGTTGACAATATACCTTATTATAGCAAATTAAAGGGTCGGGACCTATCGGGGAATCTAACCGCTGAGTTGGGGCCACAAAGGCCTGTATGGGGCCGGTATTCTTGAAAAAAATTTTTTGATGCAGATTATCAAAAATAATGTTAAAATAAGTTGTCTTTTTTATTTCAAAAAGGAGAGAAAATACATGCCTCTATCGAAAGTGTTTCAAAAAGTGCTTTCGGTTACGTTGAGCATTGCTTTTATGACGTGGCAAAGTGGGTTTGCTTTGGCCACCGATGTGAGCAACTGGGATGATTTGCGGACGGGTATTGCAACTACTCCCGGCGACTACAACGTAGCTACTGCGCTAACCGCAGATGATGCCCCTAATGGGACGTTATCTGTTGACGCTGACGGTTCTACCGTAACGGGCGCAAAATTAACACAAAACTCCACGAACGACACATTAATTGATGTAGCAAGTGGAGTTTCTTTTGGTCTAGGTAACGACATTGAAGGTAGCATTGTCAACGCCGGTACCCTGGACTATTCCGGGACCTCCCTCACGGGTGGTACCGTAACTGGAGATGACGGGACTTTTAATTTTAAAACGGATGGCGATGTTACCAATGATAATGCGATAACTCAAAACGCCGTTACCGTAGCCAGCACAACCAATTTAGACAACAATGCAGCCATTACGGCTACCACCATTACCAACGAAGGGGCATTGGTTTCCAGCGCCACTAATTTAGTGGGTGCGGTAACTAATAACAACTCCCTCACGTTGGAAGGCGGTTCCACCCAAGATGCCATTAATGGGGACGGGAACCTGTTTATTACAGGGGATGTGAGCAATGCCTATAATATTGATCAAACGTCTTTAGTGGCATCTGCTGACTTTGAAAACGACGGTATCGTTTCGTTAACCAATTTGGAAACGGAAACCGGAAAAACGGTAACCAATACCAAAACGATCATGGTTACGACGGACGTTGTGAACGCAGGCGAGATTAGCAACGAATCCGGTGCCACGTTTGATAACAGCGATAACACCGGTGCAATCACTAACTCCGGTGATATTTACAACTCCGGATTGTTTAATGCCAACGCTATTGAAAATACCGGCAGCGGTTACATAGCCAATAGCGGCGATATGTCATTTAATGAGGTAGCCAACGCTGCTGGGGCTACTTTCTATCAAGATGGCGGTACCATGAACGTTTCCGGTACGGCTGCCACTTTTGATAACAGCGGTACTTTCCGGTTGGATGACGGGGATGCCTACTTGGCTTCTTTGGAAAACAATTCCACGGGTATGGTTGAAATCAACGACGGTTCCTTGACTGTTGATACATTGACTAACGCCGCGGATGTTGAAATTAACGACGGTTCATTAACCGCCACTACGTTGCAAAACAACGATAGTTTTTACAATGGTGGTACTGCCAATGTCGTAAACTTCACCAACGATGGCGAAGTAACCGGCCTGGGCACTACCAACATCACCGGGGATTCTACCAACAACGGGGATTTCACGCAGAAATTAGTAAATATCAGCAACAATGCCACTTTCACCAACAACGGTATGCTGTTGGCCAAAGCGAGCAATGAGGCCGGTTCTACTATTTACTCCGATCCGGATCATTTAGGGGATGATGTTGCCAACGACGGTTTGTTAGACCTAAATGCGGACGGAACTTTGTCTGTGGCCATCACTGGAGATGGTGAAACGGACATCAATGGGGATTTAACCAACAACGGTTCTATCGCTCAAGCAGATATTAAAGTGGCGTCTGGTAAAGTAGTTACTACCAATGCGTCAAACATGACCGCTAGCAACGAGATTGCTAACGATGGTATCATTAACTATACGGCAGGGGCCACTGGCAACACAATTACCGGTTCCGGCCGCATAGATATTACCGGATATGTAACCAACAACGGTGATATTGACCAAACCACGGTAAGCAATAGTAGTATCTTTACCAACAACGGTACGGTAGATGCGAACCTTACCAACACCAACGCCATTGAAGGGGTGGGTTCGATTACTACCAAAGAGGGAGTTTCTTCCAACAAAGGTACAATTGCCCAAGCTTCTTTAGAAAACAAGGGTACGTTTGACAACGAAGGTCACATTACCTTAACCGGTACTTTGACCAACAACAGTACTTTTAACACCCATGCGGACTTGTTAACCGCAGCAAGTGTAGTCAACGAGAGTGCTTTAAATATCACGGGCGGTACGAATACCAATGCAATTACCGGTGGGGGGACTACCACCTTCACGAATAATGTTTCCAACAACAATACAATCGACCAAGCATTGGTAAATAACAAGGGAAACTTAAAGAATAATGCCTTAATTACTGCAGATGTGGTGAACTCTGGCACGTTGACTAGTGACGGGGCCAATATTAACGGTTCTATCGGAAATACCGGCTCTTATGTTATTACCGATGGCGATAATGCCAATGATATTATTGGTGCGGGTGGTACGACTTCTATCTTAGGAGAGACCGTCAATACCGGTACTATCATGCAAGAAGCGTTAAAAATTGCCAATAGCGGTAATTTTGCGACCGATGCGGAATCCATAGTAGCATCCGTCACCAACGACGGTAAATTAACGTGGACCGCTGGTTCTGCTAACGAAAATGTAATTAGCGGTGTTGGTCAATTAGACATTACCGGTGGTGATATTGTCAATAGTGCTTCTATTGAACAAAATAAGATTAAAATCACCGGCGGTTCTTTAACCAGCGACGCTGACTTATTGGCCTCTGCCAATGGTATTACCAATAATGTAGCTGATGGTTTAACCCTCACGGGTGGCACGAACTCCAACGTTATTGATGGTTCGGGTTCCATGGCCATTGCCGGTGATGTAACCAACAAGGCCGCCATCGGCCAAGATACTATTACGGTTAGCAGCGGTCAATTAACTACTGCGGCTGACTTACTTACCACCACCAACGGCATTACCAACGATAGTGCCATTTCTTTCACGAGTGGTGACAACAATAATGAAATTACCGGTACCGGTACCACCTTTATTGATGGAACCGTACAGAACTTGGCGGACGTTTATACCAAAGTTCAAGTCAATACGGGAGCCCATTACGGTACTGCTACTGATGTACATGAAAACATAGACAACCGTGGTATCACGGACCTTATTGATGCCGACATCTTAGCCGAAGGCATGATTTCCGGTACGGGTACCACCAATATCTTGGGTACAACGGTTAACAACAGCAGTATTACTCAAAGTGGTTTGAACATCGCTGCAAGTGGTTCCTTAACCACTAACAGCGAAAGTGTTGAAGCAGCTGTTACCAACGACGGAAAATTAATTTGGAATGCGGGTGGCTCCAACGCTAACGTCATCAGCGGTGGCGGTACTTTGGAAGTTACCGGCGGTATGATCGCCAATACGGCTGCTATCAGCCAAAACCAAATTAATATTGCCAATGGGGCTACGTTAGCCAGCGATGCTGACTTGTTGGCCTCCATAGGTGGTATTAAGAACGAGGGTGATTTAGGTTTCTCGGGCGGTACGAACAAAAATGTGATTACCGGTAACGGGAACTTAACTACCACAGGGGATGTAACCAACCAAGCGAATATCGAACAAGATACCGTGACGGTTTTCAGTGATTCGTTAGCAAACGCAGGCACAATTAAAGCCGAAGTTACCGTTAACAGCGGTGCTGTTTTAGCCAGTGAAGCTGACGATATTGAAGGTGATATCCACAACGAAGGCACGTATGCCATTGCAGATGGGGATAACCTCAATAACATCGACGGTGAAGGTGATTTGCAAATTCTTGGCAAAACCGCCAACAATGGAACAATTCACCAAGACACTATTACCATTGACGGCGCTGCTACGTTTGTAGCTGCCGATATGGATGACATTACTACTACAAATGGAATTGATAACGACGGTATCTTTGAAATGCAAGCCGGCACCAACACCAACGTCATTACCGGTAATGCCGGTACATTAAAGGTAACGGGTCTTGCAGTTGCGAATGCTTCTGGCGCCACGATTACTCAAGATACCATTGATATTGCCAAGTTAGGTGAATTCACTGCTGATGCAGGTGATTTGACCACCGTAAACGGTATCACCAACGCCGGTTCCTTAACCTTGGGCGACGGTACAACTGCTAATAAAATTAGCGGTGAAGGTTTATTAGCTATTGCGTCCGGCGCAACCGTTTCAAACGAAGGCAATATTAGCCAAAAGTCCCTGTCCAACGAAGGGACATTCACCTCTGATGCTAGCTTGCTCGCATTTGCTGATGGTATTACCAACACGAATGTATTGAACTTGACCGGTGGTACCAACGAAAACACCATTCAAGGTGATGGTAGCACTACCTTTACGAATGAGGTAGTAAACAATGCTGCCATTGAGCAAGCTCTCGTTAACAATAATGCCGGTACGTTAACCAACAATGCGGCTATCGACGCTGCCATCTTTAATAATAATGAAGGTACGGTTAACAACGAAGCCATGATTACCGGTACTATTATTAATAGTAGCAATGGTGTAATTAATTCCACTGCCGATAACTTGAACGGTGATGTAAATAGCAGTGGTACGTTGAACATTGCCGGCGGTACCGTACGGGGTACTATTGACGGCGGTGGAAATTTTGGTCAGATGTATATTACGGAAGATTTGACCAATGGATTTGAGATTACTCAACAAACCGTAACCAACTACGCCAACATGACCAATAGCGGTGAGATCGATGTCACCGATTTTATCAACGAGGGCGTATTAGACAATAGTGCCGATATTACCGGTGCTATTAGTAACAATGGTACTATAAACTCCGACGTCACTCACTTAAAAGGTGCCGTGGCCAACGACGGTATCTTAAATGCTGACGGTGGTACTACACAAGAAGAAATCAGCGGTACTGGCGAGATGAACATCTTGGCTGATTTGATAGCGGAGAAGAACATCACGCAAGATTCCGTGAATGTGGAAGAAGGTGTTGCGGTAACCAATAACGCTATCATCGACACCGATACTATTAACAACGATGGTACGATTAGCGGTGCGGCTAGCGGATTAATTGCGGCCAACGGTATTACCAACAATGGTACGCTCATCTTTGATGCGGCCTCTACCGGTGCTAGCGATATTTCCGGTGAAGGGGATGTCCAAGTAACCGAAGACACCATACTAACTGGTTCTAACTCTTACGCGGGCGGTACGTTGATTGACGGTGCTACTTTAACCGTAGCCGGTCAAGACAACTTAGGTACGGGTAATGTATTATTCGCCGGTGCCAGTATGTTACAAGTAACCGATGCTGGCGAATTAGCCAACGACTTGTTGGGCTTAACTGATGCGGATGATATAAACGTGCAAAACGATGATGCCTTGACCTTAAATGGCAACATCGGGTCCGCTGCCGACTTCCATAAGTTTGGTGCCGGTACTATGACCCTGGCGATGGATTCCAACAGCTATGCGGGTGATACCTACGTAGAAGAAGGAACCTTAGTAGGGAATACACAAAATATCAACAATATCGTGAACGGTGCCGCTGATACAACGGTTGAATTTACCGATACTACCGATGCGACACTTAACGAAATTAACACTTTGGGCAATTTCGTCCAAAGCGGCAGTGCTGTTTTGAACGTATCCGATAATGCTTTTACCGCGAACCAAGCGGATATTAACGCGGGTACGTTTGCTGCCAACCGTGATGTAACGGTTACTACTGCATTGAATGTCAACAATGGTGCTACCTTGCGCGGTAACGGCAATATTGCTGGTACTGTAAACGTAAATAACGGCGGTACCATTGCTCCTGGCAACAGTATTGATACGTTGACGATTACGGGAGATGTAAACTTCGCTTCCGGTAGTACAACGGCTATCGAAATTAATGAAACTCCTGCCAGTGATAAATTGGTCATTACAGGTAATGCCAATATCGCTAACGGAGCTAACTTAACAGTATCCAACGAAAACGGAAGATACTTTGAATGGAAGTCGTTTGAAATTGTTGATGCCGGCAATGTGGCAGGCGAATTTACGTACGATGGTACTATTACCGACTACGATGCTAGCCGCATTGACGTAGAAGTAGATTACAGCGATCCGACGAAAGTAGTTTTACTGGCAAAACGTAAAGCCACCGATTATACCGAAACGACAAGTTTATCGCGCAACCAAAGTGAAGTAGCTCGTGCGATAGATGCTATCTCTACCGGTTATGAAGGTGACATTACCAATGCTTTATTGCAATATGAAAAATTAGGTGGCTTAAATCCGCAAGAGGTTACCACCATTAATGCGGCGTCCACCTTACAGTCTGCCTTGGATGATACACACGGTGTGTTATATGCCAACAGTGCATTGACTCCGTTGTTTAATGCCAAGACGGCTCATGTGTATGACCGTATTGCGAAACGTAACCCTTCGGCTGGCGAATGTCCCACTTGCCATGACAACGTGTGGGCAGAATATTATAGCCAGTACGATAAAGTGTATGCGGATGAAAATTCGCCGCGCTTTACTAATAACATGACCGGTGTATTAGTAGGGTATGATCGTTCTTCTGATGAGGCACTCTTAGGTGTATACGGTGGTGCCGGTAAGAGCGATTTGCGCCAACACAGCGATAGAATGGATATCGATGATGTATCCCTGGGTATTTACGGCGGGTACAGACCGGGCAACTGGGTCTTCAAAGGAACCTTGTTCGGAGGATATCAAACCTATCACGGTAAACGTAACATTGATTTCATGGCGCGTAATGCCGAAGGAAAATATCATGGTTTGAATATGGCCTTAGACTTAGAAGGTGGTTATAACATCGCCGTCTATGATTGGCTCAACCTCAAACCGTTTGCCGGAATATTGGGCAACTATACGCACTTAAAATCCTTTACGGAAACGGGTGCAGGTGCCCTTAACTTACACGTAGAAAGCAAACATCAGTTCAACTCACAAGCCCGCTTAGGGGTGCAGGTGGAAGGCAAAATCGGTAAGAGATTCAACTGGTACGGTTCTGCCGCTGTTAAACAGTTTATCGGCGGTGATTATGCCAAACTGCATATGTCGTTGGACTTGCCCGGAACACGCATGGAAATTATCAGTGCTGAACTGGGCCGCACCTACTTTAGCGGTCAGGTGGGCGTAAGTTATGCGCTTACCAACCACTGGACGATCTTTGGTAACTTAGATGCCGGTGTGAACAATAAATCCGCTAACTGCTACGGTAACGTGGGCTTAGCGTATGCGTGGTAAGTTAGGAGAAAAAGGAATGAAACAAGTTCTAGGATTATTGGGTTGTGTCTTGGTGGCAGGTTGTTTTATCTGCCCCAAGACGCAGCCGCAAAAGGAACCTGAGGTACAGCGGGTTGTTGTGAAGCAGCCAGTTGTGGAGCAGAAAGCCCCTGTACCGGCAGAGAAGGTCATTACTCGTCATTCTATTGTAGAGGCAGCGAATTTCTATTTTAATAGTAGTGAAATTCGCTCTGATATGAATAAAATTGATGAGTTAGAAAAGGATATCAAAGCCAACCCAAATGCCATTATTTTGGTAGAGGGGCATACGGATAATATCGGTACGGAAGAATATAACAAAAAATTATCTTTGAATCGTGCCAAAGCCGTAGCCGCTATGTTGGCTGAACAAGGTTATCCCAACGAAATTCGGGTTTATGGAGCCGGGAGTTCTAATCCCATTGCTTCTAACGAGACTGCAGCTGGTCGTGCGCAAAATCGCCGTGTAGATGTAGTCTTGGTACGCGAATAACTTAGCGTTATCTAACCGACAGGCCCTTTGAGAAATACTCTCAAAGGGCCTGTTTTTAAATACTTAACAATACATCCATCTCGGCCCGCTCCAGCGGATTTCACACAATTTATTGCAGAAGATAAGATAGAAATAAGTGTGGGAAAGAAGCAAAATCCATTAAAAAAACGTCCCGTACGAGATTCGAACTCGTGATCTCCGCCTTGAGAGGGCGGCGTCCTAGGCCACTAGACGAACGGGACAAGTAACTATATTTTAGCATATTTTAGTTGGTTGTTAAATCTCCACTCGTCGTATGCAGATAAATGATAAAATATGGTCAAGATATAATATGAAAAATAAAATAGGATTTACGTTGCCGGAACTGTTGGTGGGGGTGCTGGTTATAGGGGTATTAGCGGCAGTGGCACTGCCGCAATATCAGCGCGTGGTTACGCACGCCCATAACGCCGAAGCGGTAATGGTTCTGCGCACCGTCGGGCGCGGAATTGAACTCTATGACCTTGCCAACGGGCCGCTGCCTGAGGAAAAATCAGGCGATTTTTCTATTTTGGATGTTACGGTAAAAGATTCCCGGTATTGGAGCTATTATTTCCACTGTTATGATGAATTTAAATCCTGTTTTGTTTCGGCTCATCCTAAGCAGCGGGACATTGCAGTAGGTGAGCATGAGTATTTCTTGATGTTGCACATAGACTTAGGAAGGATGCACCCTGCCGTTGAAGTGCGGGAGAGTGTGTTGGTATCCCAGGAAGAGCAAGAAGATGGGTCCACCGTATCCATCGTAAATAGTTCCAATGCCTCCCCTCAAATGTGTAAACAAGCCGGCGGCAAGATGAGCCAGGGCAGAGAGTGCCTGTTGGAATAGGTGTCCCAACTGCGAAAGAACTTCTAAAATGCTAAAATGTATCTATACGTTTTAGCATTTTTTCTTCTTGAGGAGTTTTTATGGAAATTGGTATTGTAGGCCTGCCCAATGTGGGCAAATCCACCCTTTTTAATGCGTTAACCTGTGCCGGAGCCGAAGCGAGCAACTATCCTTTCTGCACCATTGAGCCCAACGTGGGTATTGTGGCCATCCCGGATAAACGGTTGGATAAGCTGTTTGAGATGTTCAAACCGCCCAAGAAAACCGCCGCGTTTATCAAATTTGTGGATATTGCCGGTATTGTGAAAGGGGCCAGCCAAGGAGAAGGCCTGGGCAATAAATTTTTGGCCAACATCCGCGAAGTGGACGCTATTATCCACGTGGTGCGGTTGTTTGAAGATGAAAACGTGACGCACGTGATGAACTCCGTGGACCCCTTACGCGATATTGAGGTGATCAATACCGAACTGATGTTGGCCGACTTGGAAACCGCTACTAAAATTTGCGACCGTTTAGCCAGCAATGCCAAATCGGGCAAGAAAGATGCGGTGGCCGCGTGGGAGCGCATGAAAGAAATCAAGGCCGCTTTGGAAAACGGGAAGATGGTTTCTTCGCTGGGGCTTGAGCCCGAAGAGCTCAAAGAATATCAATTTTTAACGGCCAAACCCGTGCTTTACGTGGGGAATAATTCCGAACAGCGCAACGCCGCTAACGCCGAAAAAGTGGCCAAGTACGCTAAAGAAAACGGTTCGGGCTTTGTGGAACTGTGCGTAAAATTTGAGGCCGACATTGCTGAATTTAGCGACGAAGAAAAGAAGGCCTTTTTGGCCGAAACCGGCAACGAATACACCGGGCTGGAAAAAGTAGTGCGCGAAGGAATGAAGCTCTTAAACCTGTGTACATATTTTACGGCCGGGCCCGAGGTGGAAGTGCGCAGTTGGCTCATCCCCGTAGGGTGCACGGCGCCGCAAGCTGCCGGCAAAATCCACAGCGATTTTGAAAAAGGGTTCATCCGCGCCGATGTATACACGTATGACGATTTGGAAAAATACGGCAGCGAAAAGGCCTTGCGCGAGCACGGCCTTATCCGCAGCGAAGGCAAAGACTATATCGTAAAGGATGGCGACGTTTGCCTGTTTAAAATCAATGCCTAATTTGACTTGTAAACATTTTGGCACGTGCGGCGGTTGCACGCTTTTAAACTTGCCCTACGAGGAGCAAGTGCAAAAAAAGCGCGCCAAATTGCAAGATATTTTAAAAGATTTTTGGACGGCTGACATCCCTGTAACGGTAACGGATGAGCCCGTGTATTTCCGCAATAAAGTGGAGTTGGGGTTTTGCCACCAGGTCAAATGGCGTGACGATTACAAGAAAAACGACCCCGCCAACAAAGCACGCCCTTTAGAGTTTGAACAATGTGTGGGCTTTAAACTAACCGGCCGCTGGGACCGCGCCGTGGATTTAGAGGAGTGCGTGCTGTTTAGCGATAAATTAGTGCCGCTGGTAGCCGCGATCCGCGCGTGGGCGCAAGCAGAAAATCTGCCGTATTACGATCAACGCAAACACACCGGTATTTTGCGCCACCTGATGGTGCGCGAAGGCAAAAACACCGGCGAGCAAATAGTGGTACTGTTTGTGACGGACGACTTTAACGAAAAAACATTTGTGGCCGCGGTGGAAAGTGTGCTGCCCAATGCCAACATTATGGCCGCCGTGAATAACGGCTTGGCCGACACGGCCGAGCCCGAAAGCTTGCGCGTGCTCAAAGGCAAAGATCATATTTTTGAGAAAATTTTGCTAAGCGGTGCGGACGGAAAGACCGAGCGCGAAGTTGTTTTTAAACTTTCGCCGCAATCGTTCTTTCAGACCAACACAAAGACCGCGCAAAAGATGTACAGCCGCGTGCGCGGCATTGTCAAACAAATTGCGCCGAAGAAAATTTACGATTTGTACGGTGGCGCGGGCAGTTTTTCACTCTCGTGCGCGGACTTGTGTGAGAAAAGTATCTGCGTGGAAAGTGTGGCCCCGGCTATTTATAACGGCATTGAAAATGCCAAGCTAAACGGGGTACAAAACGTACAGTTTTTCTGCTCGCGCGTGGAAGATTTTGTAAGAGAGCAGCCGATAGAAAAAAAGGACGCTCTGATCATTTTGGACCCGCCGCGCAGCGGCATGCACCCGCGTGCGTGCAAAGCTGTGGCGCAGAGCGGCGTGGGAAACGTGCTGTATATTTCGTGCAACCCGGTTACGTTGGCCACGGACCTCAAAACGCTCACGCAACATTACGAGATTTTACACGTGGAAGCGTTTGATTTCTTCCCGCATAGCGAACATATAGAGACGTTTGTACGACTTAAATTAAAATGACCGTTGAAGAAGCGTTAAATTCCTTAAACCCACAACAACGTCAGGCCGCCCTGTACGACGGCGGGCCGTGCCTCATCGTGGCCGGCGCGGGTACGGGAAAAACCAAAACGCTTACCACCAAAATTGCCAAGCTCATCGCAGACGGATATCACCCCGCGCGGATTTTGGCAGTCACATTTACCAACAAAGCCGCCGGCGAAATGCGCGAGCGCGTAGACGCCCTCGTCCCCGGTGCGGGGCGGCGCGTGTGGATCCATACGTTTCACTCGTTCGGTGTGCGAATTTTGCGCCAAAATGCCGACAAGCTTGGGCTCACCAAAGATTTTGCCATCTATGATGAGAGCGACCAAAAAAAGGTAGTTGCGATGCTTTTGGAGCAAATGGGCGTCAAAGAGCCCAAAAAAGAAGTGGGGCAATTAGTGGGGATTATCTCACGCGCGAAAGATGAAATGATTTCGCCCGATAGCATGATGCAAAGTGCTACCGCGTCCGGCCTGGACGGCAAAATCCGCGCCGCTGAAATTTACCGCCGCTACGAGCTAAAACTTAGGGAAGCGGGCGCGCTGGACTTTGGTGACCTTTTGGTAAAAACCGTGATTTTACTGCGCGATCATGCTGACGTGCGCGAATATTACCAGGACTTTTTCCAATATGTACTGGTGGACGAGTACCAGGATACCAACCGTACCCAGTACATGATTACCAAATACCTTACTGAAAAATCGCGCAAGCTGTGCGTGGTGGGGGACCCGGACCAAAGTATCTACTCCTGGCGCGGTGCCAACATCCGCAATATTTTGGAATTTGAAAAAGATTTTAAAGACGCCAAAATCATCACGCTGGAGCAAAATTACCGCTCCACCAAAGCTATTTTGGATGCGTCCAACCGCCTTATCACCAAAAACAAAAAACGTAAAGACAAAAACCTTTTTACCGATAAAGGCGCGGGCGAACCCATTGAGGTTCACTCCTGCCAAACCGAAGGCGACGAAGCACGCTGGGTGAGCGTGCAAATCCAGCGGCTTGTAGAAAACGACGGCGCCAGTTTAAAAGACATTGCTGTTTTCTACCGTACCAACGCCCAAAGCCGCAGCTTTGAAGATTATTTTAGAAAGTACCAAATCCCGTACCGCTTGATTGGCACCGTGCGCTTTTACGACCGCAAAGAAATTAAAGATATGATGTGCTACGCGCGCTTGCTGGTCAACCCGGCCGATAACGTGAGCTTGCTGCGTATTATCAACACGCCTACGCGCGGGCTGGGCAAAGTGGCGCAGGAGCGCTTGCTGGCGTATGCCGAACAAAATCAAATTTCTCTGTACGACGCACTTAAAAAAGCTGCCTATGTGCCCGGGCTAAGCAGCGGGGCTGTGAAGGCGTCTATCAAGCTGGCGCAGTTGTTTGAAGGTTGGCGTGGGGATATGCTTTTAACCGCACCCGCCGATATTTTTAACAAGATTTTAGTGGAATCGGGCTACTTGGACAGCGTGAAAGCCGAGATTGAAAAAGACCCCGAGGCGCAGGACCGTTTGCAGAACTTGGACGCTTTAATCAACGCCGTAAAAGAGTACGAAGAACGCTGCGTGCGTGGCGAGAAAGACCCCAGCGTGGCGGATTTCTTGCAGGAAGTGTCGCTCCTTTCCGGCGAGGATGAAACTCAGGCCGGGCAAAGCGGCGCCGTTACACTGATGACGGTGCACTTGGCCAAAGGGCTTGAATTTAGTGATGTGTTTGTGACCGGGCTTGAAGAAAATTTGTTCCCTATCGGGTGCGATAACGAAGACGATACCGAGGAGGAACGCCGCCTGTGCTACGTGGCTATGACGCGCGCCAAAGAAAAACTCTTTTTGACTTATGCCCAACGCCGGCGCAAATTCGGGCAAGTGCAGGAAAACCCGCCCTCGCGCTTTTTGTTTGAAAGTGGGCTACTGAGCGAAGAAGAAGTGCAAGCCCAAGCGCAACAGGCCCACTTTAGGTGGGGCGGAAATTCTTCGTACGCGGGCGGAGATTATGAACGGTTTTCCCGCCGCAAACGTCAATTTAGCGAAGGTTTTTATGCGCGCAAAAGCCGTTTTCAGAAACAATATGACGAGGACGGATACGAAATTGAACGTGCGCAGGATAATGACTTCCCGGAGTATGACGATGTGCCGCCCGTGAGCAGTTTGTATGCTCAGCCAAAATCTTTCCCCAAAAGCAGTTTGTCCGATCCGCGCCGCGTGCCCGGGTTTGTGCAAGAACCCAAAGCCCCCGCGCAGCCCGGCCCCAAAAATGAAGACGGCGTAGCCATCGGCGGGCGCGTGAAACACGGCGTGTTTGGGGAAGGGAAAATCGTGCAGGTAGTCGGCAGTGGCGATAGCGCCAAAATCACGGTGCTGTTTGGTAACGGCACGCGGCGCACCTTTATGCTTAAATTCGCCCCGTTGGAACTTTTGTAATTAGGCAGCCGCTGCCAACGCGGCCCCCAGCAAAGCCAAAATCGTCCCGCCAAATAGAATAATCAAAATAATTGGAATCACGGCAATCCCGATGGTCAGCCAGCTAAACAGGCCTGCCCACCAGGCGGCTTTTTTGGCTTCATCTAGGCGTTCTTGGTAAATTAGATCGCTTGCACGCAGGGAAAATACTAACGCGGCCAGGGCCAGGGGAATGGTCCAAAATCCGGCCAAGCAAGAAATAATAAGAGCAATTACTACCAATACAAAATGGGTGTTTAGATTGTGTTCATTCATAAAAAAAACCTCCTAATATGGTATTATTGTACCAAAAGAGGAGGATTTATGAAAAAAATAATCGGTATGCTATGTTTATGCGCGCTGGCCGGAGTTTGTGCGCAGGCCCAGCGGATTTCCCCCGTGGCAGGAACACAACCGGCGGATTATTCTTGGCATTGCAAACAGCAATTTCCCAGTGGACAACCGGCTCAAAAGACGGTAGTCCCCAATGAATTGGATGTGCGTTCGTGCGATGTTTCTAGTTGGGATTTTACTTCCTACACAGCGGATGAACTAGCTGATGTACTTACTTTTGACAGCCGGACCCAATTTCCGCCGGCAAACAAACTCCCTAAAGGGTTTCCTCCGAAAAATATCTTAAAGCAAAACCAAAACCCGGGTTTGGGGGTGCGGGCTTTGCATAAAAAAGGAATTACCGGCAAAGGAGTAAGCGTGGCGATTATTGACCAAAGTTTGCTTTTGAATCACGAACAGTATGCAGATCGCATTCAATACTACTGGCAGGATTCTATTTACCAAGACAGCAATGCCAGTATGCACGGCGCAGCGGTTGCATCTATTTTGGCTGGCCAAACGGTGGGAGTGGCCCCGCAGGCAAATATTTATTATTGGGCGGGTAAATTTGAAGTTGAGGAAAGGGTGTTTAATGCTGGCCCTATTGTAGATACTTTGCAGCGTATCTTGAATATGAGCGAGAGATTTCCTGCAGAACAAAAAATACGGGTGGTGTCTATTTCACGCGGATTTGACGAGTCGGATAAAGGGACTGACAAATTTGAAGAAGTGCTATCTTATCTTAAAGCCCATAATATTGCGGTATTCACCACCAACGATGTAATGACAATCAGCCGTAACCATAGCTTATCCCTAGCGGATGGCACAAATTATTGCCGTCCGGCGTATTGGTTTGATAAAGAAAATTTAAACTTTTATAACCAAATGCCAGACCCGTTGGTGCCAACGGATTTCCGCGTGACAGCTGCCCCCAACGGCGTGCGCGATTACGTGCATTATGCTCATGGAGGACTTTCTTGGGCGGTACCGTATTTGGCCGGATTATATGCGTTGGGCGTGCAAGTATACCCCGGTTTGACTAAAGATATTTTTATGCAGGCCGTGCGCGAAACAGCCGATTCATATCCTTGCAATTGGCAGGGGGAAACGTTTACAGTTCGGTATCGGGTAAACCCTACATCGCTCATGGAGCGGTTGCGACAGTTAAATAAAAATTAAGCAAGTATATTTAGAACTCGGGCCGCCTCTAGCCAGGGCGGCCCTTATTTATATAAAATAAATACAAGAGAGGTTTTTGTATGATTACCAAAAAAGATGTGGAACTGGCCGGGAAACTGGCTAAAATGTCCGTCAGTACCGAAGAAGCCGATATTTACGAAGGGCAACTGCGTGCCCTGTTTGGTTGGGTGAAAGACTTGGCTGCCGTCAATACGGATGAGGTAAAACTGACCAACGTAACCTTGGCCGCGCATACCCGCAAGGACCAGGCCATTACCGATTTAGAAGCCGCCGCCAAATTGCGCGCGATGTTTGCGCAGGAAATGGACGGACAAGCCAAAGTAAAGAAGGTGCTTTAAGATGACGATTTCAGAAATTACACAAGCAATTTTAAACGGCACCCAAACGGCCGAAGAAATTACTCGCTATTACCTAGCGCAAATTGCTCAAAAAAACCCGCAAATTAACGCCTTTGTGGAAGTGTTTGAAGCCGACGCGTTGGCCCAAGCTAAAGCGATTGATGCCAAAAAAGCACGCGGGGAAAAACTGGGCGTGTTGGCCGGTGTGCCGGTGGGTATTAAAGATAACATTTTGTATAAAGGGCATAAAGCTACGTGCTGTTCCAAAATGTTGGCAAACTATACGGCGGCTTACAACGCCACTGTAGTAGAGAAACTGTTGGCGGCAGACGCGGTGATTATCGGCCGCACCAATATGGACGAATTTGCCATGGGCAGCAGCAACCAAACTTCCGTTTGTGGCGTAGTGCATAACCCGGTGGATACCACCCGCGTGCCGGGGGGATCTTCGGGCGGTTCCGCGGCGGCTGTGGCAGCCGGAATGGTGCCTGCGGCCTTAGGGACGGATACGGGCGGTTCCGTGCGTCAGCCGGCCGGATTTTGCGGAATTGTGGGTATTAAGCCCGGATATGGGCGTATCTCGCGCTATGGGGTGATTGCGTTTGCCTCCAGCGCAGACCAAGTAGGCGTGCTGGCCGGCAATGTGGCCGATGCCGCTACGGTAATGGAAGTAATTTCCGGCAAAGATACGCACGATTCTACTTCTATAGAATCCCCTGTGCCGCACTATACGCAAGAATTTACAGCCGATTTAAAAGGTGTTAAAGTAGGGATGCCCAAAGGATTTTTGGACGGCTTAAACCCCACGATTAAAGCACAAGTTGAAAAAGCGGCCCAACAGCTTAAAGCGCAAGGAGCCGAATTGGTGGAAGTAGATGTGCCACTGGCAAAATATTCGGCCCCGTGTTATTATATCATCACCAGCGCGGAGGCCAGCTCTAACCTAGGTCGTTACGACGGGATCCGCTATGGATACGCGGCCCCTAACGCACAGGGCCTGGCCGATTATTACGAAAAATCGCGCGCGCCGTTTGGTTTGGAAGTTAAAAAACGTATCATCATTGGTACTTACGCGCTTACATCCGAGCGGTATGAAGAATGTTTTTTAAAAGCCATGAAAGTGCGCGAGCTCATCCGCGACGATTTTAAAAAAGCGTTTTCAAAGGTGGACGTGATTTTAACCCCTACGTCCCCGACAACGGCTTTCAAAATTGGGCAGAAAGATGACAACCCGCTCTCTTTATACTTGGCGGATTTGTATACCTGCCAAGGCAATATTGGCGGACTAGCCGGCATTAGCGTGCCGTTTGGCAAAGACGAGAACGACTTGCCCATCGGGGTGCAGTTCTACGGGCCGATTTTGCAAGAAGAAAAGATTTTAAACGCAGCTTATCACTTAGAGAAAGCAAAATGATTGTATCGGAATTTTCGTGCGGGGGCGTAGTCTTGGACGGGCGCAAGGTGCTTCTTGTGCAGGTCAAGAATATGAAAGGCAAAAAGATTTGGACCTTCCCCAAAGGCCATATTGAGGCGGGCGAAACCCCCCGCCAGGCCGCCTTGCGCGAAGTGCTGGAAGAAACCGGATACCGTGCTACCATCGTCCGCCCCATGATCCGCGTGAAATATGCGTTTACATTGCAAGGGAATTACATCAAAAAAATGGTGCAATGGTACTTAATGAAAAAGCTGGGGCGTATTGGTAAACATGATGCTAGTGAGATTTTAGCTATTCGTTGGGTGTCTTTATTAAAAGCGCACGATTTGGTGCAATATCCCAGTGATATCCGCTTGGTGGATATGTTGATGGCTTCCATGCATATCACCCCTTCCGAAACCCCGGAACCGGAGGAATAAATTTACAAACAAAATGAAGAGCCCCCGCTTTTTGGCGGGGGCTCTTTGTACATCCCGAATTCGTTTATTTTACGCCATGCATCCAGTATTTAATTTTGCGGGTCATAATCCACATAATTACACCAAATGCCATGGAACCGATAGCCGGTACGGAGAAGAGCGTGGTTAAGCTCCACGATTCGTAGTGGCTGGCTATCCAGCCGGCGAGCAAGTTCCCAAAGAAGGAAGCCATCAACCAAATGCCCATGAATAAGGACATAAATTTCAGCGGAGCTAACTTGGTAACCATGGACAGCCCTACCGGGGATAAGCACAGCTCACCCATCGTGCAGAACATATACATGAAAATCAGCCACAACGCGCTGACCGGGCCGCTGGATTGATACACAGAAGCGCCCACGGCAATGATAGCAAAGGCCACCCCTTGTAAGAACAACCCCCAACCGAATTTAGTGGGGATGGAGGGGTCTTTGTCGCCCAATTTGATCCACATTTTGGCAAAGATAGGAGCAAACAGTACCACGAAAATCGGGTTGACTGCTTGGAAGTAGGATGCCTTTAATGTGATTTGACCGATAAAGGGAAGAACCGGCGTTAAGTTGGTAGCTTCATCCGCAAAGAAGTTGAGCGAAGTACCTGCTTGTTCAAAGAAAGCAAAGAAGAATACCGCAAAGAAGGTAAACGTCAAAATTGCTTTAATTTTGTCCCATTCATCTTGCGTGAGCGGTTTGTTGGCCGCTTCCGCTTTGGCACGTTCTTCAGCATCGTCGCTTGTGCTATTCTTGCGAACCGGGTGCAAACCGATGTGCCCCAGGTATTTGTTTTGGGAAACTAAGTACCACACTAAACCAATTAACATACCTGTACCGGCAGCCATGAAACCATATTTCCATTTAGCGGCCGCTAAAGCAACGTCCATCCCTTTGGAAGGTTCCCCTAAGTAACCGCATACGAACGGCGCAAAGAAAGCCCCGATGTTAATACCCATGTAGAAAATGGTAAAACCACCGTCGCGGCGTATGTCGTTAGGTTCGTATAATTCGCCTACGATAGAAGAAATGTTCGGTTTGAAAAAACCATTCCCGATAATGATAAGGGTCAACCCCGTTCCCAGGGCTAATACCGGGTTAATAATTTCATAAGAGGCCAATGTAAATTGTCCTGCGGCCATTAAAATGGCCCCGATGGTAATGGAATGGCGTTTACCGATATAGCGATCCGCTATATAACCACCTATAACAGGGGTTAAATATACCAACGCGGTAAACATCCCGTAGATTTGACTGGAGCGTTCTTTGGTAAAACCGATGACGGTGCTTACCATGAACAGCGCCAACAAAGCTCTCATTCCGTAGTAGTTAAAACGTTCCCACATTTCCACCATAAAGAGCATATACAAGCCCTTAGGATGGCCTTGCCTGGAAACGTTGTGTTTGACTTCTTCGTCTGTCATGTTTTTCTCCTTACTAAAATAAACGAGTACTCCTTATTTTACAAAATTATGGAGTACCCACGTTTAAAAAATTAGAAATTAACTACGGAGGACAAATTCCCCAGGTTGTTTAGGTCGCCCATCATCATTTGCAGGGAGTTGTTAATCAAGCTAAATGCTTTATACAAGCTTACCAACAAATAGAAGCCAACGAGCAGCAGCACCGCTGTATAGATGATTTTGGCCAGGGGACTGATGGCTTTGCTCATCCACACAAAGGGAAGCGCAAAGGGCCCCAGGATACAGGCCATGAGAATAATCCCGGTATGCGTGAATAGAAAACCGCGGCCCGGCTTTAAACTTTTACCACAGGAGCGGCAATAGTTGTCCGTTTCGTCAATTTGACCGTGGCAACGCGTACAAAAAAGCAGTTGCGGGGCAGTGGCTTGCTGAGGAGGTAATTCGTTCATAGATCCACTCCTTTCCCACGCAGGAAGCGTTTGATGTGACTGCGGGCGTTGGCGGTTTTGGCAAATTCCAGCCAATCGCGCTTGGGTTCGCCGTTTTTGCGGGTAATAATTTCGCATACATCCCCGGTTTTGAAATTATAATCCATACGTACCATACGGTTGTTGACGCGGGCCCCCACGTAATGATCCCCAATGTCAGTGTGAATAGCGTAGGCAAAATCAATCGGGGTGGAACCTTCGGGCAAGGATTTTACGTCCGCCTTAGGGGTAAATACAAAAATCTGCTGTAAGTTAACGTCGGTTTTAAAACCTTCCAAAAATTCGCGCGGGGCGGTTAAATCCTGCTGCCATTCAATCCAGCGGCGGATCCAGTTAATTTTTTCGTCAAAGTTTTTATCTTGTTTGACGTTGCCCAGCTTGTAGCGCCAGTGTGCGGCGATACCGTACTCGCACGTTTTGTGCATTTCTTCGGTGCGGATTTGAATTTCAATAATATCCCCGGTGGGGGAAAGCACCGTGGTGTGGATGCTTTGATACATATTGGCTTTGGGGGTGGCAATATAGTCGGTAAACGTGCCGGCAATCGGTTTAAAAACGTTGTGCACTAGCCCCAGTGCGCGATAACAATCCGGCACGGTTTTGGTGATGATACGCACACCTAAAGAGTCCTGGATTTCCGCAAACGTGCAGTGATGCTTTTGCATTTTACGGTAAATGGAATAATAGTTTTTGGCGCGTGCCAAAATGCGGGATTCCAAATGCTCAGCCGCCAAAGCAGGCGTGAGTGCTTGTTTGAAAGCTTCCAGCGCGGCCTGACGGTCTGCAGTGCGGGCTTCTACCTGGGCTTTAATGTCTGCGTACAAATCGGGGTACAGATATTTAAAGGACAAATCTTCCAAATCGGTTTTAATGGTAAACATCCCCAAACGCTGGGCCAGCGGAGCGTACAAAGAAATGGTTTCATAGGCCTTAAATTTTTGCCTATCGGGGGGCATGTATTGCAAGGTGCGCATGTTGTGGGTGCGGTCGGCCAGTTTGATTAAAATAACGCGTACATCTTCGGCCACGGCGATTAACATTTTGCGCCAGTTTTCTACGGTTTCTTCGTCAGTGGAAGAAAATTTTAAATCGCTGATTTTGGTAACCCCTTGCACCATGTGGGCTACTTCTTTGTTAAATTCTTTGCGGATGTCTTCCAACGTAACGCCGGTATCTTCCACCGTGTCGTGCAAAAGGCCGGCACAAATTGTGTCGGCATCTAGGTTAAAATCCATCAAAATATTGGCCACGTGGCAGCAATGGGTAAAGTACGGCTCGCCGCTTTCGCGTTTTTGATCTTTATGTGCATTTTGGGCAAAGTGATAGGCCTTCTCAATTAAAGAAGTATCTTGATTGGGGCTATATTCTTTGAACTTGGCAAGCAAGTCATTTAAAGTGGGTGTATTCATAGATCCCTCAAGATATCCGCCGCCGCACGCTTAGCAACGCCCGGATCCCCCAAGCTGGCACGCAGGGTTAAAAGTTCTTTGTGCATATCCGTCAACTTTTGCGGATGAGCAAACATGTCCTGCGTAACAGCGGTACAATTTTTTACCGAAGCGTCCCCTTGGATAAGCTCTTTGACTAGCGGCTTATTAACCAGCAAGTTCACCAGCGAAATATATTTTACCTGGATAACCATCCGGGCAATCAGATACGTAGGTGTGAATAATTTGTAAGCCACCAACATGGGCACGCCCAAGAGAGCATTTTCCAGCGTGGCCGTGCCGGAACACGCTAGCAAAAAATCCATTTGCGCACGCATTTTGTAGTCGGTCTCTTTTACAAAATGGAAGTTGGCCGGGGGCTGTTCGCCCATTAAGTCAATAAATGTTTGCTCGTTGGCATCCGGCAGTAAAAACATATACGCTTGCGTGTTGGGATAAGTTTTGCAAATTTCTTTGAAAGTTTGATAAAACACGGGGGTTAAGCGCGTGATTTCCCCACGGCGGCTACCGGGCAGAATGCCTAGTTTCCAAGCGTACGTTTTGGGGTCTTTGATATCAAAATTTTTAGGCAGCGGCGCGGGCATTTTATCTAACAGCGGGTTGCCCAAAAACACGGCATTTCCGCCGCGCTGTTTGTGAAAATCCGGCTCAAAGGGATAAATTACGTACATCTTTTTGGTCAGTGCGGCCAAACGTTTGGCGCGGTATTGGCGGCTGGCCCATACTTGCGGGGTAACGTAATAATAGGCGGGGATGTTTTCTTCTTTGGCTACTTTTAAGAATTGGTGGTTGAGCCCGTAATAATCTACCGCCACAAAGGCCGCCGGCTTTTGAGTTTGAAAGATGTGGCGCACTTGTTTGACTAAGTTAAAAAACATCGGCAATTTGCGCAACGGTTCCACAAAGCCCACAATGCCTTGGCTGGCTAGGTCTGTAATAAACTCGTCCGCGCAGGCTTTTAAGCGCGGCCCGCCGATAGCAATTACGCGTAAGGAAGGGGCCAGCTCTTTAAGAGCTTGCACCAAATTGGCGGCGTGAATATCGCCGGATACGTCGCCCGCGGAAATAAAAATGGTTTTGTTCTCCATACGCGTACCTTTGATATATTATACTTTATGTGAGAGGGATTTTGCGCGTAAAAGTTTGACAATACCCCCAAGATTGCTATAATGTTTGTATGAAAGAAAGATGCTTAGTTTTAATTAAACCCGATACGCTGGAAAAACGGCTCACCGGCGCGGTAGTAGACCGTTTGGAGCGTTTGGGACTGGATATTGTGGCGGCAAAAGCTGTTTCTTTGACGGAAGAATTGGTCCGCCAACATTATGCCCATTTAGCGGGCAAGCCCTTTTTGGAAGGGGTCATCCGCTATATGATGGGGGATTATAACCACATTTCTAATCATAAAATTATTGCGTTTGTATTTCAAGGCAAAGACTGCGTAGCCAAAATCCGCACCGAGCTGGGCGCTACCAACCCGGATAATGCCGCTCCGTATACCATCCGCGGCAGTTTTGGCAAGTTTGATAAAGCGGCCGATATTGTGTACAACTGTGTGCACGCCTCGGACAATGCGCAAGATGCCGAGCGCGAAATTGCCTTGTGGTTTAAGCCCGAAGAAGTATTGGATGCTTAGTATGAAATTTTCTCTTCTTAAAAAGTGGAGTGCGCTGGGGTTGCTTTTTGTAGCAATGTGCTGTTTTGCGGCCCCCAAAGAGCAAGCCGTTACGCTAACTACGCAAGACGGTTGGAAGTTGGCGGCTGTCTATCGTCCGGCCGATAATAACACTTGGCCCACCGCTATTTTATTGCACGATTTGGGCAAAAGCAAAGCATCTTTTTCGTCCTTGGAACAAGCCCTCGCTAAAGCGGGGATGGGTTATTTGGCAGTAGACTTGCGCGGCCACGGGCAAAGTACGGGCGGCGGTCATTACAAAGGTTTTGCCAAAGAAGGGCCGGATAATCCCTTTAATAAAATGGGGCGCGACGCCCAAGCCGCAGTTGCCTTTTTAAAATCAAAAGGGCTAGATTCTCAACATATTGTACTAATTGGAGCAGGTTTGGGGGCCAACGTGGCCGCCAAAACGGTGGGACTGCTGCCGGATATAAGCGGGATTGCTTTAATCAGCCCCAATGTCAACACGCGCGATGTGTTAGCCGTGCCGGCACTCAAATTATACAAGGGCAATGTACTCATTGCGGCCAGTGCCGATGAACGCAAAGGATTTTTGGAAGCCAGCATTTTGCGTAACGTGGCCTTTTTGTCCGCCGGGGAAGGAAAAGTAACCTTTTTAACGGCGTATGATGCGGCCTCGCACGAGATGTTGGATAAATATTTTATCTCTACCTTAGTGCAATGGATACGCACCCCGCAACGCCCGGCCATGCGGCCCGATTCGCCAACGGTTGCGATAGATACCACCGTTGAGACGGATGGTTTGCCGGTGGCACCCTCCCATACAGAGCAGGCGTTGGTGCCGTCTATATTGATGGAATAGGATCAAATATGAACCCAGCGCGCATTGTATTCCCCGGTTTTTGGTTTGGCAAAAGCAGTTTGCAAGAAGCCACCGATTTAGTGCGCCGCGGTGTGGGTGGATTTTGCTTATATAACGGTACTTCCCGGCAGATCCAAGATTTTGTAAAACGAATGCAGGACGCTTCTGTGCATGGGAAATTATTGTTTTGTGCAGACATTTCCGACAATTTGCACGAAGTAGTTACCGATGCCCCGGCTTTGCCTTCCAACCCTAAAATAGCTTCGTTCCCAACCGCACAAGATGCGGCTTACCAAAAGGGATATTTAACGGCGCGTATGGCCTTAGCGGTGGGGATCAACTGGGTGCTGGCCCCGGTGGTAGATTTGGGGTACAGTTCACCCGCGTTTAGTGACGAACCTTTAAAAGTAACCCAGTTGGCCGGAGATTTTATTGCCGGGCTTTCCAATGGCGGAGCTTTAAATTGTATTAAGTATTTCCCGGGGATTTCGGGCGTGCTTAAAACATTGGCGCAAATGGAAGATGCGGAATTTGTACCTTACAAACATATGTTCCGCCGTGCGGATGCCATTATGCCCTCCGACATGACTTTCCCTAATATTGATAATGACAATCAAGCAATGCTTTCCGATAAAATTATCCAAGGGCTTTTGAAAAAACGCCTCAATTACAAAGGATGTGTGGTCAGCTTTCCGCTATGCAAGGGGCGGCTGAAATACGAAGAAGCCAGCGCGGTGAAAATGTTGCATTGCAAAGTAGAAAATATTTTGGCCCCGCGCCACGCCGAACGTGTTATTGACGCTGTTGAGCGCGAAATCAATAAAGGGTTTTTAATGGATGAGCTGATTCACGCGGTTTCTAACCACGAGATGTTTTTAAGCAAAGTAGACGCCGGGCCGGAACCTCTTTCTATTGAAGAAGCGTTTGAAATGGCCGCCAAAGATTTTCAGAAAAAACCCGCCCACGTTTTAGTGTAAACCACATTTACAAACGTGGTCTTTTTCTTCGTGTTGGTATTTCTCTAAACTTTCTTTTTCTAACGGTTTGTATTCACTGGTGCGGCGGATGAGTTCGTCAAAATCAATGGTTTTAGATGGGAACATTGGGCCGTCCACACACGCAAATTTTACTTTCCCTTCCACCGTTACGCGGCAGCAACCGCACATACCGGTTCCGTCCAGCATAATAGGGTTTAAGCTGGCGTGCGGGTTCATGCCCAGTTTATCCATTAAGCGCGAAGTAAACTTCATCATGGGGATAGGGCCAATGATAAACCCGGCGTTTATTTTTTCGCCGCTATCGTGCAAAGTTTGAATGGCATCTGTAACCATCCCTTTGATACCGTAGGAACCGTCATCAGTAGTGGAGATGGTTTGATCGCACAGGGTTTTCATTTCGGATTCTAGAATCAGTAAATCTTTGGTGCGGGCCCCCAATACGGCAATCACTTTATTGCCGGCTTGTTTTAAGGCGCGTGCGATAGGGTATACTTCGGCAATACCTACCCCGCCGCCTACTACGGCTACCGTACCATAATTTTTAATTTCTACCGGCGTTCCCAGCGGCCCGGCAATATTTAAAAACCGATCCCCTTTTTGCAAACTGTTAAATAGAGAAGTTGATTTGCCAATGGATTGAATAATTACCGTAATGGTGCCTTGTTGTGCGTCCCAATCCACCAGGGTAACGGGCACGCGCTCGCCGCCTTCGCGCCCGCGCAAAATGACAAACTGCCCCGCTTTGGCGGACTTGGCAATTAAAGGTTTATAAATCACAAACTTGACGACAACATCATTGAGTTGTGTTCTTTCTAAAATGGTATTTTCTTGCATATTATTTGCCCTCCAGGTACGCATGGATGCGTTTGGCGGCTTCAATGCCGTCCTTCATAGCTAAAAGGACCGTGGCCCCGCCGCGGATAATATCTCCCCCGGCGTATACGCCCGGCAAAGAAGTTTTCCCGTTTTCGTCCATTTCCAGCACGCCGCGTTCGGTAGTTTTGAGTTGCGGAGTGGTTTTGGCAATAATGGGGTTAGGCCGTTGGCCAATAGCCACAATAATGGTATCGGCCGGCATTACAAATTCCGACCCCGGGATTTCCACCGGTCTTCGGCGGCCTTTCGCGTCCGGTTCGCCCAGCTCGTTGCGGGTAAATTTGAGCCCACTTACGCGCCCGGCTTCATCCGTGAGTACCTCTTTGGGCGTGAGTAAAAATTCAAACGCTACGCCTTCTTCTTTGGCGTGTTCAACCTCGGCGGCGCGGGCAGGCATTTCGGCTGCGCTGCGGCGGTATGCTACGGTAACGCTCTCCGGCCCTAGGCGCATCGCGCAGCGGGCGGCATCCATGGCACTGTTACCGGCGCCCAGTACAATGACGTGTTTGCCAATTTTAATGGGCGTATCGGTAGTGGGAAATTTGTAGGCCTGCATCAAATTGATGCGGGTCAAAAATTCGTTGGCACTGTATACCCCTACGGCATTTTCACCGGGGATTCCCGTTAAAGTGGGCAGCCCGGCCCCGCTTCCTACATATACAGCGTCAAACTGTTTTAAAAGTTCTTCCACCGTTTGAGTGGCACCCACTAGTACGTCGGATACAAATTTTACGCCCATGGATTTGACGGTTTCAATTTCATGGTCAATAATTTCGCGCGGCAAGCGGAAGGAGGGAATTCCATAGCGTAGCACACCGCCAAAGGCGTGCAGGGCTTCCAAAACGGTGACGTCGTGCCCGGCGCGTGCCAACTCTGCCGCGGCTGCAATGGATGACGGCCCCGAACCGATGCACACTACTTTTTTGCCGGTTTTGGCGGCTGTTTTGGGGGCTTTTAAAAGGCCTTGCTCGCGGGCGGTATCGGCGGTGTAGCGTTCCAACATGCCAATGTTGACCGAGCCAAATTTATCTTTTAGCACGCAGTTGCCTTCGCAATGTTTTTCTTGCGGGCAGACACGGCCACAAATAGCCGGCAGCAAGCTGGTTTCCATAATTTTGCTGGCAGCTTCGCCAATTTTGCCTTCTTTCACGTACGCAATAAAATCCGGGATTTGCACCCCTACCGGGCAATTGGCCTGGCAGCGGGCATTTTTACAATGCAGGCAGCGCTCGGCCTCGGCCTGGGCTTGCTGAGGGGTAAAGCAGCGGGCTACTTCATCAAAATTGTGTTTGCGCACGTCGGGGGATTGTTGCGGACCGTTGTTGCGCGGAGCGGATGGATTAGGCATGAAAAACCTCTCTAATTAAAAATACACTGGCAAAAATTCAGTTTTTGCATTATACTATCAGTATGCTGTGTCTTATTATATTGTAAAATATATATACTAATTTAGCAAAAGGAGGGGAGTTATGTGTGATAGATGCAGAACAGCCGGTACCGGACTGGCAGCTTTTTTACTGGGGGCGGTGATTGGTGCCGCCGCGGGGCTTTTGTTGGCCCCTGCCAAGGGTGAAACCACCCGCAGACGCCTTAAACGCTGGGCCAATGATACCTATGAAGATAACAAGGAATTGATGTTGGAACATGCGCAGGATCTGAAAGAAAAAGTGAAAGGCCATTTGGAAGATGCCCGCGATAAATTCAACGAAGGCAAAGAAAAAGTGGCCAAAGAATTTAACCGCCGCAAAGAAGAAGTAGTGGCTAAATTCAAAAAAGACGAAGATAAATAAAAAGTATTTGTAAATGTACCCCGCGGTTTGAGCCGCGGGGTATTTTTATTTGCTACAATAGTTTTATGAATTTTGCACGTTCAGTGGCAGTGCGCTATTTAACCCGCCGCCAAGGTTTATTTGCCTTTATTACCACGCTTATCGGCGTGGCGGGGGTGTCGGTCGGCGTGGCGGCGTTAATTACCACACTGTCTGTGATGAACGGTTTTCAGACGGATATTAAGGACAAAGTGATCGGCGCACAAAGCCATATTTTGGTTTTTGGACACATGAGCCCGGAAGTATATCAACAAAACATTGCGCTCATTGAAAAAATCCCTGAAGTGGCCGCCGCGGCTCCGCATATCTACGGGCAAGGTATTATTACCCACGCCGGGCAAAGCTTGGGGCTGATCGTGCGTGGGTTGGACCCGGAACAAGAAAAAAAGATTAACAATTTGTCCGATTCCTTGGTAGAAGGAACCTTTGAACCGGAGGGCTGGACGACAGACGACCCGCCGCCTTTGGTATTAGGAACGGAGCTTGCTGCCACGTTGGGGGCCAACATTGGCGACGATGTAGTGCTGATTTCCCCACAATCTATTTCCACCTCAGCTGGGATGTTCCCCAAGATGAAAAAATTCCGTATTAGCGGGCTTCTTAAAACCGGGTATTACGAATTTGATAACACGATTGCCTATACGCTACTTGCACACGCAAGTGATTTTTTAGGGCTTAAACAAGGCACAACCGGGGTGGCTGTAAAGCTCCACAATATCAACGACGCTGAAAAAACTGCGCAAAAAATTTATGAAGCTATTGGGTACGGCTATTCCGTACGTACATTTGCTCAACTCAATAGCACGCTTTACGCGGCCCTTAAGTTAGAAAAAACAATGATGTTTATCATTTTGTTTTTGATTATTGGGGTGGCTTCTTTAAATATTGCCAGCAATTTGATTTTATTGGGGACCGAAAAGCTGCGCGATATCGGCATTATGCGCGCTATCGGCGCCAGCCCAAAAATGATCCGTCAAATTTTTATGTGGGAAGCCCTGGTCATTGCTACGCTGGGGATTGCACTGGGGATTTTGCTGGCCTGCTTGTTATGCTGGGTGATTGCTACCTTTAACATTGTGGAATTGCCCGGCGATATTTACTATCTGACCAAGGTCCCGGTGCGGATGCAATGGGGCGATATTTTAGCTGTGGTAGGCGGAAGTTATTTGATTTGTTTTGTGGCAGGGTTGTACCCGGCACTAAAAGCGTCGCGCGTGCACCCCACCGATGCCATACGGTATGGTTGATATGATTGAGCTGAAACACGTAACTAAAATTTACGGGCAAGGGAAAGAAAACCTCTGCGTATTAGAGGATGTTTCCTTGCGGATTGCGCGCGGTAAATTTACGGTTTTACTAGGGCCCAGCGGTTCGGGAAAAAGCACGCTGCTCAATTTGATCGCCATGCTGGATGCCCCCACCAGTGGCAAAATTTTTATAGATGGGAAAGATGTAACTGCATTGCGCAGTGAGTCTTCGCGCGCGAAACTGCGCCTTACTAAAATGGGGTTTGTGTTTCAGTTTGACGGACTATTGCCGGAATTCTCACTCCTGGAAAATGTGGATATGCCCGCGCGGATGTTGGGTCGGTCCAGCACGAAAAAAGCGCAAAAATTACTTGAGCGCTTCGGCCTGGGGGAAATGGTGCATAAACTTCCGGCGGATCTTTCCGGCGGGGAAAAACAACGCGCCAGCATTGCGCGCGCGCTACGCAATCAGCCCCTTTTGCTACTGGCCGATGAACCCACCGGCAATTTGGACGTGCAACGCAAGGTGCAAGTATTTGAAGATTTTGCCCGCATGAGCCGCGAGGAAGGGCTTACCATTTTAATGGTAACGCATGACGTACATGCGGCTGATTTTGCAGATGAAGTTTTTACCCTTCAAAACAAACAGTTAGTAAAAACAAAATAGGAGATTTTTTATGGAGCCCATTATTGAAACAAATACCGCTTTAACGTGTATATTTTTATTGGCATTGGCTTGGTTTTTCCTTCGTAAATATGCCGAAAATCCTTTTGAACAAACCCTTAAAGAGGCCGCTGCGGGGAATGCTCAAGCCCAATATAATATGGGGCAAATGTACTACCAGGGTAAACGGGTAGAGCAAAATTACAAGCAAGCGTTTGATTGGTTTGATACGGCCTCTAAACAAGGCAACGTGCGCGCGATGATTGCGCTGGCCGGGCTGTACAATGCCGGTAAAGGGTGCGATAAGGACCCGGCTAAAGCGTTTTACTGCTACGAACAAGCCGCCAAAACCGGCGATTTTGAAGCCCGTATCAACTTGGCCACGTGCTATTTGACCGGAATAGGGACTGATAAAAATGAAGCCAAAGGTGCTCAGATTTTAAAGGCCGCCGCGGATGAAAAAAGCCCCTTGGCTCAAACTTTGCTGGCGGATTTGTACGAACGCGGGGTGGGCGTTCCCAAGAGTGAGAAAGAAGCCGTGCGTTACTATGTAATGGCTGCAAAACAAGGCGAGCCCATGGCTAAAAAACGGCTGCAAAGACGCAAAAAATAAGTGATAATTTTTTGGAAATAAAAAGCCCCGGTGAGATCCCGGGGCTTTTTACGTTATAGTGCAATTTGGAGTTTTTTGGCCAGCGCACACAGTAGGTCTTTGGTGCGGGCCTCTTCGCCCAGGGATTTAAGGCCAAAGTATACAAATTCTTGTGCTTTGACCATGTCGGGTGCCAGGCCGAAGATTTCAATGTAGTTTAAAAATTCCAGCAATTTGTGCGTGGCTTGTTTGTCTGCCGGGTTGCGCGCAAATGCAAAGGCCAAGAATGTCAGCTTTTCGTTTACAGCTTGTAAAACCGGGCCTTTGGAAATATCCAGCCCCAGGGTTTTTACATCTTCCATGAGTTCTTCAATTTCATTTACATTAATATCTGTAGAACGGAACTCAGCCACCAGGTCGGTAGTGAGTACAAAGTTGGCTACTTCCAAAAACGTGTGGGGGATGGGGGTGCCCAATAGTTGTAAAGCGCGTACCACGGGGTATTCCCGTTCAAACAAGCCGCTATACACGTTGTCGGCATCGGCATTCATGTGCCGGATGATTTGCTCCACCACCTTGCGCCGTACGTCCATAAACATACTGCGCAGCGGAACTTCCTGATGACATTGCTGGCGGATTAACGTGGCACATTCTTCATACTTGGCGGCATCAAAAAGCTCTTTGAGTGAGGCAAAGAAATGGTCTGAATCGTCAGCCCCGGCTCCACAAATTAAGCTGGCCATTTTACGCCGCAAAATAGCAAAGGGAATGGTTTTTTCTTCCAGCGTAATGCGCGATTTTAAGCGGATGGTGCCGTACCACAATTGAGCATTATCGGCCAAAAGTTTAACGGGTTGATAATCCAGTACGTCGCACGCGTATGCTTTTTTGGGGTTGGCGGTTTCGTCTACTAGCAGTGTGACTATGTGCGACAATGCCATTTTTTCTAAACTGGCCGCTTGTGGTTTGACGTAACGTTCATACGCCACGGCCCCGGTTTTTACTTCGGGCAAATTGCTGGGGGCAGCGGCCAACATTTCTATAAATTTAGGTTCCAAATCGCGCCCGCTTAAGGCCTTGTTTAATTCCATAGCGCGGCAGGCATATTGCATAATTTGCACCGTTTCCAGGCCGCTTACTTCGTCAAAAAACCAACCGCAGGAAGTGTACATCAACATAGCCATGCGCTGCATTTCAAGCAGCATCAGTGCGGTGGGGCGATCGTTCCAGGCCTTCTCGGTAGCGTACTTTAAAAAGAAGTTGTGTTGCGCGTCCAACGAGCGGTCCAGTATGATGGAAATGTAATCGTTGCGCGCTTGCCATACATCCTTGAAATATTGGCCGCCTACTTCTTCATACGTGTGAATCATTTCGTCGCGGATAAAATCAAGCGCCTGGCGCAAAGGGCCGCGCCATTTTTGTTGCCAGCCCGCATGCATGCCCGAATTGCAACCGCAATCGGCACGCCAACGCTCTACGCCGTGATAGCAACTCCACGAAGAATTTTCGCGGATTTGGGCTTCGTATTGTGGGGGATTTTTTTCCAAAAATTCACCGTATACGGTCAGCCGTACGTCGGGCTTGGCTTGCACGGTTCTTAAACAATAGGCCAGGGCCATTTCGGCAAATTTTTGGTGGTGACCATAGGTTTCCCCATCGGTGGCAATGTGCATAAGTTGCGGCTCGTCGTTATTTGTATAAGTGCTTAATAAGCGCGAGGCAAATTTTTCGCCGGAGGAAAGCGTGTCCGAGAATGCAATGCCTTGCGAAATGGGCCCGTCGTAGAAAAACAAAGTTATTTTTTGTCCGCTGGGTAAATTGCACAAATAGGCGCGCTTGGGATCTACCCCGGCCCCGATGTCTTGCCAATCACGTTCGCCAATTTTTCGCACACGCAAACATTGGCCCGGGGCTAAAATTACAAACTTCATTCCATTGGCAGCCAGCACTTCCAACGTCTCGGTATTGCAAGCCGTTTCGGCCAGCCAAAGGGCTTCGGGCTTGCGGCCAAAACGTTTTTCAAAATCGTAGATGCCCCATTTGATTTGGGTTTCTTTATCGTGGCTGTTGGCCAGGGGCAAAATCATGTGATTGTAACATTGTGCAATAGCGCTGCCGTGCCCGCCAAAATGAGCGCGGCTTTGGACGTCGGCCTCAATGATAGCACGGTAAACTTCGGGCTCCTTTTCTTCCAACCAAGACAAAAGAGTCGGCCCGAAGTTAAAACTAATATGTGCGTAGTTGTTGGTTAAATCAATGAGTTCTTTTTTGCCATTAAGCACGCGGGCCAACGTGTTTGGCGAGTAGCACTCCGCACAGATCCGTGCGTTCCAATCGTGATAAGGGGACGCGCTTTCCTGCAGTTCAATTTCTTCCAACCAAGCGTTTTCGCGCGGGGGTTGGTAAAAGTGCCCATGAATACAAAGGTATTTCATAAACTTAGCTAAATAATGCTACAATATTCGCAAGGGAATTTGACTCCCCTTTACAGGATTATACTATAATTGTTTCAACCTTGCACGGAGGCGTGTTTATGAAGAAAACCTTTATTTTAGATACCAACGTATTGCTGCATGATGTAAATTGTATCCGCGTTTTTGATGATAACGATATTATTATCCCTATGGCGGTGATTGAAGAACTGGATGCTTTTAAAACCGAAGGGGATACCCGCGGGAAGAACGCGCGGATGGTTTCGCGTATGTTGGATGATCTGCGCAAAAAGGGCCGCCTAAACGAAGGGGTAAAACTGGAAGATGGCGGCGTGCTCAAAATTGTAATGGATTTGCCGAACTCTTTACCCTATTCCATGGCTTTTAACAAGGCCGATAACGCTATTTTAAACATCGCCTACACGCTGGGCAAAAAAGAGGGTTCTTACAAGAAAAACGCCGCCCCCGTGTTTGTGGTTACCAAAGACATCAACATGCGCCTAAAGGCCGAAGCATTGGGGCTTAATGCGCAAGATTATACCACCGACAAAGTAAACGTGGACGAGCTCTACACCGGGGTGACCGAATTGGAAGTAGCCCCGGGTGAAATTGATGCTTTTTATCACGAGAAAAAACTAGCGCTAGACCCGCAGCGTTTTGTGCCGAATCAATTTGTAATTTTAAAAACCAACGACGGCAGCAAAAAATCGGCCATTGGGCGCGTATCTAACAATGGGGATTTTGTATTGCGGCCGTTGTCTTCGCAAGATCCGGCGGCATGGGGCATTAAGCCGCTTAATAAAGAACAGCGCTTTGCCATGGAACTGCTTCTGGATGACAGCTTGGACCTGGTTACCTTGGTCGGTACGGCCGGTACCGGTAAAACGCTTATCACGCTGGCCACCGGGCTTCAGCGGACCATGGACGACAACGCCTACCGCCGTATGGTGGTGTGCCGCTCCATCGTGCCGGTGGGGAAAGATTTAGGTTTCTTGCCGGGGACCAAAGAGGAAAAACTGGAAGCGTGGATGGGCGCTATTTATGATAACTTGGCTTTCTTGGCTGACCGCAAAAACCCCGACGAAGGCGAAGAAAAAGCCCACTATTTGTTGGACAGCGGTAAAATTGAAATTGCCTCCGTTACCCACATGCGCGGGCGCTCGCTCCCCGGGCAGTATATGATTGTGGATGACGCCCAAAACTTGACCCCGCACGAAATGAAAACCATTTTAACCCGCGCCGGGGAAGGCACCAAAGTGGTAGTGACCGGGGACCCGTACCAAATTGATACCCCGTATTTGGACGTGGCCTCCAACGGGCTTACCTACCTGGTGGACCGCCTCAAAGGCCAAAAAAATTACGGGCATATTACGTTCACCAAAACCGAACGCAGCCGCCTGGCTGATTTGGCCGGTAGATTACTGTAATAAAATTGGTTTAAACCACCCAATCCCTCACCGCAATTGCGTGGGGGATTTTTTGTATAATACTAATAACGGGGCATGGCTCAAGTGGTAGAGCGCCCGCTTTGGGAGCGGGAGGTTCCCGGTTCAAGTCCGGGTGCCCCGAAGGGTTTATGACAGCTTCTACCGCGCGCGCGTGTGTATTTAACCAGTTCCATTCGCCGGCTGAAACGGCGCAGGAAACTTTTTCCGGTGGGATTAAAACCGTTACCTCCGGGGTGTTTCGTACCCCCTTTCCGTTTGATAAACTTGTATTATCGGCCAATTTCCGTACCGCTACGGACGGATGTTTGCTGTTGGAAACACAAGTATGCGTGGGTGAAAAATGGAGCAATTTTTATAAATTGGGGTTGCTTTCGGGCAAGTTTAAAACCAGTTTTCCACCTCAAAAAGACGAATTCGGCCGCGTGGATACCGACGAGTTGGTCTTATCCGTCCCCGCGCAAGCGTATCGCTACCGCTTGAAATTTTATGGCGATGCCGAACTGTTGCTTTTAGCCGCCAGTGGGGTACGGGCTCCCTTTGTTTATAATGAAAAAGCTGCCACCGTTTTACCTGCGCAACCTTGCGCACAGCAGATATTGCCCATTAGCCAAATGGAACAAGACGCCGCAATCAAGCGTCGTATTTGCAGCCCTACTTGTGTGTGCATGGCACTTAACGCGTTGGGGTATATGGTGCCGCTTTCCAAGGTGCTTGGTGCCGTGTTTGACCCAACGGCTAACCTGTACGGGAACTGGGTTTTCAACGTGGCGGCAGCCGCCGGGTTTGGCGCGGAAGCATTTTTTAGACGTTTTAGTAGCTTGGCCGAATTGGCCGATTTTGTAACGCCGGATAGTTTTGTGTTGGCCAGTGTTACGTTTGGAAAGAACGAACTGCCCGGTGCTCCTTTGGAAAAAACGGCGGGGCACTTGGTGCTGGTGCGCGGCTTTGAAAAAGGCAACGTGCTGGTGGCGGATCCGGCGGCAGCGTCGGCCGACACGGTATTGCGGACGTATAACGCCAAGGCGTTTGCTAATGTGTGGCTCAACCACAAACAAGGGGCCGCCTACGTGGTGAGGAGAAAATGAAAAAATTTTTAGGGTTACTTTGTGCAGTATGTTGTTTAATCTCTTGCGCCCGGCCGCAACTTTCCGATGCGCTGATTGTGGTGCACCGCGGCGAAATGGAAACGCTGGACCCGGTTTATTCGTATGACGGTATCACGCACGGGATGTTGGTCAACGTATATGACACACTGCTTAAATTTAAAGGCAGCTCGCTCACGGATTTGGAACCCTCTATTTCCACCCAAGTGCCAACGGTAGAAAACGGGCTTATCTCTCCGGATGGCCGGACTTACACGTTCCCCATTCGTAAAGGAGTTAAATTCCACGATGGGACCGAACTTACCCCCGAGGATGTACGCTATTCCATTTTGCGTTTCTTACTTTCGGACGTGTCAGGTGGCCCGTCCAGCTTGCTTTTGGAACCGATTTTGGGGATTTCTTCCACTCGTAATTCCCAAGGCGAAATTATAGTGGATTTTAAAGAAGTAGAAAAAGCGGTGCGCTTGGATGGGGACAATTTAGTCATCACGCTTAAGCGGCCGTTTGCACCGTTTTTGTTTATTTTGGCGCGCTGGAGTTATATTGTCAGCAAACCTTGGGCGGTAGCCCGCGGCGCGTGGGATGGTACCGAACAAACTTGGAAACAATTTAATAATTTTTCCAAAGACAGTTCCCCATTTTTTGATGCATCCAACGGCACGGGGCCTTTTCAAATTTCCCGCTGGGATATTGCCGGTAAAAGTATTGTGCTCAGTGCTAACGAACATTATTTTGCGGGTGCGCCCAAACTAAAAACTATTTTTATGCGCACCGTAGAAGAACCTTCCACCGTGCGCCTCATGTTGGAAACCGGCGATGCGGATGTGGCCGAAATTTCGCCCAAATTCATTGCTCAATTGCAGGGCAATCCGCAAGTAGATGTGTATGACAATTTGCCCCGCTTGCGCACGGACCCGGTGATTTTCTTTACGATGAATGTAAATATGCAGGCCAACCCGGATGTAGGTTCCGGCCAGTTAGATGGGGAAGGGATCCCGGCGGATTTCTTTGCCGATAAAGATTTGCGCAAAGGGTTCTTGTATGCGTTTGATTATGACGCCTTTTTGACCCAATCCATGGAAGGCCGCGGCGAACGTGCCATCGGCCCGGCCCCGCAAGGGTTGGTGCCGCAGGATGAGTCCTTTAAGCGTTATTCGTTTGATTTGAAAAAAGCCGAAGAACATTTCAAAAAAGCGTGGGGTGGCCAAGTGTGGGAAAAAGGATTTAAGTTTACCATCACGTATAACACAGGCGGCGAAATGCGTCAAATTGCCAGCGAAATTTTAAAACGCAACGTGGAAAAATTAAACCCCAAATTCCATATTGATTTACGCGGCGTGACTTGGCCGGCCTTCTTGGAAAAAACAGCCAAGCGCCAAATGCCTATGTGGGCCCGCGGCTGGGTGGCCGACTATGCTGACGCACACAATTTCTATTTTCCTTTCTTGCATAGCCAAGGGCGTTATGCGCTTTCACAGGGGTACAAAAACCCGCAGGTAGATCAATTGGTAGAAAAAGCCGTAAGCGAAACCAACCAGGCCAAACGCAACCGCTTATATAGAGAGTTGCACAACTTAGCGCACGAAGATGCTATGCAACTCTATACGGTGCATCCCACCGGGTTGTGGGCGATGCGCAGCAACGTAAAAGGATTTACCGATAACCCCGTGTACATGGGTATTTATTATTATCCGATGTATAAGGAATAGAAAATTTGCAAAAAATTAATCTGCAGGGGAATTAACTATGAAAAACAAGCAAGCGTTTACGCTTATAGAATTATTGGTAGTAGTTTTAATCATTGGGATTTTGGCGGCGGTAGCGTTGCCGCAATATCAAAAAGCGGTGGAAAAGGCCCGCGCGGCTGAAGCACTTACGTTACTTAAACACATCCAAAATGCACATATTGTGGCATATTTGGAATCGGGAGATGATTATGATGATGTAACCCCACGGGATATGGTGGAATTATCCGGGGGTGTGTGGAGTGAAAATGGACGAAATTTTTGTACTAAAAATTTTTTCATAGAGTTTGCAGAACCGGATATTTATGCCACTCGCGTTAATAATGTAGCAGCAAATTGTTCCAGTTATGGGGATATCATCTACGACATCAATATTCAAGTTCCCCCGGAACCGGGTTGGGAAACATATCGTGAGTGTGATGGATATACGGATATAGGTTATCAAGTGTGCCAAAGTTTAAAAACATATGGGTTTGATCCGGAAGATTATCGGGAATAAGCGTAGTTCTTGTTTGCGCTTCACCCCGTAAGTTTGCTATAATAAACTTGCGGGGTAGAGAAGCCCGGTATCTCGCAAGGCCCATAACCTTGAGATCGTTGGTTCAAATCCAACCCCCGCAAAATTTCATATCATACGCTCCTTGAGCCGCCTATACAGCGGCTCTTTTTAATGTACAGCGCGCAATATTTATGTACAATACAAAAAAGGGGGGATTATGAAAACAGTTATTTTTGTAGGTTCGCACGCAAATTTTTCAGGGTTGCGGTTAGGAGCCGCCTTAGGAACATTTTTAACGCTTAAAGGGGAAGAAGTCCTATTGGTTGGTGCCAAGAAAGATTTGCCCCATTATTTGCAACTGCCTACCTTGCCGTTGCCCCCGCGTATTACGCTTAAAACCCTTACGGCCACCCTTGCAAAAGCAGGGGCGCAAAAAGTAATTTCGCTCGCTTATTTACCCGGGTGTGAAGCGGCCCTTTCTCTTAATATTCCCTTTGTGTATGCAGAGCCGGAAAATTTAAAAGAGGCCAAACCCGTTAAAAACAAAAAAGCATTGCTTGCTCAAGCCAAGCGTGTATTTGTGATCGGTTCTTCGGATAAGCCCCTTAACAAAAAAATGTACGGTGCCAACGCTCAACGCGTAAACAACCCGGCTATTTGGGTAGAACATTATAACTACAACAAGCCCGCTTGCTTTAAGAAAGAAAACAACATTGTAGCCGCCGGTGCATTTACCAAAGACGGTGGCTTTGATGTGTTGTTAAAAACGTGGGCCCGTTTGGCCCCGGCACACGCTACTTGGCATTTAACTTTGGTGGGGGCGGGCCCTCAAAAGGCAGCCCTTCAAAAAACAATTGCCAAGCACAAATTGCAAGATAGCACGGAGTTGGTTTCGTCCGATACGGACTTGTATAGCTTGCTGCGCAATGCCGATATTTATGTTTCCCCGGCCCGCACCGCGCAAGGGCTGGAAGAAGTGCTGGATGCTATGGCTAGCAAACTGCCCGTGTTGGTTACGGACGTTCCCGGTGCGGCGCAGTTAGTGTCTAATGCTATTAATGGCCTTATTGTAAACCCCGGAGAAGAAGAACCGCTAACGGTTGCGTTAGATGAACTAATGGTCAACTGGGGCAAGCGTGTGGGAATGGCAATTGAAGCCAGCAAGCACAAAGAAAAATTTTGCTTTAAAACATTTGCCGCATTAATTACGCAATAATTCACAATGATTGATTGGAAAAGCCCGCAAACCCGACTGGCGTTTGAAGAAATCCGGTCCTATACAGAAATGTATGGCCGGGGCAGCCGCGTGGTGCGCTTGGCGTATGCCTACCGCCGGTTGCGTAACCGGGTGTATTACGGTTTGCAACAGCAACTAGCCGGGTTTTTAAGACGCCCTACCTTACAAGATTCCCGCTTAAATGTTTTATTGCATTTGCGGGGGGGATTAGGCGATTGCGCGGCCCTTTGGGTGGCTGTAGAGGCCTTACGCAAGCAATTACCGCAAGCGGTATTTCATTATTATAGTGATTCCCCAAACGCTGTTTCCCTGTTGGTAGTGCCGGATGCACAAAATGTAATTCTGCCCCCTGGCAAAATGCCTTACCGCCGTGCATACGATATGGCGTGCGAGTTATGCATCTCTTTCAAAACCGTGTACGTGAATAAAGCGCGGGTTGAAAAATTGGCTGCGCACTTTGTGCCCACGTTGCAAGAATCGCTATCGCGCCAACAAGAACTTGGGTTTTTCCTAGCAGATAATTATTTGTTAGATGATGCTTTGGGCCGTTTTTTGTATCATCAAGGGGCCAGCCGTTTAGAAGCCGTGCGCTATTTAAGTGCGTTGGACTTTGATGTCAACCAAACAGGGCGTCTGCCTGAACCAATTTTGCAAAAAGAGGTTAGCAAATACGGGATAAAAGCCCCTTATATTACCGTGCATAGCGGGATCAACGCCGCTTTTAAGATGAAGGGAAAAGTGCCGCTTAAATGTTGGCCGAAAGCAAATTGGGAACAATTGATTGCTTTGTTTAAAAAACAATTTCCGCAAATTCAAGTAGTGCAATTGGGCAGTAAAAACAGCCCTCATTTTAAAGGGGCAGATTTGGATTTAGTGGGTAAAACCCCGCTAGCAGATTTGCCCGCTATTTTAAACGGTGCTAAGCTTCATTTGGACGGAGAAAGTGGGCTGGTGCAGCTGACGCGTTGGCTGGATACGCGGGCGGTGGTTCTTTTTGGCCCTACGGCGCCGTGTTTATTTGCGCTTGCTAAAAACGTTAATTTATCAGAACAAAAATGTGGGCATTGCATGTGGTTACAGGGGCCCGCTTGGCATACGGATTGTTTGCTGGGAAAAGAAATGTGTGCCAATATGCAAGCACTTGGCGTTGAAGATGTTCTAAAAAAAGCTATCCAAACAAAACTGAATTAATTTTTTGCCGTCATTGCTCATATATATCAACGTCGCATAAACGGCTACAAAAACAGTTCCGCACACTAAAATTTGAATCCAACAATTGGCTGGCAGCAAGAGTGAAACCCCTACCGCAGGCAATAGGGCTAGCCCGGCTTTTAGAGTTACCGATAACAAATTCCAAAATTGCTTAGCATATGAAATAAATGGTAGGTGCTTTTTGAATAAGAAAGCGTTGAGCCCATACCCTACCACTTGGACGGCTATACATAAATAAGGGTAACTAAATGCTCCGCAATGCGGGATAAACCAAAGGGCTGTTATTGTAAAGAAAATTCCGGCCGCAAGCGCATAAGGGAAATTCTCTTTAATCTTGCGATGAGCAGGGATGGCACTCCCTTGTAAATAGCCGGGGATAGAAAGCAAAACCCATATCAACATGGGCCGCAAAAATAATACCGTTTCGTGAGCGGCTTGCGCAGAAAACTGCCCGCGTTGAAAAAACATCTCCACGATATAAGGCGCAAAATAACATGAAAACAGTGTCAGCGGGGCCAACAAGAAGGCCAAAAATTGGATACACCGCAAAAAAGTATGGTCAAAATCTTCCCAGTTGGCAGTGGCGGCATTTTCAGTCAAGGCGATTTTAGCTACGTTTGAAACACGTGCGGAAAAAATCTCTACGGTGGAATCGGTAAGTTGTTTGCAGTAGTTTAAAGCGCTGATAACCCCTGCGTTTAAACCGCTCATCAAATAAAGAGGCAACCAGCTGTTAATCAGCCCCAGCAGCGTAAGACTTTGGTGCGCTAGCATATTTTGCCGTGTGCGTACGGGCAAATAAGTCCAGCAAAATTTAAAATCCCAATTTAATTTTACCTTGCATAGGCCCAGAAGTACGACAATTTGAATCACGTTAGCGGCTATAAACCCGCACAGCATGCTGGCCAGCCCGAGTTGCTTGCCAAAAAGGAGCAAACAACATAACGGCAGGAATGCGTTTAATGTCCCTAACCAGGCCGTGGAAAAATATTTGTACATTTCCGCAATACTTTGCAAGTAAATGGCTATAAGCTGCAAAGAGAACCATCCAAACCCTAGTATCAGCAGAGTACGTTGTTGAGCTAGTTCAGGCGTTTCAAAACGGGAAAAAAGGTCCCATAATTTTACGGGGAAGAATCCCCCTGCCAGTACCACCAGTATCCCAATAAATACATAAATGTAGAGCCATAGGGTTAAAAACCGTTGGGCTTGTTGGGGTTGACGGGCTTGTAAAAACATAGCTTCCGGTATGAGGACGGCATTGTTGAGCTGTTGCGTAAAAACGGAGCCGAAGCTCATAATTACCAAGAGATAGAAGTAGATGTCCGTTTTGTAAGTAGCACCAAAATAGGCAGCTAGTAACAGTGCATTGATAAAAGAGATTAATTTCCACACAAACGTAGCCCCCACGGCAAACACAGTGCCTTGGCGGTACGAAGTGGGCTTAAAAAGGGCTTTCATATTTAGTATTATATTATTTTAGGAGTGTTTTTATATGACTAAATTTGAACCTGTAATCGGGCTGGAAATACACGTCCAGCTAGCTAGTAAGACTAAACTTTTTTGCGCTTGCCCCAACGGAGTAGGCGAAGATACCAAACCCAATACGGCCGTGTGCCCCATTTGTTTGGGCCACCCCGGCGTGATGCCGGTACTTACCGAAGGGGCCCTGGAATTGGCCGTGCGCGCCGGGCTAGCTATGAATTGCAAAACCAACGTCTATTCTTCTTTCTCGCGCAAGCACTATTTCTACCCGGATTTGCCCAAGGGTTATCAGATTACGCAATATGACGAACCCATCAACGGAGCTGGATATATTGAGATTACCTATGGTCCCAAGGACAATTTGCAAAAGAAAAAAATTGGCATTCACCACGCGCACTTAGAGGAAGATGCCGCCAAATCCTCGCACGAAGCGGAATATTCGTTGGTGGATTACAACCGCGCGGGCAGCCCACTATTAGAGATTGTGTCTATGCCGGATATGCGTAGCCCGGATGAAGCGTATGCCTATTTGACGGAAATTAAACGCTTGATGCGCTGGGTAGGTGCGTCCAATTGCGACATGGAAAAAGGCGAACTGCGTGTGGACGTAAATATTTCCTTACGGCCGGAAGGGCAGGAAAAATTTGGTACGCGCGCGGAAATTAAGAATTTAAACTCTTTTAAAGGCGTGCGCGAAGCGTTGATTTATGAAATCAACCGCCAAACGGAAATTTTAAACGGTGGCGGCCAAGTAAAACAGGAAACCCGCCAATGGGATAAGGTGGAACTGGTTACCAAACCTATGCGCTCCAAAGAAGATGCTTTGGATTATCGCTACTTCCCAGAGCCAGATTTGCCGCCGGTTATTTTGCAAGACGATTGGCTTAAAAAAGTGCAAGCAGGTATGCCCGAACTGCCGGCCAGCAAAGAGGCCCGGTTTATGAAGGCGGGGCTATCGGCCTATGATGCCGGGGTGCTGACTTCTTCGCGCGAAATTTCGGACTATTTTGAAGAAGTTACCCAAAGTGGCAAAGTGTCTTTGAAAACCGCGTCTAACTGGATTCAGACCGATTTGTTAGGGCTCTTGCATGCCGACAATAAAGAAATTGAAGATTCTCCTATTCCGGCGGCGCGCTTAGCCGAACTTTTGGAAATGACCGAAAGTGGCAAAATCAACCGCAAACAGGCGCGCGAAGTGTTTGAGGAAATCTACAAAAACGGCGGAAACCCGGCCGAGATTGTGGAAAAACGCGGCATGGTGCAGGTGAGCGACGAAGGCCAATTGGAAGAATGGGCCAAAGCCGCAATTGCCGCCAACCCCAAAGCGGTGGCCGACTATCAAAAAGGCAACAAAGCTGCTATCGGTGCCCTGGTGGGCGGCGTGATGAAGCTGAGCAAAGGCAAAGCCAACCCGCGCGTGATCAGCCAAATGTTGGCCAAATTACTGGGATAGACTAAACTTAACTTAATAAGGAAGGCCCCGGTTTTGCCGGGGCCTTTTGCTGTCTATTTTATGCTATTGTAAAAATTAGTTGACGACGTTTTCATAAAGTTGCTATCATTTATATGTAGAAGTTCAAATCTATCACGGAGAGAGAAATGAAAAACTTACTAAAAGTAGTTTTAGTGCTCAGCATTGCCGCCGGTTTAAGCGCCTGCAGCAAAAACACGAAAAATGATGCCGCCGCTGACGGCACCGTCGTAGCCGTGCCCGAAATGGTAGTGGCTGAAGATGATGTGGAAATCCCCGCTCAAGAAGTAGCTTTAGGCGTGGTACACTTCGCTTTGGACAAAGCCAGCTTGACCGCTGACAACCGCAAAATTGTGGAAGCCAACGCGCAAGCCATCAAAGCGGCTGCTGGTTCTGTAGCGAACTACCAAGTAGTGGTAGAAGGTAACTGCGACGATCGCGGTACCACCGCTTACAACATTGCCCTCGGCCAAAAACGTGCCGACGAAGTAAAAGCTTACTACGTGCGCTTAGGCGTACCGGCTGACAAAATTGCCACCGTTTCTTATGGCAAAGAAAAACCGGTTTGCTACGAAGCTACCGAAGCTTGCTATGCGCAAAACCGCAGAGCGGATACGCTTTTACAAGCTAACTAATTAGTTACTTTCACAAGGAGCCCGAACGCCCGATGAAAAATATTCTTACACTTATTTTAATAGGGGGTGCGGGCTCTTTGCTGTCTGGCTGTTTCTTAGCCACCGAGCAGGACATGAGCGCCCTGCAAAGCCAGCTTAAAGAACTCAACACCACGGTGGCACAAATCCAGGCCAATCAGGCCGAGCTCGCCAGCAAAATGGATGAGCTCAACCAAAATTTAGCTGTTTCTAATGAAAACTTAGCCCAAACCGGCGGACAGTTGGGTGGCTTGTCTACCAAGCTTGACGATATTACCGCCTCTTTACGGACTAGCCCTTCTTCTGACGAAGAACAGCCCGCTACCAACGCGGTTTTACCGTCTGATTTATTTGCCGAGGCCAAAAACCACTTAGATAAAGGCGCCTACGAGGCCGCCGCTACCGGTTTTAAACTCTACACTACAAAATACCCCGAAAGCTCTCAAGCGGACGAGGCCTATTTGTATTTAGGGGATGCATACATTGCAGCGGGCCAAACCAAAAAAGGGGCTATTGCGTACGCCACTTTGTTGCAACAATTTCCAAAAAGCAGTTTGATTCCTGCCGCGCGTTTAAAATACGCGCTTAGCATTGTACCGCTTGGTAAAACCGACGAAGCTAAACGCTATTTGTCGTCAGTAGTGGCGGAATTCCCTAAATCGCCCGAAGCTGTTCAAGCCAAAGCGGAACTTGCCAAACTTTCCAAATAAGTTGGGGTATTTATGACCAAACGACTCTTTGCATTGATGGCGGTAGTGTGTTGTGCACTAACGGCCACGGTACTCTTTGCTGCACCTAAAACCGATGTTTACATTGGGATTACTTCCGCCGGGAAACAAAAATTACCGACGATTGGTATGCCGGCCTTTACGGCGGATGAGGCCAGCCAAACCGCCGCCCAAACCGTTCAAGATGTCATGCGTGCGGATTTACTGTTTGCCCGTTATTTTGATGTAACCGAAGACGGACCGGCCTTCAACCCGGCAAAGGTAAAAGATTCTTTAAATGCTTGGGCCAAAGTAAGCCCCAAACCCAGCTATGTATTAACAGCCACCTTAAACTATGCCGAGCCCTATTACACTATTAAAATTTACGTGTATGATATGAATACGCGCACGGCTGTGTTTGCCAAAGCGTTTAAGGGCACACAAACCAGCTTGCGGCGTTTGGCGCATATCGCCTCGGACCAAATTATTGCTTCTTTACTGGGAAAACGCGGTATTGCCGATACCAAGATTGCATTCGCCAACAATGCTACCAAGCACAAAGAAATTTACGTAGTGGATTACGACGGCGCCAACTTGCAAAAACTCACCAACGATAAATCCATTTCCCTCCTGCCGCGCTGGAGTAAAGACGGGCGTATTTTCTACACTACTTATAAATACCGCAACCCGGATATTTTTGCCATTGATTTGCGCGCCGGGAAAATTTCGCCCATCATTATTAAAAAAGGGCTTAGCTTGATCGGCGGTGTTTCGCCCGACGGGAAAGCCCTGGTATTTACTAGCACGGGCGGTGCCAACCCTAGCATTTTTATTTACAATTTGGAAACCCAACAAAAAGTACAAATTACTAATAAAACCACCGCGGTGGATGGTTCACCATCTTATTCGCCGGACGGGAAATACATCACGTTTGTATCTAACCGGGCCGGCAATCCGCAAATTTATGTAATGGAATTGGCTACCGGCAAAACCCGTCCACTTACCAAAGATTTCAACTGGTCGGATACGCCGCAATGGTCGCCCACAGGGGAATGGATTGTATTTTCCGGACGGGAAAGCGCATATCACCCGATGGATGTTTTCTTAGTGGATTTAACGGGCACGCAAATTAAACGCTTGACCAGCGATGCCGGTTCTAACGAAGACCCCACTTGGTCCCCGGATGGCCGCTTTATTGCGTTTACTACCACGCGTAACGGGCGGCGTCAGCTCTATATGATGGATATGGACGGCAGTGCCCCGCACTTGCTGGCCGACATTCAGGGCGACAGCTTCACCCCGCACTGGAGCATGTAAAAAATCTTTTTGTGTCTTAAAAGGGAACATCCCCTGTTTATGCAGGGGATGTTTGTTATGGCAAATTTCTAAACTTAAAGCTTTCTATTCACACTCGGCAAAGCCGGTATCGGCACAATCCCCAAACGGGAAGGCCTGACAACAAACCGTGTTTGAACCGTTTTGTAAAAAGAGCGTGAATTTATTGTTGGAAACGGGGTCTGTTACCACGGCGCGGTGCCCTTCGGGCGTGTAATACAAAGCAGCCCCATCTATACGAATCGGTTCGTTGGGGCGGGTGCCTTGCTGTGCCAAATTTGTCAACCGTTGGGCTGCTGTTTGAGCGGCCAATTGTGTGGGGGTCATCATCAAACGGGTAGATAACAAGCCCCCGCCCAGTAAAAAGAGCAACCATAACACACATACTACTAACAATAAAATCCAATGACTTTTGGTGGGGGGTAATTCTTGCCCTTCTTGAAAATCTTTTTTGACTACGTAGGTGCTGGCAATCATATCGTGCAGGGCACGTTTGCGGTTGGTGAAACCGGCCATAATAAAACCAATGTAAAAGATGAAGTAAGAAATCAATTTGGCAAAGAAACGTCCCGTTGCGTGGGCAAAGCCAATGCGTTTGCCGTCTTCGTCCACCACCTTAATGCCCAGGAGCCGCTTACCCCAAGTGGATTGCTTTTTGCCGCTTTCCAAAAGGGCAAAATACAACCAAGAGACAACTAAAAAAATAATCTGCCAGCTGAACACGGTAGCGGCAAATAATCCTTTTTGCATCAGAGAAGAATCGGCTGCGTTATTAAAAATTAATGCTTGGGCAGCCGTCATGGGCGCAAAGAACAAGGCCGTGGGTATGAACACAATGAGCATATCCAGGATAAAAGCTAGGGCACGTCTAAAAAAACCACTGTAAGGCATATTTCCCTCCTATTGTTTACTTTATTGTACTTTATTTTGCTACGGCACGCGGTTTTCGGTAGCAGCGGCGGCAACGCGCTTGATAGGTATCGGTAGTTCCTACCACGATACGTTTTTTATCTTTACTGATGCGTTGTGTAAAGCTGGCGGGATTGCCGCACTTGGTACAAACCGCTAAATTTTTAGTTACAAATTCTGCCTTGGCCAACAGAGCCGCGGTTACTTCAAACGGTTCGGCGCGGTAATCGGTATCCAACCCGGCTACGATAACGCGTTTGCCCATAGCGGCTAATTTTTCGCACACTTCCACAATGCCTTTGTCAAAAAAGTTGATTTCATCAATGGCAATCACGCGCGTGTCCTTTTCCACTAACGGTAAAATTTCGCTGGAATTTTTTACGCAGGTGGCGGCTACTTTATTTTGATTGTGGCTGGTAATGCTATCAATCCCGTAGCGAGTATCTATTTTTGAATTAAACAATTGCACTTTTTGTTTGGCAATTAGGGCTGTGCGTACACGCCGGATGAGTTCTTCGGTCTTGCCGGAAAACATACATCCGCAGATAACTTCTATCCATCCTTGTTTGTGGTAAATAAGTGGGTTTGTCATAATTTATTTCCTTTTTAATCTCTTAAATCTCCTTCCTTGCGCCAGGGGTACCAGTAGGTATCTTGCGTTTGTTGGGAAGTTTTAGCGCGGTTGCCCGCCCCGCATAAAATGTTGAACCGCACCGCAAAGGACAAGTTATTGTTACGGTCGCGCACGGTGGCTTCAATACGAGCATCGTGGAAGGTGCGCGAGAAACGAATAAATTTATTAAAGCTGTCAAAATGGGAACGGAAGAATGAAAAAGCAATTCCCATGTCCGCCGCCCACACGCCGCTAGCCGGATGGATACCCCAGCTGGTGGTAAAGGTGTAGCGGTCGGCATTGGTGGTGTATTTGGATTCGGGCGCAATGTAATCAGCAAAATTATTTAACCCTAAACCAAAGGAATGCTGCTTGATGTGGAAATAGCTTTGCGCAATAAAATTGATGTTCTTGCGGGTAATATCGTAGCGGTCTTGGATAAACGCTTGGATTTTTCCATCCGAAGAATGAAAGCCCGTTTCTAACACGAGGGGTTCTATACGGGTTTTTAAATGGTCCCAGGGCAGGGCTTCTAAATATCCGGTACGCAGGTTGATCGTAGAGTCGGACAAATTAAACCCGGTTTCAAAACGTACATACGTGCCTGAGGAGTGAAGATAATAGTTTTTGAGGTAAATTCTATTTCTTTCAATGCCTTTATCAAGCGATTTTTGATCGGATGATAAGGTGCCTGTAGAAAGCCGTTTGGTAAATTCGTAGCCAATGTCCGTGCTGCCTAAAATGGAGTGAGTTTGTAAGTTTACATCTCCCCCAACACGGCTTACCCACGCATCTTTATTTTCGTATTTTTCGTCTTCAAAAGTAACGGTTTGATCATAAAATACACGCGGTAACAACGTGAAATATCGGTTTAAACGCAAGGATTTTTCGGTAATCCACTGGGCATGCATTTGGCGTTTATAGGGGCCTTCATCCGGGATTTGGTTTTGATCGTATTGCAGGGTGGAGGTATTGGTAAAATCTACATCAAACCGGCTAGCTGTTTTGAGCCAGGGGTCATTAAAGGGCAAAATAGACCATTTTATTTCCGGCAAGGTACGCTGTTGCGCCATGTATTTTTGTTTGCTCCATACAAACAAGTCCTTTTGTTGATAGCTGGCGCGTAGGGTGGTACGGCGAGTTTGGCGCGAAAGAGAGAAGTTGGTATCTTGGTCCGGCATAAAAATATAGGGATTGCTACGGAAAAACGAATCATAGAAATACGGATCGGATACCATACGAAATTGCGTTTGGAACTGATACAACGCCCCGGAAGGATTGTTGAAATGGTTGGAAGAATCGTACATTTCCCACAAATATCCGCCCTGTATGCCCCAGCGTTTAGAGCTATTCAACGCGAAGTCTTCGTAATCGGCGTGGTCATCAATGTAGTAAAATTCGCCGGTTCCACGTAATTTTTCAGACGGGACTGCGGTGAGTTGAGCCCCTATCCCCAAGCCGGATTTAGTGTAGTAATCCAAGTCCAATTTGGGCCGCAGGAGCCATATCCGCGGGAAGACGGTAGTAGTCTGTACCCCAAAGCCGATTTTGTTGCTTTGCGTGAATTCTACGTACGTTGTCCACGGTTTTTGAGAATCAAGCGAGCGCCAAAATACCGGCAAATACAGGACCGGGATATCATTTAAGCGCAAAACCGCATTGGTGCCGAACACACGTTGCGTGGGGGAAATAGATAATTTGCCGACGGATATGGTGTAGTGCGGGTCGGGCTTGTCGCAGCAGGTTACCGTGGCTTTGCGCAGGATTTTTTTTCCGTTTTTGGAGGAAATTTCCTGGGCTGATAAGACGCGCAAGGGGGGATAATCGGTAGTAAGATGATCGGCTTGAAAATCGTTGGTGGTATAATTAAAAGAGACGTTATTGCCGGTTACCAAACCTCCCTTTCCATCTTCAATACGTATGGGCCCTTGGGAAGAAATTTGCGTGTTTGATTCGTCAAAAGTTAGCTGTTCGGCCGTGATGGTGCGTGTATATCCGTCGGGAGTTTGTTGCTTAAGCGTAACATCCCCTTCCAGGGAGACTTTGTTACTTTCGGGTTCAATTTCGGCTTGGTTGGCAGAAAAGAAGATAAACCCTTCGTCGGGTGGAGCAGGGAGCACACGCTCCTGAGCCCCCAACGAAATGGGCAACCAACCCATGCCGATCAATAGAATCCAAAATCGTTTCATTTACGCAATTCTTGTTGGGCGCGATAAATGCCATACATCGCAGCCCCTACTCCACCCATGTTGGGATTTTTGGAAATACATAATTTCAATTTTTTAAAAGGTGTTTGAATTTGTTGGCTTTCCAATACGTGTTTTAAGGCCGGCATAAAGTAAGGGGCAGCCCCCGATACACCACCGGTTAATACCACGGTATCCAAATCCAAAAGTAACACGGCGTTGGCAATGCCAATGCCCAAATAATGGCCAATATCTTTCCAAATAGCCAGGGCTTCGGGGCAGCCCTGCTCGGCCGCTTGAGCCACTTGAGCTACTTTGAAGGAATCTTGCCCTTGAAGAATTTTTGCCAAAATACTTTGCGGATGATCTTGTGCGCTTTGCAAGGCCCGCCGTTTGATGCCGATGGTACCTACAAACGCTTCCAAACATCCGTGTGCCCCACAGCCGCACAGGGGGCCGGTTTGCGGATCATCAATTTTGGTATGCCCGATTTCTCCGGCGGTACCGTTAGAGCCCTGATAGAGCTCTTTATTTAAAATAAGCCCGCCGCCTACGCCCGTTCCTAAGGTTACAATGAGTACATTTGTGCCTTGGCGTTTGAGATCGGTTTCATATACTCCCCAAGCGGCCAAGGTAGCATCGTTGGCTACGTAAGGGCGTATAGAAGTATATTTTTCCAGTTGGTCTGCTAGAGGCCAATCTTTTACATTGGTAAATTTTAAGTTTGGATTGTAACGTAAAACGCCCGTGTGCGGATCCACATCCCCGGGGGCACCTACCGCTACCGCCACGCGTTGGTCGGCAAATTCGGCCTTAATAGCGTTGATGAAATCCCCAATTTGAGCGATAAAACCACTAGCCCCCTTGGAGAATTCCGTATCTATTTTTTCTTGCCGGAAAATTTCTCCGTGGTCATTCATGACATACAATTTTACAAAGGTTCCGCCAATATCTACACCGATACCAATCATATTCACTCCTTACTTTTAGGGTGTGCATGGTTGTACACGTTTTTTAATTGCTCCAGTGATACATGCGTATATACCTGCGTGGTTGATAGACTTTTGTGACCTAACATCTCCTGCAAACTGCGTAAATCGCAACCGTGATTAAGCAAATGCGTAGCAAACGAGTGCCGCAAACTATGGGGTGTAACACGCCGGGCCAGTTCAGAAGCAATGGCTGTATTTTTAAAAATATAAGCCAGCCCATCGCCCGATAGAGGTTTGCCGCTTTTATTTAAAAACAATGCTTGTTGCGGCTGGGGATTGGGTCGGCACGCCAAATATGTTTTAATCGCTTGCAAAGCGGTATCCGTTACCGGGACTAAACGTTCTTTGTTCCCTTTTCCCAATACTTTTACTAACCCGTTAAAAAAATCAATATCTCCTATTTTTAGACGAGTTACTTCGCTACGGCGTAACCCGCTGGAGTACATCAGTTCAAAAAGGGCTTTGTCGCGCGCGGCAAAATGTTTGCTGTGGGAAGCCGTATCTAGCAAGCGATCGGTTTCCGTTTCTGATAAGAATTTGGGCAGCAACCGTTCTTTTTTAGGGGAAGGCAACAACTTAAAAGGATTTTGCTCCAGCTTACCTTGACGTACCAAATAAGCAGTAAAACTACGTAGAGTGGCAATTTTACGCAGCACCGTATTGCGTGCCGGATCGTTTACTTGTAGAGCGGCTAGGAAATTGCGCAGGGTAGCAGGTGAAAAAGCTTTTTCTTGAGGGATACGACGTCCTTTGCAAAAGCGGACAAACTCTTCCAGCGCTGTGCGATAACTGCGCACCGTCTGCGGGGAAAAGTTTTTATTTTCCAAATATACCAAAAAAGCGTCTATCCATTCTTGCATAGATCTGTTTAGGCAGCATTCTTTTTGGCATGTGCCTGTTTAATTGCTTCAATTTCTTGCGGGGTTACCGTTACGATGGTTCTGCACTTGGGGTAACCGGAACAGCCCAAAAATTCCCCGCGTTTAGAGCTGCGCAGTACCATAGGTTTGCCGCATTTTTCGCACAAGCGGTCCGTAACTAAAGGGCCGGAAGATTTTACTTTGTTGCCTTGTGCGTCAATAGAATAGGTATTTTTGCAAGCCGGGTAGCCCGAACAGGCCAAAAATTTCCCACGCCGTCCGGTGCGGATTACCATGGGCTTGCCGCATTTATCGCACACTTCGTCTGTTTTTTCCGGCTGGACTTTTTCACCGGTGCTGGAGAGATTGATTTTGCCTTTGCAGGTATCGTCGCTACAGACTAAATATTCTCCGAATCGGCTGCGTTTTTTAAGCATCATCTTCCCGCAGACGGGGCATTTTTCGTCAGTTTCTTTTGCGGCGGGGCGTTGCATGCCTTTATCGGCCAGTGCTAATTCTTTGCTGAAGTTGCCATAAAAATCCGACAGTAATTCCACCCATTTTTGACCGCCTTCGGCCACTTGGTCCAGCTTTTCTTCTACGCCGGCCGTATAGGATAAGTCCATAATCTCTTTGAAGAAATCTTTTAAACTTTCCGTAACGGTAATGCCTAAATCGGTAGCGACCAATTTGCTGGATTTGGGTTGCCGCGCGATATATTTGCGGTCAATAATTGTTTTAATGGTGGGGGCATACGTGGAAGGACGGCCAATGCCGTGTTTTTCCAGCGTTTTAATCAAACTGGCTTCGTTATAATACGGGGGAGGAGTGGTTTTGTGATCTTTTGTTTTAAGTTCTACCAATTTAAGGGTATCTGATTCACTTAAAACCGGCAACAAAGCCGATCCTTCCTCTTCATTGGCCTCATCTTCTTGATCTTTGTAAATGGAGAGGTAGCCCGGGAATTTGACGGTGCGCCCGGTGGCCCGCAACAAACATTCCTGTTTCGGGCCGGAAGCAATATCAATAGAAACGGTATTAAAAACGGCATCTGCCATTTGGCTGGCTACAAAACGCAACCAAATTAACTCGTAGAGTTTGTACTGGTCGGACGTTAAGAACGGTTTCATGTTTTGCGGCGTGCGGCGCACGTCCGTGGGGTGGATAGCTTCGTGAGCTTCCTGCGCGCCCATTACCTTGCTTTTAAAAATATTGGGTTTTGCCGGGACGAATTGTTCCCCGTACTTTTGACCAATAAATTTTTTGGTTTGTTCTTGCAACAATTTGGATACGTTGAAAGAATCGGTACGCATATACGTAATCAAACCGACGGTTTGCCCTTCTACGTCAATCCCTTCGTAGAGGTGCTGGGCGGTTTGCATGGTTTTTTGAGAAGAAAACCCTAGCTTATTGTAAGCATCTTGTTGTAAAGTGCTGGTAATAAAGGGCGGTTTAGGATGTTGTTTAACTTCTTTCTTTTCTATTTTAATAACTGTGTTAGGCCCTTTGCGCAGCAGTTCAGATACGGGGGCCAATTTTTCCAAAGTATCAAATACGGTGGTTTTAACTTTGTAATCCTCGGCAAAGAGTTTGTGGGTTTTGGTTTGTTCTACATTTTTGCCTTGATACTTGGTAACGCGTGCCCAAAAAGAGGGTGCCGTTCCCGGTTTTTCAAATTGGGCTTGTAACGTCCAATATTCTTGTTCTTTAAATTGGGCAATTTCTTTGGCACGTTCGGCCAATAGGCGCACCGCTACGGATTGAACCCGCCCGGCCGATAAGCCGCGGGTAATCTTTTTCCACAAGAGAGGGGAAAGTTTATAGCCCACAATGCGGTCCAGCACGCGCCGAGCTTGTTGAGCATTGACCAAGTTTTCGTCAATTTTACGGGCATGACTAAAGGATTCTTTAATGGCCGCGGGAGTAATTTCGTGAAAGAAAATACGCTGATAACGATTGGCAGGCAATTTTAATAGTTCCACCAAGTGCCACGCGATGGCTTCGCCCTCGCGGTCAGGGTCGGTAGCCAGGTAAATTTCAGGGGCGGCCTTGGCTAAGGCGGAAAGTTCTTTAAGCATTTTTTTGGCACGGTCTACCGGCTCGTAGGTGGGGGTAAAATCGTGTTCAATATCTACACCCATATCGTGCTGGGGTAAATCGCGCACGTGCCCGAAGGAACTTCGCACAATAAAATCGCTTCCTAAAATTTTACTAATGGTTTTTTGTTTGGTTGGAGACTCCACAATCACCAATTTTTTACCTTTATTTGTTGCTGCCATATATTCACTTCCTTATAAAATTAAAATTTGCTTTTACTATACAAGCCGTTTTCACAGGCCAAAAATCCTTTTACTTCCAATTCAAATAAGAGCGAAGCCGTTTCCGGTACGTCGGCCTGTAATGCCAACGCAATTTGATCTAAGCTTAGCTGCCCATCGGCCACGGCATTCATAACTTCCTGCTGGCGCGGGGATAACTCTTCCTCCGGCTTAGCTGCGGCTTGGACCTGGTGTTCAAAGAACTGGGGGGCCAAACCAAAGCGTTGGGCCTGTGGTATATAGTCTAGTATATCTGCGACGTTGGTGACAACCCCTGCCCCTTCGCTAATGAGGTGATTAGGCCCACCTGACTGGGGGCTGTCTATCGGCCCGGGGACGGCCAAAACGTCTTTTCCTTGCTCCAAAGCCAATTTAGCGGTAATCAAGGCGCCGGATTTTACTTCCCCTTCAATTACAACTACCGGTTGGGATAAAGCGGCAATCAGCCGGTTGCGGCGCGGAAAATGAAAAGCGTTGGGAGGTCTATTAAAGGGAAGTTCACTAAGTACAGCTCCGCCTTGTTCCAAAAGGGCTTTTTCCAAGGCGCGGTTTTCGGGGGGATAACAACGCCCAATTCCTGTGCCGATGACCCCTACGGTAGGTTTTTTAAGCTCTACAGCGGCGGTGTGGCAAACGCTGTCAATTCCGCGAGCTAATCCGCTGACGATAGTGACTCCGCACTGGGCTAATTCCCCGGCCAGTTTATGAGCTACGCGGCGGCCATAGGGGGTAATTTTACGCGTACCCACCATCCCTACGCAGGCCTGTTCCGGTGCGGGGAGTGTTCCCAATACATAAATAGCGATAGGGGCTTCTTTGCAATTTTTTAAAGATTGGGGATATTCTTCATCTTCTAACACATAAATATGCCCGCCGATTTGCTCGGTTTTGTCCCATTCTTCCTGCGGGTTAATAGCAAAGGCCTCTTTAAGTAAGTTGGCCGCTGTAGAAGGGTTTAAGTTGGCTTCTTGGGCTAATGTTTGGGCATCTTGTTTTAGAATTTCTTGCGCGGAGCCAAAGATTTCCACCAACCGTTGTAGCCAATCAGCCCGAAAATATAAAAATGCATTCAAGCGGATGCGAGCTAGACGTTCCTCGGTGGAAATGGTTGGGTTCATAGGTCGGCTACTCCTTTACGGTCCAGCGGGCGGTATTGCATGACTTCCACCAAGTGTTTGGTCTCTAAATTTTCTTTTCCTTCCAAATCGGCAATGGTGCGGGCGGTCTTTAAGATTTTATCTAAGCTGCGTGCGCTTAGGCCAAATTTACGCATGGCGGCTTCTAAAATAGCATCTCCCCCAGGGGGTAATTTGCAAAATTGTTTAATTTGCGCGGACGTCATAAAGGCGTTAGCGGTGGTAGAGGTTCCTGCAAAACGCTTTTTTTGGATTTCGCGCGCGGCAAGTACGCGGGCCCGAATTTGCGCGGAAGTATCCCCTTCGCTTTTTTGGTTCCAATCCGTAAATTTAACCGGGTTTAAATTAACCGTCAAATCAATACGATCTAAAAGCGGACCGGAAATACGGCTTTTATAGCGGTTGACCTGCATGGGGGTGCACGTGCACGGCTTTAAAGGATTACCTAAATTGCCGCACGGACACGGGTTCATGGCGGCCACCAGGGTAAACCGGGCCGGATAGGAAACCGTCTCTTTGGCGCGAGAAATGGTTACTTGCCCATTCTCCAACGGTTCGCGCAAAACTTCCAATGCAGAGCGGGAAAATTCAGCAAATTCATCCAAGAACAGGACCCCGTTATGGGCCAAGGAAACTTCCCCCGGGCGCGGAGTGGAACCCCCGCCAATCAAAGCCACATCAGAGATGGTATGGTGCGGATCGCGGAAAGGGCGGTTGGTAAATAGGCGGCTTTTCCCCAGTAAATTACAAATGGAATAGATTTTGGTAATTTCCAACGCTTCTTCTTGCGTAAGCGGAGGCAAAATCCCCGGGAAACGTTTGGCTAACATACTTTTGCCGGTGCCGGGCAGCCCAATCATGAGTACGTTATGCCCGCCCGCGGCGGCAATTTCCAAAGCCCGTTTAGCTAGGGCTTGGCCTTTTACGTCGCTAAAATCCAGGTCGCTTTGCAGCGTAGGTTCAGTTTGCGGAACGTAGCTTAATTGTACGGCTTGCAAAGGGATTTTATCTTCCAAATAATCGGCCAGTTCTCGCAACGTGTGTGGGGTAATAAAGGGGGCGCAAGATACTTGCCCTTCCAATACATTTTGAGGGGGGATAATGGCTGTTTTGCCCAGTTTTTTGCAGGAAATAAGCATTGGCAAAACCCCGGCGCACGGGCGCAAAGATCCGTCCAATGCTAATTCACCCAGGACCAAAAAATCTTTTATTTTTTCGCGCGCGGGCAAACTAAGTTGCTCGCTGGCGGCCAAAATTCCTAGCGCAATTGGCAAATCAAATTGAGTTCCGCTTTTGCGCAGTTCGGCCGGGCTCAAATTGACAGTAATGCGTTTGGAAGGGAAGTCAAAACCACTGTTGCGCACAGCGGCTGTTACGCGGTCCTTACTTTCTTTTACTTCAGCATCCGGTAGGCCTACTACAGCAAACGTAGGCATGCCGGGGGCAATGTCCACCTCGGCGGACACTTCAAACCCCTCAATGCCTTTAATCGTTCCTGTGCAGACCGTAGCTAACATATTAATTGAAACTGAGCACAACGCTGCTGGGCGTCATGTTAAGCACGGTGAAGTAAATATTGTATTTGCGTACAATTTTAGCGGTCAATTCTTCGGGCGTGGCGATGTTGGCAGACACCTCAAATTGAGCGGATGAGTTTGCATAACGCACTAAGTTGAAATCTTCAATTTCACGTAAGGTACGCAGAATATCTTGCACTTGTTTAAGTCGTTCAATAGTTTTGATATTTTTAATAGTTACGTTGTAAATTTTAGCTGAATTGATAGCATCGTTAATAGGATCCACCAGTTGCTTGGCGGCAGCTTCACAGGCGGCCGAAATAGCTTTTTGCGCGGCAATATTATCCAGTGGGTCTAGGCCGCTTTGTTGTTGAGACCCTTCAGCAACTACAGCATAGTTATTGGTGGCGTAAGTATTTACTTTTGCGCGTGCCCGGTAAGACTTAAACGGAGAAGCTGCCCCCGGCAGAGCGGCTAACGGGTTGGCTTCTACATCCGCGATGATGACAAAGCGGGCCCCTTCGCTGCGGGCTTTATCAATGGTGGAATTGGGGTTTTCAATGTTGTTTTGGCTTAGGTTATCCCCATTTACCAAGTTATAAGGTTGGTTTTTAAGTACACGGTAGACCGCTTGTTTACAATCTTGCGAGAGGGAAACATTCTCCCCTACGGTTTCGCGCGAAGTTACCAAAAGGGTGGTTTTTTTGGCAAAAGCATTGGATTCGGATTGTTTGATGATATCTCCAATGTCTTTTACAAGCACCATGGCTTTAATTTTAGTGTACCAATCGTCCCCTTTGCGATAAGCTTTTTGTACGTGAGATTTGCGGATAAAACCAGCTGTTTTGGAGGTGATTTTTTCTTCCACCAATTGGGCTTGTTCCACCGTAGTAGCGGAAGAGATAAAAACCCCAGCCACTTTTTCTACAGCTGCCTTTTGAGCGGCCAATTCGCCGTCTTTCTTGGTTTGGCGGATGTCATTTTCGTTATAAGGCACCAAAGATTCTGCCACTACATATTCGCCTTCCCCTTTAGGGCCGATACGAATGGAAGTACAGGCACTGGCTAGTAACAAGGTACTGCTAAGTAAGCATAAAATTTTTTTCATTTTTTCTCCTGCGGTTCTAAGCCGGCTTGTTTTAAGTAGTTACGGTCCAGGCGCATAATCACGCTACAACCGCCGTCTTCTAAGTACTGCGTTTCCACCAGTTCCATGTGTTGCAACAATCCCTGGGAAGAAGTATCAATCGTGCTTCCAACGGATACCGCATCTACAATTTGTACGTGCGAATCTAAATTCGCCCCGTAAAGGGTTTCGCTGGCACGTTGATAAGCGTGGGCGATAGCGGCTTCGCGGCTTAAAATACGGCGCTGCGAATCGGAGGCATGCTGTGGGTTAGCAGCCCCAAATCCACGCACCCACAAGTAATCATCTTCTAGCAGAGTATCATTAAATGTGGGAGCAATTTTCCCGTCCTTTACAGCCGATTTTAAAGCATGCCCGCAGGCCCCCAATAGGACGCTGGATAATAGCAGAGCGGCTAGTTTTTTCATAATTACCTCATGAGTTCGGAAATTACTTTTACATACGTGCTGGGCAAACGTACATCTTCGTAGTTAATGATGCCGCAGCGGATGAGCATAATTTCTAACATGTGCGTCAAAATATCGTAGAAGTTTTCTCTAACGGAAAGGTCGCACGTATTAGGCATGGGGCCCAAAATTACGGCACCTTTCAGTTTTTTATTGTCGCACAAGTTGGCAATTTTAAAAGCGGAAGAAATGATGTTTTCCGTGGCATACGAAGACCGCACCACAATATCAAATCCGCCTTCAATTTTAAGTTCTTTGGCCCGCTGTTGGAGGGCATATACCATCCAGTTCATCATTTCAGAACAATTTTGCGGATAGAAGAACCCGATCCGTCCCCATTCGCCGTTACCTACGGTGGAAATGGAAGAGATATCCATAGGATCTTTGTTGAGCAATGCACTGGCGGGATCTTCCCCTTTGGTGGCCAATAGTTTTTCAAAGATATCGGCCTGGGAATATTGATCTTTCGGTACGTTAGGGAAAATTAAATTTTCCAATACTTTTAAGCGGCGTACACTGCGCGTTACCGTTCCCAGTGTCATGTGTGGCGCACTGAAGAAGGATTCAATTTGGCTGTCGCTCAAATCCACATGGTTTTCAATAAGCATCTTTTTAACAATGCGGAAATGTGTGCTGCCAGTGGCGGGTTTTAGCTCGCTAATCCAACCGGAATCCAAGCGGAAGTTAATCAATTCTTCCAATTTTTCCAAGCTTTCCGGCGGATATTTGGAAGTGATTACAATTTGCTTTTGTTCTTTGACAAACGAATTGAGCAGCTTGGAAATATAGGCCCGGTTTTGTTCGTTGATAGCTAGCAAATGGATATCGTCAATGAGCAAAACATGAACAGAGGCCATAAAGTTTTCAAACTTTTCAATATTGCCTTCCATTACGTAGCGTTGAATCCCGCGGGATAGGCGCACCCCGTTTGTCATAAAGATATGTTCTTGCCCAAACTTTTGACTAAAAGCATAGGCCAACGCATTTAAAAAGTGCGTTTTCCCGGTGCCGGTCCCGCCATGCAACACAAGCGGATTGTAAAGCTTGCCCGGGTTTTCTATGACGGAAATAGCCGTTGCATGCGCAAACCGGTTGACGGACATAATCATGTTGTTTAGCGTATAGGTAGGAATCAGCGGAACCTCTAAGGGCCAATTATGCTTTTTCAATTCCGAACCCGGGATTTGAATGGAGTGGTCAATATTTTTTGTTTTGGTCCCTCGGTTTTCTGCCTCGCTGCGTTGCGGGGTTTTGGTTCCGTGCAACGTTTGCGGGCTGGGTTGCGGGCCTGCGGGTTTGCGGCGCAAGCGCAACGTGGTTTTGCCCAAAGCAGCTTCCTGTGGGGCGGCCGGTTTTTCCGGGGCTTGTTTTTTGAGCCGCAAAATAGTTTTGGTATGCGGCTTTTCGTTTTCTAGGTTCGTTTCTTGCATAGCGTGTGTTTTCTCGTATTGACGTTTAAATAATTCCGTATTAAAAGTAGTTTCCAAATTAAAAGTTTTATCCAGTTCTTCTTCGCCGCGTACCGCAATTTCCGGTAGGCCATCCGCGGGGGCGGCTTGCGGGGTAGGAGGAAGGGTGGCTTCCAAAACTTCCTCTTCCGGCAATTCTTCTCGGGATGCGTCGGCTAGTACAGAAGGTTCCGTTTCTTCGGAAGAACCCAATGTAAAAGGCACCGTGGGAACAGTTGCTGTTTCAGCCGGGTGGGAGGACGAATCCAACTCGTTTGGTTGGGCGGGAGCTTGCGCAAACGGCACTTCTTTTTGAGGTAACCGATCGGTAATCTCACGCACTTCTTCCACATCCAGTACGTTGGTCTCTTCTTTTAAATCTTGCTCAAATACGTTAAAGGCCTGGGGCTGGGCAGAGGCCATTTTGTTGCCCTTTTGTGCTTGCAGCTGTTGGGCTTGTTCGGGGGTTTTATCTACGTCCACAAACATATCATAGCGTGTTTCGGCAGACAAAATATCTTCCAACGGCATTTTCTGCAAGACAGACCCTTCCATATCCTTGATGAGCATGTCATTGTCTGTAATTGAAATGGGGCTTGGATCTTCTTTTGTTCCTTTAGCGTTAGCAACCGTAAGGGTGTTTTGGGGCGGTTGCGCAGAAAATACTTCCCGCGCTGTAGTGGAAAGTTCAGAGTCCGGCGAGGAAATTTCGCGTGCAACCGTTTGTTCCAAATTTTCGCCCATTTTTACTTGATGGACCTGAATGTCTGGTTCGTTTGCATTTGTTTGAGAATCTAAATCAATGGTACGTTGCTTGGGCGGTTTTTCCCCATTAAATTGACTAGCAGAGGGATCCTGCGTCGTAAGCGTGGGGAAATTTTTATCTTCCCGGTTGGTATCGGCATTGAAAAGCGGATCACCTAATACGCCGCCCGGTACAAATTCGTTAATTTTATTCGTTAGTTCTACCGCTTCTGTAACAGCGGTGCGGATTTTATCTTGTGTGCCTTCGTCTAAATCTATTGGTAATTCAAAGGTATACACGTAAGGGGCCTGCGCAGGAGTTATCTGCTGCACAAACCCTTTTAATTTTTTGGCAATCAAGCGCGCATCATGTTCCGTTCCATCCGTTACTACAGCATAGTGGATGTTGCCGGTATTGTGATCAATGCGGCTGGTTAGTTCCCAGTTATTAATCATTTTCCCTCTAGTATTTGTACCCCGGCGCTAGCGCCAATGCGCGTAGCCCCTGCGGCGGTCATGGCCAATAAATCAGCCCGCGTGCGCACCCCGCCCGACGCTTTTACTTGCATATGCGTGGGGATGGACTTGCGCATCAGAGCTACGTCCTGCGCAGTAGCTCCGCCGCCGTTAAACCCTGTAGAAGTTTTTACGAAATCTGCCCCGGCCTGTGCAGCCAATTGGCAAGCTTTCACTTTTTCCTCATCTGTTAATTGAGAGGTTTCAATAATTACCTTTAAAATGTGCCCTTTGCACGCCTTACGTACCGCGCAAATATCTTCCAATACGGTATCATAATCTTGCGATTTTAACGCCCCGATGTTAATGACCATGTCAATTTCATCGGCGCCGTTCTTGATAGCGTCTTTGGTTTCGTATGCTTTTACGGCGGTCGTATCGGCACCTAGCGCAAACCCAATGACCGTGCACACTTTTACGTCGGATCCTTGCAGCTGCTCTTTGGCAAAGCGCACCCAATATGGGTTTACGCATACGCTGCAGAAATTATACGTGCGCGCCTCGTCGCACAAGTGCTTAATTTGCGCTTGTGTGGCAGAGGGCTTTAAAAGTGTGTGGTCAATGAGTTTGGCTATATTCATAGCGTTTAGTTAAAGTTAATAATCCGGGCGAATTTTTCCGCAATTAAAGATTGCCCGCCCACCAACGCACCGTCTACATCCGGCTTGGCCATAATTTCGTCTACGTTGGTGTCTTTTACACTTCCACCGTATAAGATACGGGTGGCTTGGGCAAAATCGTCGCCGTACGTTTTAGCCAATTGGGCGCGGATAGCGGCGTGTACTTCTTGCGCTTGATCCGGAGTAGCGGTTTTACCGGTACCGATAGCCCATACCGGTTCATAGGCAATGATAAGCCCTTTTAATTGATCGGCTGTAAATCCTTTTAACCCTTCGGTAAGTTGGGTGGAAATAATATCCAACGTTTTGTTTGCCTCGCGTTCTTGTAAAGTTTCACCCACGCAGAAAATTACCGTCAATCCGTGGCGCAAAGCGGCGGCTACTTTTTTATTTAAAATTTCGTTGGTGTCTCCAAATACGCTGCGGCGTTCACTATGGCCGATGATGGTGTGGGTGGCGCCGGCATCTTTGGCTTGCACCGGGGAAACGGCACTGGTAAAAGCGCCTTGATCTTCCCAATGGACATCTTGTGCGGCAATTTTAATTTCGGACCCTTTGGCACCGTGAGCGGCTACGGCTAAGGCCGTATAAGACGGGGCTACAATAATTTCAGCATGGTTTTTATTTCCGGCTTTGGTCAGCGCTTCCACCAAGGCAGTGGCCTGGGCGATTGTGTTGTGCATTTTCCAATTTCCGGCAATGATAGGTGTTCTAGCCATAAATATTCCTCGTACATATAAAAGATAGAGTTCCCCGCTTGGCGGGATACTTTCCCTTATATCGTAACATAAAATGGGTTAAAAATACAACCAAAACCAAAAACAAGGGCCGTGGTTTTGAAAGCCTAATTGCGAAATGGTTGTAATCGTTTTTTTTTTTTTGATACACTACCTGGGTAGGGAAATTTGAATGGTCGGAGGACCTTAATATGGAAAAATGCAGTATAAAAGGAAATAGCGCGTTTACACTAATTGAACTATTAGTGGTAGTACTTATTATTGGTATTTTGGCGGCCGTGGCGCTCCCGCAATACCAAAAAGCCGTTAAAAAGGCTCGGCTTAGTGAAGTGCTAGTAAATTTGAACACTTTGGAAAAGGCAGTGGACTTGTATCTGCTGGAAAAAGGAATTCCTGCTGATACTTCTAATACTGATTATATGATGTTTTCTAACAGTGATTTAAATGTGGAGGTTGTTTCTCAATCTAACGATTGGCGCTTTTTCTCGGGTTATGAATCCAACGAAGGAGAACCCTATGTATACGCTCGGGCAAACAAAGCAGTAGACGGTGGCAATGGGACCTCAGTCTATATAGATCATTTGCGTTATTTAACGGATAGCAAGACAGGGTGGAACACAAAAGTTTGTGCTTATTTTGATAGCAAGGGCAAGGAATTCTGTGATATTTTAGAAACACAGGGATACGAAGTGGAGGCCTTATAAGGTTATTTCCACTCTTGCGCCAGTTTTGTAGCCACTTGGCCGACAAAACTATCCGGGTTTATTTCGGCGGCTTGTTTTAAGTGAAAACGGGCCGTCTTTTTTTGCCCTAATTCCCATTCATTTAAAGCCGCAAACAACAAGGCGAGAGGATCTTTGGGGCGGGAAGTTAAAAATTGGCGGGTTTCTTGTAGCGACTGCGTATATAAACCACGCTGATATAGGCCCATAATTTTGTAGAGGTGCAAATCGGCCCGTTCGGGGGCTAGGTGCAAAGCGGTATCTAAATCGGCCAGGGCTTGCTTGTAGTTGCCCAAACCAAAAGCTGCTTTGGAGCTAATTAACCAATAATCTGGCACGGAGTTATCTTGCGCCAACGCCATGGTAATATGAATGAAGGCCTGTTCATAATTGCGTTGGTTCAAGAAGGTGGAAGCATACCGTGCCCGGTAAACGGGATCGGCTTGCGGGTTGAGTTCAAAAAATTGATCGTAGTATGTACGGGCTTTGGAGTAAAACCCAAACGAGCGGTAATTCTCGGCCTGGCCGGTGAGAGCTTCTGCGTTGTGCGGGTCCTCTTCCTGGGCGCGGTCAAACAACTCTTGCGAACGGTCCACCAAGCCGGCTTTTTGGTACAATTCAGCAGCGGCCACCAACAACGGTACATTTTTAGGGTGAAATTCTAATGCTTCCAAATATACTTCCAGTGCTTTATCTAGTTGCCCTAATTGTTCGTAGCTCATCCCCAATAAACGATAAGCACGGGCTTCGCGGCGTTTCACGTTGCCCGCTTTGTAAATATACTGGGTAAGTTCATTGGCGGCTTGTTGGTATTGTTGCTCGTTATATAAATTGCGGGCGCGAACATATTCTTTCCGGTCGCCCAACGGGGCTAACCCCAGGAAACCGGTAGAACACCCACTTAAAAATAAAGCGGTACATCCCAATAAGCACAAAAGTTTATTTTTTAAATACATAGGGCACTGACTGCAACAAGATATCTTCTTGCAATTCTCCTAAATGTTTAAATGCTTCCTTTACGCCCACTTCACCGGCTTGGTGAAGTTTTTTAAGTTCCAAAGTTCCTATATCCAACACGCGGTTTGTAAGTACAAAGTTGGCTTGCTTTGCCGAATCTTCAATCATGGCAGCGGCGCGCACGTCGTTAACACGGTTGACGTACCCCAAAATAGAGGTGGGGGTTTTGGAAGAAAAATCAAGGGGAGTGACGGAGGCAATCACGTAATCTGCCCCCATATTTCTTACGGAATCAACAGGTAAATAATCTACCACGGCTCCGTCCACCAACGCGCGATGCCGATATTCTACCGGTTCAAATACGCCGGGCAAATTCATGCTAGCGCGCACGGCAATGGCCAACGGGCCGGAATTAAACAGCACCTGTTCGCCGGTTTTTACATCCATAGCCGAGCAGGAAAAGGGAATCTCCAATTCTTCAAATTGAATATCCCCCAGTTGTTCTTCAAAAAATTTAGCCAAATTGGAAGAGGTAGGAAGCTTGCGTTCAAATAAAACACGGAACAACCCCATTACGTTAAAATCCGGGGTGATGTTGCTAAGAGTAATCTGCTCCCCGATTTCCCAAAGTCGTTCAATGGGGAGCCCGGCTGCATAAAATCCGCCCACCACCGATCCCATAGATGTACCTGCCAAACGGTCAATGGGTAGCCCGGCATTATCAAACACTTCCAACACACCCACGTGCGCAAATCCGCGTACGCCGCCGGCCGAAAGTGCCAGCCCAATTTGCGGGCGTTCACTTCTAGGTAATTGAATGAAACGTTGCCACATAAAATCGCGCAACATTTCGTCTTCGCTTTGGGGGGTAATGGCTAACGCGGGCAGCGTAAGCAGCCCGCATAACAATGTTGAAAAAATCCGCCACGGGCGGGGCATTATAGATCCTTGCCGATGGCCCATTCCAGCTCGGCTTTTGCGGTATGATTTTCGCGCAGGGCTTGCAAGTAATCTTGGCCGGTTTGCACATAATCACGGAGAGCTTCCAGCCCGGAAATCCCCGCTTTGGAAGAATATTTAAGGGCCTGTTTTACCAATTTATCCAAGTCCTCAAAAGTTTTTTGGCGTTGCAATACTTCCGTTTGCCAAAAAGTCATTTTTTGAAAACTGGCGGTTACCTGCGTGTGGATTTGGTCTTCCAGGGCCGCGCGGCGCAAAGTGCTTTTGCGTTGTTCGGCCTTTTTTTGATTGATTTGTTGTGAAAACGTATACGGAATAGGCAAACGGATGGCTAACGAAACTTGTTTGTTTTCGTCGGACAAGTCCGAATCGCCTACCCGCTCGTAGGAAGCATTAAGCAAAATATCGGGATAGCGTTTAGAAAGGGCCAAATCAATGGCAATATTATCCAATTCCAAAGCATAAATAGCAGATTTAATTTCGGGGCGGAATTCCGTGGCCCAAAGTTGGAAATGGGGTAAATCTTCATTTACGGCAACCGGTTGCATTTGCGCAGAAATGGTAAGGGGGGCATTGGTTTCTTTGTTTAAGCTTACCAGCATAGCCAAGCGTGCATTGGTAAGTTCATATTCGGCTTCGTTATAGCGGGCCTGTAATTGCGCAAGAAGTGCTTTTTGACGGATTTTGGTCCAGGTATCGCTGGAAATGGACCAGCGGGAAACTTGTTCCCATACTTGTTGGGTTAAAGCTACGTTTTCTTGCGCGGCCAACAAGCGCGCAAACGATTTTTTAATATCCAATACTACGGCATTTTTAACGGCTTCGTAGCGGCTTTGTGCTTGTTTTAAATTAGCGCGGGCGGCTTTAAGAGCCCCGTTGATACGCCCACCGGAATAAATATATTGCGTAGCACTTACGCCCACCCCGTAGTAACTGTTTTTGTCAGTAGTATGGGTAGGGGGTAGAAGACGATTCGTGGCAATATCCGGCAGGAGCATGGGAGAATCCGCATCGTATAAAGAAGCCGTTCCCTGCAAAGCAAATTGAGGCAAATAGCGAAATTTGGCCTCGCTAAGTTTTTGTTCGGCTATTACAATTTCTTGACGTGCGGTTAAAAAATCGGAATTGTTTTCAAGCCCTAAGCGGATGGCGTTTTCAAGGGTGAGGTTGCTATTTCTAAGACTTGAAAAATTCAGCCCATAGTTGCTTTGGGCATTGGCAACTACACAAACATTAAGTACGATGGCTAATAAAAATATTTTTTTCATAATTAAGACTGGGGCTTATTTTTAATACGTTCTTCCACCACATCCATCATTTTATTAAACTCTTCTTGTAATTCTTGCAAGCGGTCCCCTTTGCGCAAATGGACCCGCTGGGAAAAATCCCCTTTGGCAATGGCTTTGCAGGTTTGTTCAAAACGATAAACCGGCCCCGCCATTTTGTGTGACAAAATTGCTGAGATAATAATTACAAACAATATGTAAATAGAAATTTTGTAGAAAAAGCTGGATATGATGGGGATGAATTCGTCGTAAATGGGTTGTACCAGCACCGGGTAGGCATCAAACAAGTCGTTTAGCGTAGCGGTCAATTCCAACGCCATGATAGCTAGCCCGCACAGTACGCTTACAGTAATAAGCAACATGTAACGCAGCTGTAGCCCTTTTTTAATAAAAATAGTACGACGTTGGAAACTGGTTTTTGGTTGGGTCATAATCCCTCTTAAAATGTAGTTACGTAGCGCAGTTGTAAAATGCGTTCATTTTCAGTTCCGCGCCCTACCCGACGGACTGCCACATCCAACGCCAACGAAGGATGCAGATAAAAACGGGCCCCTAAGTTCAAGCGAGAATCGCGGATGTTGCGGATGTTATCCCACTCGCTAAGTAAATTAATTTGCGGAATAATTTTGTAATATAACCCGGTAAATAAATAAAATTCCTCCCAGTCAAAGTCGGACATATTTGCCCCACCGGTTAGCGTTAAACCCGGTACAAAAATTTCCCGCGTTAAGGAAACATAACCGCCTTTGCGGTGATCAAGGTAATGTTTGGAGCGTACATATTTGCGGGTATCTTCATCATAGCCATACCCGTAGCGGCGGCCGTCGTAACCGATAGCAATAGCCGGCAAGTACAAGCTGCCGTCATACACTTTCCATTTGGCTTGAAAATCCGGGTCTAATACTTTTACGGAATGAGAAGAACCAATCCAGTTATGAACGGCCAAACTTACGCCGATATTGATGCGCGGATAGACGCCAAAATCAATGCTTTCCATGACGGTGCCATGTTCATAAACGCGTGTCAAAAAAGAGGCCTGATAACGGTCTAAAACCTCCGCGGTGGGCACATCAAGAATCATGGTTTCGGTGGAGATGGGGTCTCCTTCTTCGGCGTGCAAAGCTACGGTTGAGATGCACAAAACTGAAAATAAAACTAGTAAAAAGCGAGCAAATTTCATTATGTTTCTCCTCAAATTAATTTATAAATTGGCGAACATCTTTTACTTTGGGTTGCAAGATGTAGCGTACGTTGTGTGTGTAAGCCCCTTCGCGCGCGGGGAAAAAGTCGTTGCGGTCGCGCGGGAAACCTAGTTCAATGATGCCCTTTTTGGCGCGGTCCGTATTGGTTACTACGCCAATGTTCCAATGGTCGGTAAGTTCTTTGTTGAAGGGTTCTTTGGGGTTGTCAAAATTGCGCAACACCAACGTGCCGGTGGGAATTAAAGAAGCATCTTCTACCGGTTGAGTTTTGGTAATTACTTCCGTGGTCCAAACGGTGGCACCTCTGCAGGGGCCGTTAACAAAAGTAATTTTATAATTGGGGTTATCACCGGAGGGTTTTTTAAGTACATCTGCTAGCGAGTAGCGTGCATATGGTTTCCCCACGGCTTCACAGGCGGCAAATACGTGAGAATTTAAATAGCGTTCATAATCTTGGTTAGGGTCGTTGCGATCATATTCAACTTGTTTGTGGCAGGCGGCTAATGCCATACAAAGGACTAAACCTGCCCATACGGTGTATTTTTTCATATTTTTCTCCTTCCTGCGCGTGCGCGTTTAGTACATTATACCCATTTTTGGTGGGTAAAACAAACTCTTTATTTAGACCCGGAATTTGCTTTGCTGTTTAAATCCTGGGTGGCCTCCTGCAAAACCGCGTTGCCTTTCATGGCTGCTTTGATGTTTTGTTTTAAGTTGTCGGCCGTCCCTTGTACGTATAAGGGGCGGAGGACATCTTGTCTAGTTCGGTTGGCGTCATTTACGTCTTGGGCCGCCGATTCATTCATTTGGTGGCTGGCTTCCACCGGGCCGTTGCTTTCTACTAAAGACTGCCTTGTCCCAAGGATGTTAGGGCTATCAATGTCTTGCCCCAGCTGATAAGCCACCCTATCATTCCCGCAGAAAATGGTTTTGTTTTCGTCGTATGCTTGCCTGGCGTGTTCAACTCTATAAAAAACCCAACTTGGGGAATGTTCCTGGAATTGTTTCCGTGCTTTTTCTTCCTCTTGTTTGAGTTGATCGTCGGTAGCTTGAGGATTTTGTTCTTTAAATTGTTCTAATTTGTGTTGAACAAAAGGTTCTTCTTGCGTGGGGTATAGGCCAATTGGGTCGGGGTTGGGCTTGCCGTTAGCCATAGTTACCGCGTCGGGCATTTGGGGGTATCTTGGATTGGCGTTTGCCACGGGGTAGCAGGTTTCCTTCTCGCAATTTTGATACTCATAGAGAAATTGAAATACTTCGGCCATTTGGGAGTCGGAAGAATTTTCTGCGATGTGTTCAATGGTTTGCCGGGTGGTAGGGCTCAACACATTGGTGATGGGGGGTTCCGCAGTAACTTTATAATGGGTTAATTCAAAAAACTGTTGTGCGTTAAGTACTTTTTGTTGGGCGATCACTTCCTTGGGGGTAGTCCCGGTTGTGGCACCGGGGGCCTCGCAGTAATCATTCGCGGGCGGAGTGGGTAGGGAGGTATTCTTGCAGCCCATGCCCATCAATTCGTCCACGGCTTCTTGCTGAGAGGCCTTGGCCTCCAGGTCGGCAAAAAGACGTTGTTTGATTTCCGCTTTGGCTTTGTCACTTAATTTTTGGGTGTAAGTGGCTTTTTCTTGTTTTTGTTGTTCTGTTTTTGGATTTGGGTATTTGGCATCCGCGGCGATTTTGGCGGCTTGATCAGCAGCATGCTCGCCCGAAAGCATTTCTTTAAATTGTTCCACGGCATAGCGGTCGCGTGCTTTTTCGCGTTCTTCTTCAGTCATGCTTTCCCATTGTTGCAAGGTAATATTGGGCAGCGGGATGCGCGTGTTTTCCACGGTAGGCACCCGCGGCGCGGCAGAAAGGCGGTCCCTGGCCGAAGCCAATTGCAAGGCGCGGTCTTGTGCCAAGGAGTGTGCTTTGGCCTCGCGCGAAGGTTTAGAAGTTTCTTTCGGGTGCATAAAGAAGAAATTTTTAAACGGTTGAATCAGCCGCGCCCATTTGGAGTCCGGTATTTCTTGTTGCGGTTGAGCGGCCGGTCTTAAGCGGCGGGCGCGTTCCTGTTTTACATAACGATCGTAAGGATTGTCGTGCACGTTTACTTCATGCATGCCCGGGGTGCTGTTTTGCGGAGCAGTTTGCCGGATGAGGACCCACTCGCCATCATCGGTTTGAATGGTGGCGTTCCCATATTCTTCCTGTACATCCGCGGGGGGAACGGCTATAGTTTGGGTAGCAGCTGCTTGCGAAGCGGGTTGGGCCGTTGCTTCCGTACGTTGAGCCGGCATAGCGGCGTGGCGGGCCGAGGCCAATTGAAGCGGAGAATTGGCGGAAGAAGTATTTGCAAGGGGTGCATTTATTTTGTTCCCTTCGCGGGTTTTACGCCCGAATAGCGAAGAGAGGCGTTTGGCAATAGTTGCCAAAGGATTTTCGGAAGTGTCCACTTGGGGTTGGACCGATTTGAGATCCGTGGTAGCGGGCGGGGTGGTTTCCAAAAAAGGCAACAGCAAAAACACAATTGCCGCAATACACGCAGCTACAAAGGCAACTTTTAGAATGGTTTTTTTCATAGAATTTCCTCTTTATGGGTTAACTGTTTGCGGTTTAGAAAACCACCGCGTGAATAATCGTTTTGAAATCTGCCAAGACTTTTGCAAATGTCTCCATAACGGGTTTGTGGGCTCTTCGGGTGTGGGATCTTCCACGCTAAACCCATTGGCCGTTAATAATTCCCGCAGATAATTTACCGGGATAGCAAAGTTCAAATTTTGGTTGTTTTCCCCGGCCATGCTGGCAAATGCAATAGAAATTACTTTCCCGTTTTCGTCAAAGATTGGGCTGCCGCTGGAGCTGGGGGAAATAGGCGCGCTGATTTGGTGCCAAATCAGATCTTCTTTTTGGCGCACTTGGCTGATAATGCCGGAAGTAACAGTATTTTGCAGCCGGCGCGGATTCCCAATGACGGTAATGGTTTGCCCCGGGCGGACCGTGTCGGAATTCCCCAAAGTAATGTAGGGCAAGTGCTGTGCGCTGATTTTTAAAAGGGCCAAATCGGTATTTTCTTGCTCTGCCAAAGGGATGGCTTCCCCCGAAACGACAGCGTTGTTAAAGGTAACATTGACGTAGAGTGCATCTTCCAGTACGTGGCGGCTGGTTGCCATAAGCCCGTCTTGCGTGAGGATAAAGCCCGTGCCGGAGAAGGTGCCCCCGTCTTTTTTTAGTACATTTACCACCACTACAGCGGGCATATTTTGCTGGGCAATTTGCACGTGATCATGCTGTGCAAAAACGGGATTGCACAAGATACTGCTTAATAAAATACCCGCCACCCAGTTTCTCATAAACCTATTATAGCAATAATGCCGGTCATCGGCATAGTTGAAATCCGGCTTTTGAAATAGTACACTGTAGGAAAGCAGTAGCAGTAAGGAGTAGATTATGTCTGAAGTGTTTTATGTAAGCCGCAAAAAATATGAGGAATTGCTGGAAGAACTCAAAAATTTAAAAGAAATTAAGGCCCAACTTTCTGATGAGATCGGTACAGCCGCCGCTCAGGGTGATTTGAAAGAGAATGCCGAGTATCATGCCGCCAAAGAAAAACAAGCAGAAACCCTTTCTCGCATTAATGAGTTGGAAACCCGCTTACGCAACGCCCAAATTACGGATGATCTAACGGTGGATAAGAGTGAAGCCCGCATTGGGGCCACTGTTACCATTAAAGACGAAGTGGCAGACCTGGAATTTACCTATACATTGGTAGGCCCGGCTGAAGCCAATCCGGACAAAGGGCTCCTATCGGTCAAATCTCCATTGGCCAATGGGGTGCTGGGTAAAAAAGAGGGCGACGTTTTTGAAGCCCAATTGCCACGTGGTCCACGTACCTATAAATTGGTGAAATTGGAATATAAATAAAAAATATATCTCATAAAAAGCCCCACTGGTAAGTGGGGCTTTTTGTGTGTGTAGGAACAACAGTCTAAGGTAATGTGGAATTTAAATTATCCATTTCCTGTTTAAAGTTAGGGCTTCGGGCTTTCCAAAATTCCATTACTTCAAAGAAAGTTTCTTCGCTGGTTACGGGGTTTAGCAAATCCCGTTGCCACACGGGGCGAGGGAGAAAATGGTTCTCTCTAAAGAAATGTCTAATCCCGGCCAAGGTTTCTGGTTCCGGCAATCTAGGCGCCGGGAAACGGCCTGTCAAATCATACAGTTTTTTGATGTGCGGCATTACCAACCCGAATCTATTAGTGGGATTGTTGTAGAGAATAATTTCTACTCGGTTGTATAAGTCTCTTTCCCATACATTGTTGAAGACAGGGCCCCGATTATTTTTCTGGGCGAATTGTTGATATTCTTGCGCTAAATTTTCGTAGATGTTTACGGTTTCAATCACCAAAGGATCGCTTTTGGCCAAATCCAAAATAACCTGATATTGAACATAAGCTTCTTGAAGCGCAGCCGACAAATCAGCATCCGTTACAGAGATCTCCGGACGATTTAACGCCTGCTTGATTTTAGTGACCAAAGCTGCATCCACTCCGTCTGTTTTTAAAATTTCTTTTAATAAGAAATTAGGTCTATGCGGATGATCATGCAAATACTGCAGTGTATTTGTAGCAAAGGCAACAGGAGGGTTGGCTTCTCCAATGGGTTCATAGTAAAAATTTGTACCCACACTTGTATTGGCGGTTCCTACCTTGGATATCTGCGTGGAAGCTTGTTGTTGAGACGCGAGTTCCTTTAAGGCGGCCTCACGCAGAGCTTCGTAGGCGGCTCTTCTATTGAGGATCTGTTTGGCTGGGTTTTTTTGACGGGTAACCATTATTTCATGGGCTTGCCGTCTTTGTTGTCTTAACTGCCGTCTTTCCCGTCTCGCAATAGATCCAGCTATGCGGGCATCCAGTTTTTCCTGGGATATTCTCCGCATAGATTTCATAGGCGGTTTTACCTGGGCAAACGCCGGGCTAGCCGCGCTGCCGATGAACAATAAAGTCAGTAACAGTGGAATATATGTTTTCATACTCATACTATAGCAGTAACGTAGCAAAAAAACGAGGGTCTTAAGACCTAAACGCATCTAGGTCTTAAGGCCTGGGTATCCAAAAGTAAAATGGCTTAAATTAAAAAAAGCTTAACAAGTTGCGGGAGGAGTGTGGTATAATAAGAGAAGGCCTTTTGAAAAAATTTTAATATAGGAAGGTAAAGTATGAAATTAACAAAATATATTTATAAAGTCATCCTGAACTTGATTCAGGATCTTCAACGCTTGCCGTTGCTGTTTGCAAACAACGTGCGTGGAAGATTCCAAATCAAGTTTGGAATGACATCTTTATGTCATAACGGCGGGTTCACGCTGATTGAACTGTTAGTAGTAGTTTTAATTATTGGCATCCTGGCCGCCGTGGCGGTGCCGCAATATCAAAAGAGTGTACTCAAAAGTCGGTTTTCGGCATTGATGCCCCTGGGAAGAAGCGTGCACGAGGCGCAAGAATCTTACTATTTAGAAAACAATCGCTACAGCAATAATTTTGGGGATTTGCCGCTTGATTTGGATGGCGTTACAGGTGCATCTGTTACGTTGGAGGATGGAACGCAAGTTCAGATAAAAGATAATTTGGATTTCGCTTATGTGGTAGTAGGCAAGGAAAATTTACCCAACTTGTATGTAGTATGGCAAAACCATAGCGACAATTTCCCCGGGGAAATTCACTGTGAGGCCCAAACAGGCAATGAGCTTGCCAACTGGCTTTGTGAAGCAGCTCTGGGCGGGGAAAAACTGCCGCGCGCCATTACAACGGGCTATACCGCTTATGCTTTGATGGGCGACGGGGACGGCTGGATCCCCAAGCAATTTAATGGCGATAACAACCTTGTTTTAACAAATGGGGATAGCTGCAAAACTACCCAAGCTACCACATGTACTAAGCCCACAGTTTCCAATGGCAGTGCGTGCTATGCAGGGCATGCTTATTCTTGTGGCGGAGCGCAAGCGACGTACGATAACAAATCTTTTTGCGAAGCAACCGGCGCCTATACGTGCAACGGGGCTACATATACCAACCAATCTTATTGTAATAATAAAAAAGGGAAAACCAGCGGATCAATTTACAGCTGTAATAGTTCTAAATTTAGGAGTGGCTCTTATTGTATTTCTACACGCGCGAATTGTACGGGATCTGATTTTAATGCTTCTTTTTGCTATGGGGAGGTTGGAGGATGTACAGATTCTACGTTTAAAAACGGTTCTGTATGCTATGCCAACTCTGCCGATTCCTGCGGTGTACCTTCCAATTATGATGGAACCAGCTATTGCAGCAGTCAAACAGGTTTCTGCCCTGTAGGAACCCCTAAAGAAGGTGGTGGGGTTTGGGCCGAGTGCACGGACAAACCGGGAAAAACTTGCTAATTAAAGATTCACTCAAATTTAAACGCCCCCGGTTTATGCCGGGGGCGCTTTGTGATAAGGTTTAATACTTGGCCAGTATTTTGTCTTTCTCAACAGACAAATACGCGCGGTAATCAATTTGTTGGAAGATAGAATCGCGCATTTCCAAGCTATACACATATCCTTCATCAATACGGTTGCCGATAATTTGTTCGTAGAGCTCATTGAAACGTTTGATATGATCTTTCGTGCGCTTGGTGGAATATTCCTTGGCGGTTCCGGTAGTCATCAGGAAGGCCCAGTCGGACGATTGCATCAGCACCAACTCGCGCGCTAATTGATTGAGCGCCCGGCGTAGTAAACCTTGCGCATCCGGGAAACGGTTGGCCAGTTGGGTCATCCGCTCGGAAGATTTAATCAGGTGCCGGTAAATCCAATCGTTACCGCTGTTGAGCCACACATCGTGGTAGCCCTTATCTCCCCAAGAAGACATGGACGGTTGCACCATTTGGTTTTCCGGATACATTTGCAAATATTCCATGGGGGTAATGAGTTTGATTTCGTCTTGATCGTAATAGATTTTTTTGAACAAAAATTCCAAGAAATCAATGCCTTCATACCACCAGTGGCCGTATAATTCGGCGTCATACATGGATACTACCAACGGTTTGCGATCTAAAATGGTGCTTAAATATTTAATTTGCTGTTGGCGGTTGAACATAAAGTTTCCGGCGTGTTGAGCGGCTACTTCGCGCGCTTCCCAGGGGTTGTAGGCCTGTTTTTGGTTCAGCCCCACTTTGCCGGTAATTTTATGATATTTCATACCGATGTTGCGGCGTACGCCGTCGGAATGGAGGTAGGGTCTAATATAATCGTAATCCAAATCGTAACCCAAGTCGCGGTAGAATTCGCGGTAGCGGTGATCGCCGGGGTAGCCGGTTTGGGCACTCCATACTTGTTGGGCCGATTCCATATCGCGCGCAAAAGCGGCTACGCCGGTTTGCGGACAATATACCGGGGCATACACGCCGTATTTGGGGCGCGGAGTTCCGTGCAAAATGCCGTGGGCCTCGGTAAAGAAAAAGCGGATGCCTTCCTCGCGCAAGAATTTATCGTCGCCCGGGTTGTAGGCACACTCGGCCAACCAAATCCCGCGCGGATTTTTGCCAAAGCGGCTGCGGTAATCGTGTGCGGCAATTTTAATTTGTGCGTTGACACTTTCTTTATGCACCATCAAGGGCAAATATCCGTGTGTGGCACAGCAGGTAATAATTTCCAGCTTGCCCATATCTTGGAATTTTTTAAACCCTTGCAGCACATGGCCGTGATAGCGGTTTTCAAATAAATCTTGGTAGCGGCGGAATTTGTCGTAATACATGCCCGCAACGCCTTCAAATTCCGTACCGCGGGTACGTTCTATTTCTTTGGCGGAAAGTTCAGCCCGTTGGTTTAAATAATGACGGAAGCGTTCAATAAGTAACGGGTCTTCCATCATGTTGCACAAGGGCGGCGTGAGCGACATGGTCAGCCGGAAATCACACCCTTCTTCCGTTAGCTTTTCAAATACGCTAAGCAGCGGGATGTACGTTTCCACCATGGCTTCGTAAAACCAATCTTCTTCTAAAAAATCCGGGTATTCCGGGTGTTTGATAAATGGTAGGTGCGCATGTAATACAAGCGCCAAGTAACCCTTTTCTTGTCCCATGTTATTTCCCCTGTTCCCGTACGGCTTTGATATTCACGTGGCGTGTTTTGTTGCCGGCGTTGTTGCGTGCGTGAATAGGCAAATCAATTACATCCCCGGCGTTTAAATGCTGGTGGATGGTAAATTTACCGTCTTTGAGTTCAATTTCTTTGCCGTTAATGGTAACCAGGGCATTTTTGGAAGCAGAACCGTAAATGATAATTTCGCAATCGGCGTTGAGCCAAATATCTTCGTCTTGCACTTTATCCAAATGCAACGCAAACGAAGACCACGAAGTGGGTGCACCCGAGGTAGTCAACTCGGTCAATTTCCAGCGTTGGCCCACTACTTGCATCAGTTCGCTGGAACCCATGCCAATGTAGTCCGCGCCGGAAAGTTTAAGCAATTTTTGGAAATCGCCTTCCACAATCATCCATTTATCGTCAATGATGTTGGAAATTTTTCCGGGGGGCAACGTGGTCATATTGCTGCGCGTGACCAAGATAAATTGTCCGTCCGCTGTTAAATATCCTAAATCGGCAATGTACGCGCGGCCGGCTTGCGGGGCGTTGATGTACCAACTTTTGGCTTCAAAAAGCACCGGCATATCATAGTATTTTACCGAGTTAGACCCCGTAAAATAATCCACGTTTGTTACATCGTGCAAGCGGATAATGGTGCGTGCATGTTTGAGGGTTTCGGCGCCATATTGGCTTTGGATATACTCCAGCGTGCTGGATGTAATTTCCCAAAATAAAAACATCCAAGCCGGGTCTTTTGGTAAAAGATAGCTTTCCGTTTTTCCGTATCCCGACGGAACATCCGCTTCAGTTTGGCGGTCCCGCACCAGCGGTTTAAGTAGCGAGCTTGATGATAAATTGTTTGCCATAACCCTGTTTCCCCTATTTTAATTTCACGTACGATAAAATGATGCAAAATCTACCAAATACATTTTAGCATATTTGTGGCCTAACACAAGTTAAAAAATTAATTAGAATTTTGAAAAAATTTTTGTTTGATTTATTTTTATGCTATACTACACTTAGTAGGAAATTCAGAGGAGGTTTTATTGTGACTAGTAAAGGTTTTACACTTACGGAATTGTTGGTAGTAGTGATCATTATCGCCACATTGGCTGCTTTTGCCATGCCGGCTTATCAACGGGCGGTGTTAAAAAGTCGTTATCATACGCTGATTCCTGTTGCACAAGGCATTCATAAAGGGGAAGAGGTTTTCTACGCGATGAACCGCCATTATACAAACAATTTGAATTCCTTACCTATATCAACCAATGTTGAAGAAGGAACCACCGTGGTGGCCGATCATGTAAAGGGCTATGTACGTGTTAGCCAAGCGGGATTAAACAATAGTTATGTAATGTATCAATCCAAGGGCGTGTGCCCCGCTCAAACTTTTTGTGAAGCCAAAGAGGATGACGATAGAGCCATTTGGTTGTGTGCCAATGCACTTGGAGGGATTGAGGTAGATGGCTGCGCTACTCAATCGGGGTATATTGCTTATTCTTTAAGTGGGGGAGACGTTGTTTTTAACGGACCTATTGAAGAACCGCATGAACCGGTTCACTATGAAGACGATAAGACAGGAACCACGGATGAACCTCTAACACTTGAGGAAGGGGATACTTGTACTACTTCCGTAACCAATGGGTGCCAATACGTGGATGCCAGTGGGGAAGATACGACGTGTACCGCATTAAGTGGGAACCAGGGTTGTGCTAATTCCGCTTTTGACGACAGAGCGATTTGTATAGCGGGGGATGTGGATGCAGCAGGGACACCGAAGGCCGGATGTCAATACAATACTTTTACCAATGGGGCTCAATGTATTGTGAATGAAAACAGTGGTACCCAAGCAAAAGATACCGCTTGTGGCGGGGATGACAAAGGGGGCAGGGTGGATACAACGCCCAACGGAGACCATTCTGCACAATATTATGGTGCCGAATGTATTAATGACTCCACTTCTTCTTTCGGTTGTGGACGCAGTTGGTATCAAGAAGGTTCTACATGTACCTCAAGTACCAAAGGGGGATGTGGAAACTCTGTTTTTGATGCTTCGCGTTGTATAGCAAGAGGAAATAACGCGTGCGATAAAAGTACGTTTAGAAACGGATCGGTTTGTGAAGCTTGGGCTTCCGGCACATGCCCAAAAAGTACGGAAACCACTTACGATTCAACCTCCTATTGTACGGGAAAGAATAATAACACCTCATTTAGTTACTGCCCTTCTGGCTTACCGGCAGAAGCAGGTGACGATGCCACTAGAAAAACATGGCGTGCGTGTACTACACAAGAAAAAACAGCAGCACAGGCAGCTGGTTTTTCTACTTCTGGTCTAACTTGTGCCGGATAAAAATATTCCCCGGGTTTAGCCCGGGGATTTTTTTGCCCAATTTAAATGCTCTTATCTAGCCCTTTAAATTTCACTTCCGTTGGGCGTATTTCCATTGCCGGCAAAAATTTGATAGAATAAACACGTACTCATTTTTAAGTAGTAGGTTTTAAAGTCAGGATATTGTTAAAATGTTTCACGCGTGCAAAAGGGATTCCCTGGGTTTTACCTTAATAGAGTTGTTAGTTGTTGTTTTAATGCTGGCACTTTTAACAGTGGCGGGAGTGGTGCAATATCAACGTACGTCTTCCAAAAGCCGCTACGTTGCCTTGTTCCCTATTGCGCGTGCGCTTAGCGCCAGTAATGAAATGTATTTTTTGTCGCACGGGCACTATGCAGATGCACTAGCTCAGCTGGACGTGCGGGGTTTGGATGCATATCCAACCGGAGCTACTTTTCAACTGCACGTAACCCCTAAGTTTAGTTATCTCTTCTCCCAGCAGGAAGGGCTTAACAACAATTATATTGTGTACCAAAATCATAGCGACCAATTCCCCGCTAACATTCATTGTGAAGCAAAGAAAAAAGATAGAACTGCCGCTTGGTTGTGTCAGACTTTGGGCGGTACCAAATTAAAAGGGAGTATCACCCAAGGGTATGATACGTACATTTTGCAAGGAAGTGAAAAAGACGGCACTCTGACGGAAGCATATGTTAACGAGTCCGGGATTACGCTAACGGAAGGGGATACTTGCGAAACCACGCAAACTGGTGGTTGCCAAAACATCGTGGCGGAAGGAGCCACGTGTAACGGAAATGACAAAAACGGTTGTGCCCATTCGCAATTCAATGAGGAATCTACTTGCAACGCCGATGCTGAGGCAGGGTGTTTTAAGAGTAAGTTTAAAGATTCGGAATGTCACGTTTATTCAGCCGCTAATTCTGCCAGTACTACCAGTTGCGGTGGAAGTGACAAATATTCGGAAGATAGTTATTATGATAATTCCAAATGTTTTAACGAAATAGAAAATACCAATGGATTTGGTTGCGGCCGCAGCACATATGACAACAAGTCGGAATGTTTTTCTAATAAATATGGAGGGTGTGGAAACTCCAAATACGATCACGGATCCATTTGCCACGCAGAAGGGACCAAGCTTTCTTGTGATTATGCTCGATTTGATAATGGATCTGTTTGTGAAGCAAACGGCCCTCAAGGTTGTGTAGGTACCACTTATTACAATGGTTCCTACTGTATAGGTACCCATTGCCCGAAAGGATCCCCCAAAAACCCTGCGGAAGGCGGGGGTTATTGGTAAACAAGGCGTACTAACTTTTCACTTTCTTTTGAATTAGCCACAAGCTGACAAAAATCAAAACCATTCCCACTACTTCGGGTAAATGGGGGGTTCGCCCCCGGAATAGAATATCCGTTCCCATGGCAATAATTGGGCTAAAATACGTTACAGAGGCCATGCGCGTGGCACCCCATCTGCGTATTAAAGCTATCATCAGCAAAAACGCTACTGCTGAAGAAAAAACCCCGGCACTTATAATAGAAAGTACCAGCTTTGTATTAAATACCGTCAAAGCGGGGGTAGGTTCGGTTAGCAATGCCAAGGCACACAAAATAACCGCCGCAAAAAGATATTGATGAAAGGTGTTGGCCTGCCAAGCCAGGCGAGTATGATCCACCATAATTTTTTTGGTGAGCACGTTGCCAAGCCCGTACGAGAGTGCCATTACCAACAGGGCCCCGTAACCGTAAAGGGCCATTTTTCCGGTGGGTATTTGCAGCGCGGCCTGCCATTGTGGCCGCATAATAATAAGTAGTCCCACAAGTCCAATCAGCACGCCGGCGGCCCGGCGCCAGGTAAAGCGGTCCACTCCTTTTAAAATAATTGCTCCGGCCAAAAAACTCCATATTGGTACGGTGCCGTTAAAAATGCCTGCCACCGTGGGAGCTGTGTACTGAATCCCCCAAGAGAGTGCCGCAAAGGGTAATAAAATCAACAAAAAACTAATCGTCCACGGGCGCCATAGCTCACGCACGGGGCATTTAAACGGCGCGCGCCGCACCCCAAAAAGTACCACAAAAAACAACAATCCGGCCAGTACACGGTAAAATGTTCCCCAACAAGGCGGTAACACTTCCACAATATTTTTAGAGGCCAAAAACGCAGTTCCCCAACACAGGGCCAAGCAGAATGCTAAAAAATAACTCATACAAGCTCCTTTTGTAAATTATAGTAAATTACAAGGTTGGGTTTTGCCCGTGTCGGGCTAAAATCGTATAATATACCTATGCGCAAGTACGTATTTTGGATTTTATTTTTAGCGATAGCGGTTGTGCTAGGGGTGTTGTTATTTCCGTCTAAAAAAGCCCAAATGGCCAATACCCCTGTGGTGCTTACGTCCGGTTATGTGCCTTATACAATTACCCAACAGCTGGCCGGGGGTAACGTATCGGTGCAAATGCTTTTGCCACCCGGCGCAGAACCGCATGCGTTTGAGCCCACCCCCGGGGCACTTTTGACATTAAAGCAAGCGGCTGCTTTTATCTATGTTTCCGATGAGCTGGAACCCTGGGCGGCAGATTTAGCCAAAGCGGCCGGTGTACAAACGCGCTTGGTTCAATTGGCCAGTACGGTTCCTGCCGGGGCGGACCCGCACATCTGGATGACGTTTGATAATGCCAAAATTTTAGCCGCACAAATAGCGCAGGTTTTAGAAGATATAGCTCCCGCCCGCAAAGAAATTTTTGAGAAGAATTTGGCAAAGTTTAACCGGGAAATGGATCAGCTTAACAGTGCTTTCCAAACCGCGCTTGCTCGTTGTCGTTCCCGCCGGGTGGTGCACGTGGGGCACTTGGCTTTTAAAAATTTAGCAGATGCTTATCACTTACAACTTACTGCTTTATCGGGCACCAGCCACGAAGGGGAACATTCCGCCAAAAAACTAGCGCAATTGATAAAACAAATCAAGGAAAGTAATGTTTCCGCTATTTTTACGGAGGATACGCTTTCCCCGCGCCTGGCGCAAACCGTGGCGCAGGAAACAGGCGCGCAAATTTTGCCGCTTTACCCCGTTGAACATATTTCTAAAGAAGATTTTAATCATAACGTTACGTATGCGGAATTAATGCACCGCAATTTGGAAAGTTTAAAAAGGGGGTTGCAATGCCCAGCGCCTTAAGAGCCGAAAATTTACATTTTGCTTATACCCGCGTGCCCGTGTTGGAAAATGTTTCCTTTGACGTGCAGCGCGGGGATTACGTGGGCATTATCGGCCCCAACGGCGGGGGGAAAACCACGCTATTAAAACTTTTGTTAGGATTGGAAAAGGGGCGCGGGAAAATCTTTTTGTTTGATACGCCCTTAGAACAATTTCGTGCTTGGCACAAAATCGGTTACTTGGCACAAAAGAGCCCGGTTTCGCAGAGCCGTTTCCCTATATCGGCGCAAGAAGTAGTGCTGATGGGGCTAGCGCAACGCGGCAGCGGGGTGAGCGTAGGGGAGCTGAAACAAGTACACGAAGCCATGCAAAAAACCCACACGCGCCAATACGCGGGCACTATTTTTCACGATTTGTCCATCGGGCAGCAACAACGTGTTTTGTTGGCGCGTGCCTTAGTAAGTAACCCGGAAATTTTAATTTTAGATGAGCCCTCCACTGCTTTGGATGCTCAATCGCGCGAAATGTTTTTTGACCTGCTGGGCGAACTTAACAAACAGCAGGGTGTAACCATTTTGCTCATTACGCACGATACCGGCGAAGTGGGTAAACATATTTCCAAATTTATGTATATAGACAAAACGGTCATTTTCTTTGGCACCAAGCAAGAGTTTTGCCACAGTGCGGCGGTTGCCAAACAGCTGGGTCCGTTTGCTCAACACACGATTGATCATTTGCACAATCACCACGGGCATTGCCCACTGGGGGAAGATTGCCAAGAGTGTGCCCACGGAGGGAACCATGCTTGAGTTTTTAAGCTACGGTTTTGTGCAGCGCGGGCTTATGGCCGGTACATTGGTGGCGGTGTCTTGCGCGTTGCTAGGGGTATTTTTGGTGCTTAAACGACTTTCTTTGATTGGCGACGGAATGAGCCATGTTTGTTTAACCGGGGTAGCCCTTGCGTTATTAACGGCCACTTCCCCGGTGTATGTATCCATCCCTATTGTGATGGCGGCCAGTGCGGGGATCATGAAACTTACGCAAAAATTTAAAATTTACGGCGACGCTGCTATCGGTATAGTCAGCGCGGCCGGGTTGGCCATAGGGCTTCTACTAACAGCACTTGCCGGTGGATTTAATACCGATTTGTTGGGATATTTGTTTGGTAGCATTTTAACTGTTTCTACGTCAGAGGCCGTTCTATGCGGTATTTTGCTGCTGGTTGTTTTGGTAGGGCTAAAATTGTTTTACCGCTGTTTGGTTTCGGCTTGTTTTGACGAGCCCTTTGCACATACCCGCGGTATCCCCGTGCACACGGTGCAATTGGGGTTGGTGATGATTACTTCCGTGGCAGTTGTGTTGGCTTTCAAAGTGGTGGGGATCTTCCTTATTTCGGCATTGCTCATCATTCCACCGGTTTCTGCATTGCTTATTTCCCGCACATTCAAGCAAGTATTAGGATGGGCAGCGTGTTTTGGTGCGACTAGTGTGTGGGCCGGGATTTACTTCTCGTTCATTTTTGATATTCCTTCCGGGGCTACGGTTATTTTAGTCAATTTGATTATTTTGCTGGGCTGTTATGGGTGGAGCAAATTGCATGCCTGCTAAAAAAGATATTTTGCCCTTATTAAAAGCGCTTAAAAAACAATATCCCAAGCACGTGATTCCTTTGCATCACAAAAACGCGTGGGAGTTGTTATGCGCGGTTATTTTATCGGCCCAATGCACAGACGCACGCGTCAACACCATTACCCCTCATTTATTTAAAAAATATCCTACCGTATATGATTTAGCCCAAGCGGATATTAAAGATGTAGAAAAAATTATTCATTCCGCAGGGTTTTATCATAGTAAAGCACTTTCTCTGATTGAAATGTCCAAACGTATTTGCGAAGTATACGATGGCAAAGTGCCGCGGACGATGGAAGATTTGCTTACCCTGCGGGGTGTAGCGCGCAAGACCGCCAATGTAATGCTGGGTGATTATTTTAAAAAACCTGCCGGTATCGTGGTGGATACGCACGTCAAGCGCCTAGCGTTTCGCTTGGGGCTTACCAAAAATACGGACCCCGTTAAAATAGAGCGGGACCTTACTAAGATTATTCCCTACGAATATTGGGGTTGGATTGCTATTGCGCTTATTTTACACGGCCGCGGCATCTGCTCTGCGCGTAAACCGCAGTGTGAGGAATGCCCGCTAAACAAACTATGTTCTAAATACGGAGTAAAATAGTCCTATGAAATTATCACAAGATTTTTCTTTTAAATTTCGTTGTTGGTTCGGCTATTTTCTGTTTTTGCTGGGTTTGTTTATGTTGATGCGCTTGGCTATTTGGCTGGTATATCACCCCGTATTTCAAACGCTAAGTACTTCAGAAACCATGGGTGCCTTTGGTTGGGGCCTTTTATTTGATACATCTACCATTTTTTTGTTTGGAATACCTGTATTTGTATTGTTGTGGTTACCCGTGCGTTCCGCCAAGCATCTTAAAGCGTTACATGTATATTGGTGCTTGCTTGTGGTATTTTTTGTTTGTGTGCTGGTATCTGATTTTGTATATTTCCCCGAAGCCAAGCGTCATATGGCAGAAGAACTCCTTTACATCAAAAATGAAATTGGCTTTTTAGTCCGTTATGCGTTAACTGGTTATTGGTGGGCATTTTTACTCTTGGCGGGGTTTGCTGCAGGTTTTATCAAACTTGGATTTATGCTCATTAACCGTTTCTATAAACCTACTCCGCAAGCGGCCTGGAAAAGTATAGTAGCTATTTTGTGTGCGGTGGCGGTAGTATTTCTGGGAATTCGCGGGCGGTTACACGGCAAGGCCCTTTCCACGCGTTCGCTTAATCAATTGTCCACCAGCACCGCCCAAGGCGTGCTTATGAGCAACGGAGTTTTTTCTGCCTATCATTCCTTGCGCCGGGGGCAAGCGCAAATTCAAAATCCATTGCCCAAGGAACAAGCTTGGGCTATTGCGCAAGAATTGTTATCTTCCCCGCAGGAAACGTTTACCGACCCGGATTATCCGTTGTTGCGCGCGGTTAAAACGCAAAAACCGCTTCAACCCCGTAACGTATTTGTAGTGCTAATGGAAAGTTGGACGCCGCGCTACATAGATGCATATGGAAACAATCAATATGGAGTAACCCCTAACTTTGATAATTTGGCGCGCCAGGGGGTAATGTTCACCAATGCGTATGCCGTAGGGGTACGTAGTATTTTTGGTATTGGGGCCAGTTTTGCAGGGGTGCCGTTGGTGCCGGGAATTGGGCAATTTTCCGACGGGTTGGAGCTGAATGCTATTACATCCGTGGCACGCGTATTGCGGCAACGGGGATATTATACGGCATTTATGCAATCTTCTCTGCGCAGTTCCTACCAAATGTGCAGTATGGCCGAACATATTTTTAAATTTGAAGAAAGTTATGGAATGGAAGATCTGCCTCAACTCATGAACTACCAAGCGGAGCAAGATTTTGGTTATGATTATGATTTATTGCAATCCGCGGCGGATAAAGCAGCCCAAGCTCACGCGGCCTCAAAGCCCTTTTTCATTTTCACCTTTACCGGGACGACACACACTCCGTTTAATTCTACGACAAAACAATTTGAAAAATATCCGCGTACCAGTGAGGAAAATAAATATCTAAATACATTGTTTTATGCGGATTATTCCATCGGCAAACTTATTGAACGTGCCCGCCAAGAAGGATGGCTAGAAGATACCATCTTTATGTTTGTGGCAGATCATACGTTGGGATTGGCGCAAAAAGGGGATGATATTTATCAAAAATTCCGTATCCCGTTTGTGATTTACGCCCCCGGGTTTTTAGCACCGCGTACAATCCAATATCCGGTATCGCAATTGGATTTAATCCCCACTTTATTCCATTTGTTGAATCTAACGGAACCGTTCTCTGCTTTGGGGGTGGATGGTTTAAACCCACACATTACGCACCGTGCATTTATAACGGAAGGGGGAAATTTGGCGTTGATTACCCCGGAAGGATTTTTGCGCCACGACCGTAGCAAAGGGTTAGAGAGTTCTTTAGATAAAACTAGCGAAGAGTACGCACGCTTAGAACAAGAAGTACTAGCCCTGGATAAAAGCGTAACCAGTTTATTCCAAAGCAATCATTGGGCAAAATAATAAGACTCAATATCCATAAAAAAACGGGCAGCCGGTAGCTGCCCGTTTTGTTATAAACTAATTATTTTCCCAATAGAGCCAAAAGCACACCGGCCGCTACTGCACTACCAATTACACCGGCCACGTTGGGGCCCATAGCATGCATAAGCAGGTAGTTTTGTTTGTCGTATTCCAAGCCCACTTTATTGGATACACGTGCAGCCATCGGCACGGCAGAAACGCCGGCAGAACCAATAAGAGGGTTGATTTTTTCTTTGGAAAATACGTTCATCAGCTTGGCAAGTAACACACCTGACGCGGTAGCTACTGAGAAAGCCACAATCCCTAGTGCCAAAATACCTAATGTTTCTGTGGTGAGGAAGTGATCGTATTGCAATTTAGAACCGACCGATAATCCCAGTAAAATGGTCACAATATTGCAAAATTCGTTTTGCAAGGTTTTGGATAAGCGTTCGGCCACGCCGGATTCTTTGACCAAATTACCAAACGTCAAACAGCCGATTAAAGGAGCCGCAGACGGTAACAAGAGTGCGCACAAAATGAGAATGACCAGTGGGAACAAGATTTTTTCCCGTTTGGAAACAGGGCGCAACTGCGTCATACGGATTTTGCGTTCGGCATCCGTGGTCAATAGTTTCATAATGGGCGGTTGGATAACCGGTACCAAGGCCATGTACGAATAGGCCGCTACCGCAATAGAACCCAATAATTGTGGGGCTAAACGCGCGGTTAAATAGATGGAGGTCGGTCCGTCCGCTCCGCCAATAATACCAATGGATGCGGCTTCTTTAAGCCCGAAGGCAAAAAGTTGTTTGTCGCCAATATAGATATAGGAAAGAGCAACGGCACCGAGCAAGGTAGCAAAAATACCAAACTGTGCAGCTCCGCCCAACAAAGCCATTTTAGGGTTGGCAATTAACGGGCCGAAGTCCGTCATTGCGCCTACGGCCATAAAGATGAACAGCGGGAACAACCCCGTGTTGATACCGGCATTAAACACGATTCCTAAGAAGCCGTTAGCTTCGGCAATCATTTCACCGGGCGGCATGGGAATGTTGGCCAGGATACCACCAAAGGCAATCGGAACCAACAAAAGCGGTTCAAATTGCTTTTTAATCCCTAACCATAGGAGGAAACAACACACCACAATCATTACGGCTTGTTGCCACACCATCATGTGGATGCCGGTGGTTTGCCAGATTTGACTAAATGCTTGTGCAAAGTCCATAGTGCCTCCTATTTAATCTCTGCCAAGGTGTGGCCGGTTTGCACTTGGTCACCCTGCTTAACGTTAAAGTGAATGACACCAGCGGCCGGAGCGGCAACCGGGGTTTCCATCTTCATCGCTTCCAGAACGATGATTTCTTGCCCTTCGGCTACGGAGTCTCCATCTTTTACGCTAAAGCGAAGTACCGCACCCGGAACGGGGGCTTTTACGGTAGCACCATTGCCACTGGCAGCGGCTTTGGCCGGGGCCTTGGCATCACTGGCGGCGGTAGAGATATCGTAGCGTTTTCCGTTGACGGTGGCGGCGTTGTCGCCATCAAAGATAACTTCGTACGCTTGGCCGTTGACGGTTACTTTTACAGCACCTGTATCAGCCGCGGCAGATGCTTTTTTGGCATCGGCAGCCCAGCGGATACCGTTGACTTTGGCTTCGCCTTTCAAATACAAAATACCTTTGTCGGCGCAGGTAGCCACGATGAATTTATTTTCATCCGTAACAGGCAAGCCGGCTTCTTTAAGTTTGGCTTCCGCCACTTTGAGACCTTTCTTGGGGTCTGCGTTGTTAATTTCCAAAACCGTTTTCTTTGTCGGTTCCAAGCCCAACTGTTCGCTGGCAATTTTAACGACTTTCGGGTCCGGCTCCACGGGGGTTTTACCAAAATACCCCAGCACCATTTTGCCGTAACCGGGGGTAATTTTCTTCCACGGACCGGCCATTACGTTGGAATATGCTTGTTGGAAATAGAATTGTGAAACCGGGGTTACCGAAGTCCCAAATCCACCCAGTTTTACGCATTCGCCCATTGCTTTAACCACTTCGGGGAATTTGTCAAAGGTGCCGTTGTCGCGCATCATCTGCGTATTGGCGGTCAAGGCACCACCGGGCAGCGGGGAGAACGGAATAATCGGGTTGACGGAAGTGGCTTCGGGCGGTAAGAAGTATTTAGCCATACATTCTTTGAATACATTTTCTGCTTCTTGGATTTTGTGCGGGTCAATATCCAAGGTGTATTCGGTTCCGCGTAAAGCGTGCCACATAGTCAAAATATCAGGTTGGCAGGTGCCACCGGAAACAGGTTGCATGGACAAGTCTAAAGAGTCCGCACCGTTTTCAATAGCGGCTAAACAACAAGCAATGGAATTGCCGGCCGTTTCGTGTGTGTGAAATACAATTTTGGTGCCTTTAGGTAGCAACTTGCGCGCCATAGCCATGGTTTTGCCTACGGTGTGCGGGGTAGAAGTGCCGGAAGCATCTTTAAAGCACACGGAATCAAACGGAACGCCGGAATCTAAAATTTGGCGTAAGATTTTTTCGTAAAAAATCTCGTTGTGGATTTTGCCGGTGGTATCCCAGCCCGGAGGCAAGGACATCATGGTTACGCACACTTCGTGTTTGAGGCCGGCTTCGTGGATGCATTTACCGGAATAGATTAAATTGTTTACGTCGTTTAAAGCATCAAAGTTGCGGATGGTGGTAGTGCCGTGTTTTTTAAAGAGTTGCGCATGTGCTTTGATAACGTCCGAAGATTGGCTGTCCAAGCCCACCACGTTCACCCCGCGTGCCAAGGTTTGCAAGTTGGCATCCGGGCCGGCGGTGGTGCGGAAGGTATCCATCATATCAAAGGCGTTTTCATTGCAATAGAAGAACAATGCCTGAAAACGTGCTCCGCCGCCAAATTCCATATGGTTAATGCCGGCGTGTTTGGCCGCTTCTACGGCGGGCATAAAGTCTTTGGTTAATACACGCGCCCCGTAAACAGATTGAAATCCGTCGCGAAACGCAGTGAGCATAAAGTTAATTTTTTTCATAAATTTTTCTCCTATTTACCTTGAAATTTTTTAGCAGCGGCAATGGCCACGGCAATAAGGGCATTGTCGGCCACGGCGGGTACGGTTTGCGGGAAATATTTTTCCAAGGTGCGCACCCCTAAGCCCAACAGCCACATCATCAAAACTAGAATCGTCAAAAACACAAAAACCACCAACATCCCAATCAGGGTAATGTTAACGGCTTGCCCGATTAAACTTTCACTCATACTAGTAAGTCTCCTATTAAAATCTCCTGGAGTCCGTCTTTGGTTTGCAACAAAAGCGTACCTGCAGGGGATAAATCGCGTGCGATTCCCGTTACGGCGCAAGCGCCGTTTTTAACGACAATTTGTTTCCCTAAGAAGGGGAACCGCTCTTTATAGGCCAAGCGGATTATAGGAAATCCTTCCGCTACTAAGGCCGGGTAACTTTGAAAGAACAAATTCAATACTACTTGCAAAAAATCTTCTTTGGCTACATGTACGCCCAATTCACGTAAAGATACAGCCGGTTGCCCTACGTGCGACAAATCTTGCTGTGCTATATTTACGCCCACGCCCACCACCAATGCGGTAATACGACCTTGTTGCGTAATGGTTTCGCTTAAGATCCCGCACAATTTTTTACCGGCCACTTGTACATCATTGGGCCACTTTAAATTGGGCTGGACGGCATACTGCTCGGCCGCTTGGCAAACACAAAGGGCCATGAGCTGGGTAACATTTGCCAAAAAATCAATTTTAGTAGGTTTTAACAGGACCGAAAAATACAACCCGCCCGGTTGGGAAACCCATTGACGGTCAAAACGGCCTCGTCCTGCGGTTTGCGTTTCGGTGGTTACGACGGTTTTATCGTCCAACTCGTTTACGTGTTCTTTGAGGTACGTTTGGGTGGAATCCAGCGTCTCAAAATACAAAATATTACTCATAAAAACCTACAAATACATTTTACCAAATTTGGATGGTTTATGGAGGGCCTTATAGTGTAGTGCAAGCTGTTAACACAGCCGATACCATACTTTGGGAGTCGGCTTTATTTTTGCCGGCAATATCAAACGCGGTTCCGTGGGCGGGGGAAGTGCGCAAAAACGGCAACCCGGCTGTGATATGAACGGCAGGTTCTTGTGCGGTCAGTTTAAGCCCTAGGAGGGCTTGATCGTGATACATACATAATAGGCCGTTGCATTTTCCGTGTAAGTGGGCTAACCACGCGGCATCCGTGGGCACGGGGCCCTCTATTAAAAGCCCTTGCTTTTGTAAAGCACGTACGGTGGGGGTCAATACGCGGTTTTCCTGCGTGCCGAATTGGCCGTTATCGCTGGCGTGTGGGTTTAACGCGCAAAGCATAATGTGCGGTTTTTTAATTCCCTTTCTTTGAAGTGCTTCTACAAAATGAATAGCTGATTTTTGCACCCGCGTTTTGGTTAGCAAACGAGGCAAATCTGCCAATGCAAAATGTTCGGTAACTAGGGCACAGTGGATATTCCCGGCGCAAAACATCATTAGCCCATCCGCCCCGGTGCGGGTACGTAAAAGCTCGGTATGACCGGTAAAAGGGACGCCAGCCAGTGCCCAACTTTGCTTGGAAATGGGGGCCGTAACTAAAGGAGCTCCGGTTTGTAACGCCAGTTTGATTCCCGTTTCTACTGCTTGGAAACTTACCCGTCCGCCCATCGCAGTGGGGCGCGGAGTAGCGGTTAATTTTATGGGAATATCCAACTCAATAAGCGGGGCAAGGTTTGGAACAAATCCCGCCCGCTTTAAAGAATAAGGTTCCCCAATTACAACCGGGCGGCACGCGCGCTGGACACGTGGGTCCTTTAGCGCTTTGGTTACAATTTCTGGCCCAATGCCTAGAGGGTCGCCGGCAGTAATAAATACGAGGGGTTTTGTCATATAAAAAAATCCCCCACATGCGTGGGGGAGTATCAAACTTATTTCATTTGCTTGGCTTGCGGCTGTTTTACTTCTTCTTTGGTAGCAGCTTGCTGTTTGGCTGCTTCTTCCGCAAGTACTTTATCCACTTCAAATTCTTTAGTTACTTTGATGTCTGCCTTGTCTGCCAAAGAACTTAGGTATTTGGCTTGTGCTTCCAATACGCGGGTTTGAGCAATGTATTGGCCTAAGTCGTTTTTAATATCATCAAAGGCAATGGTGCGGGCAGCGCGTTTTTCTTTTACTTTGATGATGTGGTAGCCCACGTCGGTCTTAATAGGATCGCTGACCTTTCCAACGGCCAACGTAAACGCCTTGGCATCAATTTCTTTGGGCGCAATGCCTTTAATCAAAATCATATCCCCACCCGAGGCCAATGCCTGTTGGTCTTCGGTATAGTTTTTAACCGCGGTGGAGAAATCCATCCCGTTATCAATTTCTTTTTTGATTTTTTTGGCCAGCTCTGCCTTTTTGGCTACGTCGGCGGCGCTCATATCTTTGGTGGTGGCTAAATAAATATGCCCCACGCGCACTTGCTCGGCCGAAAGTTGCTGTAGTTTGGCGGCAATAGCTTGCACTTCTTTGAGGTGTTGCGGGTCGGCTTTTTCCATTTCTTTGATTTTTTTGGTATTGTTTTTAAGAACGGCTTGTACGTTGTCATACAAGGCCTTGGCATCTGCCTCTTCCACCGGTTTTATCGTTTTTTGAAGTTCTTGCTCCAAAAGTTTGCGGGAGGCAATTTCTTTGGAGAGTTTGGCTTTGTAGGTTTTTAAGGTCATGCCTTGTTTTTTAAGTGCTTCGTTAAAGCGTTTGTCGGCCCCTTTGGGATCTTGCTGGCCGGTTTTTTCGTCTACGATAAAGCGGGATTTAATTTCGTTAAGCCCTTCGTCTAATTCAGAATCTTTTACCGTAATTTTGGCTTCTTGTGCGGCCTGGTAAATTAGTTCTTTGGAAATTAAATCTTGCAATACTTCTTTGCCCAGTATATCTTTGGCGTACGGGCGGTCGAGCACTTGCGGGGCAGCGGCTTGATATTGTTCAATTACGCTTTGCAAGTAAGCATCATATTCCGAAGCCAACACAGGTTTTCCGTTTACAGTAGCTACGGAAGATTCCATTACTTTGGCTTGAGCTCCCACACTTAGTGCCACTGCAAACAGGGCCACTAAAAGTTTATTCGTTTTTGTCATAAATAACCACCTCATAATCTAATTTCAGCGCATCAAGCAGTTGATCCAACTTGCGATGTTTGAGTATTTGCTCAATACGCGGCTTGGCTTCCTGGAAAGAAAGCCGTTTTTCATTCGTTTTCATTATTATATGAAATCCTTGAGCGGTTTTAAAGAACCCTTGTACTTTGCCAACGGAAGAATTGGCGGCTACGACTTCTAAATTATCCAAATATTCCCCGGGCATAAAGGTAAGGGTACGCAAACTTTGCGGGGCAATATTGTATTGGCGGGAGACTTCATTCCACCGGCCGGGGGAAGATTTCAGTGCGCGTAGCATTTGGTCGGCCGTTTGGGCATTATCTAAAATGATTTGTTTAATGGTCATTTCGTAAGGGTACTGGTCAAAATAAGCTTTGATTTCTTTTTCAGAGGGGGTAAATTCTTTGCTCTTTTGCTCATACCACAAACGTTCCAGCGCTTCCGTGGCGAATTGTTCGTAAATCCGGTCCAATTCTTCTTTTTTCCCAGCCAGGAGCTGTTCAAACTCTTCCGATTTATCCAATCCGGTTGCCCGTGCGTCTTGCTCGATTAGCTTTTCGCGCGTGAGGATTTGGATCAAGTTTTGTTTGCCAATAGGATTTTGTGCAAATTGTTGATCTTTGGCATCCAGTAAGTCCGTGGCGGCCTGAATATCCGCTTCTGTAATGGTTACCGTGCCGATACGTGCAGCGGTTTCGGGGGCAACAGGGGCCGGCGGCGGCTCTTTTTGGCAGGCCGCCAAGCTAATACTCCCTAATAAAAGCAAACCCCATAATTTCATATACATATACTATATCATTTTTGAATCGGTAGCAGCGTCTCTAAAAAGGTAAGAGCTTGTTGGGCAAAATGCAATGGAGCTGTATTGGGTGAACATTCCAGCCGCAACCCATACCCGTTTTTGGCACGCAAGAATTGCACTTTGTCTGCCCCATAATGAGTAAGCAAGGCCTGGGGTAATTCCTCCGGCATCACAAAGTGCCGGATAAAACTTAATTCCAAAGCGGGGGCTATCCAGTCTAATTGGTAAATTCCCAAATTCCCGGCTTGATTGGCCAGTTCAATTATCTGAACCAAATTGTGTATTTCCGGTGGAACCGGGCCGCATTGGTCGGCAAGACGAGCCAAAATAGCAGCGGTGCGCGCGCGGTCGGCCCCCATAAGTTCTTTATACGTTTTTAAGCGTTCGGCTTCATCCGGCAAATAATCGGGTGGAATGAAACAAGTCAGCGGCAAATTGACTTTGGCCTGCAATTTGCGCAGGGGGGCTTGGCCTTTTAATTTTTTTACCTCAGCGGCTACCAGATCACAATACAAAGACAGCCCTACTTCATTGACATAACCGTGTTGCCGAACGCCCAATAGATCCCCTGCACCACGGATTTCCATATCCCGCAAGGCCAAACGGAACCCACTGCCCAGTTCCCCAAATTCCATGAGGGCGGCCAAGCGTTCTTTGGCCTCTGCGGTAGGGTCTACGGTGGGTTTGTCTTTTAGATATACCGCGGCTAATTCTTTATAGTTATTTTCTTCTGCCGGGTTATTTTTGAACAGCCAATCCGGGTGGAACAAATAGCAATACGCTTTTTGGCTTCCCCGGCCGATACGTCCGCGCAATTGGTAAAGTTGCGCGAGCCCAAAATGGTGGGCGTCTTCCACAATGAGTGTATTGGCATTGGTAATATCTATGCCGGATTCAATAATTGTGGAGGCCAACAATACATCGTATTTCCCCTGGTTAAAATCCCATAGTGTTTGTTCCAATTCTTTTTCGTTCATTTGCCCATGCGCCATGCAGATACGCGCCTGTGGAACCAACTTGCGCAAAAAATCCAGCCGCTCTTGCATATCGCGCACGGTATTATAGACGTAATACACTTGCCCTTGGCGGGCGAGTTCCTGGCTGATAGCGGCCCCGGCCAGTTCTTCACTCCAAGCCGTTACCACGGTTTTAATGGGAGTGCGCCCTCGCGGGGGAGTGTCTATAAGGGAAATATCGCGCAATGAAGAAAGGGATTGATTAAGAGTACGGGGAATAGGGGTGGCACTGAGCATTAAGCAATGTACCCCGGAGCTGGCCGCGCGGATTTTGTCTTTTTGTTTCACCCCAAAGCGGTGTTCTTCATCAATAATTACGAGCCCCAACTCTTTAAAAGCAATATCTTTGCTAAGCAATCGGTGGGTGCCAATGATGATATCGCACACGCCATTTTTAAGTTCTTGGATGACTGTTTTTTGTTCTTTTGCGGTTTGAAACCGGCACAACATACGCACTTGCAAGGGGAACCCGGCCAAGCGTTTGGAAAAAGTTTTATAGTGCTGATCCGCCAAAATAGTAGTGGGAACCAATACCATTACTTGCTTCCCGGATAGGGCCACTTTCAAAGCGGCACGCATAGCTACTTCGGTTTTGCCAAAGCCCACATCCCCCACTAATACGCGGTCCATGGGTTTTGATAAATCCAAATCGTGCAGGGTGTCTGCAATCGCTTGCTGTTGACCCGGGGTCAGTTCATAAGGAAAGGAATCGGCAAATTCTTGTTCTATGCGTGCATCCCCAGGGGTAACCGGAGCCGGGGTAGCTTGGCGTAAAGCTTCCAATTTTAAAATTTCTTTGGCGGCTTTTTGTGCCTCTTCCTTTACGTGTTGTTTTGTTTCTTTCCACCGGGTTCCACCCAGCACGGCTAGGGTGGGGCGTTTACCCCCGGCGGAAATATATTTTTGCACTTTTTTAAAGTCATACATTGGCACATAGAGGCGGCTCCCGCGGCGGTATTCCAGGGCTAGACAATCGGTGGGGTTTTCGGTTGCATTCATTACTTGCAGCCCTAAATAACGGCCGATGCCGTAATCTTGATGGACCACGTAATCCCCTGTTTGCAATTCTTTAAACCGTACCCGTTTGGCCTGCGCAATGTCTAACCGTTTGAGTGCGTGATGTGTATTAAAACGGCGGTTAAAAATTTCGTTAGAACAAATAAAGGCCAATTTATTTTCTTCATCTATAAAACCTTGCGTTAGGGGGGAAATTTTAAACTCAGCCCGGCTAAATACATCAAATTCTTGTAAAAATTCGCTCAAACGGTCCAATTCTCCCCGGTTTAAGCAGCATACAGTAATATGAATCTTCTTTTGTTCTAAGCGTTTGGCTTCTTGCGCTAACAATGAGGTGTTCCCGTGGGTAGGAAGATTGGCGCGTAAATGGCAATCGGCTCCCTGCGCGCTGGGCAATAAAGTAAAAAGGGCTCCCTGGGAAAAAGCTGTTATATCAAAATCCGCTTCGGGTTCATCAAATACGTAAAATGCTTGTTTCAGATAATCGGCCAAAACGGCTGTTTTTTGTTCAAAAGCCAGTGGTAAAAGTAAGGCCTGATCCAAATGGGAAGAAGTATTATGGGTATCTACATCAAATAAGCTAATGGCTTCAATACGGTTCCCGGCAAAATACAAACGTATCGGTTGAGGGTGATTTAAGCAAAAAATATCCACCACGCTCCCGCGCGCGGCGTATTGGCCGGGGGTTTCGGCATAATCGTCGCGGGTATATCCTAATGTTTCCAATAGGTCTAAGAGGTCCTGCCTGCGCAGCGTGTCCCCCCGGGATAGAGTGCGTGTTTTGTTTTGCAAGTCTTGCGGATCCGGGAGAGGGGTAAGTAGATCTTCATACGAGGCACTGATTAAGCAATTTTTGTGGGAGGTAAGCAACTGATGTAAAAAATTCATTTGGCCGGTGTCTGTTGAAGGGAAGGAAAGAACTTGCGTTCCCTGCGTAGCAAATTCTTCCCCTGCACAATCAAAGTCGTCCAGTTCCTGTTGGCTAACGAACAAGGTGGTTGGGTGTGCGGGGAGTATGTGCCGGCAAATAAAATAAGCTTTGGCGGCTAAATTAGGCAAGCCATAATAATGGGGAAAATTTTTCATAAACCATTAGAAACTTTGCGGTTCTGTGCCCGATATAAAGGCCTCTAACATCTTGTTGCGTTCGGCCGGGGTGGCCAGTTTTCCTGTTAGGGGATTGATGTAAGCAAAAGAGATTCCTTCCGGTACAGGGAAATCTTCGTTAGGTTCTTCTTTTAAAATTTGTTCCATAATAGCGGTCCACCAACGGGCGGTAGTACTACCGGTAAAGCGGGCCGCATTTTCATAGGATGTATCGTCGTCATACCCCATCCAAGCGGCCGCTGCCGTGTAGGGGGTCATGCCTACAAACCACATATCGCGGTGGCTTTGGGTAGTACCGGTTTTCCCGGCAATGGGGCGGCCTATACGGTTTACATAAGCCCCGCTGCCGCGTTGTACAACCCCTTTCATCATATTGATCAGCAAATAAGAATGTTGGGGGGTAAACTCGGCCTGTTCAATGGGGATATGTTGTTCTAAAATACGTCCATTGGCATCTTCTACCCGTTCAATAAAGTAGTTATCGGTATGAATGCCACCGTTGGCGAAGGTGGAAAGGGCGGCTAAATGTTCATCCATTTGCAATACACTTACCCCCAGGGCCAAAGCGGGCACGCGCGGCAGATTGGCGGTAATACCGGCTTTGCGAGCCACGCGGATTACCTCCGGGATGCCAACCGCATCAATTAAATTAACCGCTACTAAGTTTTTGGATTTTTCAAGCCCTTTGCGCAGCGTGATCCATCCTTCGCTCTTACCGCCATAGTTTTGGGGTACCCATACGTTGAAGTCTTTGCTGGAAATAAACGATTGTTTGGCTAAATCCAAGGAGTACAAATCGGAAGTTTCATCAAAGGCGTTCCAATTTTTTCCGTCGTAATAGAACATAGTAGGCAAATCTTTTACCAACGTAGCCGGGGTATATCCCTTTTGCAAAGCCGCCATCCACACATACGGTTTAAACGAAGAACCGGGTTGCCGTTTGGCCTGGGTAGCACGGTTGAATTTGCTTTCGTCATATTCGCGGCCGCCTACCATAACCCGTACCGCGCCGGATTTTACGTCCCTCACCATAAAGGCACCTTGTAACCGGGGGGCGTTATCCGATGGGTTCCTGGGGGTTTGTTCTTCATCCGTTTCTTTAATGGCTTCCGCCTCTGAATCGTTGGGATCAATTTCAATTCCTAACCCTTTGGCCACTTGTTCATCAAATTCGGAGAGCCACTTATTCATGGTTGCTTCGGCCAATTTTTGCTGTTTAATATCCAAGGTGGTATAGATGTTAAGCCCGCCTTTCCACAATACGTCCATGCCGTATTTGGGCTCCAAAATACGCCGCACGTGCTCAATAAAATATTGACCAGGTTTGTTTTCTTCTATTTGAGCCGGTTTTTGGGGCATGGGCTCGGCCTTGGCTTTTTGGAATTCCTCTTTGGTTATGTAATTTTGCTCGCGCATAACGCTTAGAACTAAGTCGCGGCGTTGTTTGGCCAACTCGGGGTTGGCAAAGGGGTTGTACCGCCCAGGGGCCGGGATGAGCCCTACCAGCAGGGCCGCTTCGCCGGTGGTAATTTCGGAAAGTTCTTTATTAAAGTATTTTTTTGCAGCAGTTTTTACCCCGTAGGAACCGCTCCCCAAGTAGATTTGGTTTAAATACAATTGTAAAATCTCGCGTTTGCTAAACTGATGTTCTATTTGAATAGCTAAAATAATTTCGCGGATTTTGCGGATGAGTTTTTTCTCTTGCGTTAAAAACACCCCGCGCGATAGTTGTTGCGTTAGGGTAGAAGCCCCTTGCTTGGCACGCCCGGTCATCATGTCGTTGAGCCCGGCGCGTACAATGCCTCGGATGGAAAACCCCGGATGGGAAAAAAAGTTGCGGTCTTCCATAGCTACCACGGCATTTTGCAAATCTACCGGGATTTCTTCCAGCGGGACCATGCTACGTTTTTCAATAGAAAATTCGTGAATAAGTTCGTTGTTGCGGTCATATACTTTGGTGATGAGGGAGGGGGTATATTCCTCCATTTCATATACGGGGGGCAAGCCGGAGAGAATGTAACGCATAAATATAGCCGCGGCCAAGATAAAAGCCGCCAGCAACGCTAGCCCTATGATCCAAAGCAATTTTGATTTGCGCTGGGAAGTATGTGCCATACTCTTTTATTATATCAAAATAGAACCGTGTGCGTGCATAACCCGGATATACTAGCTATGATTAGTAAAAGTGTAGTACAATATAATTAAGAGGCCGTTTATGTGTGCTAAACTTTTTTCCGCCAAAACGGAGAGAAGTGGTAGAGTTTGCTCCAGTCCTCGCAAAACAAGCTACAATCTCTCCCCCAAAACAGGGGATTATATAGGGTTGGCTGCGCCACTTGCTTCCGCTTCGGATCGGTATCATACGATTTTGTTATTCCATGCGCTTGGCCGCCCGGCAGAGGTGTGTTGCGCCACGACGCAACAGATCCCTGTGGATTTAACCCAAGCCCGGGGCATTCACGGGGCTTGGCTACGCAAGGCGTTTAGTGGCCAAATGTGCCATTATGAATGGAATATGGACCAAACACCGCAAGAGGATCTCTGCCAAACCACGTTGGTTCCGCTAACGGGAAAAGATGGTAAAGTGTCGCAAGTGCTTTGCCTAATTCGTACTATTTCCAGCTGGGTGAGCCGAAGCGAAAATCTTTCCCTGATGCGTGAGGGTGTTCCTGCCCGCACATTTTCTCAAATTTTACTCGCCGCGCGCGAAATGGAAAAACGCGCCGTGGCAAAAACTTTACATGACGAAATTGGCTCTACGTCGGTAATGCTTTCCGCTTTAGTCAATTTGGTCAAACAAAGCATAGAAAAGGGGAATCACCCCCAGGCATTGGCTGATTTGGCCCGCTTGCACGAGCAGATGAAAGACAGTATTGAGCGCTTGCGTACGGTAATTGTCTCTATGCGTCCTCCCAGCTTGGAGACTGATGGAGCATTACGCGGTAGCATAGAAGAGTTAATAGAAAATGTGTGTACATTGGGGCGGTTGCAATATCGTTTTGATTGTGCGGCACGCCTGCACGAGAAAGGCGTTTGTGACAGCGTAAAAATTTTATTGTATCGTATGGTGCAAGAAGCTCTTAGCAACGTAATTAAACATGCCCACGCTACGAAAGTAGTTGTTTCTTTGGCTCGCCGGAAAAACCGTTTGTTTTTAACGGTGCAAGATAACGGGGTCGGCTTTGAGAAAGAAAAACGCCTTTCGGTCAAGCATGTAGGGCTTTTATCCATGCGGGATAGTGTCCGCTCGTTAGGGGGACGCATTACCATTACCAGTGCACCGGGCAAAGGCACACAAATTGCGGCGGTTTGCCCTTGTGCAGTATATGAGGAATTCCATGAAAACTAAAATTGTGTTAGCTGATGATCATACCCTCGTGCGTGAAGGCGTGCGTATGATGTTAGAATCCAGCCAGAAAGAATTTGACGTAGTGGCCGAGTGTTCCAACGGTCAAGAACTTTTGGAATGCGCTAAAAAGCACAAAGCGGATGTGTACATAGTGGATCTTTCCATGCCGGTACTAAACGGGGTGGAAGCCATTGCTAAGTTGCACAAAGTAGATCCGCAGGCCAAAGTGGTAGTGCTAAGTATGTATGATGACCGTATATCCGTTGAACGTGCGCTTAAAGCGGGTGCCCGGGGATATGTGGTTAAAGTGTCCTCGGCGGATGAATTACTGGATGCTATACGTGAAGTAGCCGCCGGGCGGTTTTACTTTGGGGGGAAAATTTCCAAATTTTTAGTTCAAGGATTTTTGGAAAAAGATGTTCCTCGCAAACATACCAGTCGGTTGACCCCCAAAGAGAAAGCTATTTTACAACTTATTGCCGAGGGATACAGCAGCAAACAAATAGCTAAACATTTTACGCTTTCGTTGAATACCATTCACGTGCACCGCAACAATATCATGCGCAAATTAGGTATCCATAAACAAGCGGAATTAGTGCGTTATGCACTTAAAGAAGGCATTGCCCAATTGTAAGGAGTTTTATGCGTATCATTGCTGGAACAGCCCGCGGGCGGCGAATATTTTCTGTATCTAAAAATTTGCCCGTAAAACCGATTTCTGACCGGATGAAACAATCCCTGTTTGATATTTTGCGTCCGCGTATTACCGGGGCTAAATTTTTGGATTTATTTGCCGGTACAGGGAATGTGTCGCTAGAGGCACTGAGCCGGGGGGCTTTAAAAGCCGTCATGGTGGAAAAAGAGCCCGCCTGTATTAAAAATATCCACCGCAATTTGGTGCATTTGGGGTTTGAAGACCGTGCCAAAGTGCTGCGTGGAGATATTTTAAAACCGCTTGATTGGTTGCTGGCTTATAGCGATAACGACGGTTATGATATCATTTTTATGGGTCCGCCCTACCGCGATATTAACAATAAAATGCTTGCATTTTCTGAGCCCTCGCTTAAAAATGTAGCAGATGCGGATTTGTTGGCGCCGAACGGGTTGCTCGTTATTCAAACGCACAAAACGGAAGAATTCGCCATCCCGGCTGGTTATGAAGTGTTTCGTACCGAGAAATACGGGGATACGTTAGTCCGTTTTATTCGTCACACGCGGGAGGACTCCCATGTACAGTGACGTGCACGAACTCAATTACTCTAAAATTAAAACTTATAATGAGTGCCCGCTACTTTACAAATACAAGTACATAGACGGCAAGCGTGAAGGGCTTGTGCCCGCTTCCTCGCTGGGGGTTTCATTGCACCGGGCGTTGGAGGCATATCACGCAAACAGCAACGATCCCTCCGAAATTTTGTCCTATTATGATGATTGTTGGCTCAGCGCCGGGTACGCCACTGCCGGGGAGCAAATGGAGTGGTACCTCAAGGGCAAAAAAATGCTGGAAGATTACGAACAAGCGGAATATCAGCGCAAAACTACGGTGGACAGCACCGAGCGGGAATTTATTTTTGAACAAGATGGTTGGACATTCCGTGGAAAAATTGACCGCATTGATAAGCACCCGGACGGTTCCTGGGAAGTGATTGACTATAAAACCGGTACGGACGTGGATTTAACCCTCCCGGTAACCGATTCGTTACAATTGGGGATTTATTCCGTGGGTGCCCGGCGTGCGTGGAATATGCAAAAAGGCAAAGTAACTTATTACTTTATGGCTTTTAATCAAACGCAAAGTGCGCCGTTTGAAGCATTTAATGAACAACAAATTTTAGATACTTTTATTGAAGTAGGTAAAAAAATAGAAGCGGGGCAATTCCCGGCGTGTAGCGAATATTGTGCGCAGTGTGCATTTCGTAACACGTGTGAACAATCTGCCTGTAAAGAGGAAACTTCTCTATGAAACCAATTGATTTACTTAAAAAATCCAAACGGATTGTGTTTAAATTTGGCACCAATGCCCTTAGTACGGACGAGGGAGAATTGGCCCTTTCGCGCTTATACTCCTTTTTGGAGGATATGGCTGCCTTGCACGCGCAGGGGAAGGAAATTTTGGTAGTTACCTCCGGGGCAGTAGGGATGGGCCGGCGCATTTTAGGAAATACGGATTTATCCGATGCCGTTTCTTTTAAGCAGGCCTGCGCAGCTGTGGGGCAAATTGGTCTAATGAAGTTTTATGAAGATGGTTTTAAACAATTAGGCATTACTGCTGCCCAAGTGCTTTTGACAGAAGATGATTTTGCCAACCGGGCCCGGTATCTAAGTTTGCGCGATACACTAAGCCGGCTTTTAGAGCTTAAATGTATCCCGGTTATTAACCAAAATGATACCGTCTCCCCCAACGAACTGCGCAGTTACAAGGACCAAGGCGTCAAAGTTTGTTTTAGCGATAACGACAAGTTGGCTGCTTTGGTAACGGCCGGTATGGATGCGGATTTACTTTGTATTTTAAGTGATGTAGACGGTTTGTATGATGCCGATCCGCGCAAAAACAAACAAGCGCAGCATTTGCATACGGTGTACGAAATTACTCCCCAAATAGAGGCCCTGGGCTTTTGCGCTTCTTCCCGTGGACGCGGTGGTATGAAAACCAAGTTGGAAGCTGCCAAAATCGTCACCCGTTCCGGGGCGGCTATGGTCATTTCGTATGGCAAGCAGCCCGGTGCAGTTTCTAAATTATGGAGTGCCGATTATAAGGGAACCCTTTTCCTACCCACGGCCAACTTGCCCAGTAAAAAATTGTGGTTGGCGTATGCTACCAACGTTGCGGGCGGCATTCAAATTAATGCCGGGGCCGTTAAGGCGTTGGTGCAAAAAGGATCTTCACTTCTGCCGGCCGGAATTGTGGCCGTAGCCGGGGAATTTGAAAGAGGGGATGCCGTTTCTATTTTAGATGAAAAGGGACGTGAAATTGCCCGTGGGCTTACACATTATTCCAGCCGGGAATGTGTAAAAATAGCCGGTTGTTCTTCGCAAGAGATTGCCCAAAAAATCGGTTCTAAAAATTATGATGAAGTAGTCCATCGGGACAATATTGTACTGCTATGAACATAATCCAATTAGCCCAGCAAGCCAAGCAAGCTTCTTTTGCATTAGCTTCCTTGTCTGCTTCTACTAAAAACCAAGCACTTACGCAATTGGCCCGGGCCTTGCGGGCGCACGCGGACGTTATTTTACAAGCCAACGCGCAAGATTTGCAAATTGCCAAAGAGCAGCTGTCGGCCGGAAAAATGAAACCTGCCTTGTACGAACGCCTTAAACTAACGCCCGAAAAACTAGAAACAGTCGTTCGCGGGATGGAAGAATTAATCAATTTGCCGGATCCGTGTGGGGCTATCTTGGAGGAGACAGAGCTGGACGAAGGGCTTGTTTTGCAAAAAATTTCTTGTCCGATTGGCGTATTGGGCATTATCTTTGAGGCCCGCCCCGATGTTATCCCGCAAATTTGTGCATTGGCTGTGAAGTCCGGCAATGCGGCCTTGTTAAAAGGCGGGAAGGAAGCATTGCACACCAACCAAGCTTTTATGCAAGTGATTCAACACGCGTTGGAACAAGTGCCGGGGTATCCTACCGGAGCGTTTGCCTTGCTTTCTTCGCGCGAAGAAGCGGCCGAAATGCTACGGGCGGATGGCTACATTGATTTAATTATTCCGCGAGGTGGCAATGCCCTTTTGACATATGTAAAAGCCAATACGCGCATCCCGGTGCTAGGGCACGCTGATGGAGTTTGTCACCTTTACGTCGCACCGTCAGCAGATGTAGAAATGGCTTGCACTTTAGCGGTAGATGCCAAAACACAATATCCGGCTGCGTGTAATGCTTTGGAAACCTTGCTTATAGACACGCATTGGCCTGCTCAAAAGCAGCGTCAACTTTTGCAAACTCTTATTCAAAACGGAGTAGAGTTGTATGGGGGAGAAGATGTAGCTGCGTTGGCGCAGGTTGCTGGCCCGGTATCCGATTGGCACACGGAATATGGAGAGAAGAAACTTTCCGTAAAACTTGTTTCGGGCATGCAAGAGGCCATTTCCCACATTAATACGTACGGTTCGCACCATACGGATGCTATTGTTACACAAGAGGACGCCGAGGCCGAAATTTTCTTGCAGCAAGTGGATTCGGCAGGAGTTTATCACAATGCTTCTACACGCTTTGCTGATGGTTATCGTTACGGTTTTGGTGCGGAAGTGGGCATCAGCACGGGAAAAACACATGCCCGCGGCCCTGTAGGACTAAGCGGATTGACTATTTACAAGTATAAATTACGCGGGCACGGCCATAAAGTAGCTGATTATATGGGCCTGCACGCGCGTGCATTCACGCATAAAAAACGGGGAGGAAATCAATGAAATTAGGATTTATTGGAGCCGGTGAAATGGGGGGAGCCATTATCCGCGGTTTGTTGGCTAGCGGATGGAAAGCGGCGGACATACTTGCTTCGGTGCACACGCCCGAGTCGGCCAACCGTCTTTGCAATACACTAGGAATTGCGGCCTATACGGATAATCTGCGTGTGATGCAGGCCGCCGATCGTTTATTCTTGGCCGTAAAACCGGCCCAAATGCCCGAAATTTTGGCGCAATTGGCCAGCGCTCAACTTGCGCCCAAACCGCTTATCAGCATGGCGCTGGGTTGGACGGTAGAAAAAATCCAGCGGGTATTACCGGGTTGGCCCGTAGTACGCATTATGCCCAACACGCCTTTAGCGTTAGGGGAAGGTGTTACGCTATTTGAATTTTCTTCACAAGTTTCCGCGCAGGACCGGCAGGAAATCCGTGCCCTGTTTAATTGCATGGGTAAAACGTTTGAAATCCCGCCCGCTCTTTTTGACATAGCCACCGCGCTTTCCGGTTCCGGCCCGGCTTTTGTGTATGATTTTATTGATGCCCTTGCCAGTGCCGCGCAGGCGCAAGGGATGGAAGAAGGAACTGCCCGCCAATTAGCAGTGCAAACCGTTTTGGGAGCCGCTAAAATGGTGGGGAAAGAAGATGTTTCCCCTGCCCAATTAGCGCGTAAAGTAGCCACCCCCGGGGGATGTACGGCTGCCGGAATGGAAGTGCTAATTTCCAGTGATTTTAAAGAAGTTGTGCGGGAAACGCTTGCGGCTACTGCTCGCAAAGCTCAGCAAGTAGCTGCCGATTGATGGATTAGCTTAATTTCCAAAAATAGAAGATTACAATCACGGCGGCCAGTACCCAGCGGTAATACACAAAAACATTAAAACTATGTGTTTTAATAAAGCGCATTAGGCCGCCAATCACCAAAAGCCCGCCGATAAACGCACTCACAAATCCCCATATCAACGGGGCATTGAAGTCCGCCAAAGATAGTTTGGTCACTTCTAAAAGGGCAGCCCCGGCAATGATTGGGGTGGAAAGTAAAAACGAAATTCGTGCGGCTGCCGGGCGCGACATTCCCAAAAATAACGCAGCGGTAATGGTTACTCCGCTACGTGAAACCCCCGGCATAATTGCCAGCGCTTGTGCACATCCAATTAAAAATACCGTCATAAAAGGGACGGTATAAATGTCCGGGTCTCCGTTTTGTGCGCTGGATTGTTTGTCGGCTTCCCACAAAAAGAAGGCAAATAATGCTAAGCACGCTGCAATCAAGAGAGGATTGCGAAAAGTGCTTTCTGCCCAATCGTTTAGCAAAAGCCCTGCCAAGCCGGCCGGTACGGTGGCAGCGGCCAAGTACCACAACATTTTCCCTTCCTTTGTTTTAGGTTGTGTAAGCCCATTTCTTAGCAATATCCACCAATCATAAACAAAGTAAAGCAGTACAGCTAGTAGTGTGGCGGCGTGCAACATTACATCAAAGGCCAATCCTTGATATGCTTGCCCGCGGAAAAAGGGCAATAACACTAAATGAGCTGAGCTGGAAATGGGTAAAAACTCGCCTAATGCTTGTACAATCCCTAATAAAATCGCATCAAAAATCGTCATATAATTAAGAACTCCGAGATAGTTTGATTATACTTTCCTAAAATGCCATAATAAACAGGTACCCCTTATTCTACTTTTTTTGTGGACTTCGTGCATGAAGTTATATTATGCTCCGTATCCTTCATTAGAAAACAGCTTGGTGCATTTTGTGCAAACGCACCGCAGCAACGTGTTGGATAAATGGCTTATCATTGGTTCTTCTTCCCTTATTATTGAGCAGCTGCAAACCCGTTTGGCGCGACAATTGGGAGCATTGGCCAATATTCATTTTATTACGGCTGGCGGATTGGTTAGCAAATTGGATCAAGAGGCCGGTGGGGAAACCGATCCATTATTTCCCCAAAGTCATCTGCGCGATTTTTTAATTAAAGATTTGTTAACTCGCCCGGGGTTGGACCGCTATCCCGTTTCCCGTGGTTTTGTGCAGGTGGTGAAAAGTGCCTTGCGGGATTTGGCCGATTCTTTGGCTGATCCGGACGTGCTGGAAGAACATTTGCGCAGTATGCCCGATTTTGTTTTACAACAAGATAATGGCCGTTTTGCATGGCTCATTAAACTATACCGGGAGTATTGCCAAGCGGAAAATAATGTTCCGGGGTATCGTTCCTATCAAACCGCATTTGAACGGGCACTTGCACAGGTGGACACATCTTCTTATTTGCACGATTTTACGCACATTTTAGTTTATGGATTTTACGATATGCCGGGCCGGCAGCTGGAGCTAATTACCCGGTTACAGTCGGTTTATCCGCTTACGGTATTTGCACCGTACGCGCAGCATCCGGCCTATCAATTTGCCAAAAAGTTTTTTGAAACCAACTGGCTACGTTTCCCCGGGGCTGAAAATGTAGCTCAACCAGTACCCAGCGCTTTAGGGCCCAGTGCAGATTTTTTATTTGCCAACCAAGGAAGTGCCCCGGCACCGGGCGTGCGGCTAGTCAGTGTGCCCGATGAACATGGGGCGGTGTTCTTTGTGGCTAAAGAGATTTTGCGCCTTAAGCAGCAGGGGCATTCTCTGCAAGATATAGCCGTCATTGCACGCAGTTTATCTGCTTATCAAGATGAAATCCGTCGCGTATTTACAGCGAATTGTTTGCCGCTCAATGCCTCTTTTACGTATTCCATTTCTCATTATGCGTTGGGGCTTTTTTGTCAGCAACTTTTATCTCTTGCGCGCCACGGTTTTGCGCGGGAACAAGTGCTGAGTGTTGTTTCCAGCGCCTATTTTAAACAACCTCGTAAAACCGAATGGAAGCGCGTATTAAACCGCTCTTTGGCACAGCGCGATTTGGCTCAATGGCGTGATTTGTTGCCGCAAACACAAGGATATGAACCGGATCTTTTGGCTTGGCTGGAACAAACGGCTTCTCAACTTAGTGAATTGGAAAAAGCGCAACCGTGGCAAACCGGGGCCAAGCAGGTTCTTTCTTTCTTGGAGGCCCAGTTGGACGTTGCTGCTTTACGGGGAAAGGAAATTGAAATTTACCAAACCATTTGTAATGCCATCCACGAAATAGCGGCTTATCAAGCGGTGCGTCCGTCTTGCCGCCCGGGTGAACTTTTAGAAGAAGTACTTGAAGCGTTGGCGGGCCTTAGTTTTAATGAAGTTGAAAATTGGCCTGGCGGTGTATTGGTAACGGATGCCGTTCGCGCGCGTGGTTTATCCTTTAAAACAGTGTTTGTATTGGGACTTAACGACCAGGAATTTCCGCTTATCATGCAAGAAGACCCTGTACTGCGCGATTATTACCGCTTTATGCTGCGCGATACGCTTGGCTACTGGATTAACGGCAGTTTGGACCGCATTGATGAAGAAAAACTGTTATTTTACAGCGTTGTATGCAGTGCGCGTGAGCATTTGTATGCCTTGGTGGCACGCTATACGGCGGATGGAAAACCGGCTGTTCCCTCGGTCTATGCAGCGCAATTGGCCCGGGCTTGTGAGCTGGATTGGCACGGTTCGCAGGCGATACGAGTAAGCGGGCGTTTGTCTTCGCGTTTACAATCTTGCGCGCCCGAGCTACTTTGTGAAAAAGAAATTTCTTCTCAATTTTCTTTAAACCTGGCTACCGCCTCTGAGAATTATCAAACGGCCGGATTACTCACTGCTGAAAAATCCGCCCAACTAGCAGCCGCTGGGGCACTTTGTAAAATGGGGGAATTGGGAGAGTTTGACGGCCAAATTCAAAGCGGCGCGCAAGCTTTTGTACAAGCCAATAAAAAAGGGTTTTCTCCTTCCGCTTTGCAAGAAATAGCCACCTGTCCGCTGAAATATTTTTTCAATCGTGTCGTTAAATTGGGCGAGCCGGAAGAACCACTCAGCCGCCATGAACTGCCGGCCGATTTGCGCGGAACGGCCTATCACGAAGTATTAAACGATTTTTATCAAATTCTTCTTACTCAGCAGCTTCCGCATACTTTGTCCAGGCCGCAAGTGGAAGTTTATTTAACCCGTGCACTAGCGGCACACTACACGCCCACTTCTTATAAAGTGTTTGGTATTTACCCCGTGATATGGGAAATGATTTTGGAAGACTTGCACCAAAAATTGGCAGATTTTATAGAGGAAGATTTACAAAATTTAGGTCCGTTTACTCCGTCCCGTTTTGAGTGGAAGGTTCAAATAGAACCGACCGAGCAATTGCCGTTGCATTTGTATGGGATCATAGATCGTGTGGATATAGATGAGTCCGCAAAGGCATTTCGCATTGTGGATTATAAATCTTCCCGCAAGGGGACGGCCCATTTGGATCAAGATTTTTTTACACATCTTATCTTTCAACCTTTCCTTTACACATATATGGCCGGGATGCAACCTGCGTTAGCTTCTTATCAAAGCGCGGGGGCCTGTTTGCTGGCTATTGCTTCTTACAAAAAAAGCGATCTTTCCCCCGAAGAATATCGTGCCATGTATCCACGGGCCGTTGCCTTTCTCAAGCAATTAATTGGCCTTATTGAAGAGGGGAGTTTTTTCGTGAATCCTTCTTCAGCTTGTACGTATTGCCCGTACGGATTGCTCTGCCGCAGAGATGCTTTTAAAACCTTGCTTCGGGCACGCAAAAGCCGTACTTGCCAAGAATTAGAGGAGGCCCGCCGATGAACCGCGAAGACCGCTTGCGGGTGCAAACCCAGCTGGGCAAAAATATGGTAGTGGAAGCCGGCGCTGGCACAGGCAAAACCACTTTGCTTATCCATCGTTTGTGTTTGTGCGTGCTGGCGCAAGCCACTCCGGTAGAGAAACTGGTGGCTTTAACATTCACGGAAAAAGCTGCCGCGGAAATCAAAACCCGTTTTATTTTTAAACTTCAGCATCTTATTGAAGCCCTTTCCACCGGTGAAGAAGACCGTACTTTAACTTTGCTGCGGGAACATTTTCATGTGCCGGATGCCGATTTGCTAGTGCGGGCCCAAACGGCACTTTCACGCTTGGACCGTGCCAGTATTGGTACCATTCATAGTTTTTGTGCGGAAATTTTGAAAACTTTTCCGCTGGAAGCGGCTTTATCCCCCGGTGCACAAATTGATAGCGGGCAAAAAGCGGACCGTTTATTCCAAGCGCGTTGGAACCATTTTTTGGATGAAGAATTAGGGGAACACGCTCCTCGGGCGCAAGCATGGAAAGAGGTGCTGGGCAAAATTTCTCTTGCGCAGTTGCAAGCGTTTGCGTGGGAACTTTCTTGCCTTAAACCTGTAGAGTACGATTATTACAGCCACCGACGGATGCTGGCTCAACTTTGCCGAGAAAAATCGGCCCAGGCCCAGCAATTATGTGATACCTATCTATCTGCCGGCAAAAAAACGCGTGTGTTGGAAACGGCCTTACAATGGGCGCAAAAATCGTTACAAGCCACAGCTTTATTTTTAAATCAAGAACCTTTTCAAGAGCCGGAGGACGAATCATTTTCCCTTCCGGCTAATCCCTATAAGGATTGGGACCCTGACGACTTTGATCAGGCCCGTTCCCTCGTTACGTTTGCGCAAAAAGTAGCGGTTCCCGTTCAAAAAATATTTTTATTGGCGCAAAGTTTGGTGGGCCCTGTTGCCCGGCAAGTGCGAGCGGATTGCCAAGCCCAAGGGGTGCTTAGTTTTGATGACCTCATTATTACCACGCGCAATTTGCTGAAAACAAACCTCTACGTACGCCGGTTGCTTAAAGAAAAAATAGAAGCCCTGTTTATTGACGAATTTCAAGATACGGACCCTATTCAAGGGGAACTTTTACTTTTTTTGGCAGAAGAAAAACCGGGTACGGCGCAGTCCTGGCAAGAGGTGCGTTTGCAGCCAGGGAAATTATTTGTAGTGGGCGATCCGAAACAATCCATTTATCGTTTCCGTGGGGCAGACATTACTGCGTATGAGTTATTTACAGATCTTATCTTAAAACAAGGAGGGGAGAAATGTTTCTTGCGCCGCAATTTCCGCAGTACGTGCGGGATTGTGGAAACCGCTAATCAAATTTGTTCGCGTGCGATGATTGAGCAAACGGCTTTTCAGCCCGCTTATGAGCCGATTTTTACGCCACGCTCGTCCAACGGACCGGATGTAAGTTGGTTGTTTGTAAGCCCGGACTCCTCGCAAGAAGGCCAAGCCGATGACTATCGCCACAATCAAGCCGAACAAATTGCTCGGTGGATTTTACAAAACGTAGGGACCCTTAAACTGGCGGACGGCCGCCCGTTGGCCTATAAAGACATTGCCTTGTTGACCCGAGTGGGAACCACCACCCGCATTTATACGGACGCGCTACGCCGTTACAATATTCCCTTTGACACGCAAACCGATAAAGATTTTTTCCATAAACAAGAAATTAATGACTTGCTTTTACTGTTGCGTTTGGTGGCGGATAACGATGACAAAATTGCCTTAGCCGGGGTGCTGCGCAGTCCATTTGGAGCCCAGACCGACGAGCACATTTACCAGCTTTCGCGCGCGGGCCAGCTTACGCTATCGGCTTTGGCTACGCGCGAACAAACCACCGCTTTGGCGGCGCAAATCAAGCATTTTACGCAACTGGCGGGCCGGGTTCCTGTGCATGAATTGGTTGGGCATATTTTGCAAGAAACCTTTTTCCCGGAAGTATGTGCAGCTGCTTACGATGGAGAGAAAACGCTCTCCTACTTGCAGCAATTTGAGCGGTGGGTTGCTCAATATCAAGCGCAAGAAAATGGTTCTTTGCTTTCTTTCTTAGCGGATGTTCAAATTCGCGTGGATCAAAGCCCGGACGATTTTACTCTTCCTCCTGCCGATGAAGCTGCGGATGCCGTTTCTATTCTTACCGTGCATAAATCCAAGGGATTGGAATTCCCCGTTGTTCTCTTGGCGGATTTGTCGCGCAAGGAAACAGCAGTTGCCGCGCATCCGGCTACGCATTTATTTTCTTGGCAATACACCATGTACGGGTTGCGCGCCGGGAATATTTGCGATGTTAATTTGGCTTTTTTGGAAGAAGAACAAAAAAAGCACAGCCGTTGCGAGGAAGTACGCATTTTGTATGTAGCGTTAACACGTGCCAAGGAAAAACTGATTTTAGTGGCCGACGGGCGCAAGGGGGCTGCTCAAGCCGCCTCTGCTTTTGTGGCTGCGGGTTTATTCCCTGATGGGTCCGCCCCGCAAGTTAGCACGCCGGATGGCGAATTGAGCATCCCTGTTACGTACGTGCCTTATCAGGACCCGGCTCGCTTCCTCTACACGCATGTAGCGGCTGGGGCTCAACTGCCCACTTATACAACCGCACAAATTACGGCTTGGAAGCAAGCCCAGCAAGCGCGGGTTGAATCGTATGAACATTTCCGCAAGCAAGCCCACCCGTTGGCTCCTAGTGAGTTGGCCGAAAATTCTCTATCCACTTTGCAGCAACAGCAAGGAGCTGAGCTGGGCAGCGTTTGCCACCGCGCGCTTGAATTATGGACCGCCGGCCGCGTGGCGGACATTTCTTTTGCGTGTATGCAAGCCGCCCAGCAGCTGGGCGCGCCGCAACAAGCCGAGTCCGCCGAAACGCTTTTAAAACCGTTTATCGCTTCGGATATATTTAAGGAAATTTCTTGTGATAAACTGCTCGCGTGTGAAATGCCCTTCTCTGTGCCGTTAAAAACAGGCGAAGTGCAAAGCGGGGTCATGGATGCCCTCTTGCAGCGGGCGGATGGTTCCTTGTGGATAGTGGATTACAAAACGGACCAAGTAGCCCCGGGGCAAGAAGCCGCGTGGGTGGACAAGAAATATCGTTTACAATTAAACGCGTATGCTCATGCCGCCAAGCAACTGTTCCCCGGCAAAGCGGTGCGGTGCTCGGCCGTATTTATTCGCACATTTGCAGCAGTGGATTTATAAAAGTTACAATATAAAAAACCAAAAGAGGAGAAATTATGCTCGACAAATTAGGACAACTTAAAGATTTGTGGAAATTAAAAGGCCAAATGGAAGAAATGAAGAAACGGTTGGATGCCATGGTCATCAAGGCCGAAAGCCCGCGCCATTTGGTAGAAATCACGTTAAACGGTTCCATGGAAGTGAAAGAAGTGCGCGTGGACCCATTGGCTAAAAACTGCAGCGAGGCCGAACTGGGCGAAGAAATCAAAGCGGTTGTGAATAAAGCCGTGCGCGACACGCAAATGATGGCCGCGCAAGCTATGGGAAGCAATTTTGGAATCCCGAATGCCTAATCCTTATTCTAATCAATCTATAGCCGTTTTTGGTGTTTCGCAAGATACGTCCAAATACGGCTATAAAATTTTTCACACGCTTTTGCAAAAAAGGTTTACCGTCTTTGGCATTAACCCCAAAGGGGGAAGTGTGGAAGGGCATTCTCTCTATTCTAAATTATCTGACGTGCCACACGCGGTGGATGTTGCTGTTTTGGTTATTCCACCGGCAGCCGCGTTAGAAGCTGTTTCTCAATGCAAACAAAAAGGCGTGAAGGAAATTTGGTTCCAACCCGGCGCGCAAGAAGACCAAGCTTTTGTGTTGGCTACTGCGTCGGGTATTAAAGCCGTTAACGCGTGCTTTATGGCCGAAAACGGACTTTGGTAATATGCACTATCGCCGCTTAGGGAAAACAGATTTACAACTATCCACCGTCGGGCTGGGCGGCTGGGCGCTGGGCGGCGCAACCGATTGGGGCGATACTCCTTTTGCAGAGGCCCAATCCGCGGTACAGGCCGCGCTGGACGCGGGGATCAATGTAATTGACACCGCCCCCATTTATGGAAGTAGCGAAGAAGTTTTAGGCCGCATTTTGCAAGGCCGCCGCCAAGAGGTTATTTTGGCTACAAAGTGTGGGCTTGTGAAAAACGGCTCGTGGACCGATCACGATTTGCGCCCGCAAACTATTACTGCCCAGCTGGAAACTTCCCTGCGTTTACTTCAAACCGATTTTATTGATATTTATTTTGTGCATTATTTGGATCCGCAAATTCCCTGGCAAAGCGTGTTGGAAAGTTTGGCACAATTCAAAAAACAAGGCAAAATCCGGCATATTGGGGTTTGCAATATCCCGCCGGAAATTTTGGCGCAAATGGCTCAAACAGGGCTAATTGATTGCGTGCAAGATGAGCTTTCCCTCTTGCATCCGCACAAAGCCGCGCCCGTGCTGGAAATTTGCCGCGCACATCAATTGGGGTTTGTGGCATACGGCAGTTTGTGTGGGGGGATTTTAAGCGGTAAATATAAACGTGTACCTAATTTGCGTCGTGCGGATGCACGCAACTATTTTTATAAGTGCTACCGGGATGATGCTTTTGTACAAGCACAATCCACGGTAAAGCATGTGCAAGAACTGTCTGCCCAGCATCACACGTCCTGCACTGCGGTGGCGTTGGCGTGGGTACTAGCACAACCGGGGGTCACGTGTGCGTTGGCCGGTGCGCGCCGCGCCGAGCAAGTATTGCAAAATGCACAAGCGGCCGACGTATATTTGAGCGCGGAGGAATTATGCACCCTTCTCAAATAGAGCACTATTTAACCCAACTTTTACCCGCGTTGGGCATTAACAAACAGCGTGAGTTAGTGCGCCTGCTGTACGAAATTGCTAAGCGTGATCAACTTCCCCCATCGGAAATTTTACCCGTGCAAAAAAATCTTACGTTTGAGCGCGCCAAAAAGATTTTACTTCAAAAGCGCTATCCGGTTAATTTTAAGACGGCGCGCAAAGACCAATTTTATTTGCCCAAGCTGGAATTGGACCCCGCGCAAGAGGCCGATTTAACCCCGCGCCCGTTCTTTCCCAAAACCGTTTATATAGAAACTTCCGTCAAAGACACGCCGCTTGCACAGCGTGTGCGCGCGGCTTTCCCGCAGGCCGAATTCAAAGAGACCGACGGCAAAACCCAAGTTGGCAGCCCGTATTTTTCCAACCGTCTAGACACGCTTTTCATCCACCGCGAAAAGTATGACTTTTTAAAACCCTGTCCGTGCAGCTGTGGTTCAGCCGGGTGCGGGTACAATTTAATTAATTTAGGGTTTGGTTGCCGCTTTGAGTGTGAGTATTGTTTCTTGCAGCAATACCAAAATTTGCACGCGGTTTTATTGCCCGCCAATGTGGACGAATTTTTAGCTAAAATTGACGGGGCCAAATTTCGTTGTGGTCCGTTTGACCGCCCGCGCATCGGCAGTGGGGAGTTTACCGACTCCCTTGTCTTTGACGATTTAACCCAATATTCCGCGCAACTGGTTCCGTTCTTTCGCGCGCGGCCGCACTTGCAGTTTGAGTTTAAAACCAAAAGTGTAAACATTGGCGGATTATTACAAGCCGGTGGGTGTGAAAATGTGGTGGTATCGTGGTCGGTTAATGCCGCGCCCATTACCAACTTGGCCGAGCATTTTACCCCGGGGCTTACGGCGCGTTTGCAAGCCGCGTGCGAGGTGGCCCGTGCCGGATACCGTTTAGGGTTTCACTTTGACCCGGTGGTTATTTACAACGGCTATCAGCAAGATTATGCCCGCACCGTTGAGGAAATGGCCGCCACGCTTCCGCACGATAAAATCGCTTGGATTAGTGTGGGCACGCTGCGCTTTAGCCGCGAGCTTAAAAAAGCCATTGAGACTCGCTTTGTGCACAATACCATTTTAGATGGTGAATTTCTATTGGATTTTGACGGAAAGATGCGCTACAGCCCCGCGCAACGTCAAGAAGTGTATCAATTTTTAGTGCCGCTGTTGCGCAAAACGTTCCCCAAAGCGGTGGTATATTTGTGCATGGAAGACCCGCAAATTGCCGCGCAATTTTAGGAAGGGAAAAATTATCTAAAATAAAACTCCCCGGTTGTGAGCCCGGGGAGTTTTATATGTTGTTTAATCAAACCGCAGCATGTCGGTATATTCTTTGAGGCGTTTGTTGATTACCTGCTGCGTTAGCCCGGCCAAGCGCACCACGCTAAACGATTCAATGGTAAACGAGGCCATCACGTTGCCAATCATCATCGCGCGCTTAATAGCTTGCAAGCTGTTCCAATTTTTTAAACTGGCCAAATAGCCGGTGAATCCTCCGCCAAACGTATCACCCGCGCCGGTGGTATCGTGCACGTGCTCCAAAATATAGGGCGGCAATTGGGCAATGCCTTTTTCGCTTACTAGCATGGACCCGTTGGACCCTAATTTGATAATCACGTATTTGACGCCTTTGCCCAGCAACCATTTGCCAGCTTGAATTAAATTGTAAATGCCGGTTAGTTGGCGTGCTTCGTTTTCGTTCAAAAACAAAATATCAATTTGTTTAATTACTTTAAGCAGCGCGTCTTTTTTGGAAGAAATCCAATAATTCATGGTATCACACGCCACCAAGCGCGGGTGCTTGACTTGTTTTAGGACGGAAAGCTGTAACTCCGGGTCAATATTGGCTAAAAAGACGGCCTTGGCATTTTGTTGCTCTTTGGTGAGAACGGGCTTAAAATCTTTAAACACGTTTAAGTCCGTAAATTTAGTAAATGCGGTATTGAAATCGGCATCGTAGCTGCCGCCCCAGTGGAAGGTCAGCCCCTCTTTTACTTCCACGCCGCGGATATCCACGCCGCGTTTAATAAAGGGGGCGCGGTACTCGTCCGTGAAATCGGTCCCTACTACGGCCACCACGGCGGGCTTGGCAAAGTAGCTCGCGCAAATAGAGGCGTAGCTTGCCGCGCCGCCCAGCACGCGCTCTGCGCGGCCGTTGGCATTTTCAATGGTATCAAAGGCAACGGAGCCCACTACCAATACGTCGTTATTATTCACGGCTTACTCCAAAAACGTTTTCACTTTTACGTTGTTGTTAAAGTCATCCAAAAACGCTTGTTGGGCCGTTTGCATTTTGGTATCCATCAAAGCGGATTGGAAATCTTTTTGGTTTTCTTCAAAGCCCGCCACGCTGCCGTGTTGTACTTCGTAGGAGTATTTAGTTTCGGCCGGGGTCAATTTATAGAACGAATAGAGCACCTGACGGAAACGGTTGGCCAATTTATCGCGGCGAAGTTGTTCTTCAAACTTGGCCGGTGTAACGCCTTGGGTAGATTTTACGGCGTATTCATAGACCTTTTTATCAAATTTGCCTTCGGGCGCAAACCAAGGGGCGGTTTGGATGTCGTACGCTACTTCGTAATCGGATACATGCAACCCGGCTTTTTGCGCGGCTTGGTTTAAAATTTCTTCGCTTACTAAGGCGGAAAGGGTTTGCTGTTCTAAAAATTTCATCACGTCTTCGTCCACTTCCATCCCTTGATTGCGCAGCTGGTTGGCGCGTTGTTCGGTCAGGCGGTAGAGGTCGCGGTAGGTGATGCTTTGCTTGCCCACTTGAGCGGCGTTAAGTTTATAATTGCTGCGGGAATAGGCACTCAGCCCCAAATACACAATACTGCCCAAAAAGAAGGCCAGCGTGACCAGTAAAATAGATTTTTTGTGTTTGATAAAAAACGACATTTTTAGCTCCTTAATTCTCTTCTTGTTCGGTAGATTGGATGGTATCCAATTCTTCGCCGATGGTGCAGCGTCCGTCAATACGGCCGCCTTCTTCCACAATCATTTTTTTGGCGCGGATATCGCCAATGATAGAGGCCTTGCCCAATATTTCCAACATATTGGCGCAGACGTTTCCTTCAATGGAACCGCCGCAGACTACAATTTCGGCAGTTACGTCGCCTACAATTTTGCCGCCGTCGCCCACGATTACGTGGCGCGCATTATCCACGGCCCCTTCCAACGTACCGTCCACCCGCAGGGAACCTTGCACATTCAGCGTTCCCTGAAAGTAACATTCCGCACTGACGACGGAAAAATGTTCGCCGGAAGAAAAGTCAGAGTCTTTTTTCAAAAATCCCATATCTTTCTCCTCATTTATTTAAAATAGTTGCGCGGATTGACGGCTTGCCCGTCTTTCCACACTTCGTAATGCAAATGGGTGCCGGTGGAATTGCCGCTAGAACCCATTGTAGCAATTTTGTCGCCCCGTTTAACTACATCGCCGGATTTTACGGTGATTCCAGTTGTGTGTGCGTACAACGTGGAATACCCAAACCCATGGTCTACCAAAATGGCTTGCCCAAAGCTGGGTACCCAGCCCGCGTGGCGCACTACGCCGTCGGCTGTAACCACGATAGGGCTATCGGGCTTGCCGGCAAAATCTACCCCGTTATGTTTTTTGGAAGTGCGTCTTCCCACCGGGTCTAACCGATATCCATAGCCCGAGCTGATCGGCGCGCTGGAAGGCCGGATGGAGGGGGTGGAGTTGAGCCCTTCTTTCTTATTGGCAAAATACCAAGCAATTTCCTGAAAGCTGGCCAGTTGCGTTTTGGCACTATCTTCCAAATCATCCACGTAATGTTCAAAATCTTCTGTTTGCATGTCCTTCAAATCGGTTTCAAACAACTTCTTTGCGCGAGCATCTTGCTGGGCTTTGGCTTCTTCCCATCCTTTGGGTAAATTGACAAATTTACCGCCCGGCATGCCTAGCATTTGGCGCATTTGGGTATCGGTAGTGTGGGTAAGGTCCAAATATTTCCGCCCGCGTTCAAGCTCATCGGCAATCAATTTCAGTTTCATGCGCATTAGGTTGTTCTCGGCTTTGATCATATTGTAGTCGTAACCGCGCACAAAAAACAAAATTCCCGCGCCTGTAAGCAGCAACCACACCACGATAAGGGCCCACAACGTCAAGCGCCGCAGTTTTAATTTGGTGCTGGCTCCCTTGCGCGGCATGATTAGAATATCAATCCGCTCTCCCAGTGCGCTGGCAAAAGTATTGATAAAATTACCCATCTTTTGTATTCTATCATATATGGACCCTGCGGGGGAATAGACTTACAAGGAGAACTTATGAAAAAAATAGTAGCGTTGTTGGCCGTAGCTGTATTGGCGGCGGCTTGTTTACCCAAATTGCCGGATTTGCCCGAAGTACCCACTTTAGGTAAGGCCGAGTTGCCTGTTGCAACGGATACAGAAAAGATGTGGTATACGTCGGATTATGACGGGAAGCCGGTTCTAATTGTATTTATGGGTTCTTGGTGCCCGTGGTGCAAAAAAACCATGCCGGCTATCAGTGCGTTACACAAAAAATACGGCACGCAAGTGGAAATTGTAGGTGCCTTTGCCGATGGCACCCCCGGCCCGGTGCGCGATGCAGTAACCGAACACGGCTTCACCCCCACAGCGCTTTATGGTGCAGGGGAACTAATTGAAGAATTAGGGGTGAGCGGGTTTCCGCACACTATTTTGTTTGACAAAAAGCACCGTGCTATTAAAATATGGGAAGGGTACCGCCCGGATATGGAAGAAGTGGTCAGCGTAGAAATTGATAAGTTGGTCAAATAAACTTCCTTTTCTTTGAAAAACCCCCGGCTTAAACCGGGGGTTTTTTTATTAGAACAACCGTTCGTGGAAGGTTTCCTGAGGGGTTTGGTCCATATCGGTTACCGTATAGGGAACCGTATCAAAGTTGATTTTGGTTAAATCAATTTTGCGTATGGCCGAGTTGTACATCGTGCGGTAATAAAACGTGGGGTGCGTTACATCGCTCACAGCCGTCCACTGGGTGGCGCTGGGCATATCCGGTATTTTTTCGCCGGGGGCGTACTCGGCCCCGATGGGCAAATCAAAGTTATTTAAGATATGAAATGCCTGCGTAACCGCGCTGTAGGCGTCTTTAGGTTTGGGGGCGGTTTGCACGTAGAAGAACGCCCGCACCAAGCGCGAAGGCGGCGTTAAATCCCCGGGCAACCCCATCAAATTAGTGCCTCCGCCAAAGGAAAACAAGTTTACATCGCCCATGGTTTTGTTAGGCGTTTCGCCGCCGGACAAATGGATGTAGTTGTTGAGGTTGGCTTGGTGCCACGGAAATCCCGGCGAGTTGGTAATCACGCGCAGGTTGTTATCATACACGTGGCGTTGGCCTTTATCGGTAATTTCCAAAACCACGCTTTTGCCCGAGGCATCACTAATGCGCCAATGGCCGGTGGCGTAATGGCCGCTTTTATCGGGTTTGCCGATGGGAATAATTTCAATATCCTCTATCCCTTTTAATGCTTCGTCCACGGTGGCAAAATTGGTTAGCATGTAGCGCACCATTTCGCCGTCGCTTACGGATTTTTTAGCGTGTTTGGGGTTGTACGGGGTTAAACTGCCGTAGTTGGCAAAGTAAAAAATTCCCACGTTAAGCCCTTTTTCGTTTACGCCCTCGGTTACAAAGGGGGCTTGCACGGTGCTGGCCCCCACGGCGCCGTATTTGTTATACCAAACGTGCCCGTTTTGTCCTTGGGGGGTTAAAGCGGTGTTTTTCATACCGCGCGGCATAATGACCAGTTTGCTTTCTAAGTTGCCGCCTTTCCATTCAATGGTGCGCGCGAGGAGTTTTGTTCCGTCTGCGGCATCAATGGCTATGCCGGTGCAGGCAAAGCCGTTTGGGGTTGCGACAACTGCCAAAACGGCAGCCAACGCAAAGCTGAGTAGTTTATTCATGGAGGCCTCCTTATTCTTAGGTTATCGTATTGAAACAAATTTGCAATCAATTTGCACGCGTAAAATAGGGTTAGAAAAAGCCCCTCTCTGTACCGGGGCCTATTTTTGCCTTTATAGGCCCAAAATGGGCCTTGTTTTTTTCTTTTTTCTTATGTACACTTAAAGTGACTATGTATACTATTTAAAGTGTGCTAGGAGGGAATTATGAACAAAGGATTCACGTTAATAGAGTTGTTAGTAGTTGTGTTAATTATCGGTATTTTGGCGGCGGTGGCGTTGCCGCAATATCAGAAGGCCGTGGAGAAGGCCCGTGTGTCCGAAGCTATTGTACTTATGACTAGTATTATGCAATCTATGGACCGCTACGTATTAGAAAACGGGATTCCTTCAACAGGTAGCAGGGAATTTTTAGGCACTGATGCTAATTGCAAAGATTGTTTGGACATTAACTTGACAGGCCTTACGTGTGATAGAGACTATTGTGACAGTAATGATTTTGGCTACGTGGCATTTTGCTCCGCTGAAATCGGAGGGTGCTTTATGAGTGTTGAAAATCTGCGTAATCATTATTATTATTTCAACTGGACTAAATTCCAAGACGGCACTGAAGAAAAACAATGTTTGTATGAAGACGACATGGGGCAGACCGTGTGTAACGGGGCTGCGTCTGCTGGGTTTACTGCTGTCTTTGATGGATAATCAAGTTCTTTCCCCCTTTCTTTAAATAGAAAGGGGGATCTCGTGCTATTTTATTGCAATTCGTTGAGCCACGCGTTGGCACTGGCGTCGCTGGGCATTTTGAAATCCCCACGCGGGGAGAGCCCCACACTGCCCACTTTGGGGCCGTCTGGCATGCAGGAGCGTTTGAACTGTTGGCTAAAGAATCGCCGGACAAAAACCGTCAACCACTTTTTGATTTCCGGCTCTTTGAATTGTCCCGCGAATGCGTGCTTGGCCAAAAAGAAAATCTTGCCGGGGCCAAACCCGTAGCGCACAAAATAGTACAAAAAGAAATCGTGCAATACGTACGGGCCCACCAAATCTTCGGTTTTTTGGGCGATACGTCCTTTTTTGTCGGCGGGTAACAATTCCGGGCTGATGGGCGTATTGGCCACGTCCACAAGCACTTTTTGCGTTTTTTTATCGGTCGTTTCGTGCGCGGCCACCCACAATACTAGGGACTTTACCAACGTTTTGGGCACGTCCGCATTGACGCCGTACATGGACATGTGATCCCCGTTGTACGTGCACCACCCCAGGGCCGTTTCGGAAAGATCGCCCGTCCCTACTACCAAGCCGCCGATTTGGTTGGCCACGTCCATTAAAATTTGGGTACGTTCGCGCGCTTGTGCGTTTTCGTACGTAGCATCGTGTTGTTTGCTATTGTGCCCGATGTCTTTAAAATGTTGTTCACACGCTTTTTTAATGGAAATTTCCCGCACGGTTATGCCCAATTGTTTCATCAGCGCAAGGGCGTTTTTGTAGGTGCGGTCCGTAGTGCCAAACCCGGGCATGGTTATGCCGACAATTTGCTTGCGGGGCCATTTTAATTTGTCAAACGTGCGCACGGTGGCCAGCAGGGCCAAGGTGGAATCCAATCCGCCCGAAATGCCGATGACGGCCGCCTTTGCGTGGGCGGCTAACAGGCGCGTGGCCAGGCCGGCTACTTGAATATTAAAAATTTCTTCGCAGTGTTCGTCCAGTTCTTTTCCCGTTGGCACGAACGGAAGTGGGTCTATCCGGCGCGTAAGTTTTTTAATTTCTATTTCCGGCTGATTGATTTCAATCACACCGTACGGGGCCGAGGTTTCTAAGGCGCTATCCGTGCGGAAAGCGGGGTTTCCCATACGCTCGTTTTGCAGACGTTGCACGTCAACTTCCGCACATACGAGTTGAGGTTCTAAGGTAAACCGTTTGGAACAGGCCAGCTCTTTGCCGTCTTCAAAAATAAGCGCGTTGGCATCAAAAGCACCGTCGGTGGTGGATTCTCCAAACCCGCACGAAGCGTACACATATGCACACAGCCCGCGTGCAGATTGCTGAGCCACTACCTGGCGCACATACGCGTGTTTGGCAACGAGGGCATTGCTGGCAGAGAGGTTGAAAATGACGTGGGCACCTTGTAATACGGCCTCGCTGGAGGGGGGCAACGTGGCCCACAGATCTTCCCCAATTTCCACGCCAAAGCATAGCGGGCCGGCTTTAAACAGCAGGTCCGTCCCGACGGGGACGATTTGCCCGCACAAAGTTATTTCTTCGGCTGAGAATGCAAGCCCGCGCACAAACCAACGGCCCTCGTCTTTGCCGCTAGGCAAATAGGTTTTGGGTACCACGCCGCAAATTTGTCCCTTGTAACATACGGCTGCTGCGTTGAGTAGCACGGCATCCGCGCGCACGGGAATCCCCACAATAAACACCACGTCTAGCGTTTTGGTTTTTTGCAAAAGATCTGCCAGGGCCTCTTCGGCGGCGTTTAATAAAGTGGATTTTAAGAACAAATCCGCGCACGTGTATCCCGTCATAGAAAGCTGCGGGAATACCACACAGCGCACGCCTGATTTTGCAGCTTGTTTAAGCTGCGTTAAAATTTGCTGCGCGTTAAACGCAGGGTCTGCCACCTTTACGGTGGGCACAGCGGCGGCTACTTTTACAAATCCAAAATTTTTCATACGGGCTCCTTTTTATCAGTTTGCGGTGATTCGTGTGCAGTATCTACATTATATTATAGAAAAATGTATTGGAAAATTTATTTTTCAGACTTGGTGACCAGAGCTTCCACCAGTTTATGGCGGCGAAATTTGCGGGTTTCCAGCAGCAGCCCATCCGCGGAGAATTTTTCATTCTTGGTGGGGGACTGCCCCAACTTTTGCGCAACCCATTGAGCTACTGTTTGAGTGGGGGATAAATCGGCCGGGGCCGGTATTTGCAACGTGGCAAATACGTCCGCTATTTTGGCAGCCGCGCTGACGACCAACGAATCGCCAAACGGACGGATGTAGGCGGCAGAAAAGTCATACTCGTCCTCAATTTCGCCCACCAGTTCTTCAAAAATATCTTCCAGCGTCAAAATACCGGTAATGGTACCCTCGTCGGTTACCAAACAAATATGTTGTTTGGTTTTCATCAACTGCTGCAAAGCGGAAGAAATAAGGGTATCATCCTCTAACTTAATAATAGGGCGCATAATGGAACGGGTGGATGTGTGCGCGCTACTGGTTTTGGTGGAAGAAAAGATATCCTTAAAATTTAAGTATCCCACAATGCTTTGCTTGTCCTGCAGGTCTTCAAGCAGCGGGAACCGGGTATGCATATCCAGGTGGGCTTTTAAAAACGTGTCGGCAATAGAATCGTTGGCGGATAAAAAGTAAACCTGATCCAGGGGAACTTGGATTTCTTTAATGGTGCGCACGCAAAATTGCGCGCTGGCCAGCACAATTTTTTCCTCTGCCTGGCTAAATAAACGCGACGAGGAAGCAATTGCCGCTGCGGTGCGCAGGTCCGTAAGGGCAGCTTTTTTGGCAGTTTTGGGGTCTTGCGTTTTGGCAGGGGCATTGCGGGTGCAAAAGCGAACGAGCCGTTCCATTACACTTACTACCGGCTGTAAAAATACGTACACTATACGCATGATGGGGGATAATTTCAAAACCACCCATTCTTTGTTTTGGATAGCGTATGTTTTGGGGACTAATTCGGAAAATACAATGGTAACAAAACTCAGCGGCAAAACTACGCATGTAATAGAAATTGCATGAGCCAATTTGCCGGTAATGCCCCAGTTGGCCAAAATGGGTTTGAAAGCGTTATCCGCCCCGGCGCCGCCCATGGCGGCGGCAATCGCGCCTACCAAAGTAATACCAATTTGTACCACAGCCAAGCTACCTTCCAGGTGGTCCTTCATAAACAAAGCGGCCTGTGCACCGGAGTGGTTTTCTTGAAATAAGACAGAAATTTTAGTGCGCGAAATAGACGCCAGGGCCATTTCATATGCGGCCAGGAGAGCGTTGAGCGCAAGCATCAGAATAATTACTAAAATCGTCACGTTTATATGGTAGCAATTTTTTTAGCTTTCCGTGTTAGATTTTGTTATAATATAAACAAGGAATACTTGGCTTAGTATTTCCGTTCTATTTTTGATTGCCAAACTTTATAGGAGATACCCATGACAGACCGCTTCGCGCCTGCCGCCAAAATCTTGCAAGATTATGGCAAAGACAGCGCAAAACTGATCCCTATCCTGCAAAAAGTGCAGGATACCTACGGCTTCTTGCCGGAAGATATTATGCGTTATATCGCTAATGAGCTTGAAATTTCGCCCGCCCGTGTTTTTGGCGTGGCGACTTTTTTTGCTCACTTTTCTACCACGCCCAAAGGCAAACACATCATTAAAGTTTGCAATGGGACCGCGTGCCACGTAAAAGGTTCTGCTTCCGCTATTAACATTGTGCGGGAAAAATTGAAACTTAAAGATGGGCAAGATACCTCGGCGGACGGAATGTTCACGCTGGAATGTGTATCTTGTTTAGGGGCGTGCGGATTGGCGCCGGTTATGGTGATGGATGACACCGTGCATGGGCAAATTACGCCTGCCAAAGTAGCGCAAATTATTGACGAAGTAGCCAAGCAGGAGGCCGCAAATGCCAAATAAAGAAATTGAACAAATTGCCAAAGAATATAACGAGGCCTACAAAAACATTACCAAACGTGTGGTCATCTGCGGCGGGACCGGTTGTATTGCCGGCGGGTCTTTGAAAGTGTACGACGCTTTCCAAGCCGAAATGAAAAAACATAAATTGGATTTCTGCGTAGAAATTACCAAAGGTTGCCGCGAAAATTATTTAAGTTTAAGCGGTTGCCGCGGGTTCTGCGCGCAAGGGCCGTTGGTGAGTGTGGGAGATATCTTCTACACCAAAGTAAAACCCGAAGATGTAGCCGAAATCGTAGAAAAAACCATGGTTAAAGGCGAAGTGATTGACCGCTTGTTGTATCACAACCCGGCTACCGGCCAAAAAGCCAAAACCGTGGCGGATATCCCGTTCTATGCTAAGCAAGAACGTATCTTGCTGCACGATTGCGGACGCATCAACCCCGAAGATATTAACGAATATATCGCCCACGGCGGTTATGCTCAAGCCAAACGCATTTACAACACCATGACTCCGGAACAAGTCTGCAAAGAGATGCTGGATTCCGGCTTGCGTGGCCGCGGCGGAGCAGGGTTCCCCACCGGTAAAAAATGGGAATTTACCCGCATTGAAAAAGGCGAAAAGAAATACGTAATTTGTAACGCTGACGAAGGCGATCCGGGTGCGTTTATGGACCGCTCCGTAATGGAAGGCAACCCCAACGCCGTATTGGAAGGTATGATGATTGCCGCTTTTGCTATCGGCGCGGATGAAGGGTACGTGTATGTACGTATGGAATATCCGTTGGCCATTCAGCGTATCCGCAAAGCCATTGCCCAGGCCGAAGAAAAAGGCATTTTGGGTAAAAATGTATTTGGTAGCGGAAAAAATTTCAAAATCAACGTTATGGAAGGGGCCGGCGCGTTTGTGTGCGGTGAAGAAACCGCTTTAATCGCCTCTGTAGAAGGTAAACGCGGTATGCCGCGTATTAAACCGCCCTTCCCGGCGCATAAAGGTCTTTTTGGTAAACCGACCGTTATTAACAACGTAGAAACGTTGGCCTTGGTAGCCAAAGTATTTGAAATGGGTGCCGATGCTTTCAAAAAAATCGGTACGCCTACCAGCACGGGTACCAAAACGTTCGCTGTAACGGGCCACGTAGCCAACACCGGCTTAGTGGAAGTGCCTATGGGCACCACGCTGGGGCACGTGATTAATGACGTGGCTGGCGGTACCACCAATTCCGACGGAACCGTCAACCCGGCTGCTTTCAAAGCCGCGCAAATCGGTGGACCTTCGGGCGGATGCTTAACCAAAGAACATTTGAACGTTCCGTTGGATTACGATTCCTTAAAATCCGTAGGAGCCATGGTAGGTTCTGGTGGGTTGGTTATCATGAACGACAAAACCTGTATGGTAAACGTGGCGCGGTTCTTCTTGGAATTTACGCAACGCGAATCGTGCGGAAAATGTGTTCCCTGCCGTGAAGGGACCGACCAAATGCTCAAGATGTTAAACGACATTGTGGAAGGCAAAGGTACTTTGGAAACATTGACCAAGTTGGAAGAATTAGCCAAAGCCGTGCAGAAAACTTCACTGTGCGCTTTGGGTAAAACGGCTCCCAACCCGGTGCTTTCTACCTTGAAACATTTTAAAGACGAATATTTGGCACACGTAGTGGAAAAACGCTGCCCCGCCGGGGTATGCAAAGCGTTGGCCCGTTACGAAATTGACCCGGCAAAATGCAAAGGTTGCGGGATGTGCAAACGCGCTTGCCCTGTGCAAGCTATCAGCGGTGCGGTAGGTAAACCGCATCAAATTGACCCGAACAAATGTGTCAAATGTGGTAACTGCAAATCTACTTGTAAATTTGGTGCAGTTACGGTGCGTGCCTAGGAGTTAACTATGGAAAATCAAGGTTTTATTTACATTGAAGGTAAAAAAGTACCGATAGAAGGCGAACGTAACGTATTGGAATTGGTGCGTAAGGCCAAGTTCAATATCCCTACGTTTTGCTATCAGCCGGAACTGGAAATTTACGGTGCGTGCCGCTTGTGCTTGGTGGACGTGGAAGGCATGGGGATTGTAACCTCGTGTACCTTGGCCCCCAAAGACGGCATGAAAGTGCGCGTACATAGCGACGAAATCCGCCACCTGCGCAAAATTAACTTGGAATTGTTACTTGCTTCCGGTAATCACAACTGTACGTTGTGCGGCAAATCGGGCAATTGTAAATTGCAAAGATTCGCCAAAGATTTAGGTATTACCGAAATCCGCTACAAAATTAAAAAGCACGAAAACGAAAAAGACGCCACGGCCCCGGCCTTGGTGCGCGATCAAAGCAAATGTATTTTGTGTGGCAACTGCGTACGCACTTGCAACGAAGTACAAGGCATTGGTGCGATTGATTTTGCGTACCGCGGCTACCGCGCCCGCATTGCTACGGCCTTTGCCAAAGACATGTGCGAAAACAAAGAATGTGTATCCTGCGGTCAGTGTGCCCGCGTGTGCCCGACGGGTGCCTTGATGCCCAACCCGAGCGAAGTGGAAGAAGTTTACAAAGCCATTAACAACCCGGATAAAAAAGTAGCTGTGCATATTGCTCCGGCTGTGCGCGTGGGACTTGGCGAAGTATTTGGTATTAAACCCGGCGTGTCTGTGGACGGCAAAATTGCCGCCGCGCTGCGCATGTTAGGGTTTGACTATGTGTACGATACTTCATTCGCCGCCGATTTAACAATTGTGGAAGAAGCCACGGAATTCTTGCAACGCTTTACCAAAAAGGACCGCTTGCCGCAGCTGACCAGCTGCTGCCCGGCTTGGGTAAATTACGTTGAAAAATTCACCCCGGATTTCATCCCGAATCTTTCCAGCGCGCGCTCGCCCATGCAGATGATGGGCCCCGTGCTTAAGGCAGATTTTGAGCAAAAAGGCGGCAAACGCGAAGACTTAGTAGTGGTTGCCATTATGCCGTGCTCGGCCAAAAAAATGGAAGCCAAGCTTGATAAATTCTACGTGGATAAAAACCCGGATACGGACCACGTAGTAACTACGGTTTCTTTGGCCAATATGATTAAAGCGGCCGGCATTGATTTTGCCAACTTGCCCGATGAAGAATACGATGAGCCGTTTGGTGCCAAAACCGGCGCGGGCGTAATTTTCGGTGCGTCCGGCGGTGTAATGGAAGCTGCCTTGCGTTACGCGGCGGCTGAATTAGATCCCAAAGCGGGCAAGCTCAAATTCAACGTACTGCGTGAAAGCAAAGAATTCAAAGAAGCCACGGTAGAAGTTGCCGGGCATACCGTTCGTGTAGCGGTTACCAGCGGGCTGAAAAACGCACGCAAACTGCTTGACGACGTAAAAGCCGGTAAAGCGCATTATGACTTTATTGAAGTCATGTCCTGCCCCGGTGGTTGTGTGGCGGGTGCCGGTCAACCTCAGTATGAAGGTTGGGCAATCCGCAAACAACGTGCCCAGGGCTTGTACGACGAAGACGCCATGTTGGATTACAAGTCTCAGGACAACAAAGACGTAATGGCCTTGTACGGACGTATTTTTGAGAAAGTGGGCGACCACAAAGCGCACGAACTCTTGCATACGCACTATACCGACCGCAAGGACCGGACCGGCCAAAAATAATATTCTTGTAATATTGCGTTTGAATGGGGTCAGGTTTCAAATATAAAATATCTGAAACCTGACTCGTTTTTTAGTCTATGGTTAACAATGTGGTACGTTGCTGCCGCAATAACCGGTACCGTTATCTTCACAACAGCTTGTATCTTTGTAGGTGCCCTGGTCGCATCCGCCGGATACCTTAGCAATACAAGTCGAGCCGTTTGTAAAAGTCCCTTGGCAACTGTCACTCGAACTTGCTTCACAGGTAGAGGCATCAAAATGGGTATTATTACAAGAATTCATTTCTCTTGCGAAGCAACTGGCTCCGTTTGTAAAAGCCGAATCTGAACAACCGGGAGCTCCCATGGCACCGCATCCGCTAACTCCTTGGCTTCCGTCATATAAAAACCCCGAACAATAATGGCTGTGAAATTCTTCAGATTGACAACCCCAAGTGGTCCACGGAGTGTACGACATGGCAACAGAAAATTCTCCGGTGCTATTCCCGCTTAATAAATACAGCAAATAATCTCCGTTTGTGATAGGATCTGCAATAGTACCTTCTGCCACACAGAGGGATTGGGCTTGCTCATCTGTTGCCAGCGCTTCACAATAAACATTGTTGGCAAAGTTTTCGCTGTGGGCCAAATACATCGTGTAGCTGTTGTTTAAATTACTGTGATTAACGCGCACATAATCGTGCCCGTCCGTTTCGCTTAATTCCACATCTACCCCTTCCGGGATATCTATAACCAAGCCGGGTAATTCGTCCTCTTCCGCATAGTAACCGTGTTCTTCAAAATAAAATTCTTGCGCATCTTTAATCGATTTTGCAATCGGCTTTAAGGACGCAAATCTACTTTTCATAACGGCTTTTTGGTATTGCGGCAATGCTACGGCGGCTAAGATGCCGATGATAAGGACGACGACCAAGAGCTCAATGAGCGTGAACCCAAAGCGGTGCCCCTTCATCCAGCTTTCGGCCACCTTCCCCCTCAAGGTGGAAGGGATCCCCTCGCCCTTGAGGGATTTTGCAGGGCAGGTGAGGGGGATATCAAATAAAGCTTTGTTTGTTACATTTTCTTTTTGCATAGATTTCTCCTTATTTGTTTTTGGAAAAAATACATGCAAAAACGGCTACAATAGTCGAGCCAGTTGAAGGGATCTCTACCATTACAGCCGTAGCTTACCGTTTACACGGTAAACATTGGGCATAAAATAAAAGGATTATAAGTTCTTTTATTTTATGCCTAGTTCGGCTGTTTCTGGACTTCAACTGAACTCTTAATTTATTAAAAGCCCACCGTATCTGCTACGGTTCCAAAAACAGATTAAATTTTTATTACTGCTTTTTTATTATAACATAATTTATGCTATTATAAAGCTATGGGTTACTTGGGGATAGGGATTTTAATTCTAGGGGTTTTGACCGCGGTGATGGGACACACACGCACCGCGCAATTGAAACGTATGGCCCACACGTTGGGGCTAAAGTACGACCCACATTTGGACGGTGTGCTTACCGAAGACCAAATGATGGCGTCCTGTTTTTTTCGCCAAGGCAAACATCATTTTAAGCATGTGCTCACTTGCAAAGATAGCGGGGCTTTCATCCGTATTTGTGAGGATGAAATTACCGGAGCGAAACTCGATAGCACCTCACTACTTTATACATTAGTTACGGTCGAACTGACTCGCGGGGATTTTTGTCCGTTTATTTTAATGCCACGCCGCCCGCGCGAAACGGTGCCTTCGGGTTCTCTTCCGCCTGAATTGGCCGAGAAATATGTTCTTTCTGCCCCAGCGGATTTTACGCTGCCCCAAGAACTGGTGGGCTTATTAAAAGCAGTTCCACCGTGCTATTTAGAGCTCACTTCGTACGCGCTTATCTATCACGAATTTAGCGTGCTCCCGGTAGATCAAATCCAACCCTTACGTTACCGGGTGATACAAATTATGAAAGCATTGGTGCAAAACTCCAAGTCTTCCGTTGCGCCTGCGACAGCTCCCATTTCGGACGACTTGCTACAAGCCCAAGTTTCCCTGAAATTACAACAAGCCGCACCGGCCTTTACGCGGCGATCCGGTGGACGGTGGGTATATGGGCTGGTATTGCTTTTTATGTTGGGAAGTCTCTTATTTTTAGCCAGTTACGTTCTTAGCCATTGGATTACCAAATAGGTCCAAATTCCCTTTCAAAATAGGTCCAAAGACCCTGCCCTTTGCGGTTATATTTTGCCACAATAGGAGTATGAGAAAATGGATCGGATGTATTAGCTTAGTTTTGTTGTTGACGGGGATTGTGTATACACACACGCCCTTGGAGCGGGCTGTCACCCGTGCGGTAGTGCGTGCGGAAGTTTCTAGAAAGCCCTATTATAGTAACGAAAGGACGTCCCAATTGTGTGAACAGTGGCGCAGTTGTGCCAAATGGGCTCAAGAAAGCTACGAAAAAGACCTCTCCTTTCGGGTATATAATGCCAATGAAGTAACCACTTTCCGTGTGTACCGTCATTGGGCCCGGTATGAAACACACCTTCACGTGCAAGCCGTATATCAAGGCAACAAAATTCAAAAAACCTTTGAACAAAAAGTCTCCTCCCGCCGCGGTATATAACCGCGAGGGAGGAACCCAGCCCCGCACTGAATAAATTCTTTTTTCCGCCTTGCGGGAATATGTTACAATAAGAGTATGATCGCCTATTTAAAGGGAACCGTATTGGAATCCCGCGAAGACAGCGTTGTGCTCGTTTGTGGTGGGGTGGGGTATGAACTAAATATCCCTCCTACGGCCGCTGCCGAATTGGTGCAAGGAGCACAGGCGGAGTTTTATGTCGCGGAATCCATCTCGCCTTACGATGGGACGGTGCTTTACGGTTTTGCCCACAAAGAAGATAAAGAATTGTGGTATTTATTCAAAACCGCTATTCCCAATACCGGCCCTAAAAAAGCCATGGAATATTTGAATAAAGCCCTGCGTTCGGTGGCGGATTTTCATCAAGCCATTGTATCGCGCGATCCTAAAATTTTAACCAGTATTTTTGGTTTTACCGCCAAAACGGCTGAGAAGTTGATCACCTCTCTAAAAGATAAAATGGACGGTGTGTCCATTCAGGGTGAAACCAAAATTAAAGTGGCGGATCAGGCCCCGTATATGACGGGTGTGGTGGAGGCCTTGAGTGCGTTGGGGTATTCTGCTGCCGAGTCGCGCCGGGCACTTGAAAAATTGCACGCCCAAGGCGTTAAACCGACTGAAAAACTGGAAAATATTGTAAAAGAGGCCCTGCGGGTGTTAACCAAATGAGCAACCAAAACGAAATTTTAGATGTAACCCAATTGCCCGATGAATCCGCCGGGCTGGAGGCCGCCTTGCGCCCTACCACGTTGGACGAATTTGTCGGCCAAGAAAAACTCAAAGAAAATTTACGCATTTTTATTAAGGCCGCCAAATCGCGCAAAGAGGCGTTGGACCATTGTTTATTTTACGCGCCGCCCGGCTTAGGAAAAACTACGCTGGCCAACATTTTAGCGCGGGAACTGGGGGTTAATATCAAAGTAACTTCGGGCCCGGTGCTGGCCCGCCCCGGCGATTTAGCCGCCATGTTGACTACCGAACTGGCCGAAGGGGATATTTTATTTATTGACGAAATTCACCGTTTGAATCCGGCCGTGGAAGAGGCCCTTTACCCTGCTATGGAAGATTTTACGTTCTTTATTAACACGGGCAAAGGGGCCGGATCCACCACGTTAAAATTGGCTGTGCCGCATTTTACGTTGGTAGGGGCAACCACACGCTCGGGCTTGTTGACCGGCCCGTTGCGGGATCGTTTTGGTATTGTATTTAATTTAGGTTTTTACGAAGTGCCCGAGATTACCGACATCTTGGCGCGTTCGGCCCGGCTGCTCAACATTGAAGCGGACCGCGAGGGACTTACCGAACTGGCCAAACGTTCACGCGGAACCCCGCGTATTGCCAACCGCTTGCTGCGCCGTGCGCGCGATTTTGCGCAAGTCAAAGGGCAGGGTGTTATCACGCACGAAATTGCCACCACGGCTATGGATTCTTTGGATATAGATGCAGAAGGATTGGATAGCGTGGATAAGCGTATTTTGGAAGCCCTGATTGACCGCTTTAACGGCGGCCCGGTAGGGGTGGATAACTTGGCAATTGCCGTTTCCGAATCGGTGGATACGCTTACCGATGTCATTGAACCCTTTTTAATCAAAGCCGGGTTTATTGCCCGCACTCCGCGCGGCCGTGTGGCCACGCGCAAGGCCTATGAACATATGGGCCGCAAACTTTCTCAAGAGCTTTTGTTTTAATATGCAGCGTGGGGGGATGATTCTTTTTTGTGTGGGGATGTTACTTGCAGGGTGCGCCGTTCCTTCCACTCAGCCCCGCAAATCTGCCCCCGTTTCCTCTACTGCACCCACCTATCAACCTGCGGTAACGTTAGGAACCCCGTCGGTCCTCACGGAACTGGAACCGGCTCCTCAAACGCCTGCCAAGCCCGCTCCTGCCAAAAAAGCAACCCCCAAGCCCGATAAAATCGTGCGTGTGTTATTGCTGGAGGAAGGCAAATCCGCTTATGTAAAACATTCCGGACGCGTGAATATTTACACACAGGACGGAAGCAAAAAGTACAAAATTTCAGCAGCCGGAACGGTCTCTATCAAAACGCACCGCAACAACCAAGTGCAAGCGGGCACGCTAGTAGCCGCGCAACCCATTATTATTGAACCTGTCGGCGGAACAATATTGGAATGGGATAAAAATAAATACACGGGCAAATTTGTAGTGTTACCCGGCAAAACATTTATGTTGCTGGAATATGTACCGCTGGAGCAGTATCTTTACGGCGTACTTCCGTACGAAATGCACCACACGTGGGCGTTGGAAGCCCTTAAAGCGCAAGCCGTGGCAGCCCGCACGTATACGCTTAAATCTATTGAAAAAAAGGTAGAAGAACCCTTTGATCTTTACAACGATGTACGCAGCCAAGTTTATAAAGGCGGCGGTCAAGTGTATGATAACGTAAAACAAGCGGTAGATCAAACCCGCGGGGAAGTACTTTCTTACAAAGGCGAACTCTTTTTTACATATTATCACGGCAACTGCGGCGGTGCAACCGATCACGTGCAAATTTGGAATAAAAAAGCCCCCAACATTAAGCCGCTTTCCGGGGCTACGTGCAAGTTTGATTCCCACTCCAAAAGCTACAATTTTAAGCAGGATCTTTCTAATGCTGCGGTGGAAAAATTTGCCCGGTCCCAAGGGCTCAAAGGTGCGCTTAAAAGTGTAAAAGTGGCTAAAAAAACCGGCACCGGCCGCGCTGTTACGTTGACGATTAAAACCAGCAACGGTAGCAAAACTGTATTGTGCTCGTCGTTTCGGGCCGGCACGGGGCTACGCAGCTGTAAAATTACCAAACTAAGCACCGGGGCCAATAAAGTACATTTTGAAGGGCACGGCTACGGGCACGGTATTGGTATGTGCCAGGACGGGGCCCACGGCATGGCCAAACAAAATTACAAATACAAAGAGATTTTAAAACATTATTATCCGGGCAGCACCCTTTCTGTAGTGAAATAATATGGCATTTGAACGTTTTAAAAAATTAGACATTGACCCGCTGATTGCCAAGCAACCAGCTACTCCGCGTGATTCTTCACGTCAAATGGTGCTTCACCGCGATACGCACACCATTGAACACCGCATTTTCCGCGATATTCACGAGTATTTTAACCCCGGCGATGCCTTGGTAATTAACAATACAAAAGTGTTTCCCGCTAAACTTTTTGCGCACAAACCTACCGGGGGAAAGGTGGAAATTTTACTCGTGCGCCCGATGCAAAAACCCAATGTGTGGGCCGTGCTCACGCACGATTATAAAGAAGGTATGCAGCTGGATTTTGGCGACGGTTTACAAGCCACCATGCTGGGCACCACGCAAGATAAAGAATTTTTGCTGGAGTTTAATCACGACGATATTTTGCCCTTTTGCCACAACCACGGGCTAATGCCGCTTCCGCAATATATTGAAAAAGCGCGCAAACATAGTGGGCTTTCCGCCAGCATTGAAACGGATAAAGAACGGTACCAAACCGTATATGCCAAGTACGAGGGATCCATTGCGGCCCCGACGGCAGGGTTTCACTTTACGCCGGAACTATTGCAAAAGTTAAAAGATAAAGGCGTGCACGTTTGCTACATTACGTTACACGTAGGATGGGGGACGTTCAAGCCCTTGCGCGGCGAACCAACCGAGCATAAAATGTTAGCTGAATTAGGGGAGGTAAGCCCCGAAACAGCGGCCACGCTAAACGCGGTCCGCGCGGCGGGCAAGCGGGTATTTTCGTGCGGGACGACGTCCACACGCACCTTGGAAAGTTTTACCGACGAGAATCACATCACCCACGCCGGCAAAAAATGGACCGATTTGTTTATTTACCCCGGCTATCAATTTAAAGCAATTGATTGCCTAATTACCAATTTCCACTTTCCGGATTCTACGCCGTTGTGCATGACGTCTGCCTTTGCCGGCGAGGATTTTATCTATGAGGCGTATTTGCAAGCTGTCGCCAAGAAGTATCGCTTCTACTCCTTTGGCGACAGCATGATGATTTTGTAAAAGTTGTATTGCGCAAATTTTCTATAATAATGTATATGACTAAAAAGACTCCCGAAATTGTGGTGGCGAAGTCGGCCGGGTTTTGCCCGGGCGTCAAGCACGCTATTGAGAAAGTAATTGCGCTGGAAGCCAGCGGCAAAAAGCCCGTTTATACGTTGGGGCCGCTGATTCACAACCGCCAAGTTACGCAAATGCTTGAACGCAAGCAAATTGTAGCCATTGATACATTAACGCAAGCGGAAAATAAAAAGGGAGTGCTTGTAATCCGTGCGCACGGTATCACGCCTGATTTCCAGCGTGAAATTGAAAACTACGGTATGGAATTGGTAGATGCTACCTGTCCCCTTGTAAAACACGCTCAAAACATTATCGCTAAATTTGCTGTGCAGGATTATCACACGGTCATTGTGGGGGATGCACAACACGCCGAAGTGATTGGGCTAATGGGCTACACGCAAGGGCGGGTGAATGTAGTTTCTTCGTTGAAAGAAGCCCAAGCACTGCCGCATTTTGACAAAGTAAACGTGGTCAGCCAAACCACTCAGCCCGAAGCGGTATTTTACGAAATTGCCGAAGAAGTCAAAAAACATGCCGATCAGTGCCAAATTTCCAACACTATTTGTCAGCCCACCAAGGACCGGCAAAAAGAAACGATAGAGCAAGCCCAAAGTGCAGATTTTGTAATTGTAGTAGGCGGTAAACACAGTGCCAACACGGCCCGCTTAGCGCAGCTATGCCAAGGGCTGTGTAAACACGTGCAACATGTGGAAACTGACGAAGAATTAGATGAGAGATTAGTAGTAGAATCTCCCAAGATATTTATTACGGCGGGGGCTTCCACCCCCAGCTGGGTGATTGAAGGCGTGGTATTTCGCGTAAAAACCTTGCGCGACCGCGCCACCGCAAAGTTATAAGGCGTTACACGCCGGAGGAAAAATGACCATTAAACGCATAGGAATTTTGACAGCCGGGGGCGATTGCCCCGGTTTAAACGCAGTGGTGCGCGCCGCGTGTAAAAACGCGTTGGGCCACGGCATAGAAGTATTTGGCGTGCGCAACGGATTTGACGGTTTGGTGCGTAACGATATTTTTAAACTTACCAATGAAACTGTCTCCGGCATTTTAACGCTGGGCGGTACTATTTTGGGCACCAGCAACATTGCTAATCCTTTCAAATATACGTTGGCCCCTTTTGGCTCGCCGGAAAAACCGCGCGATGTATCCAGCGTAGCCCTGCATAATTTTAAAGAGCACGAGCTGGACGCTTTGATTACCATCGGCGGGGACGGCACGTTGCATATGTCCCAGCAGTTTGTAGAACTGGGTATGCCCATTGTGGCGGTTCCCAAAACGATTGATAACGATTTGGATGCTACCGATCAAACCTTTGGGTTTGATTCGGCCTTGCATATTGCCACGGAGGCCATTGATCGCTTGCACACCACGGCGCAATCCCACCACCGCGTAATGATTGTGGAAACCATGGGCCGCTACGCCGGGTGGATTGCGTTGCGCTCCGCTTTAGCGGGCGGGGGGGATGTGGTGCTCATCCCGGAAATTCCGTATAATGACGATGTCATTGTAAAATACATTTTAAACCGCAAGAGCAAAGGCAAACCCTTTAGCATTGTGGTGGCGGCTGAGGGTGCCAAGAACGAAGCCGGTGAACAAGCCGTCGCTCGCACCGTGGCCGGCAGTACCGATTCTATCCGCCTGGGGGGTATCGCTTATAAATTAAGCGATATGATTGAACACCGCACCGGGATTGAATCGCGTGCGTGTGTGCTGGGGCACACCCAACGTGGCGGTAGCCCAACGGCATTTGACCGTTGGCTTTCCACGCTTTACGGTGCCAAGGCCTTGGATATGATATTGGAAGGAAAATTTGGGTATATGGCCTCGTTTAAAAACTTTGGTATTACCGAGGTCAAAATCAGCGACGCAATCGCGCATTTGAAATTAGTGGATCCGCACGGAGCCGAAGTAAAAGCCGCGTTGGAAGTGGGCATGAGCTTTGGCTCAGCCCAAATTGGCTAGGAGGAAACATGCAAGATAACCAAGATATTATTTACGGTATTCACCCGGTCATGGAAGCGCTGAAAAGCAAAAAGCGCAACGTGACGCAGTTGTATGTGTCCGACAGTAAAGCCGGGCACCGCACCGTGGAAGAAATCATCCGTCTGGCTAAGCGTGCCAACGTGCGCATTGACCGCATTGAAAACAAAGTGTTGGACCGACTGACAGGCAACGCCAATCACCAAGGCATTTTGGCCAAAGTGCAGCCCGTTAAGCTGATGAAACTTTCTACCGCTATTTATGAGGCCGACGGCAAAAAAGATGAACTGTGGCTAGCCGTGGACGAAATGACCGACCCGCAAAACCTGGGCGCCATCATCCGTAGCGCTGCGTGTTTGGGGTTTTCCACCATTATCTTGCCCAACCGCCGCACCGTAGGTATTACGCCTGCTGTTTATAAAGTAGCGTGCGGCGCGATTGAAAACGTCAACTTGGTGGAGGTGGCTAACCTCTCGGCTGCGATTACCGATTTGAAAGAAGAGGGATTTTGGATTTACGGCGCCGATATGGCCGGCAAGTCGATCCACAAAGTGCAATACAATTCCCCGGCCGTGCTGGTGATTGGATCCGAAGGATTTGGTATCCGCGAAAAAACTGCCGAGAATTGCGACGAAGTGATTTCTATTGAGCAAAAGCAATTAGGCGGTGTGGATAGCTTAAACGCATCCGCCGCGGCCAGTATCATCATGTATGATATGATGAGCAAAATTAAACTTAAATAACGTTTGGAAAAATTGTTTGTCCCACAAACATCCCTCAGGTTAACACTGGGGGATGTTACATTTTTACGTCATTGTTTTAAAAAAGATTGACTTGTTTTTTTTTTCATATACTATTTTTTTCCAAACCATTAAAACACAAGGAGAGCTTATGAAACAAGCAGTACAAAGCCGTTTAGGCTTTACACTAATAGAATTATTAGTCGTAGTCTTAATCATTGGCATTTTGGCGGCGGTGGCGTTGCCACAATATCAAAAAGCAGTAACTAAGGCACGGTTAGCTGATGTACAACTTACGTTCAATACACTATCTAAAGCTACCGATTTATGGATCCTGGAAAATGGTATACCTAATGAAGACACCATTAAATTCTTAGGACCCCATGCTACTGGGACACTGGATATAGATTTGCCCTGGACCGAATGTGGTGAGGCCCATTGTTATACCCCTTTGGGGGGGTGGTATGTTTCCTGTGGACTAGCCAGATGTAGAATTGAGTTTGATACAGTAGTAGAAGGCGTTATTCCCTGGCTAAATAATGGATCTGGATTTATCAATTGGTCCAAAGACTCTGTTACTTCTCCTTGGGCTCTTGATGGTGCAGATCCGGAAGAGTTGATTTGCCCATGGTGGAAAGGATCTTTGTCAGAAGATGCACTAGAATTCGGAATTTGCAGCTAGTTAAAAATCCCCCGGTAACTCCGGGGGATTTTTAGATTAGTTGGAGCATACCTCAGATTTTTTGGTAGCGGCCCATTTGCTATCTCGGCACCAAGTTTGGCCGGTTGAGGTGCGGGCCCCATTCGGGCAGAAATCTCCGGTGCAGTAGCTAGTATCATCATAATGGGCCCCGCTGCAAGCGCCGGTAACTTTGGCCTCGCACGTAGAATAATTGTTGAAAACATTATTCCCTTTGCAAGAATTGGCATAGTTACCTATGCAAGAGGAATGATCTGTGTAATAGGAAGGACCATGACCATAAGTGTCCATGGCGTTGCAAGCCCCACTTGCTTCGGATTCGCACACGGAGTATTTGTCATAATTATTTCCTAAGCATGCAATTCCCTTGCAGGTGGAGTGATTTTCAAAGGTGGCCCAGTAGCAGGTGGACCCTACATTGCTTTCACAAGTGGAATAATCTTTTGCCTCTACGTTGCGGCACGCTACATAGGCATTCCCTTCACAAGTAGAATTAAATAATTTGACGGTTCCATCGCATGCATAATCCGCGTTTCCAATACACCTGGAATTATTTTTATGGGTTCCGCCGCGGCAAGTATTTTTCCGGTCCCCTTGGCAAATATCTCCATCTGTGTATGTTTTGGCTGTGGTTACATTATATTGTGTGCGGCCGAATGTGCCGTTGGGATCTTCGGTATTTAAGGCATAAATGGAGTAACCGTATTTGTCCCCAATATAGGTTCCACCTAAACTTTTTTCGCATAGCCAATTGGCTAGATCGTCTTCTTGCAAAGCTTCACAGTGGATTTCTCCGGGGAAATTGGGGCTGTGATCCTGATACATTACAAGCGTATTGTTTAGTTTAGGGGAACTGGTCTTTACATAAATATGATTGGCTTCAACGCCCAATTTTAGTTGGGAGCCGTCCGACAAAGTAGCCGTTTGCCCAGTGGCGGATAGAACATCCAACTCGCCCAATTCATCCTCATAATAATCATGTGCCAAGTAAAATCGTTCCTGTGCGTCGCGTACGGCTTTGGTTAGGTCGAACATAGTACTAAATCGGCTTTTTAAAATGGCTTTTTGATATTGCGGCAACGCCACCGCCGCTAAAATACCAATGATGAGTACAACGATTAATAATTCAATGAGGGTAAACCCTCTTTTTGTGCTTCTCATAAACTTTTTCTCCTTGATTTTCGACCTAATTTTTCAATTTACTGTTTATGAAACCCAACAAAAACGGCCGATATGTTTAGACCTAGCGATCAGTGTCTAACCAAAACAGCCGTGGCTTGCCCGCTGTGGGACAAACACTCGGCACAACATAAGCAGGTAATTAAGCTGCCTGTGTTGTGCCTAATCGGCTATTTTTGGAGATCGCTAGTGCTTTTCAGCCCTCCGTATGCTTACATACGGTTCCAAAAACAGATCAAATTGTATCTATAGTATAATAAAAAAGCACGCATTTTTCAATGCGTGCTTCTGAAATAATTTTTGAGGTTATTTGGTTACATCTTGCGCAGGTTTTTTGCTGGTTAAAATTGCCCAACTCAAAACGGCCAGCAAGATAATCACTACAATCCACCCCACTTGGCCCAAGGGGGTAAATTCGTTGTGATAGTTTACAATGATAGGCGCCACAATGACGGCCACCATGTTGACCACTTTAATTAGTGGGTTGACAGCCGGGCCGGCAGTGTCTTTCAAGGGATCGCCCACCGTATCGCCTACAACGCTGGCTTTGTGGCGTTCGGACCCTTTCCCCGTGTTAGCGGCAATGTTGCTGGGTTCGTCTTCTACCACTTTTTTGGCGTTATCCCACGCGCCACCGGCGTTGGACATAAACACTGCCAACAGCTGACCGGAAACGATAATCCCGGCTAAGAATCCGCCCAGGGCTTCCACGCCAAAGGTCAAACCAACTACCACCGGGGAAATAATCCCCAGCAGGGCCAAAATCACTAATTCTTTTTGTGCGGCAATGGTGGAAATGCCTACAGCGCGGGTATAATCCGGCTTGGCTTTTCCTTCCAAAACTCCGCCTTTAAATTGGCGGCGCACTTCCTGCACAATGAGGGCAGCGGCGCGGCTTACTGCGTTAATAGCAAAGGAAGAGAACAACCACGGTAACGCCCCACCGATGAGCATCCCTACAAATACCACCGGGTTAGAAACCACAATGCCCACTTCGCTCAGTAGCGTCATGGCTTGGCTTTTGCCGGCGGCGGCCCAGGCGTCATTGAGCAAGTGTTGCACGTTGCTTACGTCCACCATGTACGAAGCAAACAGCGACACGGCTGCAATTACAGCTGAACCGATCGCCACCCCTTTGGTAATGGCTTTGGTGGTGTTGCCTACGCCGTCCAAGTCGGCCATAATTTGGCGGGCTTTTTTGGTTTCGGCGTCGTCTTGACCGTGCCAGGCCATTTCACCGATACCGTTGGCGTTATCGGCAATCGGACCGAAGGAGTCCATCGCCACGTTGTTGCCGGTCAAAGTAAGCATACCGATACCGGTCATTGCTACCCCGTATAAGATGAAGTTGAACTTTTCTACCGGGCTGAGGCCGTCAATCGTGCCGAAAATCACGACCGAGCAGAAAATAGAAGCCGCAATGACCAAGGTGGTCCACACGGCGGATTCAAATCCCACCGCAATACCGGACAAGATGGTAGTGGCCGAACCGGTGGCAGTAGATTTTTTGACTTCTTGCACCGGTTTATTTTCCGTACCGGTAAAATATTCGGTCAAGCGGTCAATGCTAATGGCCAAGATAATACCAATAGTCGTGGCCGCAAACGGACGCCACCAACCACCCGGCACACCGCTCATATAATAGTAAGCCAATACGCCGAAAATAGCCACGGAAATAGCTGCGGAAATGGAATAGCCCTTAAAGATAGCTTTCATTGCGTTCCCGGCGGAGCGTTTGGAGTCCTTTACGGCGTACGTACCAATAATGGAACACAGCACGCCAATCCCGCGCACGAGGAGTGGATAGACAATCCATTCGTGGTGGCCGGTTAAACGCCACAGCCCAATCCCTAAGATTAAGCCCGAAACGATGGTCACTTCGTACGATTCAAAAATATCAGCAGCCATACCGGCGCAGTCGCCCACGTTGTCGCCCACCAAGTCAGCCACAACGGCGGGGTTGCGCGGGTCGTCTTCCGGGATGCCGGCTTCTACTTTACCTACTAAGTCGGCCCCTACGTCAGCCGCTTTGGTGTAAATACCGCCGCCTACGCGCATAAACAGCGCCAGCAGCGTGCCGCCGAACCCAAACCCTAACAAGGCATCCGGCGCGGCAATCCCAAAGATAATAAAAATGATGGTCCCACCGAAGAGCCCTAAGCCGTCGGTAAGCATCCCGGTAACGGTTCCGGCGCGGTAGGCAATACGCAAAGCATCACCGAAGCTACGTTTAGAGGCAGCTGCCACGCGCACGTTGGCGTCCACGGCAATACGCATCCCTAACTGCCCTACTAAGAGGGAAAACACAGCCCCTAAAATAAACGCACCGGCACGCCCGAAGGCGGCAATGAGTTTAATCGTGCTGGCATTGAGCCCGGCAAAGCGTTCCATGGAATCTTGCGAAACGGGCACAATGTAGACGGATAAAAACAAACAAACCGTTAATAATCCAATTAACGGTAAAATGGTTTTTAACTGCCGCTTGAGGTAAGCGTTGGCCCCTTCGCGGATAGCGCCCCATACTTCTTGCATTTTGGGGGTGCCGGCATCTTCGTTCATTACCTGCCGACGCAAAAATAAAGCATACAAAAGCCCCGCTATCGCGATTGCCAGCACGCCAAAAAGTGCGTACTGTTCAAACGGTCGCAGGGATGAAATACCATACCACATGTAGTGTAAGACCTCCTGTTGGTGAGATTACCTTCTTATTATAGTAAAAATCGTCCCATGGGCACACGCGCTTTTTGGAGCGCTGGGCGTTAATATCCCTTTACGCCTTCCAGGGATTCGTCGTTATCAATCCAATCTTGCACGTTGATTTCGCGAAATTCGGTAGCTGTGTCGCGCACGACCACCTTTTTGATGCCTGCGTTAATAATCATTCGTTTGCACATAGAGCAAGAATTGGAATTTTTGATATATTCGTTGGAGCTGACTTCCCGGCCCGATAGGTACAGCGTAGCATCCAGCATTTTATCGCGCGAGGCACTAATAATAGCGTTTGCTTCGGCGTGTACGCTACGGCACAATTCATAGCGTTCCCCACGGGGAATATTGAGCTCTTGGCGGATGCAGGTTCCTAAATCGCAGCAATTTTTGCGTCCACGCGGGGCACCCACATATCCGGTAGAGATGACTTCATCATTTTTTACAATTACAGCCCCGTATCGGCGGCGTAAACACGTGCCCCGTTGGGAAACAATATCGGCTAAATCTAGGTAATAGTTTATTTTATCGCGTCTGGCCATAGAAAACTCCTATATATAGTGTGGTTTTATTATAGCATATAAGTAATTAATTTTTGGCAGGTGCAAAAGAAACAGAAACAGTACAATAAGAGTATGAAAAATTATATAGCATTTTTACTGGCAATGATTCCTGTCCTTGGCTCGGCCGAAACGGTGCACCGTATTACGGCGCAGACCACTCGTATGGCTCCGCAAACCCTGCTGAATCGTTTCCATTTAAAAGAAGGGGAACAATTCACTGAGGAAGAATACCTCAAAGCGCAAGAGGATTTGCACAAACTGCGTGTATTTAAAACCTTGGAATTTTTGGAAGAAAAACGCAAAGATGGAGTGGATATCCACATCAAAGCGGATGACCGCAGGTACGTATTCCCGATGATTTTTGCCATTAGTGGCAAGAAGAAAGCGGGTGGGGTTTCGTTGGCCAGTGGAAACCTTTTTAAACAGGGGGAAACAGCGGGGCTATTTATAGGCGGTGGTGAGGATGGATTTTCTGCCCACGGGGGACTAAGTGTGGGGGATCACTCGTTTTACGCGGGATACACACACTTAAATTTTGAACAACGGTTTTATGAAAATGGCTGGGTTAGCTCCCCGGGCGTATTTGCTACAGCTGACGATAAAGATGAACATAATGATTCTTTCTTGGGCCAGGTGCACGGCAAGCAGGATCAGCTTACATTTTCTTACCGCAGGGCTTTTTCGCGTGTATGGAGCATTTCCATTACACCGCAGTATGAGTATTATCGCTATAAACATGGGGTACTAGATAGCGGCAATCATTCTACTGTTTCTTTTTCCTTGCAGTATGCGGATGATATTCGTCCGGGGATGAATATGGGGGCACTGGCAGGAATAGGTTTGTCCGACAAACATCACGCTTTGCAGGACTTGCCACGCATGCGTACCGGAAAGCTGGCGGAAATTTCCTACACGGCGGGAGGGCATTGGACCGGGAGCGATTACGACATTCAAAAACTTTCCGTGGACGGAGCTTGTTTGTGGGAGTTTAAAAAACGTCATTTATTAGCCGTATTTGCTAAGGCCCAGCGTGCTTTTGATGCCCCGTTTAGTAATTTGATACGCTCGTCGGATTTACTTTTCGGTATGGGAATTTACGATCGCGAACAACGTGGCAAAGGCGGCATGTCAGCCGGGGTTAGTTTTACCTATTTTATTTTGCGCAACAAAATCGGGTTATTAAGTTTGATGCCCTTCTTTGAGCATGCCTATGTAACTACTGGAGGGAGCTCGTATCAGCCGCATAGCGGTGTGGGGGCAACACTTAGCTACCGGTTGTGGCGGTTCCCGCTACCAGTGGGGATCAGTATGACCAAAAATCTCAACGACGGTACGCACCATATCGGGTTTCGCATTGGCGGGAAATTTTAATCTGGGGCAACTAATTAATTTTGGCGCTTGTGAAAAGGCATTCTCCTTAGTATAGTAATAGTCCACCCAAATAGGGAAATAACATAAGGAGGTTGCCTATGGGAATGAAAGCAAAAGAATTAGTCACCCGCGCGGGTTTGGATGTAAACGCGTTAATCAGCGAACTCAACAGCGCTTATTGCGACGAATGGCTGGCCTATTACCAATATTGGATTGGGGCCAAGGTAGCCGAAGGGAAAATGGCTCACCTCGTTGCCAACGAACTTACCGAACATGCCGGCGAAGAATTGGAACACGCCGAAAAATTGGCCAAACGTATTATAGAACTGGGCGGCACTCCGGCCATCTCACCGGATTTGTGGCTCAAAGAAAGCACCTGCGGTTTTTTCGCTCCCAAGGATCCAAATGCACTTACGTTGCTCAAACAAAATATTCAGAGTGAACGTTGTGCTATTGAAGTATACGATAAATTGCTCCACATGGTGCAGGATAAAGACCCGGTGACCGAACATTTAGTGCGTGAAATTTTGGAAGACGAATTGGAGCACGAACAAGACCTGGAAGATTTGCAATGCTCTTGCCTGGGGAGTGACAAAAAAGGTTGCGCCAAATAAAATTTGGCAAGAACAAGGGGAGGCAAACGCCTCCCTTTAAAATTTAAACGATAAATTTATCTTCGTATAGGTCCAAAATAGGCCTTGTTTTTTCGTCGTTTTTCCATTATACTATTACTAATATGGGTAGGAGGAAACTATTATGAAAACAGGGTTCACATTAATTGAATTATTAGTAGTAGTATTAATTATTGGTATTTTGTCGGCGGTGGCGTTGCCGCAATATCAAAAAGCGGTAATGAAAAGCAGATTTGCCTCTTTAAAACCAATTGCAAAAGCGGTTAAAGATGCGCAAGAATTCTACTTTGAGGAACACGGTTACTATGCAGACGAAAGTGCATTGCCTGACTTGGCCATAGATATTCCGGAAGAGGTAGATGTGGAAATAGGCGAAGTGGACGGGCACGATTATGTACGTGTTAATCACGATAAATTAAACAACAGCTATACCATGTACTTGGCTCATAGTGAAAACTTTGCCAACAACATTTATTGTGAAGCACTATCTACGGATGAGCAGGCCAAATCCCTCTGCGTGGCGGAAGGTGCTCAGGCGGACCCTACTGAAAATGGGGATTACTTGCTGTATTTGCTTAATGGAAATAGCACGGGAAATTTTGCACCCGCTTACCGGGATACTTTTTCAGGATCTTCTACTCAATGCGATGGATCTCTTGCTGCCACGGATTTCTGTGTGAATTCGTTATTTACGGAGGGAGCTGAGTGTATAGCTTTTTACTCCTGGTACAGTGGATGTTCTGGGTCCACATTTGATAATAGCACATGTTATGCCGCTTACGGGGATGGTTCCTGTTCTAACAGTACGTTTACAAATGGTTCGCGATGTGTTGTATCCGGTACTGCTGGGAGCAATCATTGTGAGGGAGAATACGATGAAACAAGTTGCTGTGAGGAACAATCCGGCGGGCATTGTCCGGCAAGTGCTCCCAAGTGTTAGCTAAAATCTCAACTCAAGCATAGATCTAGAAAATTTTTAAAACTAGGAACTGAAATTGAAGGAGCCACGCAAACGCGTGGCTCTTAAATTTTACCGGGGAGACTTGCCCTACGTAAATTTCCTGACGGAAATTTCGCCCGGGCCCGCCCTCGCGGTTTTTGCCTTTTGCGGCTTCGCACGCTCAAACAAAAACATCGCTGCGGGCTTCAAGTCCCTTACGCGCATAAAGCAGTTTATGCGCTCCCCGACAAAAAATAAAACCGCCTAAAGGCGGTTTATATTTTTACCGGGGAAGGGACTTGAACCCTTAAGCCCGTGCGGGCAATAGTTTTTGAGACTATCCTGTATACCAATTCCAGCACCCCGGCTTAAATCTATACTTTATTATAGCATATTTTCCCAGGGCGAATGTGCTACAATATAATTGTTAGCTGTAAAATACCGTGTACTAAGGAGAAAAATATGGGACTAGCCGTCGTAGTAATCATCTTGCTCGTCGTAGTTGTTTTGTATGTAATCGGTTTGTATAACACGTTGGTGCGTATGCGCAACTGTGTCAAAGAAGCATGGAGCGATATTGAAGTCCAATTAAAACGTCGTTTTGATTTAATTCCCAATGTATTAGCCACCGTTAAGGGGTATGCTAAACATGAAAGCGAAACTTTAGAAAAAATTGTAGCCGCGCGCAATGCTATGTTTAATCAGCCGCACACTATGCAAGACGTGGCCAAAGCCGAAGGGGAACTGAGCGGGGCGCTCAAATCGCTCTTTGCGTTGAGCGAGGCCTACCCGGATTTGAAAGCCAATACGAACTTTTTGGAATTACAACGCGAATTGCGCGACACGGAAGATAAAATCCAGGCCGCGCGTCGTTTTTATAACGGGAATGTATTGTCATACAATACCAAGATACAGCAATTTCCGGCTAATGTAATTGCGGGGCGTTTTGGCTTCACGCAAGAGCAGCTTTTTGAATTGGCTGCCGATGAAAAAGCTGCCCGTAATCCCGTAAAAGTAGAATTTTAATTATGGCCACTACCTACCAACACATTGCGCAAAACAAACATCGCACGTGGATGTTAGTTTTGTTATTTCCCATAGTGTTTGCGTTGCTTACAGCGTTGGTGTTGGGGGGAGTAATGTTTTTCGGTGGATTCACGCAACCTCAAACGGCCCCCATGGTAATTAATGGGCAGGTTCTTTCTTCCACACAAGTGGCGCTGATTCAAGCGGCTATAACCGCCACGGGGGTGGCCGTTATTTGTTGGATATTGGCCTGCATATGGATGGCGTTTTCGTACTTTAGTGGGGATAAACTATTACTCAACAGCGCTGATGCTATCCCCGTTACCCGTCAAGATCAGCCCGAAATTTACCGCCTGGTGGAAAATTTATGTATGAGCCGCCGCCTGCCCTTGCCGCGTATCTATATTATGGATGACGAATCCTTAAACGCGTTTGCTACCGGGCGGGACCCGGAACATGCTTCCGTGGCGCTTACCAAAGGGATTGTAAAAAAACTGGAGAGAGCCGAACTGGAAGGCGTCGTAGCGCACGAACTTTCCCATATTGAAAATCGCGACATTCGCCTCATGCTTATTACCGTTGCGGGGATTTCGTTTTTCACCTTTGCGGGGGAATTGTGTTTCCGCCTCGGGTTATCCTCTAGCCGAGGGAACCGCAGGAGTGGGGCTTTTTTATTGATTTTGTTGGGGCTGGTGTGCTGGGGATATGGTTTAGTATTTGCGCCGCTTATACGTTTAGCTATGTCGCGCCAGCGGGAATATTTAGCCGATGCTACGGGTGCGTTGATGACGCGCAACCCGGCTGCGCTGGCCAGTGCGTTGCGTAAAATTTCTTCCGATAGCCGCGTAGAAGCGTTGGATAAACGTGCCAGTATGGCCGCTATGTGTATTGAAAATCCGCTTGCAAAACAAAATCTATTTTCTTGGATGACGGGGCTGATGGCCACGCATCCGCCTATTGCCAAGCGCATTGCCGCGCTGGAAGAAATGGACCGCGGGTTTTAACTTTTTTGAAAACTTGTTATAATGAGTTAACGGAGTATTTATGACAACTGAAAACCGCATTGATATTATGAATGATGCCGCTCCTGCCGTGCAAACCACGCAACAACCGGCTTTGTTGCCTTACGCGGCGATTACCGAACGTTTTGTAGCGCTCATCATTGATTACGGTATTATTTTCTTACCGTTACAGCTGATTATCACGCTGATTTGCAAAATGGCCGGCCGTTCTTTGGAACTGTGGCAATTGATAGCAATGTTGGTAGGGATGAATTTAATTTTTATCCTTTACGAAGCTATTTTCTCGTGCAATGGACGGGTAACGTTGGGTAAAAATTTAGTAGGGATTGCGGTTGTAAAAAAGGACCGCAGCGCGCCGATTTCGTTCCCGCGGGCGTTGTTGCGTGCAATAGGTTATTACGTAAGCGCAGCTTTGTTTTTTGGTGGATTTGTATTGGCTTTTGTGGACGATCGCAAACGGGCTCTGCACGATTTCTTTGGCGGCAGTGTAGTGGTACAACTGCGCGAACGGGCCGCCTGGGAAGTATGGGTTATCCGCGCGATAGGGGCTATATTGCTGATTTGTTTTGTTGGCGGATTGTATCAATCTTTTGGTGGGCGCAATTGGCGTGAAAAACAAAAAGTGGACGAGGCCCGGGATTTTCTGCAAAAAATAGCCCTGCTTGAAGAAGGCCACCGCTTGCGTTATGGATATTACACCAACGACTTGCGCCGCCTGGTACTCTTATCCGGCGATCCGGTGCAGTTCCAGCGCGACATCCAAAAAGTGCTTGCTACCGGTAAAGGAACCTTTAAAATTGGGGTAAAGGACGAAGTGTATAAAATCTCAGCCGTAGCAAAAGATAAGGACAATACCCCCGTATCCTTTACCAATAAAATATAAGTTTGAGTAAGACCAACAAAATTCCCCGGCTACGCAATTAGCCGGGGAACTTTTATGCAGAGGGATATTTAACTGCGGTGGTGTTCGTTGGTATGTTGGCAGTTGATGCAATAGCGCGCAAAAGGCAGTGCTTTCATACGTTTTTTGCCAATAGGTTTGCGGCAGTATTCACACATGCCGTAAATTCCTTTATCAATTTTGCGCAAAGCGGCTTCAATTTGTTCAATGGTATTGTGCGCATTGCTAGAAAGTTCAAACAAAATCTCTTTATCCAAGCTTTTGCTGGCGTCGTCAATGGGGTCGCCCACTTCAATTTCGGGCATATCCATTTCTTTGGTATTTTGCAGACGTTTGGCAGCGTCTTCTTTTAGCTCCAACAGGTGCTTTTTAATTTCTTTAATTTCCGCTGTGCTAAGCGTATCTTTATTATCTTTTTTGGCTGCCATAAATAAACCTCTTACATAAAAAAATGAAGTGCTCTACCGGGTTAGGTATCCACACTATGCTATTTAGTTTAGCAAAGAAACTCATTTTTTGCAAGCCCCGGGAAAATTTTTAGTACACTATATATATGAAGTTGCTGGTTTTATCGTGTTGTGCGCCGTGTTCGTGCGGGGCCATTAAGCACTTGGTGGAGCAAAAAATCCAAGTGACGGTACTGTTTTATAACCCCAATATTTTCCCGCAGGACGAGTATGAAAAACGGCGCGATGAACAAGCCCGCGTATGCCAAGCGCTGGGTGCAGATTTTGTGGAACTTCCTTATGAGCCGCAAGTGTGGGAACAAGCCGTAGCCGGTTTGGAACAAGAGCCCGAACGCGGCAAGCGTTGCTTTGCTTGTTTTCTATTGCGTTTGGAAAAAGCCGCCCAATATGCCCGGGCGCATCATTTTGATTTGTTTACCTCTGTATTAGGCACTTCGCGCTATAAAGATTTAAAACAGGTCAATGCGGCCGCTGCGCAGGCGTGGATGCAAGCCGGGATGCCCTATTGGGCAGCGGGCGGATGGCGCAAAGGCGGGTTGGAAGAACTGCGCCGCGCGCTTATCAAAGAGTTTAAACTCTATCAGCAAACCTATTGCGGGTGCAAATACAGCCAGCAGTACACCAATTATTTGGCTAAATAATTTCCGATAACTTCTTCTTTAAACGCAGCAAACGTGCCGTTTGCAATTGTTTGGCGTGCGCGTTCCATGAGGTGAATTAAAAAGCGGATGTTGTGAATAGAAAGCAGGCGGTGGCTGGTTAATTCTTGCGCGCGGAACAGGTGGCACAAATATGCGCGCGAATAGTTGCGGCAGGTAAAGCAATCGCACTGCGGGTCCAGCGGAATATCCTGCGTGCGAAATTCGGTATTTTTGATGTTAAGGCGTCCGCCGGAAGTCATCACCATGCCGTTGCGGGCCACGCGGGTGGGCCATACGCAGTCAAACATATCCACGCCGCGTTCAATAGCGTTTAACATTTCAACCGGCGTTCCTAACCCCATAAAATAGCGCGGTTTTCCTTCGGGCAAGTTTTCCGTCACGGCGGATACGGCCGCATTCATTTGTTCTAACGTTTCGCCCAAAGAAAGCCCGCCAATACAATACCCGTGCGTGGGCAATCCGGCCATGTGCAAGGCGGCCTCTTGGCGCAAATCGGGGAAGATAGAACCTTGAATAATACCAAATAATAGCGAATTTCCAACGGTAAAACTACCGTCCGGGTTTTGGGTGATGTGTTGCTCGGGCACGGTTTGTGCATAGGCGGCAGCGGCGCGTTGGGCCCAGCGTTTGGTAATGTTTAATGCCTCGCGCGCATCGTGCTTGGAGGGGTCTTTAGCGTGGATGCACACATCCAACATAGTCCAGATGTCCGAGCCGATTTCACTTTCAAATTGAATTACATTTTCGGGCGTAAACAGGTGGCGGCTGCCGTCGTGATGAGATTGAAACGTAACGCCTTCTTCTTTAATTTTGCGGAATTTGGGCAAGCTGTAAACTTGAAATCCGCCCGAATCGGTCAAAATGCTTCCGTTCCAATGCATAAAGCGGTGCAGGCCGCCCAACTCTTTAAGCAGTTTGGTGGTGGGGCGCAAATAAAGGTGATACGTGTTGGAAAGTAAACATTCCGCCCCGGCGTTTTTTAGGTCTTCGTCCGTAAGTGCTTTCACGCTGCCCTGCGTGGCCACCGGCATAAATACGGGGGTATGCACCATTCCGTGCCGAGTGTACAAAATACCGGTGCGGGCTTGGGAGTGCGGGTCCTTGGCTAGAATTTGAAACGGAGAAATCATATCTCTATTCTACCATATTACAAGACGGAAATTCGGGTGTATTTGCCCGGCGTGCTATTGACAAGTCCTCTCTTTTAACATAAAATAACCTTGTCTTCTAGCGAGGAGGCAAACTCCTTGCACACAAGGAGTTTGTCATGAAAAAGAAGGCCTTTACACTAACCGAACTGTTAGTAGCCGTAGTAATCATTGGGGTATTATCTGCGATTGTATTACCCAAATTCACCAAAGTATTGGAAACCCGCAAAACCAGCGAGGCGGAAGAAATGATGGCCGCCGTGCGCACCGAGCAGGAAGCGCGCTGCATGCTCGATAAACCGTATGTAACACAAGCCGAGCAAACCCAAAGGCACTTGTTGGCCTCTATGCCCAAGAACACGGGGACCTATTTTAGCTATACGTTAACCAACACCGGGATAGAGGCGCAACGCATTGAAAAGGATTACAAGTTAAGTATTCCTTCGTATGCGGACGGGCGTATTTGTTGCACCGGCACGGGATGCGATAAATTGGATAAAGATTATCCCAAGTGTTCCGACTTAACAAACCTGGCCAGAAATGAAGATTGCGAAGTGGTGGTAACGAAAACAACCGGAGTTATACCTCACTCGGACCCGATATCGTCGCCAAAGAAATGCCAACAGGGTGCGACAAGATGGGTAAACCCAGTGACAGGAGGAGTGATGCTTTCGAATAAGACCTTGTCGGGCGATCTAGACGATGTGACACTTAACGAGGGTTCGCAACTTCCAGTTCAAGAATGTTGTAATGCACAGGGAGAATGGGAATCTTGTGACACTGATTTGTATACCACTACTACATCCAAAAAAGATGACGAAGAAGTAGTGCTTTGTTATACGGGTGGAACCCCAGCTCTTCAGTCGGTCGAGAACAATGAGGAAAACCTAAAGATGTCGGATAATTGGGGAATTCCAGAACCGGGTACAGGTGGGAACTCCCTTGGAGGGAAAAATTGTAACAAAAGTTGGGTACCTGCTTCCTATCATACGGATATGAAATGTGGAGGACAGAAAGTAGCAGGGGCAATGGGTTCTCCATCAAGTTCTTGCCAAGAAGGAAAGACTTATGCGGTTGCTGTGCAGAAACAATGTGCTTCTGTTAGTCCCGACGGAACAAACAACTATCAGTATCGGTGGAAGTGTGTAACGTGTGCGCACACAAAAAAATCCAACTGTCTTACAAAAGTTCCGACTTGGTAGTCGTAAATAGATAAGAGGTGGCGGCAAAGTCTTTCACCAACCTTGTTAAAGCAAAAGTTTAACTCCCCGGCCTCCAAGGCCGGGGAGTTTCACAATATTCTGCGCAATTTTATTTCCCTTGGTTTTTGAAGAAGTTTACAATGCCTTCGTACAGGGCTTTGGTAAATAGGGCGCGGCCGTCTTTGCTTTTGGCCAGTTCTTCTTGCTCGGGCAAAATCAGGTACGCGCTTTCCACCAAAATGCTGGGGAATTGCGGCATGCGCGGAATAAATAAAACATCGTTAGCGATGAGCCCATTGTCGGGCAGCGGTACGTGCTGGTTGTAGGCCTTGTACACACTTTCGGCCAGGGCAAAACTGTGCGGATAAGCGTAATAGACCGAGTAGCCGCGCGGCTTAGCCAAGGGGTTGACCGTCTCGGGCAAGGCATTGTAGTGCAAGCTGACAAACAAGTGCGCGTTATTGGCAAGGGCAAAATCGTAGCGGTTTTGCAAAGACATTTGATTGTCATCATGCCGCGTCATCAGCACGGTGGCGCCGGCTTTTTCCAGCATAGGTTTTAAGTCCTGCGCCAAGGCCATGGTAGCTTCGTATTCCAAATATCCCGTCGGGCCGATCGCCCCATCATAAGGAATATTGCGCTTGGGGCTGTGCCCGGCATCCAGCGCAATACGCACGCCGGCTAGCGGTTTGTTTTTAGTGGGCTTTAGTTTGGGCGCGTGGATTAAATCCACCACCAGTTCATTGTCTTCAAAATTGTAGGAATATCCCCACAGTTTTTCTTTTTTGGACAGTTGCAATCTAAATGCAATCGCGCGCTCGGTCGGTTGGGACCATTGGATATTTTCCAACAGCGGGCTGGTTTCGTCCAAGCTGAAGTTGGGCTCAAAATAATCAATGTAATACAGTACCAGTTCCAGGCGGTCTTGATATTCGTGGATTTTTATCGGCACGGCCCGATCCAACGTAAAGACCAAGCGCGTGTGATCCGCCGCAGTGTGTGTGCGGATGAACGAAAGCGTGTTGGGCGTTTCGTCAAAGTCTTTAAGCAATTTTAGACGTTTCTTTTCCAACCAGGCCGCCTCTGTATCGCTTAAATAAAGGTGGTACTGGCTGGCCATTTCACCCGTTACGCGCAAGGGACCGTATGCCCGGTAATCCGGGAACAAATTGCCCGAAGCCGTTGGTAATTTACGCAGTTTTACGCCGGGGGAAGTAACTTTTGCATAGGTAAAAGGTTTCTCTTTATCGCGCACGATAATTTTAGCGGGGGAAGTTATTTTGGCTTTGCTGCGTTTGGGGCCGCCCGTCATTTGATAAGTAATTTTGGCACTTTGCGCCGGTTGATTTCCGTCCACGACAAAGGCGGCACGGTAAGTGCCCGGGCGGGAAGCATCTTCTTTTAGCGTAATGTTTTTGCCGTGTTTAAAATCCGGTAAGCTGGCGTGCACTTTGGCCCCGGGGGTTCCGCGTACGTATAGGTTGATTTTTTCACCGGGTAATAACTCAATGGGCCGCTGCGGGAAAACTTCCTCTTTATCAAAGGCCGCTTTGGCTGAAAAATCTTTAATATCGTTGCCCGGCACAATTACCCGCCGGATAGCTTGGACGGAATTGTCTTTATTTTTGGCTGTTAAAATGAGTTCATTGGTCCCGCTTTGCAACGGAACAAATGCCACAAACGCACCGTTTTTAAATAAATCCACTTCCTGGCCGTTGATATCCAGCGTGGCCGGCTGGGAAAGGTTTACTTGCCCCAATATAAACATATGCTTGGCCCCGCGCGAAACTTTCATTTTTTCATACGGATATTGCACGGTAATGGGGGCTTTGCTTTTTTGCGCTTTGGCACTTTGCGTGGGTAAATAAGGGGCGGTGGGGATAGAGGCCGCCGTGGCGGCTAGAGGACAAACTGCTAAAAATAACCAAAAAAAGATGTTTTTCATACCTATAAAATGATATCATAATTTTATGGTAAAGTGCGACGAACTTATTAAATTTTGGGACCATTACTTACAAAGTTCCACCGTTCCCGACAGCAGCCGCAACGGCTTGCAGGTGCAAGGCCCGCAGGAAGTAAAGCGGGTGGCGTTTGGGGTATCGGCCAGTGTTGCACTTTTTGAAAAAGCCCGGGCGGCCGGGGCAGATTTGGTTTGCGTACATCACGGCTTATTATGGGGGCAAGAACAAACCATTACCGGCTTGTTCGGCCAACGCGTAAAATATTTGCTTACGCACGATATGGGTTTGGCCGCCTACCATTTGCCGTTGGATAAACACCCCGAAGTAGGCCACAACGCTTGTTTGTTGCGTGCTTTGCAGGCGCAAAATATGCGTACGTTTGGGCAATATCACGGGGTAGAAATCGGTTTTGCGGGGGAAGTGAACCCCACTTCGCTAAACGTCGTGCAAACCACTTTAGAACAATTTTGTCAAACCAAGGCACAAGTGTTGGCCTACGGTCCCAAAGAAATCCGCACCGTTGGCATTATTAGCGGGGGGGCGTACAGCATGCTCCCGCAAGCGATTGACCAAAACCTTGACTTGTACGTAACCGGCAGTTTGGACGAGCCCGCCCAGGAATGGTGCCGCGAAGGCAACATAAATTGTTTGGCCTTGGGGCATTATCATTCCGAAAAGTGCGGCGTGCAAGCACTGCGCCAGCGTACGGCTGAGCAATTTGATGTAGAAACCGAATTTATAGATATTGATAATCCGCTGTAACGGAGGAAATTATGGAAAAGCAGTTATTCAAAAAAATTGACACTTACAAACAAACCGTTATTGATTTGCAGACACATATGATTGCCTGCCCGGCCGTCTCCCCGCACGAGGGAGGGGATGGGGAACATGCCAAAGCCGAGTATTTGCTTAGCGTGCTCAAACAAATGAAATTTGACGAAGTAAGCGTAATCAAAGCCAAAGATTCTAAAGCCAAAGGCGGATACCGCCCCAATTTAGTGGCTAAATACTACGGAAAAAATAAAAACAAAACGTTATGGGTGATGGCGCATATGGACATTGTGCCTCCCGGGGATTTAAATTTATGGAGCACCGATCCGTTTAAAGCCGTAGTCAAAGGGGACAAAATTTACGGACGCGGTTCCGAAGATAACCAACAAGGGTTGGTATCAGGCCTGTTAGCGGTAAAAGCCATGATGGATTTGGGCATCCGCCCGCCGTGCACGTATGCGCTTTTGCTAAACGCGGATGAAGAAATCGGCAGTACGTATGGAATTGTGGATATTTTAAAAAATCACAAAAAATTATTTACCAAGCAAGATGCTTTCCTCGTGCCGGACGGCGGAAACCCGCAAGGTACCATGGTGGAAGTGGCCGAAAAAAATATGTTGTGGCTCAAATTTACGGTACTGGGCAAACAAACTCACGCCTCCACTCCGCATAGCGGTAATAACGCGCACCGCGTGGGCGCGCACCTAATTGTAAAATTAGGGGATTTGTATAAAAAATTCAACAAGAAAAATCCGCTTTTCAGCCCGGAAACGGCCAGCACATTTGAGCCGACCAAAAAAGAAGCCAACGTGCCTAACGTCAACACCATCCCGGGTACAGACGTGTTTTATTTTGATTGCCGGGTATTGCCCTGCTATAAAAATGCGGACGTGTTAAAAGAAATTCGCAAAATCATAGCCGGGGTGGAAAAACAATTTAAAGTAAAAGTAAAATTGGATATCGTGCAAGAGCATGCTTCCCTCCCTACCGATAAAAAGGCCGAAATCGTAGACCTAACCGTGGCCGCGGCCCGTGCCGTTTACAAAAATACGCCGCGGGTACAAGGGATCGGTGGGGGAACGGTGGGCGCCTACTTGCGCAATGCCGGTTATCCGACGGTAGTTTTCTCTAAGTTGGATGATATGGCTCACCAACCCAACGAGTACAGCAGCATCAAAAACACGTTGGGGGATGCCAAAGTATTTGTTCACATTGCCATGCATTTTAAATAGAGGATCTTATGAAAAAAGGTTTTACTCTTACCGAAGTAATTGTGATGTTAGTAGTGTTGGCGTTTTTGCTAGGGTTTACCGTGCCTAAGTTTATGACCTTAGTGCACAAAGCCAAAGAAGGCCGCACTAAACATCAATTAGTGCAAATGCGCAGTGCCATTGCTGCTTATTACGGCGAACATCAAGGGATGTATCCCACGGATGATTTGTCTTGCTTGGTGCCGGCGTACATTGAAAAAATTCCGCAAGTGACCGTGCCGGGGTATGCCCCCACTTCCCACGTATCTACCGGAACGTACGAAGAGGCATTCACCAAAACGGGTGGTTGGGCCTATGTAAATAATCCCGAAGACCCGCGCTTTGGCGACGTGTTTGTAAACGTGGACGAGCACGACAGTTACGGCAAACACTGGACGACGCACTAGGAGCTTCTTTCATGCAAACGCTTAGCTTAGTGTTAGCCGGTGTTTTTGGGCTTATTTTGGGGAGTTTTTTTAACGTATGTATTTACCGTATTCCGCAAAATAAATCCATTGTGTGGCCGGGTTCTTTTTGCCCCAAGTGTAATAATCACATCCGGTGGTACGATAATATCCCCGTACTTAGTTTCTTGTTCTTACGGGGGAAATGCCGCCACTGCAAAGCGCCTATTTCTTGGCAATATCCGCTGGTTGAATTATTAACCGGGCTACTCACCGTATTATTTGTGTGGAAATACGGATTAAGTATTTGGACGTTTGTGCTCTTAACAGCCGTATACTTCCTAATTATTTTATCCGTTATTGACTTGCAGTTGATGATCATCCCGGATCGGTTTTCCTTGGGGATGATTGTGCTGGGGGTAGCATTTGCGTGGTGCAATCCTAATTTCTCGGGCCTATGGTGGGAAAAGGAATTGGCCTCACTGTTAGGGGCCGGAGTTGGGCTTTTTGGCGTACTGGCTATTGCCCTTATCGGCACATGGCTATTTAAAAAAGAGGCCATGGGCGGCGGAGACGTCAAACTGATGGCGGGGATTGGCTCGCTCATTGGATGGCAAGGCGTCATTACCACCGTGGTGATGGGCTCTTTCTTTGGTTTGGTGTACGCGCTTTTTGTAATGATTCGCCGCGGCAAACAAGTTAACGAAGCGATTCCCTTCGGTCCCTTTTTAAGCTTGGGAGCACTGGTAAATTTTTGGTGCCTTATCACGCCAAGCATGATGGTGATAGAGTTTTAAGTTTTTTGCAAACACAAAAAAGCCCCCGGCAAAAACCGGGGGCTTTTAGTTGGGGATTGTTTACTCAAAAAGGCCGCTGCTTTCTAAGGCATTGAGGGCTTTGGTAATATCATTGACAATAATAATCCAACGCGTGATACCCCCAGCACCGGAAGTTCCGTAAATGGTAGTAATGTTAATGCCTTTGTCGGATAGGGTGGTCCCTATATCGCGCAAAATGCCGATACGGTTGGGCATATCCAAACAAATAGCATCTGTTTTCACGCTGGTAAAACCTGCTTTAGTCAGCGCGTGGCTGATGCCTTTATCTTGTTGTACAGCAATGCGAACAACAGCGGCATCGTAACGTACATCTTGCGACATGGCAATAATATCTACCTTTTCGCGCACGAACAACTCGGCAAAATTTTTCAAGGCGCCGGGTTCGTTAATTAAAAATACACTGTATTGTTTAACGATGTTGAGTGCCATAATAAACCCTTTTCTTTATTATACCACGCGTAAGAAAAGGGTGCAAGAGGGGTTATAACGTATTGGGGGAGAGGACTTCCGCTTCTTTTAAAGCGTTTTCCAGGGCAAGCATAGCCTTGCAGTCATCTTCGTTGTACATCAAAATTTTACGAAGTAATTTTTCGTCACCGGTTTTGAGCCAGTTGGTAAAATAGACCATGCTGTCCATCGCGCCGCAATCGTCTTGACGCCAGTTAAAGCCAAAGGCCGGGGCGGCTGCTTTTAAAGAGAAACTGGGCGCCGGCAAATAGAAAGCATCATTCACGCAAACCTTCAAATCACAACACAAATCGCACAGTTTGTTTAAATGGTCGGCTTTGTCGGGCCAAGCCATAGCTAGTTTGCGCATTTTGCGTACTTCATACTCGGTCCAGTGATACAAAGCGGTATTTTCAAAATCTTGGATGTACTGATAGAACTGTTCAAAAATATTGATTTCTTCTTCGGGCGTTTTGGCTACAAAGCTTACATATTTGTTTTGTTCTTTATCCCAAATACCAATCAAATAAACAAAGGATTTATTATCTTTGGTGAAGGTTTCGGTTGCTTCAAAATCAAAGTACAAATTATATTTTTTATCAGGCGGGGGGAAGTGCCCCGATTGGCGCAAAATGGGTTTGTTGTGCAAATAGGCCCGGGCGTTGTAATACGTTTCGGTGGCGTAGGGTTCTTCCAAAATTTCTTGCAATTTGGCCAAAGGCGCGTGAGCCACATCATCGGTAGTAAACAAACCGTTAATTTTAAGGCACTGGCGCATTTCGGTATTAAGGTGCGGCAGCATAATCAGGTCTTTGGTTTGCGCCATGAGTTTATTGGCATACACACGCCAAGGGGATGCCGCGGCCTTGGGGGGTTTATGGGCTTCGGGTTTGGCCAGCCCGCTTTTAATATTGCGCCAGAATGCCAGCTCGTGGGCCAAGCGTTGGGCGTGATCCGCGTGCGATACATCCACCGTGCGTCCTTTTAAAAATACGCGGGCTTTAGCCGGGGTATATCCTTGCACTTGCCCCAAAATTTGGTTCATCAAAGATACTTGCAGCGCATAGTGTTCTTTCAAATCGTGCGCGCGTTTGAATTGATAAATTTCATAATGATACGGGCCAAACCGGCTGGGGGCAGTGTCTGTCTTAACCAACAAATTGATACTTCCGTAAACATTTTCGGGCAGATTCCACAAAGCCGCGTTGGCGATAGCACTCTCGCCGCGGGCCATAGCGGCCAAAGTGCCGGTAAAGCGTTCCAAGTCGTCATGAGCTTCTACAAAAAATACGGTAGGGAATTCTTCTTTAATCCACTCATCGCGGGAATTGCGATCGGTGCGAACTTTCAAATTTTCGTATCGGTTAGATTCTGCTACCGCCTCTTTTTGCGGGGCGTGGAATTGGCACCAAATGCAGAAGGGCTCTTCTAAAAGGGTATACATACGGCTGGCATTGAAATCCTGCCCGTCCGGCGTGCGTCCGGCCGAAAAATGAGCCACTAATTGTTGGAGTTCCTGTTCGGTCATCTTCTTTATTTTAGCTTTTTTGGAGAGGGAATAAAACCTCTTAATTTGCTACAATACAATTATGGCAGTATTGCGCATTACAAAATATGGCGAACCGATTTTGCGCCAAAAGTTAAAACCCGTTAAATATAAGGACATTGCCCCCCGGCTTCCGCAGTTATTGGCCGACATGGAGGAAACGTGCCTGGCCGTGCGTGGGGTAGGGTTGGCCGCCAATCAAATAGGGCTGGATTTACGCCTGGCCATTATCTTGCTACCCGATCCGAAGGATGAAAATGCCAAACCTACACGTTATGTAATTATTAATCCGGTCATTTTGGCCAAACGCGGGGAAAAGGTGGAAGAGGAAGGATGTTTGTCCGTTCCTGGATTGTGGGCGGATGTTGCGCGCGCTACGGACATTACCGTTCGCTATACCGATGAGAATGGGGAAGAACAAGTCAAACGCGCCCGTGGGTTATTGGCTAAAGCTTTTCAACATGAAGTAGACCACCTGGACGGTAAACTATTTGTAGACCTGGTAGACCCCAAATTAAAACCCGAAGTCAAAAAAGCCATCAAGCAACTGCGCCCCAAGTGGGACTAAATCTCTTAAATAAAACTCCCCACGCGTGAGCTCGGGGAGTTTTACAGAATTTGTGTTTGTGTTTAACAACGTGGGCTATCGCCACAGTTATCTCCGCCCTCGCAACAGCTTGTTTCATCGTATGTCCCTTGGCATGTATTAGCTGCGTTTGCGTGACATCTGGCTCCGTTGGTAAAAGAGGAATTGTTACACGATCCGCTTATATATGCCCAACAGTTAGCTCCGTTTGCAAAAGATGAATCTTGACAACCTGCTACTCCGTAGCCAACACAAGAGTAGTCACGAGGCTGGCTATATTCAAAACCGGAACATCGGTGACCTCCTCCTGAAGAAAATTCTTCAGAAATACATTCATAATAGCCAGTCCACGGTATGTACGTAGGGGCAAACCCGCCCGTACTATTGCCGGAGAGCAAATACAGCAAATAGCCGTCGTTCTCTACTCCTGTATCTTCCCCTCCGTCTGCTGCACAAAGTGCTTTGGCTTGGTCGTCTGTGGATAGGGCCTCACAATAGATGTTATTGGCAAAGTTTTCGCTATGCGCCAAATACATCGTGTAGCTATTGTTTAATTTATCGTGATTGGCGCGCACAAAATCGTGTCCGTCCGTTTCACTTAAATCAATATCCACGTCTTCCGGGATGTCTATATCCAGGTCGTCTAATTCGCTATCCGTTGCATAATGTCCGTACGTTTCAAAGTACATTTCTTGCGCATCTTTAACCGCTTTGGCAATCGGTTTTAAAGACGAAAACCTACTTTTCATCACGGCCTTTTGGTATTGTGGCAATGCTACCGCCGCCAAAATACCAATGATTAACACAACCACTAATAGTTCAATTAAGGTAAATCCCTTTTTCATTACATTTCTCCTTTTTGGCTTATGGAAACAGTATACTTGAAAAACGCCTAAAAAACAAGGCCAATTGACAGGAACCTGCGGTTTAACATTTTGATGTTATGAGATAGTATAAATGCTAAAATATAGCTATGTTAGCGCAACCTACCCATAGTATTTTGCACATTGCTAAATGGCTGGTACTGGCTACCTTAATTGGAATAGTGGTGGGGGGGCTTGATGCAATGTTCCTTAAATTATTAGATGCTTGCATTGGGGCGCGTAACCACGTGCCGTGTTTTTACATTGCATTGCCCTTTGCTCTCTATATAATTGCTCTGCTGGCACGCAAAGTTGCCAAAGCCCACAAAGATTATTCCACCGATGCTGTCATCCATCGCATCAATACTTACAAAGAAGTTTCAATCCTTTCCGTAATAAAGGCATTTGTGCTTTCCATTGTCACCATGGCAGTAGGCGGATCCGCCGGTAAAGAGGCCCCTTGTGCCGATGTGGGTGCCGGGATTTCTGCCCTTGTAGGGCGCGTGCTTCACTTGTCCGTGCCGGATCAACGCCGCTTGATGATTTGCGGGGTGAGTGCCGGGTTTGCTGGTGTTTTTGGCGTGCCGGTTTCGGGCGCGCTATTTGGATTGGAAGTGTTGTGGGTGGGACATATGTTTTATGAGGTGATGTTCCCGGCGTTGGTGGCTGGGATTACGGCTTTTGGCGTAACCTCGTATTTGGGCGTTAACTATATTTATCATCCGCTTTCATTCTCGCCGGTATTTTCGGAACTGTTTTTACTCAAAGTCATTATAGCCGGGTTGTTTTTTGGGTTGGTGTCGGTTTTATTTATTGAAATCAGCAAATTTACTCGGGTGATATTTCGGTTTATTACCGTGCGCAGCAGTATGTTTATGACGTGCATGGTGGGCGGACTTATTTTGGTACTGATCGGGGCGTTTATTTCCCCGTTATATTTAGGATTAGGTATGGCCGGGATTGACGGCCCGCTTAGCGGGGCGGCGCTCCAGTCGCCTTTTGGGTTTTTGTACAAAATTATTACCACCTCAGTCACGTTGGCGGCGGGCGGTATCGGCGGGATTATCACTCCTATTTTCTTTGTGGGAGCGCAAGCCGGGGCAATGCTTTCCGAATTTTTACGAGTAGACAGCGCTACCTTGGCTGCGCTGGGCGTAGTAGCCGTGCTAGCTGGGGCTGCCAATACGCCGCTTTCGGCTAGTATTATGGCGATTGAACTTTTTGGTGCGGCGATTGCACCGTACGCTACGGTAACGTGTGTGATTAGCTTTTTGATTACGGGTCGGCAAAGTATTTTTCCGCATCAGCGCATATCGGTGGGTAGTGGCAAAATTGAGGACGAACGAAATACTCAAACATACTACGGCCCTCGTCGCCGTGCGTCGGATAAAAAAGAATTGATGCCCTCCCACACTACCACTACCGCACAAATGCGCCGGCGGCTCAAACGTTTTTGGCCGGGGCACCAGGCGCGCCTGGCCGCTATTGAGCGTGAACGTAAACGCATTGAGAAAAAATAGCCCCAACCGAATTTGCTATAATTTAAGTAGATTTGCACGTATTTAGGAGTTCTTATGGATGCTTTTATTTCGTCGGTCATTACGCTGGTGCTGGTAATGGATGGGTTTGGAAATATCCCGCTGTTTATTACGGCTCTTAAAAAAGTAGCACCGGAACGCCGCACCTGGGTGATTTTTCGCGAATTATTTATCGCGCTACTTATTATGGTGTTCTTCCTGTTCTGCGGGAAATGGTTCCTGCGGGCGTTTGGGATTCACTCCTACTCGCTTAGTATTGCGGGGGGGATTATCCTGTTTTTAATTTCCATCAACCTAGTATTTAGTACCGAAGACAGTTCCGCTCCCAAGAGCGACCCAAAGGACGAACCCTTTATCGTTCCGTTGGCCATCCCGCTGGTGGCAGGGCCGGCTGCGCTTTCCATGGTGCTTATTATCGCGGCGCAACATTCCAATAAACTGATGACGTTGGGCGCGGTAGTGTGTGCCTCTTTAATCAATATGGCTATTTTGCTTTGTTCGTTCCCCATTAGCAAACTTTTGGGGCAGCGCGGGTTGACGGCCATTGAACGATTGACCGGTATGATCTTGATTTTAATGTCGGTAGACATGGTGCTGGGTGGCATTGCCGAATTTGTAAAACTGTAAAATTTGTGTTTGAGTAAAAGTGCTTCTTCTTTTAGAGGGGGCGCTTTTTTATTGGATTTTTTGGTTGTATTTAGGTATGCTATAAGTATGAAAAATAACTACGAAGTGGCCCTGTTTGCGGGTGGTTGCTTTTGGGGTGTGGAGCACCTGATGAAAGATTTCCCGGGTGTGGTGGATATTGTGCCCGGCTATACGGGCGGCCACGTGGAAAACCCAACTTATGAGCAAGTATGCACGCACACCACGGGCCACGCGGAAACCGTCAAAATCACGTTTGACCCGGCGCAAGTTTCCTATGAAACACTGGTCAAAGGTTTTATGGAAATTCACGACCCTACCCAGGCAGACGGCCAAGGGCCTGACTTGGGGCCCCAATATCGTTCGGAAATTTTTTACACTACGCCCGCTCAAAAACAAACCGCTTTGCGCGTGATAGATATGTTAAAGCAAAAAGGGCTTGCGGTGGTTACGCGCGTGACCCCGGCCGGGAAATTTTGGACGGCGGAAGAATATCACCATAAATATTACGCGCGCAAAGGCACCCAACCTTATTGCCACCGCCGCGTAAAAAGATTCTAAGTATTTCCTTTGAAAAAGTGTTGCAAAAAAGAACCCCGCGCGCTAAGCACAGGGTTCAAAGGAGTACGTATGCAATACAAACAAAACGCCCTCTAGGTGCGCCCAACTACCGACGAGAGCGTGTCCACTATAGTGTACCCTGGTTCTTATACTCCGTTTTAGTGCCCGGTGTTATTATCTACAGCTTTTGGATAGTTCGAGTTTCACAAGTGCGTAGAAATGTTACCACATGAAGGCATGCAAAACCGCCCCTTGCTGTTACACAAAGGGCGGTTCCTATATTTATAAATTTATTCTTTGGCTCCGGCAGATTTTAAAAGTTGGACGATTTCTTTATTTCCTTGTTGGCGCGCGATGGACAAAGCTGTATCTCCATCCTTATTAGCAACGTTTACATCCGCTTTTGCCTCCAGCAACATTTTTACAGTTTTAGTATGTCCATTTTGGCTTGCGAACATCAAGGCAGTCCAACCTTTATTTTCTTTTGCGTTTACATCCGCTCCGGCATGTACTAATGCTTTTACGATTTCGGTGTGTCCACTTAGACTTGCATACATCAGCGCGGTAACCCCCTCATTACTCTTTGCGTTTACATCTGCTTTGGCATCTAGCAATACTTTTACAGTTTCAGTATGCCCATTTTCACTTGCACCCATCAATGCGGTCAGTCCATCAATGCTCTTCAAGTTTACATCGGCTTGGGCATTTAGCAACGCCTTTACGATTTCGGTGTGTCCACTTAGACTTGCATACATCAGCGCGGTAACCCCCTCATTACTCTTTGCATTTACATCTGCTTTAG
>JAGCWX010000027.1 GCA_017961585.1 Elusimicrobiaceae bacterium | reverse complement strand
GCCCACTTAGTGAGTTCTGCCACCGTTTCACTGGGAGTATTGAGTCTTCCATACCTTTCTTTTAACTCCACCCCTATCTGATAAACCGGGGAATCCGACCCCAATTTATTCAATAGATTGTTCAACCTCTTTCCCACTTCTAATTCTCTGGCCCAGGCAGCGGCCTCTGCGTCCCCTTGCGCGGCACATTCTTTGAGATCCTTTAAAGCAATTTTTTTCCCGTTTTTCCAGATACTAGATCTTGCTACAGCATCATGTGCAAACGCAAAACCTTGGTTAGTTCTTATGGCAAAAAAGTCTCCCGAAGTAAATCCTCTTATTCCCTTCCCGCCCATGAGTTGTTTGATTTGTGCCGGGGTAAATTTTACGCCGCTTCGTTCCAAAAGCGTAAAGAAACGGGCCTCGTAATCCCACTCTGCCGGGTTGCGTATACCCAGGGTACCATCCGCTTGCTGTACAAAAATCCATTCATCCGTTTGGGCGATTAAGTCAGCAATAAAGTCCAATTGCTCCGGCGTAAACATAGTCGCAAATTCCATCCGCCACGTTGGGTAGAGTTGATCCAAAGAATTTGTTGGTGCGGAAACAGCCGGGGATTTTGCCTCTGCCGTAAGCGGATTGCTTGGGCTTTGTTCTGCAACAACACGGCCCTGCACCGGTGATGTGGCGGGCTGTTGCGCCGGACGATGTGTTTCTTGCGGGGCAGCGTTGCGGATTTGGTTGGCCATTTCGGCTTCAATGCGTGCTTGCAACATTTCCTCTGCTTCTTGAACGACCGGATCGTTGGCGGCGGCTTCTTGCGCCACTATCTCGGCTCGGATGGCTGTCAGTTCATCCCCCACTAGGGGAACGGTGTGCCACAAGTGGTCCATTTCTTGCAAGACAGGATCGGTGGATATCTCCGCTGGTTGCAGTCCAAGTCGGTCTGTGATACCTTGGTACAATCTTTTTTCGTCCGGGTTTGCTTTAGAAGGGTTACGCTCCGGGTGTTGTGCACGGAAACGCCTATACTCTAAAAGCCATTCTTGGGTGGTCAGGGTTTTCGTTATGCCGGATTGTTCGCGCAAATTTTGAACAAGGGTTGTATTCTCCCACCCCGCCTTTTTGGCGCTAGATAAAGCTTTGCTCACCATGTTATACAACGCGCGTTCCTGCGGATCGGTTGCGTTGGGAACGGGGGCTTTTCCATCGTGAGTTCGTTTCCATGCTTCTAATTGTTTGGAAACGTCCACCACGGAGTTATAAAGAGCTTGTTGAGTTTCATCCAACGTGCTTAGGTCCAATTCATAAACTGATGAATTTGTGGCAGTCAATTTAGTTATATAACGGATAAATTGTCTAGAAACCATAAGCTGCACGGGATCCGGGCGGCGTTTGGTTTGTACGGCGGCCTCGGTTTGTTGAAATGGGGTCAGTGCTTCGCCGGTAATGTGGCCCTTTTCGGCATAGTAGAGGGCCGTTTCGATATAGTTGGCTGCCTGCACCGTTTTCCCGGCGGAAAGGCCCTGTTGCGCTTTTTCCAAATATTTGTGGGCTATGGCCCGTCGCACAGCGGCAATCTCCTGCTGCAATTTGGCCAGCTCTTCACCGGTAACGTGGCCCTTTTGGGCAGAGTAGTCGGCATAATTGACAAATTGGCTTGCTTTTTCCAAATCCCCGGTGGCAAGTTTCTCCTGTGCTTGTTTCAAATATTCATGGGCTTCTTTCCGGAAAATGGCTTGTTGCATGGGGGCAACGTCTTGTTGAAATTTGGCCAATTCTTCGGCAGTGAGGTCAGCCGCTCCGGCATAGTGCCTGGCCTCTTTGAGAAAGGCGGCCGCTTTTTCCAAATCCCCGGCGGCAAATTCCTGCTGTGCTTCTTTCAAATAATAATAGGTGTTGGTCCGGGCACTTTCTAGGTCTTTCTTGGCCTTAGCGGCTTGCACGGCGGCCTTGGTTTGTTTAAACGGGGCCAGCTCGTCAACGGTGAACCCAATCTCTTCGGCTCCCTTAAGGGCCTGATTGATATAATAGACGGCGTCTTCCAATTTTCCGATGGAAAAGCTTTTCTGCGCTTTTGCCAAATATTCATAGGCCTCTCTCTTGGGAATGGCTTGTTGTACGACGGCAACATCTTGCTGGAATTTGATCTGTTCTACGCCGGTAAGCCCAGCTTTTTCGGAATACTCGATGGCTCGTTTGAGAGCTTCTTCTGCCCAATATAGATTTCCGGCGGCAAGTGCATCCTGTGCTTTTTGCAAATAATAATAGGCGTCGGTCCGGGCATTTTCTCGCTCTTTTTCAACTTGCTCGGCTATTTGTCGTGCGGCCTCTTGAGCAACTAGGGTGGCCTCTTGGGCAGCTTTGGCGGCTTCTTGTTGCGCGGTTTGTTTGGCGGCCTCCCGTTTGGCTCGTTGAGCAGCTCTAGCGGCTTCTCGTTCGGCTATGGCGGCTTCTCGTTCGGCTATGGCTTTTCGCACGGCGGAAACTTCCTGCTGAAATTGGGCCAAGTCTGCGCCGGTAAGTTCAGCTTTTTCGGCATAGGTGAGGGCCCATTCGATATTGCTAGCAACTTCTTGTAAATATTCCTTGGCAAGTGCCTCCTGCGCTTCTTTCAAATATTCGTGGGCTTTTTTTAGAGAAATGGCTCGTTGCACAGCGGCAACTTCTTGTTGAAATTGGGTCCGTTCCGCGCCGGTGAGCCCGGCTTTTTCGGAATACTCGATGGCTCGTTTGAGAGATCCTTCTGATCCTTCTGCCCAATACATCCATCCTCCGGCAAGTTCCTTCTGCGCTTCTTTCAAAGATGCGTAGGCGATGGCTCGTTGCACATCGGCAACTTCCTGCTGAAATTGGGTCCGTTCTGCGTCGGTGAGTTCAGCTTTTTCGGCTTGCTCGAGGGCTTGCTCGAGTTCTTTCTCTGCCGAAAACCCATTTTCTTTGTCAAGCTTTTCCCGCGCTTTTGTCAAAGAATGCCGGATGATAGCTTTTCGCACGGCAACAACTTCTTTTTGGAATGTGGCCAAATCTGCACCGGTGAGTCCGGCCTCTTCGGCATATCCGATGGCCCATTCGAGTTCGAGTCCTGCCGAACGTCCATTGCGAAGCTCTTTCCGCGCATCTTCCAACCATCCATAGGCCAGGCCTTTTCGCACGGCGGCAACCTCTTGCTGGAATGTGGCCAAATCTGCGCCAGTGAACCCAGCCGCTTTGGCATATTTGAGGGCATGTCTAATATATTTGGATGCATCGTGGAGCTGTCCGGCGGCAAGTTCCTCCCGCGCTTTTGCCAAAGACACGTAAACTTTTGGAGCGATGGCTTGTCGCACGGCGGCAACTTCTTGCTGAAATTGGGCCATTTCTTCACTGGTAAACCCTGCCTCTTCGGCACGGTCGAGGGCCAATCTCAGATAGTGGCCGCTGTCTAAATTTCCTTCGGCAGCTTTTTCCAACCATTTATGGGCTTTTCGGCGCGCGGCTTGTTCAGCGGTCTCTTGTTTGGCTCCTTGTGCTGCTTGTTCAATAGATTGGTAAGCGGCTTGTATGTCGGCCTCGGTTTCCTTAAATTGGGCCAAAATTTTGCCGGTAAACCCAAGTATTTTGGCATACTCAAGGGCACGTCCGATAAAACTACGAGCGGCTTTAACATATCCGGCGGCAAGTCTACTCCGCGCCATGTCCAAAGATGTGTGTGCTTCTTGTTGCATGTATGCTTGTACGTCTCTTTCTCGCGCGGCTTGCACGTCAGCATGGGCGTTCTTAAATGGGGCCAAGTCGTCACCGGTGATGTGGCCTTCTTTGGCTTTCTTGAGGGCCCACTCAATATACCTGTCTGCGTCGGACAGCTCTTTTTCGGCAAGCTTTTCCTGCGTTTTTACCAAATATTCATATGCTTCTCGTCGGGCAGCTTGCTCAGCGGCTTCTTGTTCGGCTTTTTGTTGAGCGGCGTTGTTTTGCGCCGGACGGTGCGTTACTTGCGGGGCAGCGTTGCGGATTTGATTTCCCATTTCGGCTTCAACGCGTGCTTGCACTTGCGCTTGCAACTCGGCCTGTGTGGGTACGCTTGAACCCGTGGTTTCTTGCCCCGTTTGGGCGCCTATGGTTTGAAAATGAACTACTTGTGGTGCCACGTGTGTGTTGGGGTGTGTTGCCGAGGGAGATGAAACCTCGCGCCCGTTGTTAGTGGCGCGGCGTATATCGCGCCAAGGTATTCGGCGGGTGCGGCGTAGTTTACCAAACCTGCTCTTACGTTCCACGGAGTGTTCAATATTAGCTCTCTTTTTAATTTTTTTGGGTGGGCGTCTTTGCCCCCAAACCGGCGATAATCCAGCAAAAATCAATACACTGCTTAGTACAACACACAAACTTTGTTTTAGTTTACACATAATTTTCCTTCTCACTGATATAAGACGATATTCCCACTTTGCAATTGTTTCAGCGCGGTGCGGGCATCATCCGACAAATACTGCCCAAAAGCTTGCAAATAGTTTTTAGAAACTAGCCGTATCCATTGCAGCTGATTAGAAGCATTCACATCTACCAGGCCTCTCACATCCATCTCTCTAGTAAGGTTAATAGACATGGGCACTTCGGCGTTAAAATCAACCGGGTGTTCATAGTGTGCATGCAAGAAACCGCGTTCGAATTTATCTCCATTCATGGCAAAGTTATTCCCGTTTTTGCGTATACCAAACTCGTGCAAGCCCATTCTGATGTTATATCCGGCCTGCGGGCGCAAATCCGAAACACTTCTTATTTTACCGGGGATCTTAATCTCATACTCCACGTAGAACTTGGCTGGGTCGGGGTATGCTCCCTCCGGCATATTGCCATCATAGCGGAGTCTAACAAATGCACTAATGCCCGATATTTGCTCAATTTGCAACGTCATATCCAGCTCGCTCATGCGCTGCACCAGGGCTGGGTCCGTTCCCCAATCATACCCTGTCCATTCATCCAATTTTTCTATGATGGTTTCGTTTTGAATATAGCGGCCATCTTTCCAACCGGGGTGAGCCCGTTTCTTTTGGTCTAACAAGTATTTTAGTTGGTCCTGCAGCATTTGCGGGAAGTCTGCCGCCCACAACTGCTCTTCCGTCCATTTTAGTTCTTGCGGAATTCCTTCCACCCCGTATGTTTCTTCCAACTCTACCAAGGTTTGGTATTCTTCAGGGGCAAGACTACTCCACACTTGTTCGGCTTGGTGCAGTTCCTTACTCAGTGTTAGTTCCGGGCTGTTTTGCACAGTTTCTTCCGGCAAGTTTTGAGTGGGTTTATTGGGTAATTCCCCGTGTTCTTTAGCCCATTGTTCAATTTGTTTAACAGTGCGGCCACGCACGCCGTACTTTTTTTGCAGCTTGACCAACGCATTAAATTCTTCCGAGCCGTATTCCCATTTTTGCAACGCACCGCTTAATTTGTTCCCCAACTTTTGTTCTTCAATCAAAGCAGCCGCTTTAATGTCTCCTTGGGCAGCTTTGGCGCGCAGTTCCTCCACGGTAACCCGGCGGTTGTTTATCCAAATGCTCTGCCTTGGCATTCTGCCGTGCTCTTTGGCCCACGTTGTGATTTCATCCACAATCTGCCAATGGGTTTTCTCATACTTCTTTTGTAAATCCACAAGGGCTTTGTACTCGGGGGATTCTTTATCCCAGTTTTGTAACGCACCCAGTAATTTATTTCCCAATTTTTTTTCTTCAAGTAACGCAACTGCTTTTTCGTCCCCTTGGGCGGCTTTGGCGCGCAGTTCCTCCATTGTAGTAAAGTGATTGTTTATCCGTATACTCTGCCTTGGCATCCTTCCGTGCTCTTCTGCCCACTGGGTTAATTCGTTCACAGTCTGCAAATGGGAGTCATACTTCTTTGTTAAATCCACAAGGGCTTGGTACTCAGGGGACCCTTTATCCCATCTTTGCAACGCAGCGCTTAATTTCTTTCCCAACGTTACTTCTTCGGCTAAAGCGGCAGCCTCTGCGTCCCCTTGGGCGGCTTTGGTACGCAGTTCCTCCAAGGTAAATCTGCGACCGTCCATTCCCACACCTTGCCTTGGCAGCCTTCCGTGTTCTTCTGCCCACTGGGTTAATTCGTTCACAGTCTGCAAATGGGTATCACGCTCCTGGATCTTCTCATACTTCTTTGTTAAATCCACAAGGGCTTTGTACTCGGGGGACCCTTTGTCCCAGTTTCGCAACGCGTTGTTTAATTTCTTTCCCAACTCTGCTTCTTTGGCCCAAGCAGCGGCTTGTGCGTCCCCTTGGGCAGCTTTGGCGCGCAGTTCTTCCAAGGTAACAAAGCGGTCGTTTATCAAAATACCCTGCCTTGGCATCCTTCCGTTCTTTTCTGCCCACTGAGTGATTTCAGCCACAATGTTCTGATGTTTATCATATTTCTCTATTAAATCCATAACGGATTTATACTCAGGGGATTCTTTGTCCCAGTTGTGCAACGCGTTGTTTAATTTCTTTCCTAACTCTGATTCTTCGGCCCAAGCGGCGGCTTCTTTGTCCCCTTGGGCGGCTTTGGCACGCAGTTCCTCTAAGGTAAATCGGCGACCATTTATTCCAATGCTCGGCCTTGGCATTTCTCCGTGCTCTTCTGCCCACTTAGTGAGTTCCGCTACCGTTTCACTGGGAGTATTATTTGTTCTTCCGTGCTTTTCTACCAAATCCACAACGGCTTTGTACTCAGGGGATTCTTTGTCCCAGTTTTGCAACGCGTTGTTTAATTTCTTTCCTAACTCTGATTCTTCGGCCCAAGCGGCGGCTTCTTTGTCCCCTTGGGCGGCTTTGGCACGCAGTTCCTTTAAGGTAACTGGGCGGCCATTTATCCTAATGATCTGCCTTGGCATCCTGCCGTGCTCTTCTGCCCACTTAGTGAGTTCCGCTACCGTTTCACTGGAAGTATTATTTGTTCTTCCGTGCTTTTCTTTTAACTCCACCCCTATCTGATAAACCGGGGAATCCGATCCCAATTTGTTCAATAGATTGTTCAACCTCATTCCTACTTCTAATTCTCTGGCCCAGGCAGCGGCTTGTGCGTCCCCTTGCGCGGCACGTTCTTTGAGAGTCTTTAAATTAACTGCTTTTCCGTTTTCGGGGATGAGAGTTCTAGCCGTTGCATCATGAGCGAATGCAAAACCTTGGTTATTTCTTATGGTAAAAAAGTCCCCCAAAGTAAATCCTCTTACTCCACTTCCGCCTGTTAATTGCTTAAGTTGCTTTGGGGTAAATTTTACACCGCTTTG
>JAGCWX010000004.1 GCA_017961585.1 Elusimicrobiaceae bacterium | reverse complement strand
GAGAAAAGTTGCAAAAGAACTCGCCGCAGACCCACCTCGCTAAGAATTTGCTTCGTTCGGCGGCGCAAAACAAACGCACTGCGCTGCGCTTCGTTTGAACGGTGTTTTGCTATCTCCGCCTTCCTTGCAAATTCTTCGGGCGCTCGCCGGCTCATGCGGTAATTTGGCCGTGCCGGCCATTCGGGCCCCGCTATGCGTTCTGGGGGTGGGCTTATTTTAAGAGTAAAGTATAAAGAGTAAAGGGTAATGTGTAGAGACGCACGGCCGTGCGTCTGAACATTCGCCCGACGCCGCAAGACGTCATTCGTATTCTGTTCCGTTTTATTCGGTGCTAATTATCTCTTTATTATTCTTCCCAGCCAAAATATCCTTTTTCGCTGTATTTTGACCATTTAAGGTACATTTCTATGTAGTTGTCTTTGATAAAAGCCTGTATTTTAGATATTTCCCTATCGGTAAGCACACCGCGTTTTTGTAAAACAGTATCACCATTGTCTTTGACGAAGAATTTTGCTGAGCCCGTTTCTGTAAGTTTACTGTCGCTTGCATGTACATGCATACACTCTATTACACAATACGAAGTGAAGTACAGATAGTAGCCGGCAACTTTGAATTCGAAGTACTTAGGCATGATCTAATCCTCCATGTATTTTCTGTTTTTTTCAAAATAATCCTTTGTTATGCGTATCTCTATATCGTCCATGGTGGTCTCTAAAACCTCCCCATCGCTGGCGATAACGGCCGCCCTTTCGGGATTGTCAAGATTCAGCACACGATAACCGGCCTCACATTTGGTAAAGGCATAACCATTAACTATCAGGTCGGCATTGTCGGCTATGGTTTTCAAGTCATTCATATTTTATCTTTAATCCGTTTATGGGTTTTAAAAATTCTTTCGGACTGATATACAGATTCTCCAGCACAGGTACCAAATCTATATATTCTTCTTCGTCCTTTTCGCTATGCGCGTATTTGGCCATGACAACTATGTATCCGTTTTCCCATTTTTTCACTTTAGTGTATCTCTCCAGCGAATATGGTGCCCGGAAACGAATGGTGCGGCCGCCAAATTTGAAAATGGTGTATTTGCCGTCGTTGCTTAGCAGAGCATAATTATGTCCGTGAGTGTCGTTACTCATAATTGGTTTTTTTAGCAAAAATAGGTGTTTTTTTCGAAACAAGCTATTTTTCGCCTGTGAATTTAAAGTAGCAGTATGTTCCTTTAGAGCTTTTGCTGCCGTAAGGCAGCGCGTTTCCGTGTTTTTCGTGGTTGGTTTTTTTTTCAAAAAAGAACTTTTCTCGCCGTGAGAAAAGTTGCAAAAGAACTCGCCGCGGACCCGCCTCGCTAAGAATTTGCTTCGTTCGGCGGCGCAAAACAAACGCACTGCGCTGCGCTTCGTTTGTACGGTGTTTTGCTCTCTCCGCCTTCCGCGCAAATTCTTCGGGCGCTCGCCAGCTCATGCGGTAATTTGGCCGTGCCGGCCATTCGGGCCCCGCATTGCGTTCTGGGGGTGGTATATTTTAAGAGTAAAGTATAAAGAGTAATGTGTAATGTGTAGAGACGCACGGCCCTATGTTCGGCGTAGGCTCCAGCCTACGTCCTTAATAATAGCAAGGCTCCCGCCTTG
>JAGCWX010000026.1 GCA_017961585.1 Elusimicrobiaceae bacterium | reverse complement strand
ATCTCCCTTCTGCCTATTCCCAGCATTAACACCCGCCCAAGCACTTACTTACGAGACGGATGTGGGAGATTCCCCACAAAAACCTTGGGGAATGACACTCTATTACAAACTGCAACAACAAGCGTGGAAGACCCTGAATCAAGTTCAGGGTGACAGTTTATTAAGTAAAGTGTCATTCCCGAAGGTTGCCGTCCGCAGGATTCGGGAATTCCCACCGCTTTCTCTTTCCGTCATGCTGAGGAGTTTCTGCTCAGCATCTCATCCGCTTTCAGCAACGCAAGGCAGAGATCCTGAACTAAAACCTTTCAGGATGACGGCCTTTTTTGCAAACCTCGGCAATCCCCACCGCTTGGTCTTTTAAACAAGGTGGAGATCCCCGATAAAAACACTCGGGGATGACCTTTTTTATTAGGGGGTTGAATTGTTTTACACAGCGATGAGGCAAATGTTGTATTTATCGGCTAGGGCGATTACTTCGTCCAGGTCCATCACCAGGGTTTTATCTGCTTCAAACGCCAAGACGGAAAACCCCGCCTTGTGCATACTTTTAAGCGTGCCTTTGCCGATGACGGGCAAGTCGTAGCGGGCATCCTGGTTGGGGCGGGCGGCTTTGGCCACCACCACGGTGGATTCTTTTTCGGCCGCTTTCTTATATAAGTCCGCGGCGCGCGCGATGCAATTGTCCGTCCCTTCCATCCCCTCTACGGCTATCACGGTTTGCTGGCTGACGACGCAAGTAAGCCCAATATCCAGCGCGGCAATCTGCTTGGCAATGGACATGCCGTAATCAATGGTGGTTTGCTCCTGCGGGGTGGGTTTGCGTTGAGAAAGCACCCCTTTGCCCGGGAAAAAATCGTCCAAAAACAGGGCCGAGTTTTCAAAAGTAATCCCGTCTTTGGCAAATTCGCCCATGATACGTTCCAACAAGTATTTGGGCTGCATACTTTTGAGCGTAGCTAAAAATGCCGCGCCGCGTTTATCGGGGATGAAATTGGAAAAAATAGAAGTGTGTTGCACGCGCCCGGCCATCACAACCGAGGTCACCCCATTTTGCTTGTAAAATTCAATAGCGGCCGTTAGTTGCCCGATGCGAATGGTCTTAAATGCTTTGCAATAACCTTGATAATCTTTTTCGTGCGCGTTGCCTTTAAGCCCCAGCACAAAAACCTCGTGCCCGCGCTGCGTGGCTTGGCGGGCTATGTAGATGGGCATTTTGCCTTCGCCGGCAAGCAGCCCGATTTTTTTAGGCAAGTTATTCGTCGTCATTGGCCTCGTGCAGAGATTTTTTGGCCGGTGCAATTCCGCGTTTGGAAGCACGGCAAAAATCAATCATATGTTGCACTTCTTTGCAGTGGGGAGCGGCTTCCAACTCGGCCATGGCCTCTTCCAAACGTTTTCCACTGCGGAACATCCGTTTAAACGCGCGGGTAATTTCCAAAATGACTTTGCGGTCAAAACCGGCACGGCGTAACCCTACAATATTCAGCCCCACCAAGCGGGCGCGGTCGCCCTGGGCAATACAATAAGGCGGAACATCCAAAACGGCCATAGAGCCGCCGGAAATCATCGCCATGGTGCCGATGCGGATAAACTGGTGCATCCCTACCAAGCCGGAGATAATCACCCGGTCTTCCACCCGGATATGCCCGGCTAAACCGCTACAGTTGGCCACAATGCAGTTGTTGCCCATGTGCACGTCGTGCGCCAAGTGCGAGTTGGCCATCAGCAAATTGTTATCGCCCAAGGTGGTGGGATCGTCCACAAACGTGGAACGGTGAATGGTTACACATTCGCGGATTTTGTTGCCGTTACCAATTACTACGCGGGTGTGTTCATCTTTATAAGATAAATCTTGCGGTTTGACCCCGATAAAAGCACTGGCAATGAGCTCATTATTATCGCCCATGGTGGTGTTTTCAATCACACAATGCGGGCCAATGCGGTTATTCTTGCCGATTTGGACATCTGCCCCAATCACCGTAAACGGACCGATGACCGTGGAAGGATCAATTTTAGCGGTAGGATCAATGACAGCAGTAGGGTGAATGTTAGACATGTTGCTCTCCTAAAATAAAATTGAGTGCGGCTTGCGTGCACAATTTGCCGTTTACGTACGCCTCGGCATAGATTTTGGAAATTCTTCCTAAACGGAGGATTTCAATGGGCATTTCCAGCGTGTCCCCGGGGCGAACCATGCCGCGGAATTTGGCCTCCTCAATGCTTAAAAACAAAGGGATATAGCGGTTGTCTTTATTAACATGGTTCATCACCGCCCCGCCAAACGCCTGGGACATGCTCTCTATCACCAAAACCCCCGGCATAACCGGGTGCTCCGGGAAATGACCTTTGAAATAATATTCATCTTCCCGCACGTAATGAACGCCAATGTATTTTTTGCCGTCTTCCAGCACGCGTACCTCGTCCACCAGCAGGAACGGCTCGCGGTGGGGAATGGTTTTTTTAATCTGCTGCAACGTGAGTGTGCTAATCACCGGCAGGGAAAGAAATGATTTTAAATGGGTACGGCTGCTCATTTGTCCTCCGCATTGGCTAACAAAATTGTAGCAAAAATAACATTGTGTTTGTGGCCGCCACATTCGCAGTGAATGTGCAGCGGGGGCAGTTTGCGCCCGGTGAGACTAATGTCGCCAATTAAGTCCAACAATTTATGGCGCACCGGTTCATCGGGGAAGCGACGCTCGTTGATAAATTTGTCTTTACCTACGATGACGGCATTTTCTAAATTGCCGCCCTTGGCAAGCCCGTGGGCTTTTAAAAAGGCCAATTCTTCTTCAAACCCAAAGGTGCGCGCGCGGGCAATTTGCTCAATATAATTTTGCTGATTAAACACAAAACTATACTCACAATGGGCCAAAAGCGGATGTTTGTGCCGATACACAAAGCTAAACGTAAGCTGATCCGCCGGTTCGGCCGAATAGAAAATAGTACCGCAACTGTACGTAATTTTTTGCTTGATGTTTAAAAGGGGTTGTTCCTCGGGCAAATCTTGCACGCCGGCTTTAAGCAGCGCGTCCACATACACGTCGCTAGCCCCGTCGGTTACCGGGGGTTCCGGGCCGTCCATTTCCACGGCCACGTCGGTAATCCCCAGCGCGTGCAGGGCAGACATCACGTGTTCAATCGTCCACACCTCGGCCGTTTCATTTTTTAAATTGGTTCCGCGCAAGGTGGAACCTACGTTGCTGACGTGAGCCAAAATCGGTTTAGCGTTGGGCAAATCGGTCCGCAAGAATGTAATGCCGTTTTGGGCGGGTTTAAACGTCATGGTAGTGGGCACGCCCGTGTGTAAACCGGGGCCGCTTACCGTGGTAGATTGCAAAATGGTTTTTCTCATAATTAACGTCCTAATAATTTTTTGAGCCGACCCCAAAAAGACATTTTTTTAAGATCAGCCGCTTCTTTTTGAAATTGTTGAAATTCTTTGTACATTTCCGGCAATTTGCGCAAAATTGCGTACTGTTTTAAGGCATCGCGCTGGGGCATAGCCGGGGAACCTAAATACGTTTGCCCCGCCGGGATGGAGTTCATTACCCCCGCCTGGGCAGCTACCCGAACCTGATCGCCAATTTTCATGTGCCCGGCCAAACCTACTTGCCCGGCTAAAATGACACCGTTGCCAATTTGCGTAGTACCGGCAACCCCTACTTGCGAGCAGAAAATAGAGCTCATCCCCACCGTTACGTTGTGGCCGATTTGGACCAGGTTGTCAATTTTGGTATTGTCGCCAATGACGGTGCTGGCAATTTTGGAACGGTCAATACACGTGTTGGATTGAATTTCTACATCATTGCCCAAAACCACGTTGCCAATTTGCGGGATTTTTTGGTGGCGGCCTTCGTGGAACGTGAAGCCGAACCCGTCCGAACCGATAGTCGCCCCCGCTTGCAAAATGACATAATCTTTCAGCACACATTGTTCGCGGATGACCACCTGCGGATAGAGCAAACAGTTCTTGCCGATTTGGACATCTTTGCCAATGTAACATTGCGGGAAAATGACGGTATTGTCGCCAATGGTTACGCCGTCCTCAATCACCGTGTACGCCCCTACGGATACGTCTTTGCCCAAGGTGGCCTTGGCACTGATTACCGCCGTGGGATGAATGCCGGGCGTATATTTTTGATATTGCGCGTCCACGTATTTCATCAGCAAAATGAAGGCCCATTCCGGGTTTTTGGCGTAAAGCAAAACGCCCTTAAACGGAAGCTCTTTGCCTTGTGCCTCTTGCGGAACGAACAAAGCCGAAGCGTTTAACGCGGATAATTGCTCGGGCTTATCAAGCGAGGTTACATAACACACGCCGCCTTCGCGTGCATTTTCTAAAGCGCACAGCGCGGTAATTTGCACTTGCTGCCCGCCGCTGGCCTGCGCCCCGGTAATTTGTGTAATTTGTTCAATTGATAAGGGTTTCATAAGCACCTCTATTTTCCGCGTTTGCGGTATTTTTTTGCTTTCTTCAAGCGGTTTATAAAGTCTTTAGTAACATTGACGGGCTTTTCGCCATAGAGCACTTCGTCCTTGCGGACGATTGCCCCAATGTTACGCTTTTTGGCAAAGGATTTGATTTCCAAATAAATGTCTTTCAAAATCTCTTTGACTTCTTGCTCTTCCAATTTTAAAATTTCTTCGCGCGTTTGGGCTTTGTAATTGTCAATAAAAAAACTGCGCTCTTCAATCACTTGTTTGTTGGCGGCGATACGGGCTTTGAGTTCTTCCAGCTGGGAAGGCGTGTTTAGCGGCGTGGTGTAAAACACATCCGAACCGGCAAAAGTTAAGCGGTTAAGCACGTTGCCTAGTTCCAGTTCGTCGGCATTTTCGGCCGGGCGCGGCAAGAACGGGTGCGGTTCTACCACAATACGTTCGTAAAACGGTTTTAATTGCCGGATGTGAGCGGCCAGGCGTTGATTCTCGGCCGTGAGGGTGGCAATGGTGTCTTTGGCACTGTCCACCTCGTCCTCTTTGGCTAAAATTTTGCGGCGGATTTGCTCTTTAACGGCCACCGTGCGCGGGTGCGCATTGAATGCCTCGTCAATATCCACAAAAGCCACCGTTAAACATTTAGCAGGCGTGGTGGGTTCTTCTTCCTCGGGTTCGGCCGGCGGGTCTTCTTCGTCAAGTTCCTCTTTCACTTCGGCTTGCACCTGAGCGGGCGCGGGCAGTTGTTCGGGCTTGGCAGGCGGTTCTTGCGCTTTGGCCAAAATAGCAGCCACGGCCGCATTTTCTTCTTCTGTAAGCGCCATTTCTTGCGCTTGCAAAATGCCTGCCGCAAATAAACCTGCTACCATTGCCACGAACCAACGTTGTTTCATGTTCCCCCTACATCATGTTTGAAATGTTGAAGTAGAAGTGGGAGCGGTCTTCACCGGCGCGGTGATTGAGCCCGTACCCCCAGTCAATACGAATCGGCAACGACGGAGTGGTTAAACGGAGCCCAACCCCGACCCCGGCCTTAAATTGATTTTCGTCCGGCCCTAGCGAGAATTCCAAATCGTCATAATGATCCCACGAGTTACCCAAATCAAAGAAGAAAGCAAACTGGGCCATGTTGCGCCGCCCTTCGCGCGCCAGCGGGAAACGCAACTCCGCATTCATTACGTAGTACGTTGTTCCGCCGTATTTGGGGCCGATTTCGCCGGCACGTTCATATCCGCGGATGGTATCGGCACCACCCAGGAAGAATTTTTCGTACGGAGGTACTTCCTGCGTGCGCCCGTAAGGCCGCACCGACCCGATTTTGTTAGACAGCACAAACACAATGGGGTAATTGCCCCCCACGTTGAGCACCGTGTAGTTGAAAATGGAGCGCGCATTGAGGTACCACAAGTCCAAATCCCCGCCGACGGGGCCGCCGGCCAACGCCAACCCTAACGAGTTACGCCACCCGCGGGTAGGATCCCAAATGTTGTCGCGCGTATCAATGGCAAAGTCCGTACTGATGGTGGAAAGATCCGTAGTGCCTTTGGCGATACAGGTGGCCGGGTCTTGCCCTTCGTGACATTGGAATTGAGAATCAATATCGTAAATGTCAATGTGCTCAAACGAATAACCAAAGGAAAGTTGGTAAATGTCGTCATTAAAACGCGGACCCACTTTCAAGCGGCCGCCGATACGTTTTTCGGTATAGGCCTGGTTTTCGGTAGAGAAGGAACGATAACGGCGCGTATTAAATAAATCTATCCCCAGCGAGGTGGGTTTATCAAAAATCCACGGGGTGTACCAGCTCACCGTGTAATCCAAAATTTCTTTACCAAACAGGGTGCGTAAAGACAACCGCTGCGCCCGCCCAAACAAGTTGAGGTGGTTGACGGACACTTCCCCATACAGCCCGTCCATAGAGCTCATCGCCAACCCGGCAGTGAACATCCCCGGGCGGCCTTCTACGACGTTAAAATCCAGGTCCACTTTGTTGGGGTCGGCCGTAGGTTGCAAGCCAATTTGAACATCGTTAATAAAGCCCAAGTTTAAAATTTTAGTTTGGCTGCGTTTGATTTTGGCGTTATCGTACAAGTCGCCGGGGTGGATGGTTAATTCCCGCGTAAAAACATATTTTTTAGTGTGTTCATAACCGGTTACATCCACGTGATCAATATAGAAAATATGCCCTTCGGAAATATCAAACTTAATGTTTAAAATTCCGTTTTGAATATCCTTAACCGGCATCACTTGCGCTTGCAGATAGCCCCGGTCGGCATATTGTTCCTGAATGGCGGAAATGGTATCGTCAAAATCTTTTTGATTGTATCGGTGGCCCGGGCGGAAGAACACTTGTTCTTGCAGTTCGGCCGGGGTGAAAACGTTGTTGCCTTCAAACGATACCTTGCCAAAATCTACTTGCGGACCTTCGGTCAGTTGGTAGGTTAGGAAAGCTTCATCCTTTGCGTCGTTATACGTAATTTGCGGCTGCGTTAAATTAAATTCGCTATACCCTTTGTTGCGGCCGTAGAGCATCATTTTCACCCAATCTTTTTGTAAATTTTGCGGTTTAAATACTTTGCCCGGGCGGTTGGAGGCCTTTTTAATGATTTTTTGCGTAGGAAGTTGCGTTTCCACTCCGTTTGTGTCCAACGTCACTTCTTTGACGCGCACCCGTTCCCCTTCGTCAATAATCAACTTGACGTATACCACATTGAGGTCTGCGCGTTCTTCTAGCTCGTAAGATACCTGCGCGTTGACGTAGCCCTTTTCGGCATATTTGTCGGTAATGCGTTTGAGGTCGGACTGGAGTTTGGCTTCATTAAACGGGTCCTTTACCTTCAGCGTCATGGCTTGTGTAATGACCCCTTTGCCCAAGTGCTTGCGGCCTTGATAAGTAATGCGGTCAAAAATCGGTTTTTCTTTAACAAGATAAGTCAGCCGGTGGCATTGATAATCCGTGTTGGATTCTTTGTCTTTGCGGGTGCCGGCAATGGGGGTAATGTCTATTTCCACCGAGTCAAAACTACCCAGGCCCGAAATATCTTGCACATCTTCGGAAACGGTCATCCGTTCGTAAAGTTCGCCTTTTTTGGCGTGGCCGGCTTTGGTAACCGTGCGTTTACGGATGTTCTGCAAACCTTCTACTTGAATATTACACACCATCCACGGGCCGGTGGGATCTAGCTCCAAAGGGGCTTCTGCCGCGCGCGCGTACGAAAAAAAACAAATGAACAGGCCGGTTAAAACGGCAGCTGTTTGCTTGGAAATTATCATGTTACAAACCCTTAAAATGTAAAAAATCAAAAAGCCCGCACTCCAACGGAGCACGGGCTGTATGTATTACCATTTGCTACAAAAAGAGACTTACTTCGCCGGTCTTTTGGCCAGACCGCTTTTGATACAACCCGTGCATACATAAGCCGTTTGGGTTTTGCCGTCCAAAACGATTTTTTGCTTTTGCAAGTTCGGTTTAAAGCTTCTTTTCGTCCGCAAGTTGGAGTGGCTGTAAGAACCGCCGGAGACGGAGGCCTTGCCACAAACTGCACATTTATAAGCCATAAGTTCCTTCCTTTACTAAGATAAATTGATTTAATTTATTATAGCAATTTGAGGGGATAGTGTCAATGAAACCCCGCTAATTTTGGGCCGCTTTCGGTGGGAAAATCTTCCCCGCCAGGATAGACAACGCCAAGATCCCCACAATCACCGCCAGGGAAGCCCCTATCGGCACTTTTACAAAGTGGGAAAGCAGCATTTTAACCCCTACAAAGAATAAAATGACCGAAATGCCGTATTTTAAATAGGGGAATTTGCCCGCCATACCCGAAAGCAGGAAATACAACGACCGCAACCCGATAATAGCAAAAATGTTAGAGGAGTACACCAAAAACGTATCTTGTGTGATAGATAATACCGCCGGGATAGAATCCACCGCAAAGATAAGGTCGCTCATTTCAATCACAAGCACCGCCGCAAACAAGGGCGTAGCAAACCACTTAATGCCTTCTTTCACAAAAAAGTTCTCGCCGTGATAATCGGTTTTTAGCGGCATAAACTTACGCAAAATTTTAAGCGGAAGCGATTGGCTGGGATCAAACCGGTCATCTTCCTTTTGCAAAAGCATTTTAAGTGCCGTAAAGATCAGCAGCGCGCCGAAAACGTAAATCGTCCAAGAGAAAAGGGAAATAAGCTGCACCCCTACAAAAATAAAAAGGAAACGCAACACAACCGCGCCTAAAATCCCCCACAGTAACGCCTTGGGTTGCAAATCGTGCGGAATGGCAAAATAGCTAAAAATAAGGATGAAAACGAACATGTTGTCAATGGACAACGAATATTCCAACACGTAGCCCGTGTAAAAGGCAAGCGCGTGTTGAGGCCCTTCAAACAACCAAATGGCCCCGCCAAATACAAGGGCCAACGATACCCACGCACAAACCATTGTGGCGGCTTCTTTAATAGACACATGCCCGTGGTGCTTGTTAAGCACAGTTAAATCAATAAACAGGGCCGTGATCACCGTGACCCAAAAAGCCACCCACATACATAGTGAAACAGCAGAAGTTACCGGTTCCATAGTGTTATCTCAAAAGAAAAAGCTGAGGATGGGAATCCCCTACACTAAATTTCCTGACGGAAATTTCTTCCGGGCCGGGGCTCGCGGTTTTTGCCTTTCGTTTCACTCAAACAAAAACATCGCTCCGCCCTTCGCTTCCCAATCGCGCACCCAGCAGTGGGTGCGTTGCCAAGCTAAAATATCCCGCGTAAAGCGGAAAATTTTTAGCTGAGGATGGGAATCGAACCCACAACCTACGGTTTACAAAACCGTTGCTCTGCCAGTTGAGCTACCTCAGCATATCGTTCATTATATATTTATTCTAGCATTTTTCCCCCTCTGCGTGTAAGTTTTATGCTAAAATACGGGTATGAAAAAAATAATTTTTTCCCTGATTTTGGCCGGGCTCCCGTACAACATTTGGGCCCAAAATACCTGTAATATCAACGAGCAAAAGCCGGTGCAACTCCTCTCGGCTGAGCTTAAGCGTAGTTTTCCAACCCTTAAAAAGCAAAACCCGCCTATTTATTATATGTCTTATACATATACGGACAGTCTTGATTACACCTTAGTTGTAGAAAATAACGGGGTGGTGCGGGATCTGCTTTATCACAATACTTTGTTAAAAGTACTCCCCCGCGCGGGCAGCACGCAGATGGACAACACCCGCACGCTTAAACAGCACGAAACCGATTACGAACAACCCACCAGTTATCTGCCGGATTTTGCCACGGATACCCAAGCATTTACCACCGCCGTTTGGCGCGCCACGCAGGAAGCGGCTGAAAAAGCCCAGCAGGATTTTGCCCGCGTACAGGCCGACGTACAAACCGCTTCCGAACGTGCGGACGACTCGCCCGATTTTGCCTTCCCCCCGCGGGAAACCTTTTGCGAGGATACCCCCATAGCTGTTTTTGATACGGAACGTATCAAACAGCTGCTACTTAAGGCCTCTACCCTGGCGCAAAACAAACCCTACGTGCTAAAAAGTGAGTTTATTTTTACGTTTGAACAGGGCAGCCGCTACTTTGTAGATTCCGTAGGTACGCGCCTTAAAACCCCCATCCGCTTGGTTACTTTGAGTTATTCTTTAGAAGGCAAAACGGCCGACGGGACCAACATCTCCCGCTTAAACAACTATAACGTATTGCAAGAAAAGGAACTGCCTAGCGAGGAACAACTCCTGGCGGATGTAAAGCAAAGTTTACAGGAATTAGAAGCCCTTTCTAAAGCGCCCGAAATGGAACCCATTACCGTGCCGGCTATTTTGAAAAACAAAGCCATGGCCGTATTTGTGCACGAGGTATTGGGCCACCGTGCGGAAGGCCACCGCCAAAAAGAAGATTCCTTCGGCAAAACGTTTACCGATAAATTAGGGCAAGAGATTGTCTCCCCCCTGCTTACCATTGTGGACGACGCCACCCTGCCCTATTTTAACAACATCCCTTTACGCGGATTTTACCTCTACGACGACGAAGGAGTAAAAGCCCGCCCGGTTACCCTGGTGGAAAACGGCGTTTTTAAGGGCTTCTTAATGAACGCCAGCCCCATTAAAGGGTTTGCCGCTTCCAACGGGCACGGCCGCAGCGATAAATGGAGCCGCCCCGTCGCCCGTATGGGGAACACCCGCACCCTCGCTTCTCAAACAGTTTCGTATGACGAGCTGGAAAAACAATTGTTGCAAGAAATCAAAAAACAAAATAAACCTTACGGGATTATTATAGAGGATTTATCCGGCGGATTTACCCTTACGGAAACCTTCCTGCCGCAAACCTTCAAACTCACCCCTACTTTGATTTACCGCCTCTACCCGGACGGCCGCAAAGAAGTGGTCCGCGGCGTAGATATGGTGGGAACCCCGTTGGCCAGCTTCCATGAAGTGCTGGCAGCGGCAGATGATTATGGAATTTTCAACGGTAAATGCGGGGCGGAATCGGGCTGGGTGCCGGTTTCCAGCATTGCCCCTAGCGTATTGTTGCGGCGGTTGGAACTGGAGAAGGCAAGCAAGTCCGGCACGAAACCCCCGGTATTGCCACCCCCGTTTGCGGAGGGAAAATAAGATGAAGAAAATATTACTTTGTTTATTATTGTTATGCGCCGTAGGGGCGCAAGCGGCAGAAAAATTGCCCGATAATATGTACTTCAAAGCCATGCAAAAAGAAATGGCCCGCTCGCTTCAAAAATTAAAAATCCCCGGGGCACCGAAAATTTTTTATGTGGCTTACAAATTGGTCAATTTTACCAATGCACCCAAGGTGCTTGCCTCTTTAGGGGAGCTATATCCCCAGGACCAAGCAGACTCCTTGCTCATCGCGTATGCTTGGGTGGATATGGGCACCCCCCAGCACGACAGTTTAGGTTACCGTCACAACGAATACAACAACCGGTATAACTACCGGCCGCAGTATGAACGCGGGGTGGCAAAAAGTTACGAAGGCCTCCGCCAAACCTTGTGGGATTTAACGGATCAGGCCGCGGTATTTGCTTCGGAAACGTATCAGCAAAAAGAATCCTACAAACGGACCAAAACGTCCGACAAGCAAGCCCCTAAAGTGGATTTTATCCCGCAGCCGCAAGCTTCGTACGTGCAAGAAATTTCCCCCATGCCGCCCTACAATGTGCAGGATTTGCAAAACTGGGTGAAGGCGGCCTCGGCCCAGGGCAAGGCGTTTGCGTTCTTGGAAGAATTTAGAATTATCGTTACGCCGTTGCAAAAAGAAACATATTATCTAAATAGCTTGGGCGGATTTTACCAATACGCGCAACCCATGTTTACCATCCGTTGGATTGCCAAACTACGCAATAAGGACGGATACAAACAATCGTACGACCGTGAAATATGGGTGCAAGATTTTGCATCCGTTGAGCAAACCTTGCAAACTCACACGCGCCAATTATTGACCGATTTGCAAAATATGTATACCGCCGTAAAAGGGGATACCTACCTGGGCCCGGTGCTACTAAGCCCGCAAGCCGCCGGGAATTTTTTGCAGGCCCTATTTGTGCCCAATGTGCAAAATACCAGCGTTCTGCTTACACAAAACGGCCCCGATAGCGAAGGCGGCACGTTTGTGCAAAAACAAGGCATGCGGGTAATTTCCAACGCGGTAGATCTTTACGATAAACCTTTGTGGCAAACCTATCAAGGGCAACCTTTGGGTGGGTTCACCCCCGTGGATGACGAAGGGGTCCAAACAACCGAGCTAACCTTGACCCAAAACGGTTTACTTACGGACTTGCCCCGCAGCAGCCGCCCGTTTAAAAACAGCACGCGCAGCAACGGGCACGCCCGGATGCCGGGGTTATCCTTGCCGCGCGAACAGCTTACCAACTTGTGGGTAGAAGCCAAGCACCCGCAAACCGCGCAAGCCCTTAAAGAACAACTGCTTGCCAAATGCCGGGAATGGGGGCTGGAATATGGATATATTTTGTACGATTTCCCCACGGACAAAAACGGCCGCGTGCAACGTGCGTTGCGTGTTTACACGCAACCCGGCAAGCCCGATCAATGGGTATACGGGCTGGAAGTAAACAACCCCAATGTGCGCTCCCTGCGCGACATTGTAGCCGCGGCGGACAACCCGGCCGTGATCCACTTTGATACACAAAGCGATTTGATAGAATCCCAAAGTATCATTGCCCCCAGCTTACTGCTGGAAGAGTTGGAGCTGACGCCTTCGCGCGCCACGCCCGACAAACCCCCATTCGTCAAAAAACCGTAAAAAAATCCCCCGGGCAAACCGGGGGATTTTTGTGTAAGCAAACTGATTATTGGAATCTATAATACCAGTGGTTAGTGCTGTCTTGGGATATATGATCACTTGCCCCGGTAAGGGATTTACAGGCCCATTGTTCCACGGAGCTTGTTTTCCGTGCCAAACACATGCGCGAGAAAGCATTGCTTTGACCACCATAATCTAATCCGCTATTCATACCGGGTAACGCATATTCCAAAATCGGTCCCAGCGCGTTTTTCCCGTCCTCCTTTACAAGTAGTTTGAGCTGGCAAAACCCGGTTTTATAAGCAGATTGTTTGCCTTCCCATTTGTTGTATTCCTCGGTGTTTCCCGCTTCTTGTAGGCCTTGCATGAATTCATTAAAAGGCAAATATCTGCAGGTTAATACATATTTGTTGGTATCAAGCGGCAATTTAATATCCAACGGGATGGAATCCCCTACTTGGGTATCAAAATCGGCATATCTGCGCCACGTAACTTTGTAAATTTGCTGCCCTTGGATGACGGCATCCAACATCGGCATCATGGCCGCAATTTTGGCTTTGGTAACAGCCCGTTGGTACTGTGGCAACGAAACTGCCGATAAAATACCAATGATAAACACAACTACTAACAGTTCAATTAAGGTAAAACCTTTTACGTTTTTCATATAATCTCCCGTACAAATTTTCTGCTCTTACATTATAGCAAAATTACGCGAATGTAAATCAAGACCCATCCCCTTTATAGGTCTAAGGACCCTTGTTCTAAAATCGGCAAGATTGATACACTAAAAGTATGAAGAAACTAATTTTACTGGCTTTATGCTTAATCACAGCTTTAAGTGCGAATGCCCAAAAATTTAAAATAAAAAAACCCGCTCATTTGTACACTCCCAAACAAGTGCACTACAAACTAAACAGTGCTACTCACATGCGGCGTTTGGCTCGTTTGCAACGCATCAAGCATCCTACTTCTTCTATTATTTTTAGGGCTACCCCCCATACCACCCCCGTTTTTATCAATCAAACCAACTTAAGCATCCCTCAGCGCAACGCATTACTGAAAGATTACGACAAGGCCCTGAGCCAATTTGAAGATTTTAAAGCCAAACAAGGGCCTTTTATCTATTACCAATCCATCCCCACCGAAGCGCGCGATTTACATCCCTTTGAACAAACGCAACTAACCAACCAACTCATAGACTTGCAACAAAAACTATGGAAAGTATATAAAACCACCCCGCAAGACAAAGCCCTTATACACGCTTTGGAATTTGTAAACCACGGAATAGAAGTTATAAACCCCGCGCTGGAACACGTGGCGGCGGCTTTTCATCCTTCTGCCCTCAATGTAAAGAAGGCTACCCCAGAAGATTTTTTCTTATATCCTTCCCTCTCAAACAAACCCAATCCGCTAACGGAATTAGAGAATAAAAAAATTGCTATTATTAATGACGATGTCATGCTCCTGGCCTTGTTTGAAAGGCAATCCCAAATGGGGGTTTTGTTTCCACATGCACAGTTATATACAGAGGCCCTGGTAGCTCAGTTTTTATTGGGCGTTCCTTATTCTCGTTTTGATATTGTGTTTACGGACATCAATTTGGCCGACGGAAACGGATATATGATTGCGCGCACACTACGTGACAATGGTTATAAAGGTGGAATTATTGCGTTGACCTCCTATCCGGAAACTTCACAACAAGCCACGCAATTGCAAGGGGCCGGATTTGACGGAATGATCTCGCTGGATCCGCGCTACTTAAACAAAATGCCCCTTCCCCAGCGGCTTACTTACGCCGCGCAAGAGTATTTGAAACGGGCACAAAAATTACAATAATTTTCTTTTGAGCAGCAGTTGCTCAAACACGTCTATGGTTACCGGACGCGAGAAGAAATACCCCTGCGCCAAATCCGCCCCGCAAGCGCGTAAAAAGTCCGCTTGTTCGCGGGTTTCTACCCCTTCGGTAATTACTTTAACGCCCAATGATTTAATCATGCGGACGGTTTGCTCAATTACTTTTTGAGCACGCGGATTGTCTTCAAACCCAGACAAGAATTCTTTATCCAATTTGATACTGTCAAACTTAAGTTCTTTAAGTACGTTTAATGAAGAATAGCCCGAGCCAAAATCGTCCATTGCCACCGGGAACCCGTACAGGTGCAACCCGTCAATTACTTCTTTGGCGCGGTCTAAATTATTAAAGATGACGCTTTCTGTAATTTCGGCCTCAATCAATTTGCTGGGCAAATTATAATCAGCCATCACACAGCGCATTTGCGGGATAAAGCGGGCATCATTTAAATGCAAACGCGAGAAATTAACCGCCAACGGCACCGGTTCAATCCCGCGCTCTTTCCACCCCGCCAGCAAGCGCGCAACCTGTTCCAAAATAAACATATCCAGCTTTAAAATAAAACCGTTACGCTCAAACAACGGGATAAATTCATCCGGACGGATGGTTTTTTCCCCTTGGTTCCAACGCACCAAAGCTTCCGCACCGCGGATTTCGCCCGTGGCAAAATCACACTTGGGTTGTAAGTGGATGGCAAATTCGCCGCTCTCCAGGGCGGCTTCCATCGTGGCTTCTATACGCTGTTCGGCCACTAAACGGCGGCGGTCTTGCGCGTCGTAAAATTCGCACTTATCCAGCGTGCGTGTTTTGGCGTGTTCCAAGGCCAGGTGAGCACGGTCCAACATGATGTAAAAAGGCAGCGGCTCATCGGTAATTTCATAAATACCAAAAGAAACATCCAACATCAAGCACGAGTCTTCCACCGTGCAGTTGCGCTTAAGCTCCACCGCCAGTGCATGCAACCGTTTTAAAAGGGAAGGGCGGTCCTGATAGTTTAGCAACAACACAAAATTATCCGCAGACAAACGGCAAAAAGCTTCTTGCGGGGCCACTTCCGCACGCAACACTTGGGCCACCCGTTTGAGCACTTCGTTACCCCGTTCGTAACCGTGCAAATCGTTAATGACTTTGAATTTATTGATGTCAAACACCACGAGCACCGCTTGACGGTTCAACCCGGCTAATTTGCTGTTAAATTGTTCGCACATACGGTTGAAATTATCTACCCCGGTTAGCGGGTCCACAAACGCAATCGTAAATAATTGGCGGTTGCTTTCTTCGCGCATACGCATAATGAGGAAGATCAACCCATAAAACACAAAGAACACCACAATAAATAAAATCAGTGAAAGCTTGGCAACTTGGGTGGCTTGTTCTTCTATGTAATGAGCCGGGATAGAAGACACCAAATACCACCCATTCACCGGCAAGGGAACAAATTGCAAAAAGTAGTGAGCTTGGGCCATGTCCCGGTATCCCATCAGGGCCGGTTCATCGGCCTCTATGGTTTTACGCAAAGACACAAACGCGAGCGGAATGTCCAACGTTTTTTGCTCCAGGAACGAAAATACATTGGAAAAAGGTTGATCCCCAAACGAAAGAATGACCGAGCCGTCCTTGCGGATGATGAAAGAATTTCCCCGCGCCCCCATGGCCGAAAGAGCCAACACCCCTTGGTAGTAATCCTCTTTTTGAATGGCAAACAGTGCCCCGATCGGGCTTTTATCCGTCGGATTGAGCGCAATGGCTTGCACCAAGATGGCCGATTTATATTTCCCTTTTTCGCGCGGGAAAATATCAACGTAGTAAGGTTCTTGAGAAGTATGCTGTAAAATAGCTTGCAAAACAGCCGGGCTCAAAGGCCGCGTGGCCGGATTGGAATAGATGGTTTTGCCGTTTTTAAGCACTACCCCCAATAAGTGGAAGTGATCGTTTTGTGCGTAGCGCGCCAGCGTTTCCGATAAGAAAGAATCGTTTTTCCAAGGGTAAGCGTCTTCAATGGAAATCGCATTGGCGGTTAAAATTTCGCGATCTGTTTTTAAGAGGTTACTAAAATTTAAAGCGGCTTCTTCACTGGCCTGGGCAATGTTGATTTTGACATCCCGCTCCAGCAAGGTGTTGACTTGCTGCCAATAAACCACCACTCCGCCTATCACCACCAAGGCAGCCAATAACGCAAAAACAATAAAAGGGCGGAAGGAAATTTTTTGCATAGTCCACACCAAATACAACTGCTATATTATACCATTTCCGCCGACTGAACGCGGCTTTTTAAGCTTGCGCGGGCGGAGTGTCTTGCGCGGATTGCGTTTTAAACAATCCCACTACTTGCTGGGAATACGCAAACCACGGGTAACAAACATGCTCCGGGTTGCGAAGGTCTTTCTCGGCAAATTCTTTATAAAAAAGGAACTCTTTGCTAACCGCCAGTAAAATTACTTGCCCCGGCCCCGATGGGACAGGCACCGCCTGCGTAGCGGGGATTTTTTCCATGTGCGCGGTAAGCTTGCTGGCATACGCCAACATGTGCGCGGCGGCATCTTGCAAGGGCGGATTGTCGTGCCCGCCGATCATTCCCCCCAAACCGCTTTTGCTGTTGTTCTCAAAATACAAGCTGCTATCCCCCAGCGAATTGGTAACAATGAGCAAATGTTTGGTGATTTCACCGTCGGCAAGGGCCATCTCTACCCCGGCGGCCACAATTTTATCCGGGCCGATTTCCAACACACCTTTGCGGGTTTCAAAATTTTTGGCATCCAACCAAAATTCACGCATATTCTGATATGCTTTATTCATAAATCCCCCTTTTTGTTTACTATAGCATTTTGCGAAATTTTACAAGTGTGTTTTTTTGGGTTATAATAAAGAAAAGAGGATTTTATGAGTAAAAAACGCGCTGTGATTTTGATGTTGGATTCTGTGGGCATTGGCGGGGCCGAAGACGCCGCCAAATTTGGCGACCAAGGGGCCGACACGCTGGGGCATATTGCAAAAGCCAACGGCGGGTTGCAAATCCCTAATTTGACCGCACTGGGCTTGGAAAAAGCCGCGCAAGCTTCCACCGGAACTGCGCCGGCCCTTGGCCCGCAACCCACACCCGGGATGAATTTGCCTTCTAAATACGGCTTCATGCGCGAGATCAGCCACGGGAAAGATACTTCCTCTGGCCACTGGGAAATGGCCGGTTCGCCCGTGTTGTTTGAGTGGGGATATTTCCCGCCCAATTATCCATCGTTCCCGGCGGATTTAATTCAACAAATTTGCAACGAAGCCGGCCTGCCCGGTATTTTAGGCAACAAAGCCGCCAGCGGCACGGTGATTATAGATGAGCTGGGCGAAGAGCATATCCAAACCGGCAAACCCATTTGCTATACGTCGGCCGATAGTGTTTTTCAAATTGCCGCGCACGAAGAACATTTTGGGTTAGACCGTCTTTATAACGTGTGCGAAATTGCGTTTAAACATTTAAAACCGTACAACATTGCGCGCGTGATTGCCCGCCCGTTTGTGGGCGAGAAAAAGGGCGAATTCACCCGCACCAAAAACCGCCACGACTATTCCGTAAAGCCGCCCACCCCCACCGTATTGGACGCGATTAAAAACGCGGGCGGACAGGTGATTTCCGTCGGGAAAATTGCCGATATTTTTGCCCACCAAGGCATTACCAAAGCGGTCAAAGCGTCGGGCCTGCAAGAACTTTGGGACGTAACATTGCGCGAGGCCAACGCCGCGCCGGACTTTAGTTTAGTGTTTACCAACTTTGTGGATTTTGATATGGTCTACGGCCACCGCCGCGACGTAAAGGGCTACGCGCAAGGGCTAACGTATTTTGACAGCCGCTTGCCCGAACTGGCCGCGCAACTGGACGAAAACGATTTGGTTTTCATCACCGCGGACCACGGGTGCGACCCCACCTACAAAGGCACCGATCACACGCGCGAACACGTGCCGGTCATTCTGTTTGGCAAGAACGTAAAACCGCAATTTATCGGCGGGCGCGACACGTATGCCGACCTGGGCCAAACCGTGGCGGACTACTTTGGCTTGCCGCCGCTTAAGTTTGGCAAAAGCTTTTTAGACAAATAAAAAACCCCGGGCTTATACCCGGGGATTTTTGCGCACAAATTTTTTACAGCACCAGCGTGTCTTCCATATCCGGCCCGGTGGAAATAAGCGCAATTTTCGGGTGCGGATAGATTTTATCACTTAATTTTTGCAGATCCGCCAAGAAGGCCTTGGCTTGCGCCGTAAATTTGGCAGGGTCTTTGACGCAATCGTTGCCTTCAAACATATCAATATGTGTAATGGCAATTTTGGTGCAGTTGTTAATCATAATGGCACGCGCGGCGGACTTCCATTCAAACTCACCCACGCGGCGAAGGCGTTTGCTCACACTGCCAATTTCGTGCCCTTTGGTATGATAAATTTCCAATTCTTTTTCGTCAAACATTTCCTTTTCCAACGGGCCCGGGCCCACGCGCGTGATGTAGGGCTTGAACACTACGTATACGTCGCGCACGGACTTGGGACCAAGGCCGGCCTCGCCCAAAAACGTGCTGGCGGTGGTATCGCGTGAGGTAACAAACGGATATTCCCCGTGCAAAAGCGAAAGTTTAATCCCTTGCGTCCCTTCCAGCAAAATGTGCCCGCCTTTATCCAAGCATGCGTTTAAAAGTTCAGGCACGTCTTGAATGTAATCTTTAAGCAAGGGCTCATCTTTAGCAAATTTAATTTCGCGCCGCTCAATACGTTCTTTAACGGCTTGCCCCAGCCCGGTGCCTACGCTGCCGATTTTGTTCATAAAGTGCGCAGCTCCTCTTTCGGCGGCGGTTTGCTCGTCGGTAATAAGCACCGCGTACGGGTCAATAATCAAGCGGTCTTGCGTCCCTGTTTTTTTAACTTCGTCCAAAAGCCAATCGGTTTTGGTGTACGCACCGGCACCCAGCACCAGTTTGGTTTTGGGGTTTAGAAAACCGGAAGGGATATTTTTAAGCGTGTAGGAAACGCCGTTTTGCACGACGGTGTGCCCGGCATTGGGGCCGCCCACGCGCACGCAATAATCGTAATTCCCCTTATAAGAAAGATAGGCCGCAATTTTGCCTTTGCCTTCGTCGCCGGCTTGGCCGCCGCATACTAAATCAATCATATTTTTCCTCCGCAAGTTTTGGGGCAAGGCCCAAATAGTTTTCTGCCTCTAACATGTGCAGTTGCATTTTGACGGACGCAGGAATGTTAAGCCCGTCTATAAAATCGGTCAATGCCGCGGCGGTTAAGTGATGGCCGCGGGTAAAATCGCGCAGGATTTCGTAGGCGTTATCACACCCGTGGGAACGCAAAATAGTTTGAATGGCCTCGGCCAGCACTTCGGGATGTTGCTTCAGTTCTTGGCGCGCGGCTTGTGCATCAAATGCAATTTTGGAAAATCCTTTCAGTAATGATTCATACGCCACCAAGCTGTGCCCAAACGCCACCGGCATGTTGCGCAGCACCGTAGAGTCCGACAGGTCCCGCTGCAAGCGCGATACGGGGAGTTTGTTGGAAAGGAAATCAAACAATGTGCACGCAAGCTGTAAATTTCCTTCGGCATTTTCAAAATCAATCGGGTTTACTTTTTGCGGCATGGTGGAGGAGCCCACCTCGCCTTTGACGGTTTGCTGTTTAACCAGCCCGGCACAAATATAGTGCCACATATCGCGGCTCAGGTCCGTCAAAATCACGTTGATTCGGCGGATGTTATCAAAAAGCTCGGCGTAACTGTCGCGGTTGTCCACCTGCGTGGTAACCGGGCTTAAAAAAAGTTTTAGCTTGCGGTTTTTGTTGAGCGCGCTGACAACTTGCTGTGCGGCGCGCGGCCAATTTACCGCCGGGAAAGCCGCATAGTGCGCATTAAAATTGCCTACCGCCCCGCTAAATTTGCACGAAATTTGTTGCGCTTTCAGCGCGCGGATTTGGCGTGCAAGGCGGGTTTCAAACACGCGCATTTCTTTGCCAAACGTCGTCGGTACGGCGGGTTGGCCGTGCGTGCGGGCCAGCAGCACGCTGCGTGCTTCTTTTTTAGCAAGTTTCAAAAGTGCTTTTTGGATTTTTTCCAACGCGGGCAGAAGTGCTTTTTCCACGCCGTCGCTAAGCAAAAGGGCGTAGGAAACGCTGTTGATGTCCTCGCTGGTAAGCGCAAAATGAATAAGCGGCAAACGGTCTTTTAATGTAGTTTTTTCAAGTGCAAGGCGCAGGAAATATTCCACGGCTTTTACGTCGTGCCGGGTGGCCGGGATTTTGCCGTACCCCTTGGTTTCCAGCGCGCGGATGATATCCCCCTCTTTGGCAGATAATTCACACACGCGGGCCAAAATTTTTTGTTCGGCCGCAGTGATTTTTTTAACACCGGGCAGTTTGAGCCCGCACAAAACGGTCAGCCAAGCAACCTCGGCACGCACGCGGGCGGATAGAAGGGCATCTTCGCCCATTACCTGAGCCAAAGAGGTTAATTTTGCAGCGTAACGCCCATCCAGCGGGCTTAAAGTAACTGTCATATTTTTATTGTAGCAAAAATGGGGCGAAAGATTCCGCCCCATTGTGGATGTAAATAGTTGTATTATTTTTTGGCGTCCTCAATATCCTGCGCGGTCCAACCGCCACCTAAGGATTTGGCCAAGTCCACCACGGCGTCTAGCTCGTTATTGCGCGCCGTAGCCAAGTTCATCTCGGAAGATAAATACGTTTCTTCCACGCTCAGCAAATCCGTCACGCCGATAAGCCCGGCATCTTCTTGCTTTTTAGTTAGCTCGTAGCTGCGGCGCATATCGTTGGTTTGCGCAAGGTATGAATCGTAAATTTGGCGGTACATTTGGTTGGAATTGATTGCATCCAACGCTTCTTTAAACGCCAGCTGTAAGGTCTTTTGATAATTGGCCAAAATTTCACGGTATTGGGCTTCGGCTTTTTTGTTTTCGGCCGTGATTTTGCCCCCGTTAAAAATAGGCGACACTAAATCCGCCCCCAAAGACCACACGCCCGCACCACCCGTAAACAAGCTGGTCAGCGCACTGCTGGCGTACCCCGCCGCGGCCGTGAGCGAAATGTCCGGGAAGTACGACGCGCGCGCCACCCCAATATTGGCATTGGCGGCAATAAGTTGCTGTTCGGCCGTCATTACATCCGGGCGGCGTTCTAGCAAATCAGAAGGCAAGTCCGCGGGTACGTCGGGCACCAAAGTCACTTCGTTTAAGCTTTTGCCGCGTTGGATTTTTTCTTCCACAATCGCACGCGGAGATTTACCTAACAGCACTGCAAGGGCGGTTTCAGTTTTGGCAAGTTGCAAGCGCAAACTGTCCTCTTGCGCTTTGACGCTTTGCAAATTGGCTTGCACGCGGCGCAGGTCCACTTCCGTGGCGTATCCCGCATCGTAACGAGTTTGATAAATACGCACGTTCTCTTCGCGCGCGGACACGGTTTGCTTGGCAATTTTAATTTGCTCATCTAGCATGAGCATGGTGAAATACTGTTTGGCAACGTCGGCCGTTAGGGTAAGTTTAACCGTGTCGCGCGCGGCTTCGGTTGCTAACAATTGCGCGCGGGCCGATTCTTTCATCCGGCGATATTTGCCCCACAAATCCAATTCAAAAGACACATTGAGCCCCGCCCGGCTGGTCGCTTCGCCCGAACCTTGCGCGTTGCCTTGGCGACCGGTTGTCCCTGCGGCAGAAACCGTAGGCAATTGATTGGCCCCGGCAATGGTTACTTCCGCGCGGGCTTGATCCACACGCGCGATGGCGGCTTGTAAATCCCAGTTGTATTGAAGGGCCGTGTCTTCCATGGCGTTGAGTACCGGGTCGTTGAACATCTGCCACCAGTTCTGCTGCGTAAACACAGCATAGTTTGAAGCGTCCTGCCCTTGCGGCAAATCCGTCTGCGGGCGTTTATAATTGGGGCCCATGGTACATCCGGCCGTCAGTACCGCACACGCGGTTAATAAGTTTAATAGTTTCATTTTTGCTCCTTATCTTTCCCTGCAAATAACGTAAAGAACCACGGAACGAACAGCGGCGCCACCCCGGTGGCGATCAACATCCCGCACACAACCGCCGTACCAATGGAATGGCGGCTGGCCGCGCCCGCGCCAAAGCTAATAGCTAACGGCACACAACCCAAAATGAATGCCAATGAGGTCATGACAATCGGGCGGAAGCGCAAGAGCGCCGCTTGCAAGGCGGCCTCGGCTTTTTGCAGCCCTTGTTCTTTTAACAGGACGGCAAATTCCACAATCAAAATAGCGTTCTTGGCCGCCAAACCGACCAAGGCCACCAGCGCAATTTGGAAGTAAATATCGTTGGACAGCCCGCGCATCCACGTACCCATCAGCGCCCCAAATAACGCAAACGGAACGGCCAAAAGTACGGCAATGGGCAAGCTCCATTTTTCATACTGCGCAGCTAAAATCAGGAACACAACCAATATCCCAAGAAGCAGCGCGGAAGTGGAAGAACTGCCGGCCAGTTTCTCTTGATAAGTGGTACCCGTCCACGCCAGCGTAAAGCCGGAATCTAGGACTTCTTTAGCGGTTTCTTCCACCGCGCGGATGGCATCGCCGGAGCTGTAGCCGGGTGCCGGGCTAGCCATCACTTTGGCGGACGGGAACACGTTAAAGCGTTCCACAATATCCGGCCCTAGTGAAGGCGTAAGCGTTACTAAGGTAGAAAGCGGAACCATCGCCCCGCTGTTGGACTTAACATAAATTCCGCCCAACTGATCCGGACGGGCGCGGTATTCGCCTTCCGCCTGCATCATCACTTTAAAACTGCGGCCCAGGTACGTAAAATCGTTAATATACATATTGCCGAATGTACCTTGCAGCGTGGCATACAAAGAATCCAGCGACACGCCCATAGACTGCGCTTTTACTTCATCCACGGTTAATGTATACTGCGGAACCGCCGCCGAGAAGGAAGAAGACACGCTGGTAAGCTCGGGCCGTTTGCGCGCCGCTTCTAAAAATTTGCTGACTTGATCGGCCAATTCGGCAGAGCCACCTTCAGAACGGTTTTGGATGTATCCTTCCAAGCCGCCCGTGGTACTCATACCCAAAATGGCCGGCGGGTTAAACGGCATCACAAGTGCTCCCGGGATTTGGCTTTGTGATTTAACATACACTTGTTTGACGGTAGCGTCGGAAGATTCGTCTGCTTTCTTGCGTTCATCCCACGGTTTTAACATCACAAATGAGGCCACGGAATTGTTTTTGCGCGCGCCGGTAATCATATCAAACCCGGAGAATGTCATCTCTTTTTGCACGGAAGGAATGGACAAAAGGACGTCTTCCATCTCGTTGGCTACTTTGTCGCTAGCCCCCAAGGAAGACGACGGGTCCAACTGAGCGGCCACCATAATGATACCCTGGTCTTCGTTGGGTAACAAACTGCCGGGCACTATTTTAAACAGCCCCAGCGTAGCTACGATCAAAACCACTACAACAATGGCGGATACAATCCCTTTGTGCAGCAAAAATCCCACCAATTTGCCGTATTTTTGCGTAAGTTTATCAAACCATTGGTCAAATTTGTAGAAGAAACCGTGGGTGGGGCGTTCTTGCTTCTTTAAGAGAAGCACACACAGCGCAGGCGTAAGCGTAAGCGCTACTAAACCGGAAATGACTACGGAAACCGCAATCGTGATAGCGAACTGTTTATACATCACCCCGGTAAGACCGCCCATAAACGCTACCGGCACAAACACCGAACATAGCACCAACACAATGGCTACGACCGGGCCGGAAACTTCCTGCATGGCTTTGATGGTAGCTTCGCGCACGGGCAGGTTTTCCTCGTGCATGATACGTTCTACGTTTTCAATTACCACAATTGCGTCGTCCACCACCATACCGATAGCCAGCACCAACCCAAATAAGGTTAAAGTATTGATAGAGAAGCCCATCATTTCCATTCCGGCAAACGCACCAATGATGGAAACCGGCACAGCCAAGCACGGAATGAGCGTAGCGCGCCAGTCTTTTAAAAATAAGAACACCACCAAAAACACCAGCACCATGGCTTCCACTAACGTTTTGATTACTTCTTTGATGGACTCGTTCACGAAGAGGGTGGTATCGTAAGCGGTATCATACGCCAGGTCCATTTCCGCCGGGAAGTTTTTGGCGGCTTCGGCCAAGTGTTCCTGAACGGCTTTGGCCGTGGCTACGGCGTTGGCACCCGGGGACAAATACACCCCCACCGGCACAGCCGGTTTGTGGTTGAAACTTCCGTTAAATTCATACGTTTGGCTGCCCAGTTCTATGCGCGCCACGTCTTTTAATTTTAACGTTGTTCCGTCCGCATTGGCACGCAAAATAATATCTTCAAATTCTTCCACGGTAGAGAAACGGCCGGGCGCAATAATTGTGTAACTGCGGTCCACTTTCACGGGCATGGGGGCCTGGCCGATTTTGCCGGCCGCACGCTGCGCGTTTTGCGCTTGAATGGCGTTGGCCACTTCGGCAATAGACAAGTTGCGCTGGGAAAGTACATCCGGCTTTACCCAAATGCGGATAGCATAATCGTTGGCGGACATCACCATAGCATCCCCTACCCCTTCAATACGTTTTAAATCATCCACAATGTTGATCAAAACATAGTTACCAATGGTGGTAGTGTCCGAACGCCCGGAAGGCGAATAAAACGCAATCATTTGCAAAATGGCGGAGGATTTTTTATCTACCGTTACCCCGTAACGGCGCACATCTTCGGGCAGTGTGGCCGTGGCACCTTGCACACGGTTGTTGACGTTAATCATGGCTTGGTCCGGGTCGGTACCTACTTTGAAATAAACCGTCAGTGCCATATCCCCGTTGGAAGAAGAAGTGGAGTTCATGTACAGCATATCTTCCACCCCGTTGATTTGTTGTTCCAAAGGTGCGGCGACGGTATCGGCAATTACTTCGGGGCTGGCACCCGGATAACTGGCAGAAACAGCAATGGTGGGAGGGGTCAAATCCGGGTACTGCTCAATCGGCAGTGATTTAATGGATACAATACCCGCTAAGGTAATCAAAAGTGAAATTACCGCAGAAAAAATGGGCCGGTCAATAAAAAATTTAGAGAACATGCGCCCTCCTAATTTGCTTGAACCTGAGCTTGTTCCGGCTGATCCGCCGCCGGGGCTTGAGGTAAGGCCTGGGCATCCGGGGCTTGCGCGTCCGAAAGGGTTTGATCTAACTGGTCCATTTTTTCTTCTTCCGCTTTCGGGGCTGTGCGCTCTTTAGAAACGGGGACCTCAAACTCTTGAAGTTGCACTTGAACCGTTTGCCCCGGGCGAACACGCGATAATCCTTCGCTGATCACTACGTCCCCGGCTTTTAATCCTTTCGTTACTACGTACATATTATTTTGCAAATCGGCTTCAATGGGGCGGGCCTCTACTGCGTTATTGGCATCTACCACGTATACCAAAAGTTCTTTGGCCGTATGCAGCACCGCAGAGGAAGGAATTAAAATAGCATTTTTAAACGTGGCCCCCACCAAGTGTACGCGCACAAATTGCCCCGGCATGAGTAAGCGCGAATTTTGCGGATTGGCAAATTCGGCCTTCATGGCAATGCTGGAAGTTTGTGCATTTTCGGAGCTATCAAAGAAAATGATTTTGCCGCGTTGCGGATAAATTTCCCCATTGGGCATCACGGCTTCTACATAAATGGCCACGTCGTTGACATCTTTTTCGCGATAGGCCTGGGCGGCTTCCCGTTGCTGCTGGCCGGGTTTCATATTGCCAAACGCAATTTGCCCCGACATAAACCCTTGGGAAAGCTGATTAAATTGGCTGCCCGGCATAGAAAATTTTACATACAAAGGATCAATTTGCACCATGTTGGTCAAATAGCCCGACTCGCCCACCGGGGAAATCAAACTACCCACGGACGGAACGGCCTGGCCCACAATCCCGGAAATTGGCGCGGTTACTTTGGTATAACCCAAGTTAATTTGGGCGCCTTCCACCGCAGCTTGAGCTACCTTTACGTTGGCTTGAGCCGTCTCGTAAGCGGAGAGGGCATTGTCGTAATCTTGTTGGCTTACCGCGTTAGAAGCACGCAATGTTTTCATACGGTTAAACGTGCGGTAAGTGCGTTTTTCTTCGGCTTGGGCTTGCGCTAAAGAACCTTGGGCTTTTTCCAAGGCCACCTTATATTCGGCATCGTCAATTTGAAACAATTGCGTACCGGCTTCTACAAATTCTCCTTCGTTGTAGAGGCGGCTTTCCAAAATCCCCCCCACCTGGGCGCGGATTTGAATTTCCAGCGATCCAATCACTTGGGCGGGATATTCAATATTCCACGGTAAATTCTCTTGAATCACTTTAACGGCCGAAACGGTTGGTGCGGCGGGAGCAGCTGCCTCGTGTTTTTGGCAAGCGGCTAAAAAGAGCGAGAAGCACAAAACAAACCCTACTGCTTTTTTCATAAAATCCTCCTAGGAAATATCTCTAAAATTTTATGAAATTCGTTCCTGTTTGGCAAATTCTTTTAAAACCCTGTAAATTTTATCAAAAAAACCGTATAATATAATAAGTATGAAAAAATTGATGTTATTAGGGTTTAGTTTTGTAGCAATTTCTTTGCAGGCAGCGCCTGTGTTTGATGACTTGGACCGTTTCCAAATTCCCGACGAGCCGGAACCGGTCAAAGAGGCCCCTGCGCCCAAACCTGCCCCCAAACCGGTGGAAGATAATCGGCCGGAAATTGTCATCCGCATGGGGGATGGGGTGGTTTCTGCGCCGGCTCCCGTAAAGTCGGAAGCGAGTGAATTTGCCGTTTTGCATAGATCCGCCGCGCAACTGGAAAGAAACTTGTCCGGCAAAAGCCGTTTCTACGTACTCTTTAATGCCAATACTTCCGCCGTGAGCGACCAAGTACTTACCGCCCGGGATGGCAAGCAATATGCAGTGGTGCGCTTTGGGCCCCAGGATCAAAACTATCGTTTGTTTGTATTTAACGCCCGGGGCGACCAGCCCTTGTTAGCCGTGGCAGAAAACATGGCCGATAAATTAAGAATTTACAAAAAATACGAGTTAGATTTGGGGATCACGGAAGCTGATTTTAAAAAAGCGTATCCGCAAGTGGAACCCGGTAAAGTTACCGCCTTGGACAAATCTGTTTATCAAACGTATGAATTTGCCCCCGATTTTTTTGTGCTGTTTGCCCAGGAAAAACCGGTCCGTCGGTTTACAGATCAAACGGAATTTACGGATTTTGTCAATCAACTGCAAGGCATTGAACCGAAGGTAGAAACACCTACCCAACAAAAAGAAGAAGAACTTCCGCAAGAACCCACCAAACGTTCCTTTAAAGAAATCGTGGCCAGCGGCACCATTTATGAACGAATAAATGCGGCGGCGGCCAGCATGGGAACGGGGCCGGCAGGTATGCGTGGAAGTCCTAAAGGGCGGAAATTCTCCGGCCCGACAGGGCGCCCCTCCAAAGCGGGTGCTTCCAGATCTTCCGGATCTTCCCGAACGTCTAATTTCTCTCAACGGGCAGGATCTGTACGCTCTGCAGGTTCTTCAAGACCTACAGGGGCCTCTAGATCCACGGGCACCTCTAGATCCGCGGGATCTTCGCGCCCAACAAACACGGGCCGTGCACGCAGCAGACGTTAATAAGCTTCGCAAAAATGTTAGAATAAAAGTGCTATGAATTCCGATAATAAAGCCATTTATTTTAGACGTACCGCCTTGCGTAAAATAATAGAAGCTTTTGACAAAGGCATTCTGGAAACAGATGCCTATCGGATTCCTTTTGATGTCATTCCGCCTGATTCTAAATCTTCCGTGCGATGCTGTATTTATAAAGAAAGAGCCGTCTTTCGGGCGCGCACCCTGGCCGCTTTGGGGTGCAGCGTGGAAGAAGATGACGAGGCCACTTCTCTAAATGATTACGCCAAACAAGCACTGACCCGCACCGCCATCCCCAAAACTCCGCTGACGGTTATGGACATTGCTTGCCATGCTTGTCAAAAGGCACGTCACTTGGTAACCGAGGCCTGCCAAGGTTGTTTGACGCGCCCGTGTCAGCAATCTTGTCATTTTGAGGCCATTTCCTTTATCAACGGGCGGTCCTCCATTGATATCAACAAATGCAAAAATTGCGGCGCTTGCAAAAGGGCTTGCCCGTATAATGCCATTGCGTTTATTCCGGTACCGTGTGAACAGGCCTGCCCCGTGGATGCCATTCATAAAGAAGAAAACGACGTCGCCCAAATTGATTTTGATAAATGTATCTCTTGCGGGCAATGTATAGAAGCGTGCCCCTTTGGCGCCATTATGGAACGCAGCCAACTTATTGATATTTTATCGCAAATTAAAAAAGGAGCCCCGGTAGTGGCTATGATTGCTCCTTCTATCGTTGGGCAATTTGATTGCACACTTGCGCAACTTATCACCGCTATCAAAAAGGCCGGTTTCCCGCAAGTGACCGAGGTGGCTTTGGGGGCCGATATCACCACCGCCAACGAAGCGCGCGAGTTGGTAGAACGCTTGGAAAACGGGGCGCGGTTTATGACAACCTCGTGCTGTTCGGCCTGGGTACAAGCCGTTAAAAAACATTTGCCCGCTTTAAAAGAATTTATTTCCCACACCCAAACGCCGGCCGCTTACACGGCTGAAATTGAAAAACAAAAAGGGAATGTTACCGTTTTTATCGGGCCGTGCGTATCCAAACGGGCCGAAGGAATGGAAGACCCCAATATTGATTATGTAATGACTTACGAAGAATTGGGCGCATTGTTTGATGCTAAACAAATTGTGCCTTCCCAATGCAAAGAAACCGCGCTGGACCCCACCATCTCCGGCGAAGCCCGCTATTATGGAGTTACCGGCGGAGTGGCACAAGCCGTAGAAAATGCCCTGGCCGGCCACAAAACTTTCAAAAAAGAAACACTCAACGGGCTGGATAAAAAAGCCATTGCTTTGTTGAATGCTTACGCCAAAGAAGCAGGGGACTTTCAACTCTTGGAAGTAATGAACTGCAAAGGGGGTTGCATTGGCGGCCCGTGCACGCTTAAACCACAAGCGCAAGCCATTAACCCCATCAAAGAATTAGTTGCCAAAAGCCCTAAAGTAAAATGTGCGCTGGATAAAAAGAAAAATCCGGGCAAAAACAAGCGTTAGGGATTCTTACAAATACATCTCAAATTTGTCTAATTGTTTACCCGTTTCGCTATATACGGTGAAGGTAAGTTTGCGGTCTACAATTTTGCCCACGGCATAGTGCCGGGCCGATACAAACCGCGCCGTGTAAGCATCTTCATACACGCGCTTGGTAGGAGTGGGAGCGGCTGTTCCCAACGTTACGTAAGTCACTCCGCGGGAATGGGTTTCCCCATTGCGCAAGGGGAAAGTGCGTTCGTAATTGGTATCCCCCCCTTGAAGCACCAGGTTGACACCATAAGTTTCAAATAATTTCACCCACGCGGCGGCTACTTCCAAATTGGAACCGTTTACCCCGGTGGAATAAGCGGGTGCATTCATCACCACAATTTTCCATTTGTCCCCCGCCGAAGAAAGCGTGGTTTTCAGCCATTTGGTTTGGGCGGATTCTTCGTTAATATCCGGTGCCCACACCGCGCCTTGCGCAATGTTTGTATCCAGCACAATAAAACGCGCGTTGGCCGTATCAAAATAATAATATTTGGGGGTAGCGTTGCTCCACGTCATATCGTGGTAGCGCGTGTAGTTATTATAAAGGAAAGGTTTGCTGTCGCTCTGAGCGCGTTGCGCTCCATACTCCTGCGGCCCCAATGCCACAAACAACGGGGTTTTGCGCAACACAGAGGCAAACGGTCCGAAAAGCGATTCATCCGCCTGCGTGTTTAAACCATCCGGAGTGATATTTCCGGTATGAATTACAAAATCCGCTTTCTCTTTCGCCATAAATCCCGCCAGTGCTTGCCGCCCGGCAACTCCGGCAGAAGGATCTGCTAAAGAATCATTCCCCGTGCTTCCCAATGCCAAAAAGGTAACCACTTTGCGCTCTGGCGAAAACAACGTACGAAAGTTACCGTTGACGGGTTCTTGCACGCCGTTTTTGGAAGCATTTTCCACGTAGAGGTGATAGCAAAAATCTTGATTGGGTACCAACCCATACAACACTACTTTGTGGTTGCTCACAGCCGGGGTTAACGTCATAATTTGGTTGCATCGCGGCGCGGGGCCGTATTCCAACCACGAAACGGTCGGCACGTCGGTTTGCCAACGCAAGGTCATAGAAGTAGGGGTGGGGTTCTCTAAATAAGGCCCACGTACTATATGAGCCCCTTGGGCATTAAACGCGCAAAATAGAATAGCTAAAAAAAGGATTCGTTTCACAAATTTATTGTACCAAAATATAAGAAACTATTTCTGAAAAATTTTACCGCAAATGCTTTAAATTTTGTTAAATGAAGTTATATGAAAAAATTATTCTTTCTTTTAGTAGTGTTAGGGTTTAGTTCCCTGTCTGTTTCTGCCGGAGAAATCACCGGCACAGCCGATTATACCGGCGCTTCCGCTTTCCAACAAGTAAAGGTAGGAGGGCTTTGGCAATTTGGGCTCAATTGGTCCACTGGTTTAGAAGCAAAAATGGCCGACGAAAAAGCATTCAAAAACAATGTTTACGAAGTAAAAGTTCCGTTCCAATTTTCCAGCGATGCCTTGTCTTTTTCTGTAACACCTTTTTACTATCTCAAAAACACAAGTGACTCAAAAGATTACAACGCTTTTGGTATTTCCAGCCAATTTATTTTGATGCTGGAAGACAACGCCGTAGATGAAATTTATTCCCATGTTTTTATGGGTGCTGCGTTTGCACGGCAGGAAGGATTTCTGCTTGCCGAAGGCGGAGACGTGCACCATCAGTATTATTCGCAAGCTGCGTACACGTTGGGCTTGCACAAAAATTTCTACCGCGCTTTTAGCTTTGAAGTCTTGGGCACGTTGTTCCAATACCCGGACGGTGTTTCCAACGTAGACGGATGGCGCGGTATATTGGACCAACAAGATTTAGTTTCCTTGCAAACTTATGAAATTGTGCATGAATTACCTAAATACACCTTCGGCGGCCGCATAACCCGTATGTGGGCAGAAAAACGCGCCACTATCTATTTAGGTTATCGGTTCGGGGAATTTCATACGGCAGATCCGGAACACTCTTTTGTAATCGGCAACAGTTTCACGCTTGCTTCGTGGGCCTCGTTGGATTTTGGTTACAACCACTTGCGCACGGTGCACAACAGCCACAAACGCGACATTTTCCACGCCCAGTTAAAGTTCGTTTTTTAGGAGTGTGACATGACTAATAACGAAGCTCTTTCCGCTAAGGCGCTAACGTTGATTTCACACAAATTGCGCACCCCTTTATCCATCATCAATGGATATTCCGAGGCGGTGCTCTCTCAAGCGGAAAAAGAAAATTTCTCCCCTTTTACCACCAAGGCACTGGGGGAAATTAACAAACAAGGTACGCGGATGTCCGCCTTGGTAGACAAGTTAATGGCTTTTAACCAAGCCATGACGGCCGACGCTTCTTCCTTAGAAAAGCAAACCGTTACCTTAAAGCCCCTCATCAAAGAATGTGCCACCAAAGCTATTTCGCTAGAAGGGGACGAGGCCCTTCCCACGCAGTCCAAAGAAAAAGGGGTCAAACGGGGCACCTTCATTGAAATTGATTGTTCCACACAACTGACTTTGCAAGCCAACGAACCTATGTTGCGCTCCTGCGTGTGTGAACTATTGGCCAATGCGATCAAATTTAATACCAAGCTGGAAAAAATCATCAAAGTGCAAGGTGTCCACCACGGCGATAGTATTTCTATTTCCGTGCGCGATTACGGCATTGGTATCCGGCCGCAAGATGTTGCCAAAATTTTTGAACCGTTTTACCAAGTAGATGATTATTTTACCGGGCAAGTAACCGGTTGGGGACTGGGGCTTGCCATGGTACAACGTATTTTGGATTTACATCATGGCTCCATCAGCGTTGTTTCCGATAGAGGGCTAGGGTCCATCTTCACCCTTTCATTTCCCGTATGACCGCTGAAGAATTATTGGAACAAACTTCGCAGCAATGCGAAAGCTACCGCTTATTGCTTATGCCTGTGATCACTACGCTAAGTGATTTCGGCCGCCGTTTGTTGCAAATCAATCAGCAAATCCGCAAAAATGTGGAAGTAAGAGACAACGAATTTACCGAACAATTTAACAATTACGTGGCCCATCTGCGTAGTTTACTGGATAAACGCGAACCCGTTTGGACGGAGCTACGCAACCAAATCCGCCAAGTACCGCCCTCGTCCTGGACGGCCGACTTGGCCCTGGATGCCAAAGGGCTCAACAGCCGGGCAAAGGCCCTTTCGCGCGCGTGTGATGATTTTAATGCGCAGTATGATATCTTTTGCAAACATTACAAAAATTTTACAGCTGCCAAATTAAACGTATGGTTGCTAACCGCTTGCCAAAATGATATTACTAGTTTAACCGAGAAAATACTTTTATTGGCACGTGAAATTGCCCGCCAAACCGAGCAAAAAAGGAGCCCCCATGCAGAATAAACCCCTGTATTATTTTTCCAAATCCAGTACGGTATGTTTGATTATCATTGCCGCCGGCGTGGTAACTGCGTTTTTAGTGTACACCAAAGCGTTGATGATTCCGCTGGTCATTTCCATTTTTCTCTATACCATTTTGGCGCAAATGACGCTGTTCTTGCGGCAAAAATTCTCTTTCCCAAAATGGCTTGCGCTTACCGCTGCAATCTTATTATTTATTGCGTTTTTTATCGGCGTGATTGTATTTACTGCCAACTCCGTAGAAGAATTTTTAAAGGGAAGCGAAATTTACCGCCAAAATTTGATTGTTACCGTGTCCGACATATTGGCCCGCTTGCGCGAACACGGCCTGCCACTGGATGCCCATGTGATTGAAAATTACTTACGTGAAGTACCGTTGTTTGATTGGGTGCGCAATTTGGGCGGACGGTTGTTTAGTGTGTTTTCCAGCTTTACGTTAATCATTTTATTTATGGTATTCTTTTTGTTTGGCAGCAAGAAAACCCCGCCCATCACCAACCCCGCTATCAAAGAAATGCTGGCCAATGTTTCGGTCTATTTGTCCGTCAAATTGATGGCCTCTATCATTACGGGCATTTTGGTATTTACCGTGCTGTTTAGCTTTCAAGTAAAACTAGCGGTGTTGTTTGCGTTTTTTGCATTCTTGCTAAACTTTATTCCCAGCGTGGGGTCCATTGCGGCTGTACTTATCCCGCTGCCTATCTTATTTTTGCAATTTGGACTAGGGCCGAAATTCTTTGTGATACTGACTTTGCTGAGCACCATTGAATTTGTAATTGGTAATTTGGTGGAACCGCGCTTTTTGGGCGAAGGGATGGACTTGCACCCCGCCGCGGTAGTAGGTTCCCTTATCTTTTGGACCTTAGTGTGGGGCGCGCCTGGGGCCTTCCTATCCGTACCGATTACGGCCTCGGTTAAAATTGTACTGAGCAAAATCAAACTGACCCGCCCCGTGGCTGAATTTTTAGCCGGCCGGTTACCGCATTAGTTATTTATTTCTACAATACAAAACCCGCCACGGATTAGGTGGCGGGTTTTCATTTTGCGTAAATTACTTATTTGGCAGCTTGTTCTTTGCGGACTTTTTCAAACAAGTTGTCTGCCGTTGCACGCTGCAAGAAAGTTTCCCATTCGGCCGGGGTGAGTTCAAAATCATCCATCACAATGTATGAAATATCCTTCGCGGCATTTTTCATATCTTTCTTTTGATTTTTGTACTCATTTTCTAACTCTACATAGCGGCTGGCAATAGCGTAGTCAATATCCGCTTGGGTATAGCTTTGTGTAACGGCCGGGGCCGGTTGCTGTTCTGGTTCTTGAGAAGCAGCGGCATTTTCATCCCCTTGAGCCGGTTGCTCTTCCGCCGCCGGCTGCGCTTCTTGAGAAGCACTTTCCTCTTGCGCAGGTTGAGCATAGGTGCTGTCCTGCGTGGCGGTAGAGGTAGTTTCTTCATCTGTGCGCAAGGGTTTGTCTCCCGCGGGGGTTAAGAGTTCCTGGTGTGGGTCTTTATCTTGAGGAACAAATACCGGTTCTTGTTTGTCCATTGAATTTACCACCCGCCCATTTATCAAATTGGAGCAAGCGGAAGGATTTACAATAAAATAAATGCTCAGAATAATACAAACGAGAATAGCGGCTTTTACTAAAATTTTAATCATACGGGTACGCCTCCTTTCCTATAGCATATCATATTTTGGGCCTAGTGGGCTGTATTGTTTGGCGACGCATCGGGCTGCTGTAATTTTTTGACACTTTGCTGGAACTGCGGATTGGAAAAAATTTCTTCAATAGCAGCAGCAAAATCCTTATTTTTTAAGTGTTTTTGCACAATACCTTGTATTTGTGGATTCTTTTCAATAATTTGTGCCAAATTCTGGGTGCTTAAATCGGCCAAATCTTTTACCTCCCCCTGGGAAGCTTCTTGCAATTCTTGGTTGAACTGCTCTACAGCCGGGTCTTGATTAAAATCTTGCACAATAGAGGAAACTGTATCTTGGGCTTGCTGTTCTTGTTGTTGTGGGGTAAGGGGTGCATCTTCTAAATAAATTTGCGTGGATTGCGGCCGATACGGAATGGGCTCTTGCTGCAATTCGGCCTGGGCAGCCGCTAACGACACCGGAATATGCTGAAACGAAAAGGGCTCGCCATCTTGCATAGCGGCGGCTTCTTGAGCGGCTTGTTTACGTTCTTGCCGCTGATGCCAGCGGACCGCCCCCATGTATATAAGGGCGGCCCCCATCACAGCAATTAAAACGTAACTTACCTTAGACATTATTTTACGTCCGTTACTTCTACATCAAATACAAGTACGGAATTGGGCGGAATTTGACCCACCGGGCGGTTGCCGTACGCTGTATCGGCCGGGCAAACTACCGTACCGCGCGAGCCGGGTTTCATTTGCTGAAGCGCTTTGGTCCAGCACGGAATTACTTGCGAAAGCCCGAACGTAGCGGCTTGCCCACGATCGCGCGAGCTATCAAATTTTGTGCCGTCAATTAACGTCCCTGTATAGTGGACGGTAACGGTTCCATTGGCAGCGGGGTTTTTGCCCTTCCCCGGGCGGGACAATTTAATCATCGCGCCGTTATCAAGAACTTTAACCCCTTTTTCTTTTTGGAACGCCTCTAAATATTCTTTTTGCTCTGCGTCACGGCGTTGGGAAATCAGCAAAGCATCATCTTGATATTTTTGGATGATTTGGGGTTTATAGCTTTCCACATCCGTTTGCGCTTTTTTATTGAGCAAGCTATCGCGCATCCCTTGAGAGACGGCTTTATAATCGTCCTCGTTATCCAAAATAAGTTGCTTTTTTAAGTTGTCTCCCAACAAAAACCCTAGCGAATAGAGCATTTTGTTGCGTTGGGCCGGATCATTCGCGGCAGGAGCGGATTTCTCTTGCGCGAGTGCCGGCAGTGCCATACATAAACTAAGTAGAATAACTAATTTTTTCATTGTTTTCCCTCTATTTTGTTTTTAAATAATTTTCTAACCGTGTAGAAATCTGCGCAGCGGCCTGACGGCCCACCCCTTGCATGCTGCGGCGTACCGAATCGTTAAGGCGTGTTGTACCGGCACGATCCTGCACGTTAAAGCGGGCAAAAGTAACATCCCGCTGAGCATCCATTAAGCTAACGGCCGCACTGCTGGAGCACCAAATCAACCCATCTACTTTTTTGGAAGAATAGTTATCTACCTCCGTATCAATTTGAACGGACACTACTTTATCCGGGTCCGAAGCATCCACCACGCCGAGCCCCATTTTGTTCAGGGCGTCTATCACATACGTGACCATGGTTTCACTTTCTACCCCGTTTACTTCTACGCCCACCAATACAGCGGCCATTTTTTCTTTAAAAATATTTTTGTAAGGCGCAAACGTTTCGGGCATATAGCTGGAACGGTCCGCTTGGACGAATTGATACAAATCATCCAAGGCAGCGCGATGTTCAACCAGGGGTTGCATCTTATAGGCCACTTTTAAATCCGCCAGCGGATCGGCCGGAGTAGAGAATTGCTGAGCCAAACCGGTTAATTGAGCATCCGTGCGGTTTAAAAGAGGAACCACCACAGCGTTGGCCTTTTCGCGCGGGAGAACAGCTAAAGCATAATAATGTTTATCTTGGGCTTCTTTATCACGCCACACTTTTTCTACTTTGGCGTTGGCCAATACATCATCAAGCACCTGCGTGCCGGCCGCCTCTGGGGTATGGGCTTGTAATTCTTTTTGCAAAGCGGAAAATGCTTGGTCCGAAGCGGCTTTTTTGGTAGCTCCTTCACCGGCTACTACATAGTACGCTTGCGTATCGTACTTGGACATTTGATAGCTAATTGTATTTTTATTAAGCCCGCCGCAGGCCACCAGCCCCAGCGTGCAGCACAGTGCAATGAATTGTTTCATAATTTGTACCTCCCTATAATCCACTACGGTGATGCAGGAATACCCTGCCCCCCGCAGGCACCTCTACATTTGCAAAAGTATGTTCTCCTATTATACTACCATTTTTGGCCTGCAACAAAAGCCGAATATTTTGCTTGCCGGGGGTAACAAATACCCGCGTCATATATACTTGCGCCGGCAAGGTAAACCATTGGCGGGTATCGGCCCTTTCGGTAGCAGCCCCTAAAATGCTGATAAACAGCTCGGCCAATTGGCCCAGGGAATCGTTGTAGGGGCTGTCGGAAGAAGATTGCACGGCATGCCGGGCCTGTACGGCAGCTATCCGCTTGAGTACAGCCCGCGTGGCCAACCGGAACCAAATCCCGGGCAATTTCATTTCTAAATCCTGCTTGGCTAGTTCGGCAATATCGCTCATTTTTTGCAAGGGAATCCGCAACCCGGATATATCCACGGTGGAGGATTCCACCAAATAGGATTGGGGCTCTAAAACAGGATACGCTACGGTAATGGCGGAACCGGTTAAGCCGGCATAAAGTGCATTTTGCAACTCGGGCGACACAGGCCCTTCGTTTTCCACCGGGGTGCTGGCAAAGGCCCAAATATCATTCCACGCCACTTGAATGGTTTGGCTTTTTTTGAGCGGTACTTGCCCCACATAATGAAACACAATTACTTCCCCGTATTCTTGCGCGTTAGAGGGAACGTCAAAGAAAGGGGTGGCCCATCCTCGTTTGCGGTATGCATTTAAAGCATTTTCCCGAGCGATCCGCGCATCGGAAAGATCCCCGGACGACTCAAAAATAATGCTGGATACATATTGCACAAACGGGTCGTCATTATATCCCTTTTGGGTAGAACCGCGCAGATGATCCAAGAAAAACACCGCCTTGCGTGCCTCTACCGCGGCGGCAGAAATATCGTTTAACTGCAAAAAATTGATCGCACGGTAAAAAAATGTTAATGCAATTTCGTAATAGGACGCGTAGTAGGGGGTGGTTAAATCGTTGATCAGCAAACGCGCGCCGGAAGCGGAAATACTTTTGGTATACGAATCCGTAATTTTTTGTTGAGCCACGGCAAAAAGCGCATCACTTTGGGCCGGTTGTTGGGCGTCGTGCAACAAAGTCCCGCGGTCCAACGCATAGAGCAGCCCGTCGCGCTTGCCGTACATTTTACGCGCCTTGGACTCTACCAATCCGGCTGCCTGGTCAAATTTCCCTTGGGTAACCAAGTTATTTACTTCGTGTTTATAGCGTAAAGAAGGCGCCCCGCAGGCGGAGCAACATACAACTGCCACCAACCCCCAGAGCGCCTTTTTTTTCATTAGAAAGAAACCTTGCTGCGTTTCACGTATTTTTTAATTTTTTGTTGTCCGTTCCATGCAATTTGGTTTGTTTCAATATCAATGAGTTTCAAGTTAGCTTGATAATATACAACGGCTTTGCTGCCGGCTTGATCTACCACGCTGTTAAGCACACCGCTAAGCATATAGTCAGCCCCTACTTCCCGGCCGAAGGCCTTGCGGGTTTCTTCGCTGGCAAATTCGTCTTGTTCCAAGCGTTCGGTACGTACTTCGCCGCGTTCGTCCCTGGAAGCTACAAAATCCACTTTGCCCGAATTGATGAGCGCCCGTTGCATTTCTTCCACAAACACGTCCGTATTGATGTGTTCCATGGTTTTATTGCTGACCGTACCGACAATAAGCGTCGGTTCTTTCCCGTTTTTAGAAACAAACTTTGTGTACCAACCGCTGTTTAAACAATCGGTAATCATTTCCTGCGCAACCATTTGTGCGTCGGTATCGTTCCAACCGCCGCTGACATCTTTAACCAAATTTGTCTCTACGCGTTTTACTTTAGGAGCACACGCAAACACAAACGGCAAAACCAACAATACTGTCAGTAGTTTTTTCATAGTTTCTCCTTAAATATATCTATGTTACTTTATTGTATCAAATTGCACTTAAACGGCCGCATAATTCTTGCCCGGCCCAATCTTCAGCTTTGTACTTACACTGCACGGCCCCGTTGGCGATATCCACCTCTAGCCATACCGGCAACGTTTTATGTTCTACCCAAATAATGCCATTTTCCAAGCGGTAGGTATAATCGTGGCAATCCAACACTAAGCCGGTTTTGCCTTGCGCCATCGGGCAGGAAAGCGTTACTTCCAGTTGGCGAAAATCGGGCGTATACGCACCGTGAGAGGCCCGGTACGATTCTTGCGCAAAAGCCAAGGCGCGGGCTAACTCGGCCGCTTGCCGGGCGTGCGTGGCATTGCGGTGTTTCGTATATTGCGGCCAAGATAAGGCAAAAACAAACGCACACGCAATCAAACAAGCTAAAATAACACGGTAAATAGATCCAACTTTTGAATGTAACATATATTTATTCTCCTTATAAAAATACAGAAAGGGCTATAAAATATCCCCCCATAAGCACCAACCCGGTAGGCACCGCAATACGGGCCCATTCCCGGCTTTTGATACCTAGTTTTTCGGCGGCCACAATGTTGGGCAAATTCCCTTGCACTAACATACTGCCAAAAGCCGCCAGCCCTATCACCATATATACCAAATCTGTTGACGAAATAGTAGGAAGAATTTCTATAGCGGCCAACGTGGCGTTATCAATGATGACCGATACTGCATTGGCCAAAAATAGGATTTTCCCGCCCAGGTGCGTAATGGTACTTTGCGCCAACGGCCTAAGCCCGGTGCTAATGAGCGTCAAAGCTGCCACAAACATATAAATATGCCAGGTGCGGCGCAAAATAGAGGAATAAGTTTCTTTATCTTCGCGGATTTGCATTTGCAAGGTGGTTCCCGCCTCGCGTGCGCAGTACCCGGCCGCAGCGGCCAGGGCACAAACCGCGGGGGCAATCCACATAAAAAAATGACGTAACAGGAAGAAGAAATCCGCATGGTGCGGCGGGCCGGCCAACGCATTGCTGATCACCAAGCCCATGGGCTCGGCCAATGGGGTCAGCACGGCCCCCAGGCCAATTGCGTAGCAAGCAAATACGGTAATTTTAACGGTGGTATCATGCCCCAAGTTGACTACTTTTAATACCTCGGCAAGTACCAGGGCCGATACGGTTACACTCACCAAAGAGGACGTCATCCCCAACAATAGCACCAGCAAAGCAAAACTGTAGCGCGGTTCCAACGTGCGGAAAAAGGCAAACAATACTCGGAAAATATAACGGGAATAGTTATTAAAAATAATGCTGACCACCACTACAATAAAGGATACGTATACCGGGGCCGCCAGCATTTTGCGGATCAGTTCAAAGCTCCAATTTCCGCTTACCGTTACGGCGCTGGCCCCAATCAGCAAGAGGAAAATTTCCAAATGACTTTCTACCCAGCGTACCGTTAGCGGCATCACCAAAAGGCACAATGCCACCACGCTTAAGAGCAGGTTCATCCACAACGGGGTTTGGGTTGCAATCGTCTCCATAGTTATATTTTAGCAAAATAGAGCTGTTGAGCCCAAGCCCCGTTTTTTAGTACAATAAGCTGTAAGTTATTTTCAAAAAAACTAAGGAGACTAACACATGAAGAAAGTATTATTTGTAGCGTTTGTGGCTGCCGTTACCTTGGCTTGGCCGACCGACGCTAAAGCTGCCGATAACTGCGGCTGTGATATGATGGATGTAGTCTGCGTGAATCAATGCACCTTGAAAAAAGTAACCGCATTTAAACAAAACATCCAAACCAAACATCAAGATGCTTCCAAAAAAGTGAAAGCCGCTCAAGCCAAAGCCCAAGCCAAAGCCAAAGCCGCCGCTGACGCCAGCGTGGCGGAAGATGCAAAAGCCATCGCCAAAGCCCAAGCCAAAGCTGCTAAAGAACAAGCCAAAGAAGAAGCCGCCGCTAAAAAACAAGCTTTGAAAGACGAAGCCGAGGCCAAAAAAGCCGCTGCTAAACAAGCCAAAGAAGACGCCAAAGCTCAAGCCGAAGAAGCCAAAGCGTTAGCTAAACAAGCTAAAGAAGATGCAAAAGCCAAAGCCGCTGCCCAAAAGGAAGCTGCCAAAGCCCAAAAAGAAGAAGCCAAAAAAGCCGCTAAAGATGCAAAAGCTGCTTTGAAAGCCGAAAAAGAAGCTTGGAAAAACTTAGCCAAATAAGTTTGAATTAGCTTTCAGATGTAAAAACGCCCCCGGCCATAAGCCGGGGGAGTTTGTGTGTCTTCCGAAAAGAACGCCTCAGCAACCGTAACAAGTAAATCCTTCCTCTTGTAACGCTCGGCAGAACGAAGGATCGCCTCCAGAGGTAACTGTACAATTGGGGCTCATGTAAGCGTCTTGAAACTGCATAACTTTCATCCAGTCAAGGTCCAACTGTACTTCACTATCCAAATCAGGCAAATTGGCATATACAGAACAATACCCATCTGCCCCAAAACAGGAAGCATAACTACCTGGCCCGAACCCATCCGGCAGGTCCGGATAGAAATACTCAGTTGCAAATGCAGTGTCAAATGGTGTCATATCCGTTATGTCTACATCAGATATGTAACCGCGAATTTCGTTTTTAAAAGACCCTATCATGCCAAGAAAGGAATCTACTGTTGCCGCTACTGCCGGGTTAACAAATCCACCTGAGCTATTGCCGCTTAACAAATACAGCAAACGATCCCCGTTTGCAATGGGGTCTCCCATAGTCCCCTCTGCTACACATAAGGATTTGGCTTGTTCATCCGTAGATAAGGCCTCACAATAAATGTTATTGGCAAAGTTTCCACTATGCGCCAAGTACATGGTGTAGCGGTTGTTTAATTTGTCATGCCCCACGCTTACATATTCATGTCCGTCTGTTTCACTCAGTTCCACATCCGTGTCTGCCGGATAGTCTATATCTAACTCGCTTAAGTTGCTTGTAGTGGCGTATTGGCCGTAGGTTTCAAAGTAAATCTCTTGGGCATCTTTAATAGATTTGGCTATCGGCTTAATAGAGGCAAATCTACTTTTGGCTACCGCCTTTTGATATTGTGGCAATGCTACTGCCGCCAAAATACCGATAATAAGTACCACTACTAACAACTCTATTAACGTGAATCCTTTGTTCATAAGTTCCTCCTATTACGTCACTTAATAGTATACTGGAGAAACGCCCAAAAAACAAGGCCTATTTTGGACCTACGTTTCAACCGCGCTATATAATAAAGGTGTCATGCTGAACTTGATTCAGCATCTTCCACGCATGCCGTTTGCCGTCATAAAATAAAGCGTCATCCCCGAAGGTCGCTGTCGGGGATCTCCCTTCTGCCTATTCCCAGCATTAACACCCGCCCAAGCACTTACT
>JAGCWX010000025.1 GCA_017961585.1 Elusimicrobiaceae bacterium | reverse complement strand
GCCGCGCGCGGGCACCGGCTTCATCAAATAAATCCAGGGCTTTATCGGGCAGTACGCGGTCGGTAATATAGCGGTCGGCAATGGTGGCGGCGGCTTTTACAGCCCCGTCGGTATATTTGACGCCGTGATGTTCTTCGTATTTGACACGAAGCCCTTTCAAAATGGTAATGGTTTGGTCCACGTCCGGCGGGTCAGCCACCACGGGTTGAAAGCGCCGTTCCAGGGCGGTATCGGCCTCAATGTATTTGCGGTATTCGTCAAACGTAGTAGCGCCGATGCACTGCACTTCGCCACGGGCCAAAGCGGGCTTTAACATATTGGAAGCATCAATAGATCCTTCCGCGCCGCCGGCACCGATAATGGTGTGCAATTCGTCAATAAATACAATGGCGTTTTTGGCGGCGGCCAATTCGTCAATGATATTTTTAAGGCGTTGTTCAAATTCGCCGCGGAATTTTGTTCCCGCCACAATTGCGCCCATGTCCAGGGCCAAGAGGCGTTTGTCCGCCAACACGTCGGAAATTTCGCCTTTGGCCATTTTTTGAGCCAGGCCTTCCACAATAGCGGTCTTCCCCACGCCCGGTTCACCAATGAGCACCGGGTTGTTTTTATTGCGCCGGGCTAAAATTTGTACCAGGCGTTCAATTTCATCATCGCGCCCGATTACCGGGTCCAGCTGGTTTTTCAAAGCCAGGGCTGTCAAATCGCGTGAAAATTCGTCTAAGGTTGGGGTTTTGCTTTTTTTAGCAACGCTGCTTACTTCCCGGCGCGGGGTAAAATTTTCTTCTTCAGGTTCGCGCGGGGCCGGGGCTATTTTTTCTTCGTCATTGGCTTGCCCGTCGCCAATAAAGGTAAGTACCGTTTCGCGCACCAGGGTCAAACTCAGCCCCAAGTTGGATAGAATTTTCCCGGCCATTCCTTCTTCTTCGCGGATGAGCCCCAATAAAATATGTTCCGTACCAATATATTCCGAATTTAAAATTTGGGATTCTTCTACCGACATTTCCAACACTTTTTTGGCGCGCGGCGTAAACGGAATTTCGCCCAGCAGCATAATGGTATCGCCGATCCCCACCATCTTCTCAATTTCCAAACGCACTTTGCGGAAACTCACCCCTAACGTAGTCAAAATTTTGTTAGATACGGTGCCTTCAATCGCGCACAGCCCCAACAAAATGTGTTCCGTGCCGACGTAATCGTGATTTAAGCGTTTGGCTTCTTCCTGCGCGATTAAAATAATTTTTTGCGCATTTTCGGTAAATCGTTTGGCCATAAAAAGTAAAATCCTCTATGTAAAATGAATTAGCTTTATTATACAAAAAACGGATGTCCAGTGGGAAATTTGTCCCCTTTTTGCGCGGCACGCCTCAATTTTATGTCGTTCCCCTTGCAAATTTGCTACCATATGTGTATGATTTTTACCGATACTGCCGTCCTGCTCTACCGGCAGGATTTCCGCGAGGCCGACCGCCTGGTCTGCCTCTACACGCAAACGCACGGGCGCATCCATGCGCGGGTGCCGGGGGTGGCGCGCGCTACGGGCAAACTCAAAGCCCTGGCCGAACCGCTTACCTGGGCGGAATTTCGGTTTTACGTCAAGCGCGGGGGCGTGATCAGCACGGTTACCGGGGGCAAAATTCGCAGTGTTTTCCCCACCATTCACCGGGATTTTAAACGCACCTCGCTGGCGTTGCACTGTTGTGAACTTGTAATGCGCCTGACCCCGTTGCATCAGCCCAGCCCCGAAAAATTTAAACTCTTAACCACCGCTCTGACCGAGCTGGAATACGCCGCCCCTACCCCGGCATTTTCGGCCGCGTTTACGTTGCGGCTGATGACCCTGGCCGGCTTTGGGCTGGATCACCCGGTGTTGCAAATTCCGGCTGATTTTTGGCAACGGATGCACGAGGATAAATTCTCCAACCTAGTATTTGAAGACCCGCAAGATTTGCTTTCGCTTTCCAAATGCAACAGCGTCGTTCACCGGTTTTTGGACCGATATTTAACGTATCCGCTTAACACGGCTAAACCCCTGGGGTTGGAAGAAATTCCCTTCTCACAGGAAGAACCGGTTTTGGTGTCCGCCTTATGATTACGTGTGTGTTGTTTGATATGGACGGGCTCTTATTTAATACAGAGCTCATTTATTTTGAATGTTACCAAAAAGCCGCGGCCGAAATGGGGCTGACGTTTTCTTTTGAGCTTTTTGCCCAATGCGTGGGAATTCCACGGGAAGAAGCCAACAAATTTATGCTTCAGTACTTTGGCCCCGGCACCGATACGACCCACCTTGAACGACGTACCTACCAATTAGTAGAGCACTACCTGCAAACGGGGGGAGACGTCCCTTTAATGCCCGGCGCGCAGGAAGCCGTGGAACTCTTTTACCGGCGGCGTTTAAAAGTGGGGTTGTGTTCGTCCAATATTCGCAAATGGGCCGAATTTTATTTGGATAAAACCGACCTGCGCCGTTATTTTGCCACCCTTACTACGTGCGAAGATGTTACCCGCCTCAAGCCGGACCCGGAAATCTACCTCAAAAGTGCTTCTTTGTTGCAAGTAGATCCGGCCCAATGTTTGGCCTTTGAAGATTCCGTAGCGGGGGCCACGGCGGCCATTCGGGCGGGCATGCGCACGTGTATGGTTCCGCAAATCAAACAGCCCGATTCTTTCATCCGCGAACATGCTTTTAAAATTTATCCTTCTTTGCTGCAAGTTCCCGCGGACGTAGAAGAACTGCTAAGCTAGGCAACTTGTTATCCGGCCCAATTTTGGTATAATAATTTAGGAGCCATTATATGCAAAACGCAAAAGAGCGCGCCACGCGCATCAAAGCCATTTTAACCGATGTAGACGGCATTTTGACCGACGGAAAAGTGAATTTTTTTGTAGCCCCTGACGGCCGGATTGAAGAAATTAAATCCTTCAACACGCAAGATGGGGTAGCTGTGATGCTCTGCCGCAGCGCGGGAATTATTTGCGGGATTATTACCGGGCGGCGCCACCCCACCACGGTGGAACGCGCTAAAAACCTGGGTTTTAAATATATGTACCAAGGGTTTTTAACCAAAATCGGCCCGCTTAATGACATTTTGGAAAAAGAAAATCTCAAACCCGAAGAAGTATGCTACATCGGCGATGATATTACCGACATCCCCCTACTTAACGAAGTAGGCCTGGCGGCCACCGTACCCAACGCACTAGACGTAGTGAAAGATCACGCCCACTTTGTTACCCAGCGCAACGGAGGGGACGGTGCGTACCGGGAAGTTATTGATTTTATCTTAGATGCCCAAGGCAAATTAGCTCCGCTGTTGGCCCTGGTGGAAGAATCCGCCTGGACGCACGGCAAAAAACCACAGTTAGAGATTGTAACCTCTCAAGAAGGAATTAATTAGTGAAAGGAAAATTTATTGTATTAGAAGGGCCGGACCGGTGCGGCAAATCCACGCAGGCCAAGATGTTAGTCAACGCGCTTTTAACCCACGGCAAAGACGTGGTTCTCACGCGCGAGCCGGGCGGCACCCCAACGGCGGAACAAATCCGCCAAATTGTATTGCAACCGGGGCTGGATGTACGCCCCATGGCCGAATTATTTTTGTACGAGGCCTCCCGCGCGCAACACACGCAAGAAAAAATACTTCCCGCTTTAGAGGAAGGGAAAATCGTCGTGTGTGAACGCTATACTATGTCCACGGCGGCCTATCAGGGTTATGGGCGCGGCATTGATTTAAAAATGATTGATACGCTTAATCAAATTGCCACTTTAGGGCTCACGCCGGATTTGACCCTCGTGTTTTTAATGTCGGATAAATACTTCACCCAACGCGGCGAATATTTATTTTCCGACCGTTTGGAACAGGAAGATTTACGCTTCCGCCAACAAATGCGCCAAGGGTATTTGAAACTCATCAAAAACACCCCCAACGCCCACCTTATTGATGCCGATTCCAACATTGATGCTATCCACGCACAAGTGGTGGAATTGTTGCACAAATACAAAATTATAGAATAATGTGGAATGATATTTTAGGGCAGCCCAAAGCTGTGGCTTATTTGCAAAAACTCGCCGGTCAAAACCGGGCACCGGGTGCGCTTTTGTTTTACGGGCAGGACGGCGTGGGCAAACGCAAAGCGGCTCTGGAATTTGCTAAAGCTTTAAATTGTGAAGATTTTTTCTCCCGCCAAACCGGGGATTCGTGCGGCGCGTGCCCCAGCTGCCAAGCCATAGAAAAGGGAACCCATCCCGACGTTACTTTAGTAGATTTTGTGTATCAGGCCCGCTTATTGTTAAAACAAGACGCCGATGAAGACGCCCTGGAAAAAGAAATTGAAAAACAGCAACATTTAAGCGTAGATACCATCCGCCAAGTTACGGCCAAATCCCAACAAAAAGCCGTCGGGCCGGGCTGGAAAGTATTTATCATTGACCACGCCCAAACCATGCAAGCGGCCGCGGCCAATGCACTTCTTAAATTTATTGAAGAACCGCCCGCCAAAACCGTATGGATTTTGCTTACTACCAAGCGTGCGGCGATGCTCCCCACCATTTTATCGCGTTGCCAACCCATCGGGTTTGCGCCGCTTTCCCCCGCCCAAGTAACACAAATTTTACAAGCCACGCAAGCCGACGTGGCCGACCCGGCACGCTGCGCACAATTCTCGGGCGGAAGCATCACCGGGGCCCTGCAAGCCGCGCAAGCATTGGAACTGTTGGAAGAGGGCCAATGGAACACACCGCAAGGGCCTACGCAAGTGGCCGGGGGGTTATCGCGCACGGCGGCCCTGGCCCGCAAAGAAGCCCAAGCCGTTTTGGACGTTCTGATTCAAGCCCTGCATACGCAATGGGCCCAGGCGGACGAATCCCAGCGCACTTCTTTACAAACAGCGTTAGTGAAATTTGAAGATTACAAAAAAAGTATCGGGCGCAATGTATCCCCCGCGTTAGTGCTAGAAACCGCCCTAATGAGTTTGGACGGTTTAAACGTAGAGGTATAATTCCTTATGGAAATAATCAGCCAATGCATTGATATCTTTTTACACCTGGACGTTTACCTCAACGCCTGGGCCGCCAGCGCAGGCCCGTGGCTTTACGTGGGGATTTTTATCGTTATCTTTTGTGAAACCGGTTTAGTAGTTACGCCGTTTTTACCGGGGGATTCCCTCCTGTTTGCGTGCGGTGCATTGGCCGCCCATCAAACCAGCTCTATTAACTTATGGATTTTTGTGCCCGCTATCTTCCTAGCGGCCGCGTTGGGGGATTTTTGTAATTATGAAATTGGCAAGTGGCTGGGCCCCAAAGTTTTTACGCAAGAGAACAGCCGTTTTTTAAACAAAAACCACTTGTTAAAAGCACATGCTTTTTATGAAAAATACGGCGGAAAAACCATTATTTTGGCCCGTTTTATTCCCATCATCCGCACGTTTGCCCCGTTCGTAGCGGGCATTGCCAAAATGACGTATTTTAAATTTGCTTCTTACAACTTGGTAGGGGCCGCGTTGTGGGTATGCTTATTTACGTTAGGGGGCTATTGGTTTGCCGATTTACCGATCGTAAAAACGCACTTTCATATTGTAATTGTGGCGATTATCGTGATATCGGTTCTACCAGCCGTTTATGAGTACGCATCGGCCCGGCGCTCAAAGCAGTAGGGCCATGGTCCGGCAGATCCACCGGCAACACTCCGTAGGCAGTACGTCTTCCTAAAATAATTTCAGCCGCCGTTTGCAACGCAAACCGGTTCAGCCCATACGTAGCCAATACGCCGTCCGCTTGCGGGTAGCGCACAATATCATACGGGTTCATGGTGGAAATTAAAATCAAATCCGGCCGTAATTCCAGAAGGCGGTCCAACGTTTTTTTCTGCGCCAAATTGATCCGGTCGGCCCATTGCAAACTGCCTGCCACTACCACATCGGCATCCTTGGCACATTTAAAAACGCGCTCGGCATCTTTGGGTTGCGGGGAAAGCGGCGCGTTGTACATCCGTACATTATAATTGTAATCGTAAAACGGTTTGGCAAAATAAGCCAGCTGATCGGCAAAGCGCGGCGGCGCAAAAAAGATAGCGCAGACCGAAGGGCGTTCCCCCTCCGGCGACACGGGGATCAAACTCCCCCGGTTGCGCACTAAAGTTACCGCCTCTTGGCTTAATTCCTCTAACGTGGTGCGATAGGCCCGGCCGATAGGCGCCGGGATGGTGCGGGAATTATCCAAAAGCCCTAATTCTTTTTTAAGTGTCAAAATGCGTTGGGCGGCACTAGTCACGCGCCCCATTAATTTTTGCTCCGTGACTTCTTCATCAATTTGATCAAACAAGGTAAGCGGCCGGATATAACGCCCCAGTAAAATCATATCGGCTCCGGCGCGCAAGCTGCGCACGGCACATCCGGCAATGGTACAAAACGAGGTAGCGCCCTTCATGTCCAAACTATCGGTTACCACCAGCCCTTTAAAACCCATTTCCCCTCGTAAAAGGTCCTGCAAAATTGGTTTAGAGAAAGACGCCACATCCTTTTTATCCAGTGCTTTGTAGAGCACGTGCCCGGTCATCACGCCGGGAACCCCGGCATCAAAAGCCGCTTGAAACGGGGCCAAGTGTACGCGTTTGAGTTCTTTTTTGGATACTTCTACCACCGGCACCGCGTAGTGGGAATCTACCTGCGTGTCTCCGTGCCCGGGGAAGTGTTTTACAATCGGCACAATGCCGGCTGCCTTAAAACCGTTAATGAGGGCCAACCCCATGGAAGTAACTACCTTCGGGTCCGACCCAAAAGACCGCACGCCGATAATCGGGTTGCGCGGGTTGCTGTTCACATCCAGCACCGGCGAAAAATTGATATGTACCCCCGCCCGGCGTAATTCCTGCCCGGCCAAATAGGCCAGGGCCGCTGTTTTTTCCTCGTCGCGGCTGGCGGCCAAAAACATATTGGTGGGCAGATAATCAAACCCCAGTGTCACCGGGGTATATACCGTTCCGCCTTCGTAATCAATAGAAATCAAGAGCGGGATTTTGTGCGGGCTTTTAGCCGCCCAGCTTTGCAATTTATCTACCAGGCGTCTTGTTTCGCGCAAAGAATAATTGCCCCACTGTATCAGTACGCCGCCAATTTTCCCTTGCTCAATAGCGGGGCGAACCAGCTCGGCACTGTCCAAATCCACAAACGCCACCAACGTCTGCCCCAACTGCTCCTGCGGGGTTAAATCTTCTATATTCACCGTAGCGTACACGGGCAACGCGCAGGTCAGCACAAGCCCTAAAATCCACTTCTTCATTGATTTACCTCTATCATTACAATTTCCGCCGGGGCCAAAAAGCGCAACGGGATCCCCCAATAAAACACGCCGGAAGTAACATATAATTTCATTTTACCAATTTCGTAAAGCCCATAAATATGCGGAAATACTAACTTTACCAAATAATTAAAAGGCCACAACTGCCCGTTGTGCGTGTGCCCGCTAAGCATTAAATCCGCTCCGTGCACGGCGGCGGTATTTTCTAATGACGGGGTATGGCTTAGTAGGATAATGGGTTGGGTGGGGTTTAATCCGTCCAAAAGATGCGCCACCTGCTCGGCGGATACTCTAGCCGTGCGGATATCTTTCAGCCCGGCTACCTGTACCCCGTTGGGCAACGTAACGGCTGTATTTTCCAAAAGGGTAATGCCGGCCTCTTTGAAAAATTGTTTGCTATCCCCGTACCCCACGTAATATTCGTGATTGCCCAGCACCCCCACGCTCCCCAGCGGGGTGCGGGTTTGCCGGATGCGCGCAGCGTATTTTCCCCGGTGCGGGCCGTACTCAAAAATGTCCCCCAATACCAGCAGGGCATCCGGGTTTTGTGCCTCTATACGGGTCATTGCTTTGTCCAAGCGTTTAAGGGATACGCCCATCCCCAAGTGGGTATCGGCCAGTAAGGCCAGTTTCATGGGGGGTGCACCGGGAATTTGTACGGCAACTTTTTTGATTTTAGGCGTTGAAAATCCCCCCCAAAACGAAAGAACAAATACCACCCCTAACGTAATGAAACTGGCCGGGCCCATCCACCCGGTGGGAACGTGACACAGCGTTAAAATTTGATTCAAAATCAAAAAACCCGTACAAAAGGTAAACGCCAAAAACACTAACCCGAAATACGTATAAGAAAAATAGTAAAGGGCACTCCAAAATGCTCCGGCTTGGTGGGTGCGCGTTAGCGTGAATCCGGCCAACATCACGGCGGAAAAAAAGATGACTATAAGTAGCGGCCACTTCACACCGATTTGAGGGAAACACCTCCCTATCCACGCCACCGTGACGAGCTGCATGAGGAATGCCACCAAACAAAATATAAAATAAAAAGCACCCATAGTTATATTGTAAAAAATTTACACTACAGGTGCAAAAATTCCCCTGTTAGCTACCGGGGAATTGAGGGCATAAGATTCACGGATTATTGTACTATACAATCATTGGCGCCACATACATTTTTACACGCACCGGATACTATTTCTCCGCAAGTCACCGGTTCATTGGGGGAACCCGGACCTCTGCCGTCATATAGCCAATAGGGGGAACTACCTATATTTTCCGAATTCGTGACACGGTGAGCCGTCATACCTCCTCCGTCAAAATCATAAGCCCAATCCTTGGTTACGTAACACCCTAGTGCATTGTCACAGGAATTATCTTCCACTAGAATACCGGGAATTTCTATATCCATACGGGAAAATAAACCATTCTCACCACTACCACACTCTTCTGCCGCATTCCCGTACTGCATAACACACAAATCCCAGGCTTTTTGCATATTTCCTAGTGTCAATATCGCCTCACGGGTGCGCGATTTTTCCACTGCTTTTTGATATTGTGGCAACGCCACCGCCGCCAAAATACCGATAATTAACACTACTACTAATAGTTCTATTAAAGTGAATCCTTTATTCATAAGTCCCTCCTATTACGTCACTTAATAGTATAATAGACATTTGCCAAAAAAACAAGGCATATTTTAGGCCTACGAATTTTACTTCCCCGGCTCCTTCAAAAAAGATATAATAAAGTATATCTATTTTACGAGGTTTTTTTACTATGACAGTTCGTGTCCGTTTTGCACCTTCCCCGACGGGGTTTTTACATATCGGCGGCGTACGTACCGCATTATTTAATTATCTATTTGCCAAAAAAAATAAAGGGACGTTCCTGCTGCGCATTGAAGATACCGACGAAGAACGCTCCACCCAAGCTTCCACCGATGCTATTTTTGAAGGGATGCAATGGATGCAGCTAAACTGGGACGAAGGCCCCATGCCCGACGGTACCGACAAAGGCCCCGATGCCCCCTACTACCAGGCCATCCGCGCCGACCAAGGCATTTACAAAAAATACATTGATCAACTTTTAGCCGAAGGCAAAGCATATAAGTGTTACTGCACCGAAGAAGAATTGGAAGCTAACCGCCAAAAATGTTTGGCCGAGCACCGCCCGCCCAAATACTCGGGCAAATGCGCCCATTTGACGAAGGAAGAACAAGCCGCGCTGGAAGCCCAAGGGCGCAAGTACGTCATCCGTTTCCGTATGCCTACCGAAGGCGACGTGGAATGGGACGACCTCATCCGCGGGCACGTAAAATTTGCCAGCAAAGATTTGTACGATTTGGTCATCCAAAAAACCAGCGGCTACCCCACCTATAACTTTGCCGTGGTGGTGGACGACCACCTCATGCGTATGACGCACATCATCCGCGGGGATGACCACATTTCCAACACGCCGGCGCAAATTCAAATTTACCGCGCACTGGGCTGGAAAGAACCGATTTTTGCCCACTTGTCCATGATCCACGGGCCGGACGGAAAAAAGCTGTCCAAACGCCACGGGGCCACCAACGTAGTGGAATTTCGGAACATGGGTTACTTGCCCGAAGCGCTGAAAAACTATTTGGCGCTTTTGGGGTGGGCCACGTCGGACTCACAACAAATTTTTGCCCCCGGCGAGCTGGAAGAAAAATTTGATATTTCCGGCTGTCAGCCCAGCCCGGCGGTAATGGACCCCGAGAAACTCAACTGGATGAACGGGGAATACATCCGTGCAACCTCGCTAAGCCGTTTGACCGACCTGGCCCTGCCGTTTATTGAAAAAGCCGGCATCAACGTGGCCGGTGTGGACCGCGCCCGGTTGGAAGGCATCATCGGCCTGGAACAAGAGAAATACAAACTCTTAACCGAAATACCGGATTTGATCCGATTCTTCTTTGAAGAACCGGTGTTTGAACAAGACGCACTGGATAAAGTATTTGCCAAACCGGAAGCCAAAAAAGTGCTTGCGGATATGGCGGAAATTTACAACAACTTGGCCGAATTTACCGACGTAAATTTGGAAACTGCCGCGCGCACGTATGCCAAAGAAAACGGTTTAAAAGCCGGGCAAATTTTCCACCCGGTTCGTGTAGCCGTTTCGGGCCGCACGCACGGGCCGACGTTGTTTAAAATGTTGGAATATATGGGAAAAGAAACGGTGGTAAACCGTTTAAAAAATGCACTGGCAAAGTGCAACTAATTAACAAAACAGGGTTTGCATGAAATATTGGTTTTTTGACGGCAATGAGGTAGTAGGCCCCTTTACGCCCAAGGATTTGGCGCAACAAAAAGGGTTCTCTTCAACCAGTTTAATTTGTCCGGAAAATTTTAGCGAAGACGGCGACCATTGGCAAATGGCCACTCAGTTTGAGGACATGGCCCCTTGGTTGGCGTCTACACGCCCCGCCGAGGAAGAAGACACCGCCACCTTTGAACAAGAGTTGGATTCGCTGCTCAAAGAGAACTCTCCTTTTGAGCGCACCACTACGGACGGCCCCTCGTTAGAATTACCCAAAAAGCCCGCCAAACCCGGCCCCATTGAGGACTATTTCAACCATATCAAATCCGAAGATTTGGGAGATATTTTAGGCATTCCCAAACCCAACGAAAATTCGGACATGGATTTAGTAAACGTGCTGGAAAAACAACTTTCCAATACGACTTCTACCCGGCGCAAAAAACAAAATACCCTTCAGGAATCGGCCGCGCAAGAACCGCTGCCCGAGTTACCGCAAGCGCAACAGACACATCACGTGGCTACTGTAACGGAGGTTTTTGGTTCCCCCATAGAACCCCCGCAGGAACAACCGCCGGTTGAGGAACCGGCCCCGGTGCAAACCGCTCAGCCCGAAGAAAAACTTTCCATGCCGGCCGTGGAACCCGTTACGTTGCCTACCCTGCCGGATACGCCCGCACCGGCGCCACAACCACAGCCGGAACCGGTAGCCGCTCCCGTGCAAGAAGCCGTACAGGAAATTGCCCCAAAGCAGGAACCCGAAGAATTGGTGGAACCGCACGACCCGGCGCTAACCACGTTGGTACAACCGCTGGCGGATTTGCCCAAACAACCTACGCCGGCCCAAGTAGCCGACGAACGCGCCGAAACCGCCGAACAACTAAAGGTGGACACCGTCAATGCTCGGCTCAAACAAACCAAAGAAATGAAAGAATTTTTGCGCCAAACCCAGCGCGAGCAACTTAAAAAACAGAAAAAAGCACAACAAAAAGGCCCCGGCATTGGGATTTTGTTTGTGATTCTGTTGGTGATTATTATCGGCATTGCGGCCGCGCAGTTTTGGCGTTATTCCAACCAAGCACACGAGCTGCCCGCCAAGCCGCTTACACAAGCCGTATTGGCAGAACCCATAGCAGCCCCGCTTCCCCCCGCCGAACCGGAACCTTCTACGGAACCGCAAAAGGCCATCGCCATTGTGCAAAATTATCCGCTTTCGCAAGGGCGCGGCACACTAGCCGATTATTTAGCCCATGTTTATCAAACCCAGTTGGCTCAGGGCTACCAAGCAAACTGGGATGCCGAGCAGCTCCATAAAAACACGTACGTAGTAAAATATCAGTTGACCAAAACGCGAAAAGAACCTATCATATATATATTCCAGGTAGATGTGGCCGCTGATAAATTAACAGGGGCTTTAAACAACGTAGCACTTGATTTAGTAGGGAAAATCCAGTAGGAAAAGGGGACAAAGTATGATCTTGATGGACGACTTATTTGCACTGATGAAAGCGAAAAACGCTTCGGATATCCACTTGGTGGTAGGAGTACCGCCCGTGTTGCGTATCCAAGGTAAGCTTTACGCCACCCAATTTGAAACGCTCACCAAAGAAAGCGCACAAACGCTTATTTACTCCATTATGACGGACGAACAACGCCAAAAATTTGAAGAAGAATTGGAGTTGGACTTTTCCTTTGGGTTAAAATCGTTAGGGCGTTTGCGTGTGAACGTGTATAGAGATAAAGGTTGCATTGCCGCAGCTTTGCGTTCCATTCCCAACACGTTCCAAACCTTTGAAGAACTCAACCTGCCGCCCGTTACCTACAATTTGATGAAACTAAACAAAGGGCTGATCTTGGTAACCGGGGCCACCGGGTCCGGTAAATCTACCTCTTTGGCCAGCATGATCAACTACCTCAACATGAATGAAAGCAATCACATCATGTCCGTAGAAGACCCGATCGAATTTGTCCACCCGCACAAACGCAGTATCGTCAACCAGCGCGAAGTAGGCGCGGATACGCACTCGTTCGCCGACGCTTTGAAACACTTCTTGCGTCAAGACCCTGATATCATTCTGGTGGGCGAGTTGCGCGACCGGGAAACCATGGAGGCCTGCTTAACCTTGGCCGAAACCGGGCACTTGGTATTTGCTACCTTGCACACCAACGATGCCGTGCAGTCCATCAACCGTATTATTGACGTGTTCCCCCCCAACCAACAGCCGCAGATCCGCACGCAGTTGTCGTTCGTGTTGGAGGCCATTTTATCGCAGCAGCTCATCCCGGCCCTCAACGGCGCGCGCGCCATGGCGTGCGAAGTGCTTATTGCCAACGCCGCTGTGCGCAACTTAATTCGCGACGGGAAGGCCGAGCAGATTATCTCTACCATGCAGACCAATGCCAATATCGGTATGCGTACTATGAACGAAGCATTGGCGCAACTGTATATGGAAAAGAAAATCAGCTTTGACCAGGCCTTGGCCCACTCAAGCGATCAAAGCGGGTTGAAGACCTTCCTGCAACAAAAGCTGGGAACTTCCAACTTTAAATAAGTCGTCCAAGCAAATAAAATCCCCCGGTTATAAGCCGGGGGATTTTTTTAGAACGTTGCGCGGTTGCGCAAGTAAATGGTTATTTGCCTTCTTCCACAAAGTTGCCCTTTTCGTCGTACTTAAGCCAGGGCCCGTTGGGGAATTCCACAATCAGGTAGCCCTTGTCGCGGTTGACGACCCCTTGGTTGTGAACCAGCGTGCGGCCATCGGGCAATTTAAAAATCATGGCACCGCCGTCGCGATACAAGTTGGTTTCGTCGCTCTTAATTCCTACTAATTGGGCAGCAGCTTCGTAATAACGGCCCGGGCGCAGATTGTTAAGCATTACCACTAAATCTTCGCACGAATTACCGTTGACCGTGCATGTGACGGATGCTACTTTGGATTTGTCCTGAAACATTTGTTTGACTTGATCCGTAATTTGGTCGCGCCACATGTAAATCAAAATGATTGAACACACCACCACCAATACACCGCTGCGCATATTAACCCCTTTTCAAAAACAATTTTGACGGGCTGGTAACCCCTTTCACTAGTGAAAGTTGCTCGGGCGGCACTCCCAACGCTTGGGCCAATACTTCGCGCACAGCTTGGTTTGCACGGCCCTCTTGGGCGGGAGCTTTCACCCAAATTTCAAACCGGTCCGGGGCTAGTTGCTCGAAACGGTTTTTCTTTTCCCCCGCGTGCACTTTCACTTTGATATACTGCCCCATATTCTAATTATACTCAAATTATAGAAAATTTCAAGGCCCAATTCAGACGAAATTGCGTATTTCCCCAAATTTAGGGAAATACGCAAACGAGTATTATTTTTTTACAATTAAGCTTTTGGCCGTCATATCCGCCGGTTTGGCAAGGCCCATTACGTCTAAGACGGTGGCCGCTACATCACCCAAGTTGCCCGTGGGGGCCATTTGCGCGTGGGTGTGGTCTTTGCTGACGTAGACAAAATCTACCAAGTTGGTGGTGTGGGCGGTTTTGGGCATATTGATTTTTTCGTCCCACATTTCCTCGGCATTGCCGTGGTCCGCGGTGATGAACACCGTGTACCCTTTGGCCAGGGCGGCTTGGGTCACCAGGCCGGTGCACTCGTCCACCACTTCCACGGCTTTGACTACGGATTTAAAATTGCCCGTATGGCCGACCATATCGCAGTTGGCAAAGTTGATGACGATAAAGTCATATTTATCGCTGTTGATTTGAGCGATGGCTTCGTCCTTAACGATATAGGCCTCCATTTCCGGATGTTCGGCAAAGGTAGCCGGGTCAAAGCGGCCCTTTTTCTCAATGCGGTCTTCGCCGGGGTAGGGCTTAATAAGCTTGCCGTTAAAAAATGAAGTAACGTGTTTAAATTTTTGCGTTTCCGCCAAGCGCAGTTGTTTGAGCCCGGCCTTGGAAATCACTTCGCCCAACAAGTTATTCATGCCGCCGCCGTCCGTCATAGAAGGCAACGCGTTGTAGGGGAAAGCGTCGTAGTATTTGGTCAGCCCACAATACACACACGGCACGCGGGTCCCGCGGTTTTTGCCGGGGTAATCGTCGTCAATAAACGCGCGGGTAAGTTGGATTGCGCGGTCCTGGCGGAAGTTAAAGAAAATAACGGAAGAATTTTCTTCCATGCCTTTGTAATCCCCCAGCACCGTGGGCGGAATATATTCGTCCACCATGGGGCCACCGTCGGGCGTTTTCATGGTTTTGTAATCGGTAGTAACCACTTCTTCGGCCGTGGTGCCGTGCAACCCTTGGGCGCGCACAATTAAATTATAGGCCTTGTCGGTCAAATCCCAATCTTCGCCGCGGTCCATGGCGTAGTAGCGGCCTTGAATGGTGGCAATTTGCCCCACACCGTACTCTTTGATTTTTTCTTCCAACGTGCGGATAAAGCCCACGGCACTTTGAGGGGGCGTGTCGCGCCCGTCGGAAAAGAAGTGGATATAAACTTGCTTGATGCCTTGTTCGGCCGCAAATTTTAAAATGGCGTGCAGATGATCGTGATGGGCGTGGACGCCTTCGTCCTGCACCAAACCCATTACGTGTAAGGGCTTATTATTTTTGAGGCAGTTTTCTACACACGCGGCAAACGGTTTAGAAGTAAATAAAGAGCCGTCTTCAATGGTATCTTTGAGGCGTTTGAGTTCTTGAATCACAATGCGCCCGGCCCCCATGTTCAGGTGCCCCACTTCGCTAGAGCCCATATATCCGGCCGGAAGGCCTACTTGCTCGCCGGAGGCCTCAATTTGCGTGTGCGGATATTGTTTTAAGTAACGGTCCATATTGGGGGTTTTGGCATTGGTTACGGCATTGTACGGGCCGGCAGCGGCATCGCCCCATCCATCGCGAATTAACAAAACAACTTTATTCATAATCTCTCCTATTGGGTACGGGCTAAATCTTTCCAGCGTTTGCATTGGAATTCATTGAGTTGTTCAAGTGTGGTAACGCCTTGTTTAGCCAGTTCCATTAAAAAATAATAAAAAATCTGTTCCGTCATTTTTACATCCGCCATAGCGCGGTGCCACCCGTCGCAATTGATGCCCAGCTGCTGGGCAATAAAGCCCAGGCGGTTTTTTTCAAAACGGCCGCTTTTGCGGGCCAGCTTGAGCGTATCTACCACGGGATATTTTGGGAAATGCATTCCGCATTGTTCAAATTCATACTGTAAAAAACCGATATCAAAATCGGCATTGTGGGCCACTACTACACAATTATCTAACACGCCTAAAAGTTTGGGAAGCACTTCCGAAAAAGCGGGAGCATTTTTGACCATATCGTTGGTGATGCCGTGGATGGCAATCACGTCCGGATGCATGGGCATACCGGGGTTGATTAACGTAGTGAATTCGCTGAGCACATGCCCGGCCTTGGAAACCGAAACCGCTACTTCACAAATTTTACCGCCGCCTTCCGGCGAAAGACCGGTTGTTTCCGTATCCAAACACGCAAATTTAACGTCCGTAAGTAACATACTACCCCACTAAATAAAATCGTAAACGCAACAAGAACCCAATAAATACCGAGCCCACAACGCCCACCCAAAAGGCCCAGCGGGGTACGTCCAGCAAGCGGATGGAGCGCGCATACAAACAAGCCCCTAACCAGATGATTAAAAACAACACCCAACGCAACCCCGGCAACAGCATAATTAAAAAGAAAATGGCGCGCGCCATAGCCAGCATCCATTGTTCGTCAAAGGTGGGATAATCGCGCCCGTATTTATCTTGCTCTACGCAAAAGATAAACCACCCAATCCCGCGCGTAACCAATAAAAGCCCCGCCAAAAAAACAACCCACGGTTCGGCAAAGAAGTTGCCGGTTTCATACAGGGCCTTAAACGGGGCCATTAAAATTAAAAAGAGAATGTTTACAAAATTTTTAAGGAAGAAAGTAAGCGTATAGCCGTATTTTATTTTGCCACCCAATTGATAATAATAATCGGTAAATCCGTGGAACAAGGCAAACAGCAAAATACACACCCAACCGGGGAGGGTAAACTCGCCCAAGAACGGCCAGGGCTGCGTTAAATAGTTGTGGCAAAACAGCAGGGCCAACACCGCAAACGTCAGGGAGCGGATCACCATAGCTTTGGTGCGGCTTTTTTGTTGTGCCTCGTGCAAGGCCTTGTGAAAAAATACAAAATCCGTTAAAAACAAAGCTAAAAATAATCGCCAAAATACAATCATAGACTCTCCTTAGGCAGCGTGATGGTAAACGTACTGCCTTGGCCGGGGGTGGAAATCACATCTAAACTGCCACCGTGCGCTTGGACCAATTGACGGCTGATAAAAAGCCCCAACCCAAACCCGGGTTTATCCGCATGGACTTGGTGGTACTTTTGGAAAAGCCCTTTGATTTCTTTTTCCGTAAGGCCGATGCCGCTGTCCTGCACACTCACAGTATACGATTTTTCGTCCTGCGTGGCTACTAATTTTACAAATCCTTTTTCCGTAAATTTAACTGCGTTGGAAATTAAATTGGTAAGCACCCGTTTGAGCAGTTTAGGATCTGCCGGCACTTGGTCCACGTCCACTTGCGCGCTGAGCGCAAGGCCTTTTTGTTCGGCCGCCGGACGGACCAGCCCCAATACCTCATCCACCAAGGGGCGCAACTCCACACTTTGCTTTTGCACGGAGGACATCCCCGCCTCCAAGCGGGAAACATCCAACACGTCTTCCAGCAAGACCGATAAATTTTGGGACGCTTGGGCCATTTGTTTGAGGTAATCTTCCCGCTCTTGGGCGGAAATTTGCCCATTTTGCAAAATGTAAATATACCCTTGCAACCCCATCAGCGGGGCGCGCAAATCATGCGCAACGGCGCGGAAAACTTGCTCTTTGAGTTCACTGACTTGGGCCTGCAAACGCAAGTTTTGATAATCTTTTAAATCCGACGTCATTTGATTGAAGGATTCAATCAGCCGCTTGAATTCCCCCCACCCCATATCCGGGTCCACGTGTACGTCCAAATTGCCTTGGCTCACTTGCACCGCCGCTTGCGAAAGGGCTTCTATCGGCTCGCCCAACCGTTCGGCAAATGTCAACGCCCCAAAATAGGCCAATGTAAAAATGGTCAACAAGAATAACGCCAAAATAATATTGGTGTGATAAATACTGCGGTACGCTTCCGAACGCAATTGCAATACCACTACGTATGCCCCCAAGATAGGCGACGGAGCATACGCCCCTACATACGTTTCCCGCGGAGTGTTTAGCTTTTTAATCAAGGCCGATTTGGACATAAATGCCCGCGCCAATTGCCGGGCATTGAAGGCCGGTTTATATTGCAAATCGTTGGCGTAAACGCGGCCGGAAATATCCACCAAGTAGATGTGGCCTGTATTGCCGATACGCTGCTCCTGCAAGCGAGAAATAAACCCAAAGAAACTAATAATACCGTAAAGATAATCGCCATTTTCCAGGGGATACACAAATTCGCTCACCGGCAACCCTTGCACCACTTCAAAACTACTCACAGACAAACGTTTTTCCCGCGCGAGCAAAGGCAATTGTTTATCGCGGCGCAAATCAATGGGTTTGATTTGGCTGAGTGCCTCCGGATTGCCGGCACGGTATTTTTCCAATCCTTCGGAATTTAATACAGCCAACATAACAAAGTCCACATTGGCGGCTAGTTCCTCGGACAATAAAGCGTGCGGGTCTTGTTTCTTTTGCAATAAGCTTGAAAGTTGGGTGGAAAACGCCAACCGGCCGGACAAGTCCTCAATGTGTTGGCTCATGGCGCTGGAGGCCATCTCGGCCAAATTGACGTGCGTTTCCAAAATGGTATCTTTAAGGTGCACTTGATAAAAACCCAAAAGCAGCACCAGCGGTATAAGCGGGAAGAATACCACCACTAAAAATAATTTAAAAAGCTTTGAAAATAACGACATATATTTTATTATAGCACTTTCCCTGCGGATAGGTCTTTGGACCTATTTGGGCCTAGGCCATAAAACCGGAAGCGTACAGGTCCAAGGACCCTGGGGATTTTCCTTTTAATGCGTTAAGATATAAGTAAGCAGGAGGAAACTATGAAAGCTTTTATTATTAATTGGTGCAAGATGATGTTTACGCAAAATAGCGGCTCTATCCACGTGCGCACAGCTACGTGCCAAGGCGGCGTGGTAAGTGCTTTTAGCCGCAAAAAATACCCCGCTCACACGCCCGAGATCGTAAGCAATACGCTTTTTGGCGGCCCTACGGTGCGGCTGGAAGAAAACACCATCCACTTAAACCGCAGAGAATGTTCCTTTGTGAATAAAGAAGTGCACCGCCTGTTGCGCGCCCAACGCCAAGAAATGATCCGCAAACGCAAAGCCGGCATCCCGCTGCCGCCGGAACCGGGCAAAATTGCCTACGCGGTGTATCAGTAAGCGTTTTATCACTTTGTGTCTTAGTCTCCTACAAAAAACCGCCCCCTGCAAAACAGGGGGCGGCACTATTTAAAACGCAAGTTGAAGGGTAATTATTTGGTTTCAGCCGGCTTGGCATCGGCGATTTTTTCTTCCACCGTGGTCAAGGGGTTGATTTGCACTTTGATTTTGGCAAATACCGTGGGTTTTAAGTAAATGCTTACTTCGGTTTCACCCAGGGCTTTGATGGGCATATTGAGTTCAATAGCGTCTTTGCCAAGTTTGTGGCCTTTTTCGGTAAGGGCTTTGTAGATGTCGGCCTTGTTGACAGAGCCGAATACTACGCCGTCTGCATTGACCGTTTTGGTAAACGGCAATACAATACCGTTTAATTTTTCGGCCAAGGCGCGCGCTTCGGCCAATTCGGCCTCAATGCGTTTTTGGCGGCGTTGCGCACCCAATTCCCAATTTTTAATGGCACCTTCGGTGGCGATTTCCGCCAAGCGGTGCGGGACTAAAAAGTTGCGGGCATAACCGGGTTTTACTTCCACCACGGTTCCCACCATACCCAAGTTTTTCACGTTTTGTTTCAAAATAACTTTCATAGAAACCTCGCTTATTTCTTAGGTAAGGAATAGGGCAAGATGGCCAAGTTGCGATCGCGCTTAATTGCTTTGGTGATTTGGCGCTGATGCTTGGCACAGGTGCCGGTAATGCGGCGGGATAAAATTTTGCCGCTTTCCATCGTAAACGATTTTACGAATTGGAAGTTTTTATAGTCAATGCTGTCCATTTTTTCAGCGCAGAGTTTGCAGACTTTTCTTCTGCTTTCAAAGCGCCGTTTACCAAACGGACGGGCCGGGCGTTCGCCACGGGCAGCCGGAGCGGCAGCAGCGGCAGTGTTGTTTTCCGCGGCGGCCGGGGCTTGTGTTTCTTTGATTTCTTCAGCCATTTTTAATCTCTCTAGGGTTTAAGTTAGAAGGGCACGTCATCTTCCGTCACGTCAGTGGTGGGGACGTCGTCCTTCACAGCGGGGGACACTCCTTCCATATCGCTAGAAGCGCCCGCTGCTCCAAATTCTAAGATTTGGACTCTGGAGGCCGTAACCTGCAAGCTGCGGCGGGTTTGGCCGGTAGTTTTGTCGGTGTACTCACTAAGCGTCAAACGGCCCTCTACACTAACGGGAGAGCCCTTTTTGAGGCGGTCTTTACACCGTTCGGCGGCAGCCCCCCAAATCACTATGGGAACAAACACCGTATCGTCTTTCCACTCGTTTGTGGTTTTATCCAAATACCTGCGGTTGACCGCAAGATCACAACGGCACACTGCCTGGCCCTTTTGCGTAAACGCCACATTCGGGTCACGTGTTAACCGTCCGACTAGAAGCACTAAGTTTTGTTCCGGCAGTTTGATTTGAGCTGGCATACCAAGACCTATTTTACGTGAGCCGGCTTCGCTTTAATTTCCAGGGCGTTCATCGTCATGGAGCGAAGCACATTTTCGTTAAGCTTTAAAGCTTCTTCCAACGTTTTTACAAACGCCGGTTCGGCTTTGAACTTAAGATAGAGGTAGAAACCATCGCGAACGTGATTGATTTCGTGGGTAAATTTGCGTCTACCCAGTTTTTCTTCGCTGGTTACTTCCCCGTTGTTTTTCGTAATCAAGTCTTTGACTTTGGTTACGAATTGCCCCACTTCCGTATCGGAGAGTTGGGGTTTTACAATAATTACGCTTTCGTACGTTTTCATATACTTTTTTATTCTTGCGTTTTAGGGCAAAAAATGCCGCAGGGTTACCCTGCGGTTTTTCCCTGTAAATATTATAGCAAAATTGCAGGGATTTGTGTGGATTTATACAAATTGCGGGGAATTGGCCCTAACCCAGCGCGTATTAGAATCCCTCTGATATGTCTTCCCAACCCAGTGCCTCTGCTTGGGCACACAAGAATTCGCCCAAATCATCCTCGTAATAACAATAACGTTGTGGACGCCAGTCACGAGAGGTAGTGTATCCAAACTCAACTACCACATCGGAATGCTCTTTATCTCTATAAAAAAGCCCATATGCACCTCCATCAATGCGATAACATGCATAATCTGTGCAGTACCAAGTTTCGCCACTTCTTTCCTCTTCTTCCAACCCTGCAAAAACATCAACAACTGTATCATCGGGGGTTAGATCCATATCAGAGATTGAAACCCCGTTCTCTAGTACATACAATTCCAAAGCTTGGGCCATATCATGTGTTTTTAACATTGCTTCGCTAAAGCGTGCTTTCCACACCGCTTTTTGATATTGCGGCAACGCTACCGCCGCCAAAATACCAATGATTAACACAACTACTAATAGTTCTATTAAAGTGAATCCTTTTTTCATAATCAGTTCCTCCTACTGTGTCACTTAATAGTATAATAGATATTCGCCCAAAAAACAACGCCCATTTTGGGCCCATTTTCAAAACCACCGTCGTATAACATAAAGTGTCATTCCGTACTTGATACGGAATCTTCCACGCACGCCGTTATCAAAAGTTGTCATGCTGAACTTGATTCAGCATCTTCCACGCATGCCGTTTGCCGTCATAAAATAAAGCGTCATCCCCGAAGGTCGCTGTCGGGGATCTCCCTTCTGCCTATTCCCAGCATTAACACCCGCCTAAGCACTTACTTACGAGACGGATGTGGGAGATTCCCCACAAAAACCTTGGGGAATGACACTCTATTACAAACAGCAACAACAAGCGTGGAAGACCCTGAATCAAGTTCAGGGTGACAGTTGATTTAAGAGGTCATCCCCAAAGGTCGTAATTGGGGATCCCCACCTTGTGATCTTTTAAGAGGTGGAGATCCCCGATAGAAACACTCGGGGATGACCCCTTAGACAAATCTTCCACGCACGCTGTTCTCACTCCCCCTGGTCAATAAGTCCCGCTTGAACCCAGGCCTAAAGGCCCATGCAAAATTAGGCCTAAATTCCCTTGCACTGAGTTTTAAAATATTATTACAATAAACTATAACTTAATCGGAGGCCTTTATGAAAAAAATCGTAGCCCTATTAGCGGCCTTGCTGGTAAGCAGTACGCTGTTTGCACAAAGCATACCGTCTGTAGCCGCTTCCTACCGTCCTACACTGCTTAAGCGCTTTTTAACCTACACTACCTACAATAGCCAAAGCAGCGATGATATGGACATCACCCCTGAACAAATTGAAACCGCCAAAAAATTATTCGCGGAGATTGAAAAATTTGGCTTTCAAGCGATGCTTACCCCGCACTACTATATTTATGTAGCGGTTCCCTCCAACATAGATAAAGAAATCCCGGTGCTGGGTTTTAGCTGCCATTACGACTCTACCCCCGACATTAACGGCCAAAACATCAAAGCCCAAGTGATTGAAAAGTACGACGGCAAACCGATTGTGCTTAAAAACGGGCACGTGATTGATTTTAATTCGGACCCGTATTTAAAACAAATGATCGGCAAAACGGTGGTTACGTCCGACGGGACCACCATGCTCTCGGCCGACGATAAAGCCGGCGTTTCCGTGATGGTTACGTTGCTGCAAACTTTGGCGGAACACCCTCAAATGAAACACGGCCCGTTGCAATTTGTCATCACACCTAACGAAGACGTGGGCCGCAGTGCCGATTATATTGACGAAACCCCCTACAACCCGGACATTGCCTTTGACTTTGATGGCGGATTTGACGGGGAAGTAGTAGTGGGTAACTTCAACGCGGAAAAAGTAATTTATCAGGTGCAAGGGATTAACGGGCACCAATCCCACGCGGCGCACAACGGTTACAAAAACGCCTGGAAGCCCGCTTGTGAATTGGGGGTTGCCTGTGCAAGGGACGAATGGCTCCCCAATAATAGCGACGGGGACCAGGGCTATGCCGAGCTGCACCACATGAATATGGCCAACGGTAAAACCAATTTGGCCGAGCTGGATTTCCGCCTGCGCTCTTTCAAACAGCAAGAAATTGAACAATGGAAAACGTACGCCCAAACGCAGGCCGATGTTATTGCTAAAAAATACGGCGTAAAAATTGAACGCCAAGTTTTCAAACAATATCAAAACGTGGCCGAACACATCCACCCGCAAGCCCGCCAAGTGGTGGAACGCTCGTTTGCACGTGCCAAGGTCACCCCGCGTTTCTTAGAAGAGCGCGCAGGCACTACTGCTTCCATGTTTGTTACCAAAGGTTTAGTGGGGGCGTATACCATCTTCACCGGTCAAAACAATCCGCACAATTTTACCGAGTGGCTTAGCGAAGAAGATATGTTCCGCTCGTATTTAGTAGCCATGATCATGCTGGACGAAGTATCCAAACTGACGGCCACCGAGAAAACAGAAATCGCCCGGCTACATCCGGCAGAACGTTAAATGGAAATTTTAATTGCTACGGGCAATGCGCACAAACTTAGCGAGCTAAGCCGCGTGTTGCCCGCCGCTTTGACTAACGGCCAAAAAATCACGTACAAAAATCTGCGTGATTTTTCGTTGCAATTGCCCGAAGAAACCGGCACTACGCTGGCGCAAAATGCTATCTTAAAAGCCACCTACGCCGCCCGACAAAGTGGACTCATTTCCTTATCGGACGATACCGGCCTGGAAGTGGATTTTTTGCACGGGGCACCCGGGGTTCACACGGCCCGTTACGCCGGCGACGCGTGCGACACAACGGCCAACAACCAAAAACTTTTGCGTGAGCTTTCCGGCGTGCCCGCAGCAAAACGCACCGCGCGGTTTATCACGGTGGCTTGTTTGGCCTGGCCGGACGGACACTATCAACTTTTTGAAGGCATCTGCCCGGGGCATATTGCGCAGGATTATCACGGCACCAACGGTTTTGGGTATGATCCCATTTTTGTAGTGGACGAACTAGGCAAATGTTTTGCCCAACTCACCGCGGACGAAAAAAACGCCGTTTCCCATCGGGGGCGTGCGTTTAAAAAAGTTTCTTCGTTTTTGCAAACCGTTTCCCAATAAAAACCCCTGGTTTTCCAGGGGGTTTTAATTGGCTCTTACTTTCAACTGTCTTTTTGATCCAAGAAATAGGTGGTTACTCCGCCTCCCTCACCAACGGTGACACTCATGGGGCCGAAATATTTTTCACAAAATTCGCCGTCATTGTCTTGGCAAAACCTACCATACCATTTTAGACAAATAGGGTCGCCGTGCTCTGCACATTCCGGGTCCACAGTCGGTTGCACCCCTAGCGAGAATTCCACCCCACTTCCGCCACACTCCAAACTAATATCACTTTCAACCACGCGTGACCACGCGCAAGAACTACTTCCTATAGCCGGTGCGGGTGGTACATCAATATCCAACTCGTCCAAGTCGCACATATCCCCCCTTTGCGCTTCACAAACTTGCAGGGCATTTGCTATAGACTTTAAAAGCGGCCACTGTGCATTTAACCGGCTTTTCATCACCGCTTTCTGATATTGTGGCAACGCTACCGCCGCCAAAATACCAATGATTAACACAACTACTAACAACTCTATTAACGTGAATCCTTTATTCATAAGTCCCTCCTCTACGTCTTTAATAGTATAATGGACATTTGCCGAAAAAACAAGGCCTACTTTGGGCCTACCCGAAAAGATAGGCCAGCCCTGTCAGCAAAAGGGGGTTACAACCGGTTGTAATCCATTAGGCCGCAATGCGCGGGAATAACCCCTTCTCAAACAGCAAGTCATTGCAACAAATTTGCGTTAGAACGCGGCGCGAACTTGCGAAGTATACTGTGCGCAGCGGCGCGGTAGCGCCGAGGTATTCGAGCAAGTGCGCAACAAAGTTATCACGCAAATTAGGCCGCAATGCGCGGGAATAAGGGCTCGTATTTTTGAATGGGCCCCGGTGCCAAGCGGCGTTGCATTTCTGCCCCAATTGTGGGCATAAAAGGCGTGATCCACTTAGCCACGTAACGTTGGCACACAATCAGCTCCTTCAAAATATCCAACGCTTTAAGCTCGTTGGTTTTGATCAGTTCCCACGGCTTGGTATCGGCCACTTTTTTGTTCAAATCGGCCGAGTATCCATAAATCAGTTCCAGCACTTTATCAAATGCCAGCTCGTCATAGGCGCGGTCAATTTCCTCTTCGGTCTTTTGGGTTTTTTCCACCGTTTCCATAGGCACATCGGCCTGCTGGGGCAGTTCGGGGGTGATTTTGGCCATCATGTTGAGCGTGCGGGAAAGCAAATTGCCCAAGTTATTAGCCAAATCGGCGTTGTAGCGGTTTTTAAAACTGGTCATGGAGAAATCGCCATCCTGCCCAAACGGAACTTCGCGAAATAGAAATGCGCGCACGGCGTCCACGCCGTATTTGGCCCCCAGTTCAGCCGGATCAATCACGTTGCCCAGCGTTTTGGACATTTTTTCCCCTTCCACGGTCCACCAACCGTGTGCAAACACTTGTTGGGGGAGCTGCATGTCCAGTGCCATCAGCACAGCGGGCCAAATTACCGTGTGAAAGCGGAAAATTTCTTTGCCCACCATGTGCAAATCAGCCGGCCAAAGTTCTCTAAAATTCTCGGCTTGAATCAGGGCTAATTTTTCGTCGTGCAGGGCGGGATTTTTGGGGTCCAAAAATTTCCCGGCTCCGGCGGCGGAAATATAGTTGATGAGCGCGTCAAACCATACATAAATGGTGTGGGCCGGGTTGCTAAGCACGGGCACGCCCCATTTTACTTTGGTGCGCGTAACGGACAAATCGCGCAGGCCACCTTTGACAAAATTGATAATCTCGTTCGCGCGGTATTTGGGAACTAAAAATTCCGGATGTTCTTTGTAGTATTGCAAGAGAGGTTTTTCGTAGCGGGAAAGTTTAAAGAAATACGTTTCTTCGTGCACTTCGGTCAGCGGTTTTTTATGTACCGGGCAGGTGCAATTTTCCCCCATTTCACTTTCGTCATAATATTGTTCGCACGAAGTACAATATTTGCCCGAGTAAGACCCTAAATAAATATCCCCGCTTTTGAGCAGTTTTTCAAAAATAGCTTGCACCACCGCTTCGTGTGCGGGGTCGGTGGTGCGGATGAAAGCATCGTAAGAAATATTAAGCGTTTTCCAAAGGGCGCGGTACTTGGCGGACACTTCATCCGCCCACGCTTTGGGGGAAACCCCTTTGGCGGCGGCGGATTTTTCAATATTGGCACCGTGCTCATCGGTACCGGTTAAAAACCGCACATCCACCCCTTGGCTGCGTTTATAGCGGGCCAAAATATCACACGCAATGGTGGTATAAGCATGGCCCAAATGCGGCACAGAATTTACATAATAAATGGGAGTTGTAATATAATATTTTTTATCCATAAATAACCTCTAAATTACAAGCACGGCTTTACGCTTATATCCGGTAAATCAGCCGCACTAAAAACGACATAAAATTTGCTTTCGGCCGGACGGTTATGTGATGCCCGTCGCAGCGGTTGTGGCCTTCGTGAAATTTTTGCCCATTGTAGCGGGCTTCCAGCCCTAAACTCAAGCGGGAAGAAATTTCTTTTTCAATCCCCAGGCCGGCGTAATAAGCAAACCCGGTATAATCAAATTTTTCGTTGCCGCCGCCTTCGCGTGTAAAGTCCATCGTAAAGCGCGTATGAGCCACCCCGGCACCCAAAGCCGTATAGACTTTCCACGGGCTTTGCGGGTTGAAAAACACGTGCCCTACGGCCATATAATTTTGCATATGCGTGTGGTTATACAAATACCAACCGCTGGATAAATCCTTGGCGAAATATTGGTCTTGGAAGGATAACCCCACCCCCACGCGCGGGCTTACAAAATAAAGGGCTTGCAATTCGCCCCCTAGGCCGGGCTTACCCAATTTAGCGTCGTGATAGGTGGAGGCGGTTTGATCCCCCACATAAACTTCCCCCCACGCGGTGCCCAACTCAAGCGGGGAATAAACCGCCGCCAAGCCCGCAGAAAAATCCCCGGTTTGATAAGCGTACCCGCTCATTGCCGTCAACAAACTAACTAAAATGAATAAGAATTTGCGCATAGGAACTCCTCGTGTACTATATTTTAGCAAATTTGACGAGCAAAAAAAGGCCCCCGCCAAGCGGAGGCCTCTTGCATTCAAAAGCCCTTATTTGACTTTTACTTTTTTGGGTTCTTCTTTCACCGTTTCGGCTTTCTTGCCGTTGTAGTGAATCCCCAAATATTTTACGTACAATTTATCTTCAATTTCGTCGGCCAATTCGGGGTTATCTTTCAGATACTGGCGGGCATTTTCGGCACCTTGGCCCAGCTTTTCATCCCCGTAAATAAACCAACTTCCGCTCTTTTCAATGAGCCCGGCTTCCACGCCTTTGTCAATAATGCACGCTTCGCGCGAAATCCCTTGGCCTAAAATCATAGTGAATTCGGCCTGGCGGTACGGCGGGGCTACTTTGTTTTTGGTTACTTTGGCACGCACGCGGGTGCCAATCACTTCGTCGCCTTTTTTCAGGTTTTCAATACGCCGCACGTCAATACGTACGGAAGCATAAAATTTCAAAGCCAAGCCGCCGGGGGTTGTTTCCGGGTTGCCAAACATAATCCCGATTTTTTGGCGTAGCTGGTTGATGAAAATAATGCTGGTTTTGGTTTTATTTAAAATGCTGGTCAATTTGCGCAGGGCCTGGCTCATCAAGCGGGCTTGCAATCCCACGTGAGAGTCCCCCATTTCGCCTTCAATTTCGGCCTGCGGAACCAAGGCGGCTACGGAGTCAATAATAATCAAATCAATCGCACCCGAGCGCACCAACTTTTCTGCAATTTCCAGGGCTTGTTCGCCGGAATCGGGTTGAGAGACCAGCAGTTCATCCACGTTTACGCCCAAATGTTGCGCATAATCGGGGTCCAAAGCGTGTTCGGCATCAATAAAAGCTACCGTGCCGCCCATTTTTTGGGTTTGCGCCGCCACGTGGAGGGAAAGCGTGGTTTTACCGCCGGCTTCGGGGCCGTAAATTTCAATTACACGTCCGCGCGGCAAGCCGCCTACTCCCAATGCTAAATCTAAAGAAAGGGCCCCCGTGGGGATGGCTTCCACCTTAGCCACACTGCCCCCACCTAACTTGCAAATGGCTTCTTTACCAAATGCTTTTTCAATTTGACCTAAAGCCAAATCAAGCGCTTTTTGTTTATTTGCGTCCATAAAAATTCCTCCTAAATAAGTACGGCTTTCTTTTTTCCTGCTGCCGTAGTACTAAACGTCAACTTCCCGGCATCTTTGTCGAAATCGGCTTGGATTTTGGCCCCCGCTTTCACGCGGCTGGTCAAAATATATTCGGCCAGCGGGTCTTCCAGTTCGCGCTGGATGGTGCGCAGCAACGGCCGCGCCCCAAATTTGGCATCAAATCCTTTGTCCAATAGATGCTCTTTGGCGGCGTTCGTCAATTTTAAAGTCAATTGACGGTCGGCCAGTTTGGCATCTACTTTTTTGAGGGCTACTTCCAAAATAGCGCTGATGTTTTCTTTAGTCAGCGAATGGAACACCACAATTTCATCAATACGGTTGATAAATTCGGGGTTGAAAGTCTTTTTGACTTCGTCCATTACATTTTGGCGCATATCCTTGTATTCATCTTCGGCGCTTTGTTCGGCCGTAAACCCAAGGGAATTGCCTTTGTTGGTAATTTCGCGCGCGCCTACGTTAGAGGTCATAATAATTACGCAGTTTTTAAAACTTACTTTGTGGCCCAAGTTATCGCTCAAAGCCCCCTCATCCAATACTTGCAACAAGATGTTGTAAATATCGGGATGGGCTTTTTCCAATTCGTCCAGCACCACCACGCTGTACGGGCGGCGGCGTACGGCTTCGGTAAGTTGACCGCCTTCTTCATACCCCACATATCCGGGCGGCGCCCCAATCAAGCGCGACACTGCAAACTTTTCCATATATTCCGACATATCCAACCGGATCATGGCCTCTTCGTCGCCAAACAAGAACGTTGCCAAACTTTTGGCCAGTTCCGTTTTTCCGACCCCGGTGGGGCCCAAGAATAAAAATCCGCCAATCGGCCGGTGCGGGTTGCCTAGCCCGGTGCGGTTGCGCCGGATGGCTTGCGAAACGGCTTTCACGGCGTCCTCTTGGCCGATAATCCGCTCGTGCAGATGTTTTTCCATGTGTAAAATTTTATCGGTTTCGCTCTGCGTCATGCGCGTAACGGGGATGCCCGTCCACTTAGAGGCCACCAACGCAATATCCTCCTCGGTTACTTTGGGGGTATGCTTGGTATTTTTTTCCTGCCACTGTTTTTTAAGGTGGTCAATATACTCGCGCAGGCGGGTTTCGGTTTCCTTCAAAGCGGCGGCTTTTTCAAAATCTTTGCGGGCCATCAACTCGTCTTTTTCAGCGATGGTTTGATTGAGCTCGGCTTGTTTTTGCTTGACTTCGGGCGGCAAAATAGCATTTTTAAGCCGCGCGCGGGCACCGGCTTCATCAAATAAATCCAGGGCTTTATCGGGCAGTACGCGGTCGGTAATATAGCGGTCGGCAATGGTGGCGGCGGCTTTTACAGCCCCGTCGGTATATTTGACGCCGTGATGTTCTTCGTATT
>JAGCWX010000024.1 GCA_017961585.1 Elusimicrobiaceae bacterium | reverse complement strand
CATGGCGTTATTCCTCTTCTTCTTCGGCGTTCACTAACGCGGCACCTGCTACAATTACGCCTAAAACAAGCCCAAAAACAAACGCTCCTAAAACAACTGTCACGGCAACTACTTCATACGGTATTGTTATTGTCATTTATTTCCCCTTAAAAGTTTATAATTTTCGTGTATATTGCCAACGACTTTTACAGCACTATGCAAAAGATGTATGTGCCACTTCACGCCGTTGGAAAGCGTGTTCACCCAAAAGCCGCCCTTGTACCACTCAACAACGCAATAGCGCGCGTTGTGCTCTACAATATCGCCGTCATAAATCAATGTGCCTTCACGGTCTTTGAGCCCGGTGCATTGTTCCACAATGCCGACCGGGTATTCCCTGGCTTGCCCCAAGCGGAATCCGGGAATGTAACGCCCTGTATAAGTGTCAAAGCACCGGAACTTGAGTTGCCTCTGCATGCTGTTTCCCCCCTACCCGTTTGTTCCAAATCCGGGCCGCGCTTGTACGGCTTGATACCCACGGCGTTTGCAACTGACAAGTATCGCATATTGCTTTGTATTTCGGCGTTGACTTAATGCCGAAGTTACGCGCAAAGAAGTGGGCGGTGCCGCCACAAGAAGGGCATTTCTCTAGGTTAAATTCCAAATCGTTTTCATCGAGCCAAGTTTCAAATTCTTTACAACACGAACACCCCTCTGCATTGTTGCATTTAGGATATGCCCCGGCAAAGGGGCACTCCTCTTGTTTTTCTTTCACATCAATCATTTTTTGCCTCGCTTTACGGAGCACGCACAATAGAAGTGGTGGCCCCGCATTCTTTGTTTTTGCATTTGACGGTTTCCCACAACACGCCAAAGGCCGTTTGTCCCTGCACCAACTCTGATTTTTTCCCGCATACCGGGCAGAATTGAACCCTTGTCATTTTTTCTTCTTCTCCTCTAATAGTTCCGGCGTTTCGTGTATATTGCCAACGACCGACACAAATTGCACGTTGTACACGCTATCCGTGTTCGGGTCATTGTACTCTGTTTCAAAATTCCACTCACTACCGCCGAAACATAACGCATGATCGTTCCATACGATTTTTGTGTAGCCAAAATCTTCCGGCCCCCATAAGTCAAATTCCGGGTTATCGTTTGATGTGGCTAAAATATCCCCTTCAAAAATCATCTTCCCATGGCGGTCAAGTACGCCAGTGCATTGTTCGGGCTTACTGAACTTACACCCTTCCCGGCAAGTGATAGCCGGTGCGCCGGATATAGCAGAAAAGAACACAAAACGGTCGAACTTTCCGGTCTTGTCAAATACCGCTATGCGAAACATATACCGGGGGTTTATCATACTTTTACCTCGCGTATATCTTCCCACGTTTCAATGGCGACTCTCGCTTCAGCGCGGTAGTTTTCGCGCCCCTGTTGGCAAAGGCGCGCCCAACTTGAGAAATCGGCCTTCTGCCCCTTTTGGCGGCGTTTTTCTTTGAAAAGAGCAAAGGCCACATCTTCTATTTTTTCTTCACACGGCATTATCTTCATAGTTACCTCGTTAAAATGTCTTTGTTTTGTATGTAATACGCGCCGGTAAGCGTTACGATTTCGCACCCTTCCGCGCGAACTTTACGGATTGCCCCTTTGAGGTATTGTGTGCCCCAAAAGAACTGAACTACTTGGCCTACTTTGAACTTTGCTTGTGCTTTTTTCATATTACGCACGCCCCGTTGGGAAGTTGCCACCGGACTTGTCGTTTCCTTCTCCAAATTTGCCGGTCTTTTCGTAAGTTTCAAACATTGCTTCCATTTCCTTACGCATGCGCGTTAATTCCGCTATGGCCAAGTTTATCGCGGAAATAGAGCCCAAGAAAAACCCTATCTTTTTGGCCCGTACTGTTTCCGGCGTTTCTTTCGCGCCGATCGGTATGCCTTCTTTTTTGTTTTCGTTTCCCATAAATTCCCCTGTGTGCCCCCTGTTACGGGGGCACGGTTTAACTTTACTTGTTGGCTGAATCAATAGCGGCAACGGCTTTCGCGTGCATTTCGTCTATTTCTTCTTCCGTAATTTCGCGGTCATCAAGCAAGGTGCATATATCTTCGTTAAAGCCCCATTGATTTGTTGTGCGGACGATACTCATAAACCAAAACAGTTTTTTCGGTTCCAGTTTTAATACTTCGTCCACGGTTAAACTTTTTAGGCCGAAATTCTTGGCAAGGGCCTCTTTTTGCCAATCGCGGAAGTCGTCCCACAAGTTCTCAAAAACCTTGTCGGTAATTTCCTTGTTGAGTAACTCGCCTAACAGTTTCCCGGCAAGAAATTCTTCTTCTTTGTCGCGGATAGCGCGTTCACGTTCACGCTCGGCGCGCTCGGCTTTTTCTTCTTCGGTTTCTTCTTCCTCTTCCTCATCTTCCGCGTACCGTTCGTCATTGATTTTTTTGGCAAGTTTTTTATCAATGCAAAGCAGACCTTCTTCGCCACTATACTTGAACACGGTTAGCGCAAACTTGCCGGGGTGCTTTTTGATTTCGTCGGCATATTGTTCTTGTTCGTCTTGGTCCATAATCTCGTAACTTTCGTCATAGTCGTATCGATCTTGCGGATCCAAGAATTTCATTCCCGCTTTTTGCGCTTTGGCTTTGACTTCTTCCACTAAGTCGGCGAAGGATTGCTTTTCCTTTTCTTCGTAGCAGGCCTTATTCGTACATCTTCCGGCTTCAACGGCCTCATCAAAAAGGGATTGCTGATTGGCGGTATTGTACGGACACTTGCTACACGCTATTTTGCCCGCATATTCCACATCTAACTTAAACCGCGAATCCTCTAAATCGGTGCCAAGAGTCCATTTAATTTCGTCGCGCAACGCGGTTACGCTCATCTCTCTGCGTTTGATTTTTTTGAGTAACTCTTTGGCTTCATCAGCCGACACGCACAACAGTTGGCGCGCATGCCCGGTTGTGATTTCGCCTTTTTCTAGCGCGTCTTGCGCTTCCTGTGGCAAGTCAAGCAAACGGATTGCCCGGTACACATACGCCTTGCTCTTATCTACCCGGTTGGCTACATCTTCGGCCGTATAACCGCCACTCTTTAGCAAGTCATTAAACCCACGGGCTTCTTCTAGCGGGCTTAAATCTTTGCGGTGCAAGTTTTCAAGTACCATTACTTCGCGGGCTTGTTCTTCGGTAAGGTCAAGCAAGCGGTACGGGATTTTCTCAATACCCGCCATTTGCGCGGCACGCAAGCGGCGTTCTCCGGCTACAAGTATTTTATGTGCGCGGTTTTTACGCAAAATAATGGGTTCTAATACGCCCACCTTTGCAATGTTTTCGGAAAGTTCTTTGAGGGATTCCTCATTGAACTCTTTGCGGAAGTTATCGCCTGAAACGGTAACTTCATCAAGGGTTATTTCCCCATGTTCTAACTCTTTGTACTGTGTTGTTGTGTTTTTTGTCATAGTTGCTCCTATGCTAGTAATTTGATGTGGCTTACGCCCAATAACGACGCTTGTTGCCTACCGAAGTAAGACACGGTTTCGGTTAGCGGTAACTCCAACTCGCGCGCGGCTTCCTGCGCGTTGCGGATCCACCCGAACAACCGGCCCGCCTCGATGTTAAATGCCTTTGAAAACTCTTGGCAAAACTGATAGTGAATGTTGCCGTTCAAGTATGCCTTCACGCGCATAAACTGCTTTTCTTGGCCGTTTTCTTCGTAGTAGAAAACTTGCGGTTCGCCCGGCCGCCAAAAGAAGTTATGGCTATCTCCTTGCACCGCAAAGCCGAGATTTTTGGCTACGGTCATAATATCGCCTATGCGGTTGTGCGCGCTGTCGGTTAGGGCTCTAACTTCCTTGCCGTCCCAACTTGTTTCAAAGCACTTATACGCGCGCTCAATTATGCGGTAGTCCAATTTGTAGTGCGTGAACTTTTCTTGCTTGAACCGCCATGTGTCCTGCGAGAAAGTCCGCGCGTTTGATTTGTACGCTTTTATGTTTTCCGGGCTTGATAACTCCAAGTACAGGGCTTTGAGTTGGCTTTCCATGTACTGATTGGCGTTCTTTATGGCCCACAAAACCACCGCGTAAGCGTTTGCGCTCGTGTAGTCAATGGCCGTATGCTCTTGTAATGCGCCGAGCAATTCTTTCCGGCTTTTTGCCGTTAGGCGGTCTGTTATGGCTGTCAGCCGGTCAAAAAGTTGCTTCCAATACAACGACTTTGTGCCTTCCAACCGTAACTTTAAGCCCTCGCGTAACTTGTCCGTATCAACATTGAGTTCCTTCAAAATGCTTGCGTCAAGTTGTTCAATGGCCCGGTAGTTTTTAAGCAAGTTTTCCATTTCGGCTAAGTAAAGTTCTTCCAATCTCTCAATGAGGTTTTGGCCCTTTACAAGTTTCGCGCCGATTTCTTCGGACTTGCGTTGTTCGGCTTTGTAGTCAAACTCTTCGCGCTTTTCGGCCGCGAATTGGAACGTCTGCTCAAACCACAGGTCAAAGGGGCTTTTCTTGCGCTCATACTTTTCGCCAAAGTAAATGGAAAGTAAATGAACGGTTGCGCGGGCGGCTCGTTCTGCGTTGTTAAAGTCATAAGTATTTAACACCGTAGGGAACACGCCCCGGTCTTTGAGTGCCTGCTGTATCAGCGGGCTGTTTTCCCACCGGGTAGGTATGACTAGGAACACGCGCTCCGCGTTGGCTTCCCGGATAATCTTGGCGGCCCACATTTCGTACTCGCTATACGGCGGGTTACAAAATATCACGTCCATTTTCTTGTCAATGAGCGTTTGAAAGTGGAAATCCGTACCGATTACAAACACTTCGGCCGGAAGGTTGGAAAGTAGAATTTGGCTTTTTTCCATGGCATATTTGTGGTAAGTCGGACAATGCCCTTTGCCATATTCTTTCTCGCACTCTTCCAAGAGCCGGAAAAAGTTACCGTTCCCGGCTCCAATATCAAGTATCTTTAGCCCGCTACGATATTCGCCAAGTCCTTTCCACACGCGGTACACGATTTCCTTTGTGGTCGGGTAGAACTCAAAGTCCTGCCCGGCCTCTTTGATTTGTTTTACGAGTGTCGCTGTGTTCATTTTTGCGCCCCCCTTAAACTGGGTTTCACAAATTCCCATTGCATAAGCACTTGGCGCATGCGGTCATCAATAGCGGCAAGTTCGGGAATGTGGGCTAATCGGTCCATACACTCCGGGTTAACCGTAACCCCAAACACAACGCGGTATTTGTAGAGCCGGTCGACGATTTGGAACACGTTTTGCAACCGTAACGGCGTGTAATTTTCGCGCCCGTAGTCATCAAACATCACAAAGTCGTAAGTCAACAACTCTTTGAGCACACGTTGCGCTTGTAAGGCCCGGTTTGAGCCGATTCCGAACTCCATTTTGTCGAGCATTTCGGTCATAGTGGTAAATAGTACCCTGTACCCACGATAGGCCAGTTCTTTGCAAATGACCGCCGCCAACGTGGTCTTTCCGTTTCCGTTCGGCCCATAAATGAACAGGCCTTTACTCCGGCGTGGCTTAAATCCTTCCACATAGGGCAACGCGTCCCCGGAATGCTCGCAAGTAAGGTCTTTGAGCCGGTAAGGGGCAAAGATAGGGGGCAAGTTCAATGCGTCCATTCGGCGCACGCGCTCGCGCTCTTTTTCTTCCTCTTCAGCGTCTTTGAGGGCCTTTTCCTCACAGTTACACTGTGCAACTGGAACATTCACAAATGAAGTCCCGTACTCATATTTCTGCATAACGTACGGTTTATGACAAATAGAGCAGAATAATTGATTATCCATTAGGGTTCTCCAAACATTCTTTTGATGATTGCATTCCCGCGCGCCCGCGCTTCTTCCAACGCGGTGCCGGAATCTTTAGCCGGTGCGTAACGTATCAGAAAGCGGTCATCATTGAGCCAAGCCGCCGCGCCCTTTGCGTACATACCGTCATTTTTCGTGGCTTCCTCGCTATGTGCGTATTCTTTGGCTTTGGCGACTAGTTGCTCTGCGGAAGTTAGACCGCGCTCTATCGCTTTGTTAAAAGCAATAAGGGCTTTATCTTTACTGCCGGCGCGTTTTTTTGGATATTCCTTCCAAAAGAGTTCAAATGCGGAAGGAGTATTAGCAAGATTACTTACTTCTTGTGTAGTTTTAATATTATTTATATTTATATTATCTTGTTCTTGTTCTTTTTCCTTTTCTTGAAGGGTATTTATACCCTTTCCAAAGGGTAACGATACCCTTTCCAAAGGGTAACGATACCCTTCCGTAAGGGTAAGGATACCCTTTCCGTTTTCAACCTTCATTAACCCTTTTTTTACCAGTTCTGCTATGATTGGCTTATGTGGCTTACACATATCACTTAATTGGCCGTACTGAAATTCTATGAAGGAAGGAATGAAAAATTTGTTTTCCTCAAACCAGTACAACCTATCGCCAAATGTCTTTTTGAGCATTTCGCGCGTAACTTTGAAACCAACCGCAAAGGAAAAAAAGCGCGGATTAAAATCTGCTATACCTGCCGCGTTGCAAGCGTCGCAAACATACAGCCAAAGCACTTTGTCCTTAATTTGAAGGTTTCCGAACCACTGTTTGGTCCATTTTTCGGTATCAGTAAAGCGTTTGGCCATGGTGTCCCCCATATTTATTGATAAAGTCCTCAACCTGTTTCCAATCGTTCCACAAAAGGTATGTGTGCCCGTATTTTGTTACAAGTTGCTCAAATGCCTTTTGTTCGGGAGATTGTTTGCCTTGTTTGTTGGGGTTTTTGATCTCAACAAAGAACACCTTTTGATTAGGAAGTAATATAATGAGGTCGCTGACCCCTTTTGTAAGTCCTTCTCTTACGGCTAACTGCGCGCGTATGAGGTTTAGACGTTGTCCGTTTGGAACGGCAAAAACGTAAAAACCTGCATAGCGTAATGTGCGGACGACACCGACTTGAAAATCGCTTTCATCGTGCCTAACGTGCCTTTTTGTTTCCATTGTCAAATACCCCCAAGATGTCTTGCGTGGAGCGTATGGGCTTGCCAACGCGCACGAATTGTTTATTTTCGTACTTGCGCCCCGCTAGGAACGCAATAAAAACTACACCCAGTAATAAAATAATGATGATAAGTGTACTCATGAAATTCCTCCCACTCCCTGCCCCGGATCGGGGCTTTCTTCTGTGGTGGGCTTGGGGATATAAATGCCTAAATCTTCCCCGGCCCACCGAATAACTTGGTCTAAAAAGTGGCTCATTTCATCTTTGGTCGCGCCGCTTTTTGACCGCTTCTCCTCAAGTTGGTGCACATACTGTATGCCTTCTTTGCTTACCCAAGAAACGGTTTTGATGTTGCTAAAGAACTTTGCGTTCAAAATCTCGTTCACTTCGGCGGGTTTTAATTCGTTACCGTGTTCGCGCATACCCTCTTGTACTGCCGGAATTACAACGCTCCAGTAATACCCCAGTTGCTCTTTGGTCTTTGTGGCCGCGCTCTTAACCTCTACGGTAACAACGCGGCCTTTTTCCACAGCATTCTTAATATCGGCCCACAGTGGCACAATTTGTTGTGCGTTGCTGATGATGTACTTTTTGCTCATGAGCGCACCCTCTAAAAGGGCACGTCGTCGCTTATACTCTCAGTTGCCGGAGCAGTTGCCACAGGCCCTTCTTGTTGTTGGAAACGCGCATTTTCTATCCGCGCTTGTTGTGTCATAACCGCGTTGCCGGCCTTTTTGAGTAGGTCCGCAACCGCGCACAATTCAACCGGGCGTAAGATAACGCGCTCATTTTTCCATTCGTTTGCTTTTTCATCTCTGTAACTACGTTCTAGGGAGTAGAACTCGTAAGCATTGCCGTTTTGCGCGGTGCCTACTACATGAGATACTTTAAGTAGTCCAAGTTTTGCTAAACAAGTTATTTGCGAAGCCATATTACATTACCTCTCTAAATTTAATGTTGTTATCCCAACAAAACCGCTTGAGCGCGGCAAATTGTGGGCTTGTGCCGGTTATTACAAATCGGCGCGTTTGTACCAATCCGTTCCCTGTTGCGACTTTCGTGTCGGCCTGGGTCGCCTGTGTAGGGGCCGGGGTTGGCGTGGGTTCCGGGGCCGTTTCTGCGGCTCCGAGCACGGCCTCTTGCATGGCCTTTTCGGTTTCCAACTCCTTTTGTTTTAGCAACGCTCCCGCAAAGTTAAAGTCCTTGAAGTACGCGCTTAATACTTCCGTGCGGTAGGCAGGATTTAACAGGGCTTCCAAGTTCGCCACTTCTTCGGCAATTTTGGCGACCTTTTCGGATAGGTCGTGCCCGGCGCGTGCCTGTGTCACGCTTGCCCGGAGCATTTCGTCCGTAACTACTTTGTCAAAGGAAAGTAACGCGCCCAAAGTGTTTGCCTTGTCAAACACTTCTTGCAAGTAGTCCCGGCGCGCCTGCTTTTGCCGGGCTTCAAAGTCCTTGACTTGGTGGTCAATGAGCATTACCGGCTTATCAATTTGCGCCAAGATTTCCTTGAGTTCGTTTTCGAACGCTATATAAGGAGCGTTCCATGCGGCCTTGAGTGCTTTGCGCTTGGTGTCTATGCTTTCTTTTAGACGGCGCAAGTCAGCACGCTCTTTTTTTGCCAACTTGATTTGGTCATCACTGTACAACGCCCCTTCAAAGCGTTTTGTAACTAACGCTATGTACTCGCGCAAGGCCGATAAGTTGGCTTGTATCGGGTCTTTTGGGGCCTGTGTAATGATTTGTAATTCTGTATATCCTTGGGTCATTTTTTGGCTCCTTGTATTTCGCGCAACCGGGCTTTGTAGGCCTCGGTGTATTTGTTGCGAACGTCTTTGAACGCGTCACCCATTTGCATTTTTACGCCTTCAATGATTTCCAGTAAGTCGGTCGGCGTTTGGGCTTTCTTCAAAGCGTCCGCGTGTGCCTTCTCTAATCCCTCAAACGGATCGGCGGGCGGTTGGGCCGGAGCCACTTTCGGCGCGGGTTTTGCCTGTGCCGGAACGGGGGCGGGCTTGCGCGGTGCTACTTCGTGTGTCGTAGCGTCCGCGTCGTTATCACCGGCGGTTGGAATGGCGAACGCTTGCAAGCAAACGTATTTGTAGGCCGCGCTCATGGCCTTGTTGGTGGCCTTGTCTGCGGTATCCATTGCCTCACCGTAAGTGGTCGCTTTAACGGTTGAGCCGTCCTCGGCAGACACAAACGTGAACTCTGTATTGACAACTACGCTAAATAGCGCGTCGCCTCTTTTTGTCGTTCGTTCGCTGACTTCACGGCTGAGTACGTTGGGAATAATTAAGAGTTTGTGTTTCGCGAAGATAGGGGCCAACGTATTGTAGATTTCATCAATGCCCCGGAACGCATACCCCTGTTGTACGTTCTTACGGGATTTTGAAATACCTAAACTGGATATTTCGGCTTGCACCGCGCTCATGGCTTGATACACCTTTGGCGCGGTATCAGTTTCTTTATTCGTTTCCTTTACCATTGTTATTACCTCTTGGCCAAGTTGGGCACAACATACTTTCAATGATTTTATGTTTGTTCTTTATAAGGTAGTGCATACACGCAAAACCTTCTTCAATTTCTTCATTCGTCATCTTCCGTGTCCTCTGCGGAGTCGGCCGGAAGTTCTTCGTTGGGTTCCCCCGCCGCCTCAATGCTCTTTTGTAGGGCTTCAATACAGTTGGTGCTCATAAACACACCGCGCGTAGGAATTGTAATGTCACCCGAAGTTTTGCTATGCCGGAGTTCAATTTTGTTATAGTCCGGGGCTTTGCTATCAGCGGAAACCGCTATGGCGTTAATAATGGCTCCCCGGTTGAACTCTTGACCAATGGCTGATAAAAGCCGTTCGAGCATACCCTTTAGCGCGTTTTTCGTGAACTCCGAAAGTTCCTTGGTGCGCTTGTCGGTTTCCAATTTGCCCTTGTACACTTTCTTTGCATTTGTAATGTGCGTGGCAATATGCTCGCGTAACAGTTCTTTTTGTTTATCGGTTAAACTCAAGTCCTGTGTCATAAAACTTTCATTTTCCATGTCGGAAATGATAGCGGCAGTAACATCATCGCAGAGATCCGAAAAGGGGTCGTAGTCAACGACATTTTCAAGGATTTCTTCGGTTACGGTTTTTGCGGTTTCATCTACTTTGATTGAGATTGCATTTTGCACTCTGTTTTCAATCATATTTACTCCTATGTTGTTGTGGGTCGGAACTCTAATCGCGGAAGTTCGTGCGAATCTTCTCTAAAAAGAGTTCATAGGTGGAACAGTTTTTACAACTTTCCACGTTGCGACATTCCGGCTTTTGCCCGCAAGGGGCAAGCATACCGTGGTCGGGCTTGATGTGCGAGTGTACGATGTCTTGCAAAGTTGGCCCGCCATGCAACAACCGCCTTATGTCGTTTTCGTAAGCGTCTTGTATTTGTACAGCCAACCGCACCGATTCCGGCCCGGCGGCCGCACGCCAAACGCCTATTATGCCTTCCGCGACGTGTCTTGCACTTTCTAACGTCGCGTAGATTTCATCTTTTGTATAGGTTCGTGTCATAACCCCTCTTTTTGAATGAACTGCAAATCTAGGCCCCGGCACCTTGCAAGAGCCGGGGACTTATGATGACGTTCAGTTAAGAGACAAAACGAAAGAACACCCCGCTTTTTGGTAACGCATGGGCGCGGGCCCCTCGTACTTCAAATTGTCCGGGCGGTTTTATTTACCGTAAGCACCGCAAACTTACGAAAATTGTTTGAATAAATGGAAGGAATAGGGGAAGGAATTTCGGTTATGTTACTTATCATTAGGAGACCGCTTCGATCCTTCCCCACTTCCTCACACAGGAAGAACTATCGGGCACATTTGTTGGAGGTTTCACGTTATTAGGCTTATTATAGGAGTGTGCCCGCCCGGTTTATTTCGCCGGGAAAATCTGTCGGGGGAGTGTAGGCCTTACACCTACGTTAGTTTTGACATACCTAGTCAACAGCCGTTACAGCAACACCGTAGAAGATATGTCGGCCTATGTTGGCCTTCTAGGTGAACGGCTGACGGTTTTCTTTACCGCCAACTACTCCCCCTTATTACACCTAGAACATTTGAAGCATTTGAACTATTGGACGGGATTTCGTTAGTTCGCATGCCGTTTAGTCGCGCGGTTGGAAACTCCGCTTGCGCGGTCGCTTTCGCCCTTGTGGGCTATCCAACTTACAACAGTGCCATGTTCGTAAGTATTGTCATGTTCATTTTGCCGTTAGCAAGACGGCAAATTCTTATAAATTTGCGGGTCCGGGAGTTCAACCCAGTTTTCCTTTGATTAGTTGTCCTAACGTTAGACGAACCCGCGTAAATTGTCAAAGAACATCATCATAAAAACTGCTAAAAATCTTGCCCGGCTCTTTTTGCCACCACCGGGTGAGTGGTCTTACAGTACAAACATCAAAAATACAGGCACACCTACTACCATGGCCGCGCCAAGCACTTCCGTAAGGGCTCCGGGCTCGCGTAGGTCTTGCAAAAGGCCCTTAAAATCTTCCCACACTTCACCCATTGAGCACAGGCACACCGCGCCAATGCCGAATAATAAAACGTAAAGTAAAACTTCGCAGATAATTTTTGTCATTGTCATTTCTCCTTACCACATCGGTTGTTGAGGGGTATTGCTCTTGCGGTTTTCGAGCCAATCAATCACTTCCGGCAATTTGCCTTCCGGTAGTAAGCGCACGCCTGAAATAATTGTTATACCGGGCATTCCTTCCTTAATAAGGGGGTACAAGGTTGAAATGTGCATGTGTCCGCCCTGTTTGCGCCCCGGTAAGCGTGCCGCCAAGCCCTTTACGGTGAAATACACACGCTTTTGAATGACGTTCCCTGACGCGTCTTTAATTTCGTAGGTTACGGTTTCCGGCATACTTTCTAATTTCTTCTTTGTCATAGTTCCTTTTCCACTCCGTTTTGCTTAAACTCGCAAAAATAATTAAAATCTGCTACAATAATAAAGACCGCCCACAGTGCGAAACACTATGAACGGTCTGCTCTCCAAAGCAACGATGACGCAGAATTGGTCATCGTTTCGATATGACTATCGAAAGTGTTTTGAAATACGTTCGTTTGTTTTAAGTTCGTTTTCAGCATTTGGAGAGCCTCGTAAAAACTTTTTAGTATTTTAACTGATTTAACCATTTTAACCAGTTAATTTACTATACTTGATTAAAACAAAAAAGTCAAGTGTTTTTTTTCGCTCGTCGGAAAAAGTATGAATTTTGAAAATGCAAATAATGATATAGACCCAAAAATTCAACTGCTTTTGAACTGGAATAAAGGTTCTTTGGCAGGGGCCAAATCGCGTTTGTCAAAACAAATCGGAATTTCACCGGCGGCCGTAAATAAGTTATTTAGTGGGGCAAACAAGCCCGGCTTTGATACCGTCATAAAACTTTCAAAAACATTTAAGTTGTCTATCTCCGAAATTGAAAACATTTTTGGAATTGTGCGCGGGGAAAAAGTCAAAAAGATTGCTCTCGCAAAAGAAACACAACTAGTGCCGATTATGGGCGTGTCGTCAGCGTCAAATACGATGTTTATTTTGGAAGAAAAGAAAGGTTATTTGACGACAAAAAAGGAAGGCCCGGACGATTTTGCCATTGAGGTTTTGGGTAATTGCATGGAAGATCCGAATGACCCGCGCCACTCAATATATAGTGGTGATACGATTATTGTCCGGCCGAACGTTCCTGTAAAAGACGGTGATGTAGTTGTTGCGCGTATCGGCGAAGAAAGCACCATTAAACGAATTTTCTTTAATAAGAAAAACAACACGATTGACTTACAACCCGATAACCCAAAATACAAAACGTTGCATTTTAAGGCCATTGATGTCGAAATCGTCGGGAAAGTTGTAAAAAAAGATGACCCTATCATTTCAAAAAAACGGAGAGAAAAATGAAGAAACTTTCATTATTGTTAGGCGTGTTTTTATTGTTTAGTGTGCCCGCCTTCGCGAAAAAAGACGCGGCGTGGGTAGTTAAAAAAGCCAAAGCGACGGAAGATAAGTTCGCCGGAACGACTTCGGTTGCGTTTCCGAACATAAAATACTACACGCTTGGAAATGACGAGATTGTGAAAATGACCGGCAAGTCAAAGTGGGGTTACATTCCACCCATTACTTACAGCATTAAAGAAACCACGCAAAAAGACGGCTCAAAAACGTACCTTTTGTTGGCGGCTGATGACCGTTCCTCATGGGCTTTCTACGAATCTGCAAAAGATAACGACGGCAAAGAAATGAAGTTCATACGCCCCATGGGAGATGTTGACAGTTATTCTACCGGGGTCAAAGTCACGGAATATTTTAACATTGTCTTGCCGGAAGAGTACATCAAACAACACAAAGAAACCGGCGCGGCCTTCCGCGTGTACGGCAAAAAAGACCAAGTAACTTTTCACGTTCCGGGTTGGTACTTTGAAGGCGTGTTAAATTACTTTGAAAACCAAGAAAAATAGGCCCAAAATAGGACCTTATTTTACTTGACAACATAGACGGTAATTTGCTATAAGATAGTATGCACTCCAAAGCGCGAGAGAAAATCTCGCTTTTTGGGGTGCGTTTTTTTGTAAAAAGCGACTTTCTCTCTTAAAACAGGGGAAAAGTCGCGCGTGTCCAAAGCAAAGCAAGAAAAGCCGCAAATAAAGTTAGATCCCCGGAACTACCGCGTACATACCGAAGAAAACAAAACGCTTTTAGCGCAGAGTTTGAAGGAGTTAGGCGCGGGGCGTTCTATTTTAGCGTCTGCCGACGGTACTTGTTTAGCCGGTAACGGCATTTTAGAGCAAGCCCTCAAGCAAAAAATTCCCCTCAAAGTTGTAAAAACAGTTGGTGATGAACTTGTTGTGGTGCAACGTATGGATATTAAAGACGGCACCCAAGAAGCCAAAGAAATGGCACTTGCGGACAACGCTATCAGCGACACGAGTGCTAATTCGTGGAACCAAGAGTTCGTAGAGCAAGATTTCAAAGATGAAACGCGGCAGAAGTGGCACCTTGAATTTACGGACAAAACGTTTTTAGATGAGTTAGAGGCCGGGCACTTACAAAATGCTATCAATTCTAACTCTGACATTTTTTCAATTACCTTCAATTTCCCAAAAGAGTACGAGGAACAGGTAAAACGCGCGCTCAAAGTAACCGGGCGCGACATTTTGGCAAAGCGCATTTTAGACCTCATTTTAGCGGAGGAACCCAATGCCTAATTGCGGGTCGCAAGTGATTATATGTGATTTGCCGATACGATTTGATACTTATAAGGGTTGTTCGCACGCTTGCAAGTATTGTTTTGTGAACCGCAAGACGGACATTTCAAACGTAAGTGTGCATGAAGGCCCGGAAGCCCTTTTGAACTTCATACAGGGCAAACGCGCGCAAGAAACTTCTTGGTGTGATTGGAACATACCGCTACATTGGGGCGGTCTTTCGGATCCGTTCCAACCGTGCGAGAAGATACACAAGAACAGTTTAGCGTGTTTAGAAATCTTGGCCAAGACCAAGTACCCCTTTGTAGTAAGTACAAAAGGCACACTCCCCATGGAAGAGCCGTACTATTCACTTTTCAAGGAGTGCAACTGTGTGTTTCAAGTGTCAATGACCTGTCCGAGTATAACATCGCGCCTAGAACTGGGCGCACCTTCATTTGACGAACGGCTGGCACTTGTAGCGAAAATGGCCCAAGCAGTAAAGCGGGTTATCGTACGGTGTCAGCCGTATTTGCCGGAATTACACACAGAGATTAAGGCCCAAATCCCGCGTTTAGCAGAGGCCGGTGCATACGGCATTATTTACGAGGCCTTGAAACTGACCAAACGGCGCGCGGGCATGATAAAGTTAGGCGCGGACTTTGTGTACCCCTATCTTATCTTGCGTAACAAGTTTATGGACCTAAAAGACACCTGTCACGCAAACGGTCTAAAGTTTTTCAGCGGAGAAAACAGGCTTCGCAGTACGGGCGACGGCCTGTGTTGTTGTGGTGTGGACGGCTTAAACGGTTTCCAACCGTCCACACATAATTTGAACCATTATATATATGATAAAGCCGGCGTAAAAATCACTCCGGCTATGCGTAAGCCCGGATCGGCCTTTTGCTTTCACGCTATGGGCCAAGACAGTAAAACCTACCGCTACTTACGCAACCGCAATTTTAACGAGGTTATGGAAATGTACGAAAAAGACAAAAGTATCGTTTCCACCTTTGTAAGCAAGGACTAGTTATGGCACGCATGGGACGTATTGACAAACCACACCGTATGCACCCCAACTCCCTCAAAAACTTGGAGAAGGGCAAAATCAAGAAGGGCGAAGTTCGCAATCCGCGCGGTTGCCCTTCCAACTTGCACGTTCCGGCTCTCAAGAAGTACACCAAAGAGCAACTTTTGAACATTATGAGCGAATTGCTCACAAAGACCATTGATGAACTGGTGGAACTTATCAATGACCCAAAAACGCCGGCTTTAGTTGTCATTATCGCGCGTGCCTTTGAACGCGACAAAGCCAAAGGTGACCTGTTAAACCTAGAAAGGATTTTAGATAGGATTTACGGCAAAGCGACGCAAGACGTAACGGTAAGCGGCACTATGCTCAACAAAGATTTAAGTATCGACGTGGACCAACTCAATACAGATGACGCAAAGAAACTCTACAACCTGCTTGAAAAGGCAGAGCGCACAAACGGGGCTGACGGCAAAGCAAATTGAAGCCATACGCGCCGGCGCAACGGTCCGTACCAAGTACGCCTTGCAACGCAAAATATGCGAGGCCTCGTACTATGAGTTCTTTAAGTTCGCGTGGGCCAACATACCCGAAGTCGGCAACGAACCGTTGATAGACAATTTCCACATCAAATACTTGTGCGACTTATTGCAAGAGAGTGTAGAGCGCGTGGCGAACTTGCAACCGAAAGACAAAGATTTAATCATTAACATACCGCCCCGGACTCTCAAAACGAACATTGTAAGCGCGTTTCTCAATGCGTGGGCGTGGACTAGGTGGCCACATTTGCGGTTTATTTGCGCGTCTTATTCGCAGACCTTGAGTGAAGATATAAACAAGCGCGTGAGCATGATTATCAATTCCGCGTGGTATCAGTTGCTATGGGGCCACAAGTACAAAATCACACTCAACAACGCGGGCAACATTGAGAACGACAAAGGGGGCGAACGGTTTGCCACATCTGTCAACGGGTCGTGTACCGGCAAAGGGGCCGACATCTTTATTATTGATGACCCGCTAAACCCGCAAGAAGGCGCAAGCCAACTTGTACGCCGGCAGAGCATACACTTTCACAACGCGGTAGCGCGGAGCCGGTTGAACAATCAGCGCACGGGCCTACGCATTTTGGTCATGCAACGGTTGCACGAAGAAGATTTAAGCGGGTACCTGTTGGCGAACGAACGCCCTTGGTGGAAACATATCTGCTTACCGGCTGACACGAAGTATGAGATACACCCGGCAGAATTAGCGAAGTATTACCGCGACGGCCTGTTCTTTCCGGAACGGTTGCCGAAAGAATTTTTAGAGGTGGAGGCCTTGAAAAGTACTTCACCCGGACAGTACGGACAAAGCCCGCGACCGCCGGAAGGCAACCTGTTCAAGCGCACGATGTTTGAGGTAGTCGACAACTTGCCGGAAACGTTTGACTATGTGTTTGCCACAACCGATACGGCCTACGCCGCCAAAACGATTAACGACTATACCGTGTGTGCGGTGTTTGGCGTGAAGGGAACGGACCTGTACATTATTGATGTGTTCCGGCAACAGGTGCAAGCCGACCGATGTGAAGAGATATTAAAAGCGTTCTGTGGCAAGTACGCGGGCAACTACGGTTGGCGTGGGGTATGGATAGAGCCCAAAGGCCATGGCATTTATTTGAACCAACGCTTTGCGCGTGAACAAATCCTAGTGCCGGGGCCACTTGAGTTGGAACGGTTTTACAAGGACCGCCGGTTAGACAAAGTTGAACGTGCGAACAATATCATCGTGTACTTAGGCAACTGGAAGGTCTGTTTGTATAGCAAGTTAGGCCAACTCGATGAATTACTTGGGGAGTGTTACAACTTCCCGCTAGGCAAACACGATGACTTTGTGGATTGTCTGATTGACGGTATCAAGTTATTTAAGTGCGGTTTCTTTAACAGGGGAACAAGCGGGGCCGTAGTGAACGATTTGGGCTCCGAATTTCGCACACGGGAATATTAGAGAGTATGGAAGAAAACAACAACACAAAACACAATTCAGCAGTGGGTACGGCCTCTGTTACCATTGACGGCGCAAGCGAACCCAATGCCAAGTTACGCGGGCTTGCCGGTGTTATCAAATACGATAAAATGCGCCGCCAAGACCCGACTATCAAGTCAATTTTATCCGTGATTATGTCGCCCCTCAAAGGGGCACAATGGACGATCCGTAGTCAAGCCAAAGACGATGACAAAGCCCGGCAAGAAATGGCCGACTTGTTTTATGCGTACTTTTGGGAACACTCCCGGGTCCTGTTTAACGAATTTTTATCCACCGCGCTCACGATGTTACCGTTGGGCGTGGCTATCTTTGAAAAAGTATGGACGACCATTGAAATCAATGGCAAGTTGTTACAAGTGTTGGACCTGCAATACCGCCCGACCGTTACCATTGCCGAAATTGACGCGAGCAAACGTATTGTAAAGCAGAACACCCCGGACGGGCAAGTCGAAATCTCTTTTGATGACTTGCTCTTTTTGGTCTATGACAAGGAAGGCAACGACTATTGGGGCAACTCGCTCTTGCGCCCGTGCTACCATGCCTACGAAATGAAGAAAGAACAGTACGAGTATTGGAACGTAGCCGGTGCGCGTCAAGCCACGGGGTTCCTGTGGGTAGGATTACCGCCTACCGTTACCAAAGGCACGAAAGAATATGAGGACATACAAAACGCCGGGAAGAACATTGCCGCGAACCGCGCGCAAATGCTGACCACGGGGTTTGACTACAAAGTAGAGTACAAAACCCCGTCCGTGTCTGCCGACTTCTACCGCACCACTATCCAAAATTTAGACGTAGATATTCGCAACGCGGCCTTAGCCAACTTTATCGGTCTAGGTAGCACCGGGACCGGCTCTTATTCCGTGGGCGAAGTACAATACAAGTTGTTCATGCAAGCCGAAGCCGCTATTGCCAATCAAATTGAACAGATTTTTACAGCCGAAGTGTTACGCCCGATGACCGAAGTCAATTTCGGGGTACAAGAGTTCTACCCGGAATTGGTATGCCAAGACCTTGACCGAGACGGCGTTACACAAAAGTTACAGTTGGCGCAACAGTTTATGGCGTTGGGTATCATCAAGCCGACCGATAAAGACGAGGCCGACTTGCGCTACAAATTGGGGTTAGGGGAAATCCTTGATGATGATGAGGAAGGAAACAACGAGCCCAAGAAAAACCCCACCAAAGAGCCGGAAGATAACCCCGTAGATGACAAAGTACAGGCCGCGCGCAAGCCGGATTCGTGGGAACAGTTGGCTATCTCGTTCCAACAGGAACTTTACCGCGCTATGTACGGCACACTTTCCACCATGGCCGATAAAGCCATTGCCGATACGCGCAAACACCTCGATAAAAAAGGGATTGCCGGGTTAGCCGACAACCTGACTATCTCTACCGCGCTGTATCAGCAAATCCTTATTAAGAAACTTTCTTATCTAGCGGTACGCGGTTGGACCATTGGGAAAGATCTTGCGACCGCTAACGGTATTACAACCGCCGCCAAGAAAAACGACGACACGCACCTTGATGACGAAGATTTAGGCAACGTGCCGCCACCGGTGCGCGGTTATGTGAAGAACAAAGCCAAAACGCTTGTTGACAAACACGCGCAAGGGCTTAAAAACGTGATTTTGAACGTGGCGAATAAACCCAACACCGGGTTTAACTTAGACACGATTATTGCCGAAGTAGGTAAGCAAGTGGATAGTTATCTATCCCGCGCGGCCCTGAAAACGGACGCGGAAACGGCGGCGGTGCAAACCCTGTTAGATAGTGAGCAAGCGTTCTACAAAGAAGAAGTAAGCGACGAAATTGCCTACTTTACCTACAAAATCGGAGTAGCGGACAAACACACGGACTTGTGCCTGTGGCTCAAAGACCACACTTACACGCCGTATGGGACCGCCTTTAATATGATTTACCCGCCCAATCATTTTGGGTGTACCGGGCGCATGGTGCCAACGTTCAAACGGCCCGGCCTAGTGCCGCCCGATCCGGCCACGCACGACCAAGTGCCACCGCCGTCTTTAATGCAAATAAAACAATTCTAACGAGGGAAATAAATGCAACGCTCAATATTCATTACAGAAACAATCAACAAAGACACAGCCAGTGAAATTATCCGGCTGATGAAACAAATGGAGCAAGAGGGCAACTACCCTATCAAGGTGTATATCAACTGCTACGGCGGTGATGTAGGGGCCTTGTTCTCCATTTTAGACGCTATCAAAACGTGCAAATGCGAAGTTATCACGGTCAACATCGGGGAAGCCGATAGCGCGGCCTCGCTCATCTTGGCGGCCGGAGCCAAAGGCAAACGCTTTGTGACCGAAAATTCGCGCGTGATGTTACACGAAGTGCACATTTCTACGATTATTGACGGGGAGCCGTTCTCGGCGGTAGATAGCCGTCTGCAAGAATGGTCTATCCTCAACGAACGGTACCTAACGGAATTGTCCGGCTTGACCGGCAAGACCTTGGACCAAATCAAAGCCGACATATCCGGCAAAGACGTTTTTTTAACGGCAGAAGAAGCCATAGCGTATGGTGTCGCCGATAAAATAGTGACGCTCGAAGATAAAGAGCGTTTTAACTTAATGAGAGTGGGCGGTAAGACCGCTGACGAAGGTGGTAAGCCCGCACTAAACAAACAGGAGAGTCAAATGAACAAAGACGAAATGATTGCGGCCTTAAAGACCCAACATGGTGTTGATGTTGCGGCCATTACCGCGGAAAACTCCCAACTCAAAGAACAGTTGGAAGCCGCTAAAGCCGAAACCGAAACGCTGACCGCTTCCAAAAAAGAATTGGAAGAAAAAATCGCCGCTGACAAAGCCGCGCTTGAGGCCAGTAAAAAAGAAGCCGCTTTTGAAGCAGTAGTCAAAGCCGGCAAAGAATTTGCCAACATGAAAGAGCAAGTTCTCGCCACCTTTGACAGTGCCGAAAAAATTGAGGCATTCTACAAAGACCGCCCGACGGTATTACATACCCAACCGGCCGGAAAAGACGACGGTGCTATCGCAGAAGATGAAGTAACCGCCAAACTCATCAAGGAAGGCAAATTCACCAAAGAAGATGCCGACAAATATTTGAAATAGGAGAACATACAAAATGGCAAATACGAAAGTTATTTACACCAACGGCTGCCAATTCAAAGAAATTGAAATGGCTTCCGGTGCCTTAGATATTCATCAGGGCGACAACATTAACTATAACTCCTCGGGTTATGGTAAGGCCTCTTCCGACACTAGCGGCGAAGTTTTCGCCGGGGTTGCCATGGAAGAACTCAAAGTAGCCAGTGCCGATAACGGTACTGCCGGTACTTACAAATTGAAAATCATTCCGGCCGGAGCCGGGAACATTGTGCGCCGCAAACTCGGTGCCACTCGTTCCACCGCTTTGCCCGGTACTGATGTGTATATCGGTTTATCTGCTTCTAGCCCTGCCGCAAACGAAGTGGCTTTGGCGACCGTAAGCACCAATACTATTACCAACAATGTAAAAGTCGGTAAAGTATTCGCTTTTGTTTCTACAACCGAAGCGGACATCGCTATCTAAGGAAAAGGAGTAAAGAATAATGAAAGTTTTGAAAGCACTCATTGATGAGTTTAATAAAATCGTAACCGTTGGCTTTGGTAAAGCATACGACGGTTACACCAACAAAGAAGCCGCTTTAGTAGGTTCCTACAAAGTACCTGCTTCTTCTGCTTCTCAAGCCGTTTTTGGTATGTTCTTGGACGGCTTACAGAAAGTAACCGGCACGCCGATTCCTTCCGAAACCTTGCCGGAAGCCGCGCAGGTCGTTATTCCGCATGATCCCTATGCCAAACGCGTAGAAATCCCGGAAGCCGACTTTGAACGCGCCCAAACCGTAGCCGACTTGGACTTGTATCAAGCCCATGTGCGCGGATTGGCCGTATTAGCCAAAGATTTCCCCATTGAAACCGCGTTAGATATGATTGACGCGGGGGCTACAACCTCTATGGGTAAATGCTTTGACGGCAAAGCGTTATTTGCCAACGACCACTTCTACGGTGAAGCCACCGGCCAAGACAACTTGTTATCCGGCACCGGCACCTCTGCCGCGCAAATTGCCGCCGATTTGAAATCGGCTATCAGCGCGTTAGAAGGGTTCGTGTACAAATCCGGCAACCGCTACAAAAAGTTCAACAAAAATGTAAAACCGCTCGTCATCTGCGACGTGACCAAAAAAGGCATTTTTGAGGACCTTTTGAAACAAGAATCTATTGGCGGTACCACCAACACGCTACGCAATTCCTTTGAAATCGTAGCCGAAAAATTGGCCAATGCTTCCGATTGGTATGTCATGGACCAAGACAATGGTGGTGTGGCGGTGAACGCCCCGATTATCAACCCGGTGGAAAAAGAAGCCAAATTGGAAAACAACATCGGGCAAGAAAGCCAAATCCTTGACCATATCTTACGCTACCAAGTATATTTGCGCGGTGGCTTCGGCTATGGTGCTTGGTGGAAAATTGTCAAAGTAGACAATGCCTAATTGAGAACGATTACAAAGGGCGGCGCGTTTCGCGCGTGCCGCCCTATCTAAAAAAACAAAGGAGCATTATTTATGATAAACATTAAAAGCGCAGATTTTTTACCGGGCTTGTATAAGCCCTTCAAAGAAGGTCAACTGACCGAAGAAAAACCGTACCAATTTATCAACGGTGGGTACGAAGAAAATTTAACAAAGTCCGGGTGGGACGCTCTCAAAAAATTCGCTGTGAAGCCTGCAAAAAACGCGGACGCGGACGAAGATAACGGAACCGCCGATCAAGGTGGAGAACTCCCCCCGGACACCCAAGAGTTAGAACAACTCAAAGCGGAGTACGAAGCGTACCCGAGCAAAAACGATAAGAAAGGCCGCGCCATGCGTGCCAAAATCAAAGAATTAGAACAAGCCAAGGGGAAATAAATGTCTGAAGAACGCGTGGGGTATTGTAAAAAGGACGACGTGAAAGCACTATTTACCGGGATTGATTTTGATACCGATTCCGGGGTAGGTGCGTGGAAAATTGAGGACCTTATTCGGTTGTGGACGGCGTATATGGACGGCGTGTTACGCGCTACCTATGCGTTGCCGATTACCGATGAAAGCGACTTACAGTTGCTCGCTATGATTTGCGCCCGTTTTGTGGCCGGGGATATTGATGAAATCTTAAACGCCCAAGCCACGGACGGCACACGCAAAGTACGCGACTTAAAATCCGAGGCCAAAACAATGTTACTCTCTTTCCGCGACCGTGCGAACACGTTAGCCAGTGGACCCGCCTCACGCGTTTCTTGTATCTGCCGCGACGATATTGCGGAAGGACCGAAGGAGTTCTAATGCCCTATACCTTACAGGCTGACAGTTTGAACCGTTTGAAAGAGTGGAAGATAAAGGACTTCCGCGCGGTCTTTCAACAGTTCGGCATGTCGTTCCGGCAAGGTATGGCCGCTATTTTTGCGAACACCGGCGGTCGTGTAAATGCTAACAAAGTTATTGACGGTATTGTTTGGGAGCCGTTAAAGCCCGAATATAAGGCGTGGAAGGCCAACATTGTACCGTTCGGAACGTTAGTGTTTGGCGGTGAAATGGCCGACTCTTTCCGCAAGAAAGGCGCGCCCGGCAACATTGAGCGCATTGGCGACTTTGAAGCCGACTACGGTTCAAGCCATTGGCTCGCGCATTGGCACCAAGAAGGTACGAAAAAAATGCCGGCCCGCCCGATTATATTTGATAGTTCAAAGCGCAGAGAAGTGTTTATGCAAATTATGCAAGATTACTTCAACGCGAAATTTGAGCAACTAGGCATAGATGTGAGGGTATCTTTACATGCAAATTGAAAGCGCAGACATGACGTTACTTGACATACGCACGCAACTACGCGCGTTACTCCCCGGCGTTATCAACACGATTAACCAAGAACGGAACGACTTCGAATTAAAGCAGATAGCCGACAAGCACTACTTCCTCAACGTGGAAGAGGCCATAAACGCTACCCAATTTGTGGTCATTTCCGGCGCATTACAGAAAGCCAAAAACGCCGGCCCCCGGCAAGTTACGAGTTTGCTCGTCAACGTGTTTGTGGGCTTTACGCCGCACTTATACGGCGCGAACAAAGATTTTGCGGTGTGTGCCAGTTACCGATACCAAGCGGCTCTTATGGCGGCATTTGCAAAAATGGAATTACCCTTTGGCAACCTGCAATTTGTAGGGGCCGAACCGCCCGGCTCGTTGCGGATAGGGAACAAAGCCCTGTATGGGGCCTTGGTACAGTACGACATACAGTTATTCTAGGAGAGAATATGGCAAAGAAAGTTGAAATCAAAGACGTAAAAGAAGCAATCAAAGGGACCGCGCTCAATACCGAGGCGGGCTTTGCGGACGGCTCTAAACAACAAGTCGGTCCTCAACCTATCACCCCGCTTGCAAGCGAAATCTACGACATGAAGGGCAAAAAGTTGAACAAGGACTTCGTGGTCGTACGCAACGGAAAAGAATTTGCATTCAAAAAAGGAACGGCGTGGGAAGAAATTCCCGCACATTTCAAAAACGGTCTTGGTCGGATAAACTTTTCGGCTAACGACTTTGAATAGGAGGAAGTAAAAATGAAAATTCATGCCTTATTCGGTGGCGAAGCGGTTGTCATTTACGATCGTGTAACGCGCCGTGTAAAAGCACTTATGACGGTATTAGGTGCCGGCGGGATTGAAGAATCTGCTGAAAGTGTGGATTTGACGGGCGGTAACTATGACGGCCCGGTAAAGTCCGAAAAAGGCCAAACGACCTACGACTTCAGCGTAACAGCCAAAGAGTTATCCGACGGTATGTTCGAAACGGTAAAAGGAGCCAAAGTAACCGCAAACGCGGCGGACGCTAGTGGCTATGTTGGCACTGTAACGAACATTACTGGTACTCTGGCCACTTCTCTAACCCCCACGGTAATTACCGCCAAAAAAGACAACTTGCCTTTTGGTAAAGTTGCCTTGGAAATTACGAGCACAGGCAAAGCCAAAGCGTTTGTCTTGGGTTCGTTGAAACAGGGACAATCGGGCTGGAAAAGCGCAGACGGTGCGGTAACTGATGAAGTTACAATTACCGCCGGCGGCACGTTGCAACTCGAAGATTTGGGTATCCAAATTGCCGTAGCGTCCGGGGCCACCTTGACCGTTGGCGACCGCGTAGAATTTGACGTTCGCCCCGCTAACACTGCCGGTAGCGTAAATGTGGTAGTGTCGAGCCGTAGCGAATCCAAAGAATTTGGCGTAATGGTAATTTACCCGCGCCAAAGCGACGGTTCCATGCACATTTTGGACTTGCCGCGCGTGCGTTTCAACTCTGCTCTTTCGTTGAGCATTATGGAGCGCGAGTTCGGCGAGCACGAATTAACGGGCAAACCCATGGTAGACGAATTGACCGGCACTGTATATACTTACAGCCGGATCAATGCGGCTGCTTAGTCATAACGAAGTCCGGGGGGCTTTGTACTTGGCCCCCCACCTATAAAATACAAAAGGCATTATGAGCGAACAAACAAACATTTTTCAAGAAGTGCTAAAGGACGGCGGGAAAGTTACCCTTGAGAACATTTTTAACGCAAGCACCGTCCCTTATCGCGGCAAGAACTACCCGTTACACTTTACCATTGCCGCCGAAATGTACCTTGAGCAATACGGCATACATTTAGGAACCTTGGCGAACCTTTTGCAAAAAGAACCTACTACGACCATTTTACGGCTTGTGTTCGCGGCCCTACCGCCGGAAACCTTCCGGGAAGGTATGAGTTTTGAAACCTTTTGCCGTATTGTACCCGAACAAGACGCGCGTGAAATGGTAAAGCGCGTAGATTGGATTCTTGCTTGTTTCTTCCGGCAAGTAATTGGCGAATACAATAAACAAAAAAGCGAGGGTTCCCATGAAGAAACTACTGTAAAAAAAAACTAACTGATGTACTGGCTTACATCGCGGCGCGTACCGGCAAGACAATCCGAGAAACAGGCAACTTGACGCGCGTGGAAGCCGGGCTTATATACAAGGCCTTGCTCAAGCAAGAGGTACGCGAGGCCGCCCAACAAGCCCTTTTCAATTTACCGGGCTTACAAGCCGCAGGGCTGATAGCCATGGGTACCAAAAAGAGCACCAAGCAAGCAAGCGAAATTTTAACCTCAACACGAAAGGAATTAACAAAAGCAAGTTATGGCGAACGATAATGAAGTTAAGTTTACTGCGAAGATAGATGACCAAGCAAGTTCGGCTATTGAGAATTTAGCCGAGAAAAACGAGGAACTTGCTGACGCGGCAGAAAGCGCGTCAAAATCTATTGAGCAGTTAGAGAGCGCACAAGCGAACGCAAGCAGTGCGGCCGAAAACGCCGCGCAAGCCAACGCGGACCTGTCAAACGCAAACGCCGATATTTCTACCAGTGCGGAAGATTCTGCACAGGCAACGGAAGAAGAAGCGCAAGCCAAAGACAAGGCCGCGAAATCTGCCGAAAACCTAGCCGAAAAGCAACAAAAAGCGGCGGGTGGTACAAACATACTGCAAAATGCGTTAGGCCGCTTAAAAGACGGTTTTGCGCTTGATGTCGTTATCGGTAATTTAGTTACAAAAGGGATTGACCTTGCCATAAGTGCATTTAAGAATTTAGGCGAGGCGGTTGTCGATTGTGTCTATAAGTTCGCGGACGCGGAAATGATTAGCGCGCGCCTTGAAGCGTCGTTACGCAATCAAGGCATTACGTCGGCCTACGTTACAAAAGAATTAAACGACTACGCGCAAAGTATGCAAAGCGTGTACGGCGTTTCTGATGACGTTATCAAAAACGGCATGCGCTTACTTGTCAATTTCGGGGTCATTGGAGATGAACTTAAACAGGCCACAAACAGCGCGTATGCGTTATCGCAAGGGTTAGGTATTGACGTACAAAGCGCGTTTCAAATGGTCGCACGCGCGGCAGAAGGCAACGTTACCGCGCTATCCCGCTACGGTATCAAAGTAGACACAAGCAAAACCCAAAGCGAACAATTTGCACAAGCGTTAGAACAAATCGATAACAAATTCGGCTCTCTTGCCGGCGCGAGTGCCAACAATTTAATTACCAAAACAAACGCCCTCAAGGAGTCGTGGGGTGACTTCAAAGAACAAGTCGGCGCGGCCTTTGAGCCGTTGGCGCAAATCATTGTCAATTTACTGACAAAGGGCGTGCAAGGGTTGCAAAAAGCGTTCACGTTCTGCACTGATTGTATCAACATTTTAGTAGAAACTGGGGTACAAGGTTTTAACTACGTTTCGTTGGGTATCTTAAAGACCAAAGAAGTTTTGCAAGAACTCAACTTAAAAACACTTGAATTTCGCAACGCTATCGGTCTTGCCTCTGATGAGGCCGTGGCTACTGCGCGTAAGAATTTAGAAGCCACGCAAGCCGAAATTGCCGGGAAGAAAGAACAAATTGAAATCTTCCGGCAATCTACGCAGTACCTCGCAAGCGAGCGCGACGCTATTGCCGCCAACTCTGCCGAAAGCAAAAAGGCCGCCGAAGAACAAATTGCCGCCGCGAAAGCGCGCATGCAAGCCGAACAAGAGGCCGAAGAAGCCCGCAAAAAAGCCGAGGCCGAAGCCAAAGCGCGTGCCGAACAGGAAGCCCGCGACGCGGAAAACCGCGCCAAACGTGTGTCTGATTTCAAGTTGCAAACACACATGGACTACTTGAACAAGGTTGCCGAAATTGAGCAAGCGCAAACGGGGTATGAGCAAGCCGAACTAATACTCCGCGCAGACCAAGATTACCAAGCCAAGCGCACTATGCTTGAAAATCAAATTGCATACCTTGCCGAACACAACGCAAACGACGTAAATGCAAAACTGGAATTGCAAGAACAAATGATGGCTCTTGATGAAGAATATGCCACTTACCAACGCACCTTGCAAGCCGAACAGGAAGCGAACAAAATCTCTTTTAACGCATTGGATAAGTTTTTAGCGGACGAACGCACCAAGACCGCTATGAACTCCCTCAACTACATTTCGCAACTTCAAAACGCAAAGAACAAAGAAATGGCGGCGGTAGGAAAAGCGGCGGCAGTTATGACCGCAACCGTAGATACTTACAAAGCCGCAAACGCGGCCTATTCCGCTATGGCGGGGATCCCGATTGTCGGTCCGGCGTTAGGTGCGGCTGCGGCGGCAGCGGCAATCGCTACGGGGTTGATGAACGTAGGCAAAATCGTAGGTATTCAATTAGCAGTAGGTACGCCTGAAATTCCGCAAGATATGGTAGCGACCGTGCACCAAGGGGAAATCGTTGTACCGAAAACGTTCGCAGAGGGCTTGCGTAGTGGCGACTTGATGTTGGGTAACACCGAGAACCTGTTTGAACAACAGAACGCCAACGACTTAAACGTCAACAACAATTTTATTTTCAACGGTGATGTCTTGTCCGACAGTACCGACAGCCTTATTGAAAAGTTGGGCCAAAAAATGAGTGAGAGCATAGCGGGCGGCCGCATGGCTCCGTTCCCAACCGGGGAGAGAATGTAAAATGAGAAAATTCTTTAATGGTATTAAATTCTTTTCCGATGACAACGCCGTTATCGGTTTAGGCGGTACTGCAAGCGCGTCAAGTTCTTCCGATGACGCGGTAGAAGCATTTAACGGCTCGCGTGATTTCGGGTGGATTTCGTCCGGCGAAAACAGCGACAGCACTACCTCGTACATACTCCGCACGTTTTCGGCTGACTTGTACGGTGACACCATTGTCATTGCTAATCATAATTTGAAACCGCCTTTTACCGTCAAGATAAACAGCACGGCTCTTACTAACTATGATATACAAACGGCCCGCAATTTCACGGTCATTACGTTCCCTTACCGGGACGATATTGAAACGATCCGCATTGAGGCCGCCAAGACAATGACCCCCAATGAAGAAAAACATATCGGGGAAATTATGCTTTTGACCACGCTCGGACAATTCCAACAACCGCAAGAACTCAAAAACACATTGACCCGCGAACAAGGCGACCTCAAATTGCAAAACGGCAAACACTTTATTTTCAACTGTGGTCAATCGTGGACCTTTTCCATTGATATTTTTTCGCTATCGCAAGAGGATATTGATTTATTGAACACGCTACAAAGCATGGGAACCCCGTTCCATATGTGGCCGTGTGGCGGTGATGAAACGCAATTCAAGTACCGTTTCCGTCCGTTCCTTTTTGATGACTTTTTCAAAGTGTCTTTTTCCGGCAACGGGAAACCGAACTTGAAGGATAATTTTTACTGGACCGGCTTGCGCGACAGCGTGAAGTTGGTAGAGGTTGAATAATGACAACGACTAGCAAAGCGTTATACTTTTCGAGAAGTGCCATAAAACTACGCAAAAAGTTTAGCGTTTTGCGCCGTCTTGCAACGCCCGTTGTTGACGGTACGGAGTTGGCCTCTGACCGCACTTTTACCGGGTCGGGGTGGACCGCCGGCACAGGGATTACAATAAATGCTTCTGCCGCGCGTGCGCTTTTCTCGTATGTGTCCGGCACTTCGCTGACACAAACGGTATCCTCTATGATAAAAAGCAGTTGGTACCGGGTGCAATTTGACATCTTGGAATATCAGCAAGGCGACGTACAAGTAAAGTGCGGGGACGAAGGAACACCCGCGTCCGCTACCGGGCGTATGGGTCACATTTCCATTGATGTATGTTCCAAAGGAAATACCACGCTTTACATTACCGGGATAAACGGTTTTACCGGCACGATTAGTAACGTTTCCATGCAAAAGTTAGTTTTTTACGAAACGAATTGGCAAGATATAACAGCCTACACCACAAACAACACAATTAACGGTATCAATCGGTCGCTCGATTACAAGTCATGGGAGTTCGGCGAAGTCAAACAAGACAACGCCACTCTCAAACTTGTGAACGTCTACGGCGAAATGAGTGATGAAGATAACGAGGAAAGCATTTGGCACGACGGCTTTGTCCGGCACTATTCCAAGTTCAAAATTCAATGCTCGTTCAATGGCGAAACGACCGACACCCTGTTTGAAGGGTTACTTGATGACCGTTCCGCATACACACAAGCCGAAAGCACGCAAGCCGTCATTGAAAACATTACCGCGTACGCCTACACCAAGTTGATGAGTGATATTACCTTGGCAGAATTAGGCACGATTAACGGCTCAACGATTAACGCCGTTGTCTATGACGTGATGAACCGGGGCTTTTTTACGGACTATTTCACCGTAAGTTCCGACTACATCAACGCCGGGTATAACGCCACGGTAGATATGAGCGAATTTGAGCAGGGCACGAAAGTAATTGACTTGCTCAAAGAATTAGCCAAAGGGCATAGCGTATTTTACATTGACACCGACGGTATTTTTAGGTTTCAAGCCATAGAGCCCAACGTAAGTGTGGCCGCCGAATTTGGCTCTTTGCCGGAGCGCAAACTCAAGGTGTACGATTACCGAACCGGGAGCGAACGCGTGATTGAAAAATTTTACTGGGAAAAGAGCGACGAAAAATTTGAAGTTCCTGTGCCGAAATTCAAAACAAGTCAAAAGGTAGAAATAAAAGGGGTTTCTTCCTCTACCGACCGACAAGCCATTATCAACTATTTAGGTGCAAAGTATAGCGTCAAGCGCGCCAGTTTCAAAGTAGATTTGCCCCTTTGCCCGTTCATCAAAGTTATGGACCGGGTGCGCGTAGAACAAATGGGGGCCATAGATAACGCCTTTGTGCTCAACGTATCGCAATTAGATGTAGGCGTACTGGAACAGCCGATCGGCGCAGTAAAAATCAACCCGGAAGTGCAATTTGTAGTGTACGGCCTTAAACATACCGACACCAAAACGACACTAACGCTTTTGGAATACAAGGAGTAAAAATGACAAAACCGAATCAAGCCACTATTTACAGAAAACGGCAAGTATTAACGGCCAAACAACTAACAAAATCGTTAGGTGAGTATGGCTCGCAAGAAGGCCTCGTTCCTTTTGACGAGAACGGTCAAGCCGACACTTCGCACGCGCTTCCCTTGGGAACGAAAACAAATCCTTTTGGGAACGCATATTTCAAAGGGTTCAACCTTTACACGACGGTAGAAGTGCAAGTCCTCGTAACAGCGGGCAAAATCGGGGCCACGGACCGCTTTGTCTTTTGGAACCTTGACACAAACACATTAAACGCTTGGAACGGTAGCGAAATCGTATCTTTGGCAGGAGGGAGTAACAGTATGGATTATTTATTTGGCGACGGCAGTGACGGTGATGTCACCATGGTGGCTGACGGTAGTTATGACCGCATGAAAAATTTTGAAAATTTTACACTTAATTCCGGCATAACCTTATCAAAAACAACCGCCGGAAGTCCACTTTTTATTCGTTGCACCGGCACTTGTACAATCAATGGAACAATCAATTTATCAGGGAAAGGATTTGCCGGGGGCACAAATTATGAAGAATGCGGTAAAGGATATCCGGCCGACTTGCGAGAATACGATTATGTGTTATCGGGAATTGGTGCGACAAACCTGTCCTCAGGCGGTAGTATGGATTTGAATGCCGCAGAAGTTGCGCTCGCCTCATTAAATTTTGACCAAATTCCATGGTGTGGTGGCGGGGGCGGTGGTGGACAGTATATTAAAAGTGAAATTGCAACAAGATACACAGCAGGGGGCTGTGGAGCCGGTGCCGGAGGAAAAGGGTATTCTTATTCGAATTATTCCCTATCACAAGATGTTAAGTACGCCTCCGGGGGCACGGGCGGTGGTGGTCTTATTATCATAGCGCGCAGAATCGTAATTGCTGGCACTTTAACATTAACTGGTACAAACGGCGGGACACAAACCTATTCTTCATCTGGAAGATACTTATATGCACAAGGCGGTGGTGGTGGCGGTGGCTGTGCCGCTTTTATAGGTAACGAAATTTCAATTACTGGGTCCATAAACTGTGCCGGTGGTAGTGCGGGTGGATCCGGAGCACAAGCCGGCGGAGCCGGTGGATATATCCAACTTGTAATTTAGGGGGCAACAATGACTTTTATTAAATGCAACGAATGCGACACAATTATTGAGATTAAAGATTTGAAAATGGAATTTGCCCCGGAATTACTGGAAGGGGCAAACGACGGAAACACCGTGCACGGCAACGACCTGTGCGCGGCATGCGCGGCCCGCATAGAAGCGGAACGCAAAGCGGCAGAAGAAGCGGCGGCACAAACCGCAGAGCAAGAAGCCCAAGAAACTGAAGAAAGCGAGGAAGAATAATGGTGGACTACGACTTAGTATTACATCAGGGCGACGACTCTGATTTTAACGGGCAGACCAATCGTTGGATATTGCCCGCCGGTGACTACACGGGCTATTCTGCACGTTATAGCGTTGGCCCGGTTACAAAAACGGGTACTATTTCAAGCGGTACAGACGCGGGTGGAAACACTTACTACTACGTTGAAATGGTGCTTGATAAAGATGACACGTTGGCTATACCGCCCGACACTTACTTTGCGGCATTGAAATTGATTGACGCAAACAGCAAGTGTGCGACCGTTGACACTTCGTGTGTGGTAAAGATTTTGCCGCAAGAGGTTCCCAATGCCCAACAATAGAACGGTAACATTCCAAAGCGGAATGACGCGGACCGTTTCCCAATTCGCAACGGGTACGGGTATGGAACACCCGGCCTTTGCACAGGGAACGGTCGGCCTGAATATCCTTATCGTTTCACAACTGCCCGCCACAGGTGATTCAAAGTACATCTACGCGGTGCCGGGCGTGAACGAAGTGATTGACGGCATACCTGTTATTCGTATGTACATCTACTTTAACAGCCAATGGTATGCCCTGACCGATTCGCGGACGGTGAACATCAACGGTGCTGATATACAAACGGAACACACCGCCGAAACAAATTACTGGAATTTGATGAACGAAATTGCCGTTGCTCGTGAAGTGCTTGAAACACTCATTGCCGAAGAAGCCGACCAAGAAGATATTGACGACGCGCAAGACACGCTTGACGCGCTTGTAGCACAAAAAGCGACCAAACTCGCCGCATGGAACGCCGCAAAATCGGCCGCTACATCGGCGCGTACCGCCGGCAAAAACGCCATTGAAAATTCGCGATCCAACATTGTGCCAAGTGAGGATTAACTATGCTAAATTACGACCACTTACAAGTATTAGGGTACATCGTTGGACTTACCGTAGCAATCATTGTTTGGTTCTCTACCATACACGGATTGCCCCCGCGCGTGAAAACGCTTGAGGACAAAGTTTCCGACTTGGAAAAAGGACAGGAAAAGCAGGACGCTTACTGGAAGATTATCATGGACGACTTGAAAATGATTAAGGGTATTCTATTAAGCGAACACCGAGGAAAACAAAAATGAAAAATTACGAAAAAGCCGCAGAGTATGTAAAGACGTTTGAAGGATATGCCCCCGTTGCCTACAAGTGCCCGACCGGGCATTTGACGGTAGGTTACGGCCATAACTTGGAAGATAATGTCATCGGTAAAACAGTTGCAACTATGCTCTTAAAGCAAGATTTAGAGCAAGCCGAAGCCGCCCTCAAGGTTGCCTTCCCGTGGTACGAAAAACTTGATGAGGCCCGGCAATTTGTCTTACTGGATATGGCATTTAACATGGGTATCAAAAAACTTTGTACTTTCCGCAAGACCCTCGCTTTCATCGTTGCCGGAGATTACAAAGCCGCGAGCGAAGAAATGCTCGTTAGCCGTTGGGCCAAACAGGTAAAAGGGCGCGCGTACAAATTAGCGTACATTATGCGCGAAGGAGTGTATTGATTATGATTAAGTTTGTTACCGAACATTATGACGAATGCCTACAAATTTTAGGGGCAGTAGTTGCGTTGGCAACTCTCATCGTGAAACTGACCCCTACCCAAAAAGACGATAACTTTTTGGCCAAGTTTATTAAAGTTCTTTCTGCATTGTCATTGTGTAACGATGACGGTTCCTTTATCGGGAAGGCCAAATAATGTGGGAACAGATTGCTTTGATATTGGGATCTGTTTGTGCCTTTGTGGTGGCTTTGTTCTTGGCGCACAAGAACGGGAGCAAGGCCGCGCAACTGGAATCACTCAAGGCAGAACTCAAAAAACAAGCCAGGGAGCAAGAACGTGCGAAACAAGTTGCTGATACTGTTTACAGTTTGTCTATTGACGACGCTCGCAAGCGGTTGCACGAAGTCGCTAACCGCAACAAACAATAGCGCGTGCCTCGTACCGTTTGACTATGCGGACGAGGGGGTCAATGACCAAAACGTGCGCGCGTTGCTTATTCATTTTTGCTTGTGCAACCCAAAAAGTTGCACGTTTATCAGCAATAATGCCAAGTAGTACGGGAGAGGGTTTTGGTATTTTTTACCTCTCCCGGTGAGTACGACGTACGGCGGGTGGCTAGTGCATAATAGGTAGGTGCAAGGGTGGAGCCGCCCGCCCGATTTACAAATAAAAAAAGTGGACGCAGATAGATAGTCGCTTTTCTCCCTGTGTGGAATGCGGGGAGTTTTTTATCGGCTTTTTGGAGGAAAATTATGTCAAATGAAGAAGTAAATCAGTTCAAAAACAGCATTAAAAATATGAGCCCGGAGGAATTAAAGAAGAAGATAGAAGAAGTGAAGGCCGAACCTTGCCATGGTTCCCCCTGTGAGGTTTTCTCGCGCGTTGTAGGTTACATGCGCCCGGTGCAAAACTGGAACAAAGGGAAAAAGGAAGAGTACGCCATGCGGAAAATGATGAAAATTGAAAACGCTGTGCAACCTTGCAAATGTGAGTAACCGGGCCGAAAGCCAATTTTCGCAACAAAAAACGCAGAATTAAAAACAAATAATTCTGCGTTCTTTTATGCGTTCAAGGAAAAGAGAAAGTGTAGGGGCTTTTGAAAACTCCCTACACTTTTCCCTATACTACCGTCGGTAAATCGTGCGCCCAACAGGAAGTTAGCAATAGAACACATCTTACCGTCTATCTTCCTGTTTGACGTTCTTTTTAGTTCCGTTTTAGGTCGTGCGCGCTCTGTTTCGTGCGTTTCTTGTTTCCGCGCGTTGGTGGATAAAATTGGCGCAACTCCCTACACTTTTCCCTACACTCAAATGGAGTGGCGGGAGCCGGTCAACTGCTTGTTGTAAGGTATCGGGTATGAGGTGTGCGTAAATTTCGGTTGTCTTTATGCTTTTATGCCCCAACAACTTACATACAGTATACAAATCTACGCGGTTTTGTACAAGGTGGCTTGCGTAAGTATGCCGTAGTTTATGGATAAAACTATCTATGCCAACTTTCCGCGCAATTTTGACCCGGTAGTAGTTTGTTAAACTACCCATAGAGAAACGTTGCCCGTAGATGTCGTACAACACATACGGCCCCCGGCGCGGTATGCTCAACAAGTGCTCGCGCAGGTCTTTTGCCATGGGAATGTCGCGGCACTCGTACGTCTTGGGGTGCCAATCTTCCTTGGGTTGAATCGTGATGATGTTTCGCTCAAAATCAATATCGGTCCACATCAAGTTTTGTATTTCCCCCCGGCGCAACCCGGCGCGTGCCCCTAACATAATGACCGTTTCATACGGGCAATAGTGAATATCGTTGTTTTCGGCGACTTCCCGGCAATAGTCAATCAGCCGTTCCAATTCCTCTGCCGTGTGGAACACAACGCGCCCGACCGCTGTTTTTATCTTTGAGATAGTTTCCCACTTTTGCGGGGCCGGGAAATATCCCCATGCCTCTGCTTTGCGCGCAATTACTTTCACGCTTTGCAAGGTGCGGTTTATGCCGTGTTCCCCCATTCCCCGGAACTTGCGCTTGAGATTTACGGCTTGCTCTTTTAACGCCCGGGAACGGTTGATTAAATAGGCCTTGAACTTGTCGAGCAAGGCCGGAGTAATATCGGTTACAAAGTGAATATCCGGCTTAAACTCTTCCAAGTACGACAACGATAGCCGATCGCGGTATACGGTCTGCGCGTTCTTGTTGGCTTTGGCCCATTCAAAATACTCCACCTTGAACACGCTCCACAGGTTTCTATCCCCGGAGTTTTCAAGGCGTAGTTTCGTTTGCAACTCTTTCGTCTTTTGGATAGCACGTTTCTTGTTCTTATCCATGGCCTTTTGATAGCGTTTCTTCTTGTAAACGAAGTCGCACCACCAATAGGGTGACTTTGGTTTTCTAAATACTGACGGTTCTTTCATACGGTTTCCTTGATAGCGGTTAAAAGCCCCCCGGTAACAGGGGGCTGTACTTCTTTACGGTCTTACTCATTGTTGTCGGTCGGAGGTCCGGCAATCGCATTTACAACAAATTCAGCACTCCTGTAATAGACGGCTTTGTATGCCTCGCTATGGCGGTCCCAATCAAAAGCGTTCCGGCAAACGTTCGGGGTGTCAAAGTCGTATAACGCTTTGGCAATTTTTTCCCGGAGTGCTTCGCGGTCCTTGTACGCCACAATGCGTAAATCTTCGCCGTCTAAACTGTCGGGCTGACCTTCCTTCTCAATGAATTGAAGATTTTTTGCGCTAACTACTAAAATATTTGCGTTCAATTTCTTCGTTATTTCATCTTTCCCCATTTCTAACCCCTTACAACTTTAATTTGTCACATATCTCCTTACCGAACATCTTCTCAAAGAGATTGCGTGTCCGGCCGGGGCAGATATGGTAAAAATCACAATGCCCTCTTGCGCGGCGGTGCTTACAAGTGTCGCAACCCATTTTTTCTCCTTCGTTTCCATTCAAACGTGTTCATGTGTACCGGCTGTTGTCTAGCCGGCGTGCTGATAGGGCTTGCCGGGGCAAAACACCACATACAAACGGACATAAGCGCGCACCCTATCATTCGTACCCCAACAACGTTTCAATGGCCGCAAGCGCGCCCATTAGGTATATCTTTTTGTAATCGGCACGCAATTTCTTCCATTCCTCGTCCCATTTGGCTTGTGGTATTTCGCTAACTGAATGCCCGTTTTTGGCGCACACGGTTGCTTTCCAATCGGCCTTGGCCATTATTTCTACGGCCTTGTTTAGTTCTATGTTGACGGCTTTAACCGGCTTGCCGTCATATAGACGCGTGATTAAAATTCGTTCTTCTTTCTTCGTTCCGGCGTTATATTCAACTGGTGTTTCCATAGTTATTTCTCCTGTAAGATTGCATTTAGCGCGACTTCTGCATATCCAAGGCACGTTTTCCACCCCTCGCATTCATCGCACAGTTCTTTTTCGCAAGCATTGTGTTCATCTTCCAAACAAATTGCTTTTGCCATACGCGTCTTAATTTCGTCGCGCGTTTTCCCTTCAAACGACTTTTCGCGCTTGCACGTTTTGCACGCGGACGGGTCAATCCTTTCCCAACCGCTATGCAAACACGCGGCGCAGTACGTTCCGGGCGGCGTATCAAAAAATTGCTCTTTCACGTCGCGAAAGTAGCGACACTCGCCACTCACTTCAAAACAAACAATTCTTTTTTCTGCCATGGCGTTATTCCTCTTCTTCTTCGGCGTTCACTAACGCGGCACCTGCTACAATTACGCCTAAAACAAGCCCAAAAACAAACGCTCCTAAAACAACTGTCACGGCAACTACTTCATACGGTATTGTTATTGTCATTTATT
>JAGCWX010000023.1 GCA_017961585.1 Elusimicrobiaceae bacterium | reverse complement strand
GAATGCCTGCGGTGATGTCACCTCGTGGGCATACAGGCGGTCGATGTAAAGTTGGGTCGGTCCGTCGGGGATTACCTGAACGACGTGCGAGTCCCAAATCTTGTCAAATAGTGTCTTTCCCACTGTTTCAAATATTTATAAGATTTTAACAAATTGTTTTATTATGTTGATTATTAGCGTTTTATTATGCTTTGATTCTTTTTATGTAACACTTTTGTAACAAAACCGCCATATATACAACGCGCCAAAAATAAAAAAAACCGCTGATTGTGCGGTTGCGGTCGGTTGTTTTGGTGGCGGTTCGCCTGATTGTTTTTGTTTGTTGTTTACATTCGATTTTTGGCGTTTGTCAGGCGTTGAAAAATCGAATTTTCGCCGCTTGCGTTCCAGTGTTTTACCCTCGCTCTATATTGTTTGGGATGTAAAACACTATTTTGTTGAAGTCGGTGTTTTATCGCTTTTGGTGTGGTTTCGTACAATTCACGCGCCGCCGCCGTTCCTGATTGCACTAATATTTCAGCCAACATATAAATCGTGCCATTATCGGCTATCGAATAAAACGGCCTTATATAGTCAATTACGCGCTGCCAATATTGCGCCGTTTCAATTTTTGTCTTATCGTATTTTGTGCCGTCATTGCGATTTACATAATACAAAACGCGGCTATATTCTACGTACCCTATTGCGCCGTTTGTTTCTTTAAGGTTCAAAACGCGGCATTTTTGAAAAAATAAATAGTCTTCGCGTAGTGGTATATCACAAAACCTGATATTGTTACGATTTAAAAACGCCGTGTTATACAAACGCGCCACACAAGTGTTTTGATTTAAATCATCTGAATTTAGGTTTGTTTGGTGTGTATCTTTTTTTCGCCGCCCTACTATTCCAAAACTATAAACGTTCTGCCATTGGTTCGCCGATTGCAAAACCAATTTGTAACAATCGGATATAGTCTCGGGGTGCAAATAATCATCACAATCGACAAACGTACAATAAGCGGTTTGCGTTCGATTTAATCCCTCGTTTCGTGCCATTGCCGCCGATTTATGCGCTACGCTTATAACTTGCAGTTGTAGGCGGTTTTTGTAGGCATTTACGGCGGTTTCGCTTTGGTCGGTGCAATTATCCAAAACGGCGATTACATTAAACGCTTGGTTGGTTTGCGCCGTCAGGCTATCAAAACACGTTTTTAGCCATTTTTCGCCGTTGTGTATCGGGATTATTATTGTTATTAAATTATTCATATTTAGGGGTTTAATGGGTGCTTTCTTTTTTCAGTTCGTCAAGTAGTATGTTGAACGCGTCAAGCATTATGTTTAGTTCGGGTTCGCTCATATCTGCCAAAAATGGTGTCATATACTCCATAAACCGCCGCTTTGGTAGCATTAGTTTTTCTCTACTTAACGGTGTGAACGTGCCATTATTCCATAAATCCACCAATAGCGTATGTACGTAATATTCGCCGTTTTTATAACGTGCAAAAGCGCTTTTTTTCAACGTTTCGGTGTCCACATTCATAAGTTTTGCCGCCGCCGTAACTTCATAAACAAATGCTTGCATATTCGCCGTTTGTTTCGTTTTTATTGTCGGTTTACATTCTTTACTCCCTCATCGATTGCCGCCAAATTCAAATACTTGTATGGGCACAATCGACTTTTTACACGTTGCGGACACAATGAAAAGTTATTGCCAGAGATACCTTCCAGTTTTATTATCTCATTATCAATATCCTCATCGGTCATTTGTTTTGCATCACTACGCCAACTCTCAACTATTGCCGTTTCAATTTCGCCTGATTGTAGGGCTTTCAGTAGAAAAATCTTCCGCTCTTTGTCAAGTTTTACTATCATCTTTCGTTTTCGTTTAGGTTGTTTAATACGTTCGCCGCCAATTCGCTAATTTGTTCGCTTGTTATCTGCTCAAAATTGACGCTTTGCGCTTGCTGCTTTGGTATTACATACGCGCAAAAACGCTCATAGAGAGTTACGCGGTCTTTTGGTTCTAACGCCTTAAAATCGCGTTTTATTTGCGCCTGGTTGTCTGCTAATAGTTTATTTATCCAACCTCGCAAATCGCGTGTTACTTTGTTGGGCGTTCCCTTTGGGCGGCCGTTTGGGTTGCCGCTTTTTCCCTTTGGTTGTGGCATAATTCATTAATTTTTATCGGTTTTACATTCATTTTGCCGCCATTGCTTTCGATTTATAAGCAAATAGGCGCGTTTCGCTTTCGGTTTGTAAGTGGTTGTTTTTTGCTCTCGCCGTGTTTACAATCGATTTACATTCATTTACATTCATTATCATTCGTTTTGAAAGTCCAAATTTGCGCCTATTGTTACAATCTATTAATCAACTATCAATTAGCATTTTAACACCTTGCACAATTCCAAAAAAAGGAAACTTTTTAACGCCTATTACTATTGTATATTCGCTTACACTTTGAAAGTTGCAGTTTGTCAAACGTTCAAAAAGGCCGCTTTCAGGCGTTCTAAAATATCCACATCGGCGGCGGTGGTTTGCGCCCTCAACTCCGTTTCGATTCCTTGTTTGAAACGCCAAAACTCGCGTTTATCCGCCCCGCTTGTGGTTTTCAGTTTCTCAATCGTTTCGGCTATAAAATTGGGGTTGTTTTGCTCTGCCGCCCTGATTGCGTAAATAGTCAGCGCGTTTTTTAGTTCTGCTTTTGTGGTTGCTTTCATTATTACGTTGTTTTGGTTTATTATCTGCACTTTGTCTAATTCGCTCGCGATTCCCGCCGCGTATTTTGGTAGGTTGCGGAAAATTACCGCCAGTGTGCTATTTTGCGGTGGTTTGAGGTTGCGATATTCACACCTCAACAAATTACCCGCTTGCGCCGTTTGCGCCGCTTTATCGTAGAATAAAAGCGCGCTTTGCACCTCTTCAACTTTGCCGTTTGTTAGCGTTTGGCGCGTTTTGTATTTATCGTAGTAAACTGAAAATATCTTACTACCAACCACACGTTTAACGCGGCCTGATAACTCGCCAAAATTGCGCATTGATACGTTGGGCGGCGTTTCGGTTTCGATTGTGGTTGCTATATCGTAGCGCGTAACCTTTACAACGTCAGGTTTAACGTTCAACAACTCGCACAACTGCAAAATATAGGCGGTTTGCGCCTGATAGTTGCAGTTTATGTTTTGGCCGTCTATCGCTTTTTGGATTGAGCCGCTAAATTTCAGCCAACCATTATCATAAAACGCGCCGTAATTCATAAACTGCACCTTAAAGCGGTTGCAATCGTAGTAAGTTGGCGGCGTTTCGCTTTTGCGCTCACAAAACCGCCGCGAACGCATTACTTTAAACTCTAATGTATCAAAACCAACCATTTACCACACCTCCACAAAATTTAGCAGTTCGCTTTTGGGAACGTATAGGCGGCGCGCGCCGATTCGTTTTTGCGCTTTCATTTTCTTTGCCGCAATCTGATTGTAGATTGTTTTTCTGCTTACTGATAACAATTTCGCGGCCTCTTCGATTGTGTAAAATTCTTTTTCCATTGCGTTTAGTTTATTGATTGTGAATTACTTATTTATCCAATATCGCGCTACGTGTTTGCCGCTTTTGGTTTCAATTAGTTCGCTTTGGATTGCGTAACCCTCGCGCCGTAACTCAAAGATTCGCGCGGGAAGGCTCAAACAATTAAACCGATTTAGCGCGATTAGCGGTGTTATCTCTCCGCCGCTTTGTAGGTGTTCTAAAATTTGCGTTTTTACGCTTTTCTTTTCCGTGTTTGCCATAATAAAAGGATATTAAAAGTTTTACACGGCAATAGTCGGCTATTCTTTCCTAACTGCCAAATTTACAATTTGTTACAATCTTTTCCCGCTATTGTCATTGGTTGTATTTTGGTTGTCGATTGTTTGACATATCGGCAATTGTAAAAACGGCGGCAAAAAATTATTTTATTGGTTGTTAGCGCGTTGGCGCGTTTTGCGCTTTGAATATGTTTTTTTTCGCCTTATACCTCAACGCCATACACCAGGCGGCAATAGTCAGGCCGTTGGCGGCGGTGGTATCAATAAAAACGGCCTCAACGTTTCACAACGTAAAGGCCGCCACAATGCGCTAAATTAAAACCGCGTTTTGCGGTCTATTCTTTGCTAAAACAATTCGCTTTCAGGCTCTCAAAATCGGTGCTTTCGATTTCCGACAAAACAATGTTTTTTAGTGCTTTGTCAAGTTCTACAAACGCCGCAATATCGGCGGCGGTTGGTTTCAGTTCGTGAAAACGCGCGCCGAAAAGCAATTGAAAATCGGCGTAAAATTGTAGGGCCTTTTCCGTTCCCTCGCTCAAAAAGTAACTCATACTCGATAGATTTAGACATTAAACAAAAAGCCGCTTTTAGGTGGTCTAACTTCTATCGAAAAGTTTGGGGCGTTTCCGCTTGCCACACCATAAACGGCGTTTAGTTTTTACACTCAACAAAATACGCTTACAAAGATTGTTAGCGTTCGATAGATTTAGACACCACAAATATACGGCTTTTTGAATGTTTTTGAATGTAAACCGATTGTTTTTGATTGTAAATGATTGTAAAACGATTGTTTTTGCGGTGTTTTCGGTTGGCTTTCAGGCATAAAAAAACCGCCCTATTCAGGCGGTTGCAAACACGTTTATTGCGTTCCTATTGCGGAAAATCGCTTACAAATGTATCAAATTTTTGCATTGCGGCGGCTCTCTCGTTGTCAGGTATTTTTGCGTATATCGCGGTTGTTGTTATTGTTGAGTGGTTTAACTCCGCCTGAACGATTGGCAGATTGCCGTTTGTTACTTTAAGTAAAATTGTTGCGAACGTGTGCCGCGCTACGTGTGTCGATAGGTGTTTGCCGATTGTAACATCGTATTTTTTTATCAATTGGTTGATTCGCGTTGTAGTATTGAAGAAACCGCCAAACACAAGGCCGTTGGCGCGCTTTGTTGGCAAAAAATACCGCGCCCCGCCTGTAAGCCTTTTACTCATTGTCTTTTTGGTTTTCTGCTCTACGATTAGAATTTTGTTGTTTTCCAGGTCTATATTTTGCCATTGCAAACGCATTATATCGCCAATTCTAAAACCAGTGTTACACTGAAACAAAAATATTTGCAGTGCTTTTTTGGTCCGCTCATCGCTTTCGTTTTCGTAGCATTTCGCCAATACATTTAGTTCGCCTTTTGTCAGGTATCTAATACGCGCCGCATTGCGTTCGTAGCGGGGTATATATTGCCGCCCAACTCGTTTTAGTGGCGATTCGTTTATTATTCCGCTTTGCACCGCCCTATTCAGAACGGCGCGTAAAGTGCTGAAAATCGTTTTTTGTGTGCTTTCCTTTATTCCGCTTTTGGCTATTGTTTGAAGAAACGTTTTTATATAGTCCGCGTTGAGGTCTTTTATTTTACAATCTTGCGCCGTGTTTTGTAACCAGTAAAGCAACTGCACAAAACCGCGCGTTGTTTGGCCGTTGGCTTTCGCCTCTTTATCAACTTGCGCCACATAATCAAATAGCATTGTTTTTTTCTTTGCCGTTGCCGCCGCCGTTCCTGATTGCAGTTTCGCCGCCAGTTCAAACAACGCCGTATATAGTTGGTTTATGGTGGTTTGGTTTACTTCGCGCGTTTGCTTGTTAACCTCTGCAAATAGTTTGGGGTAAATTTGCCGCCGTTCGATTCCATATTTATCCAGGACCGAATAAACCGCCAATTGCTTGCGTTTGCCGTTCTCGTAGTAACTTACATAAATGTTTTGCTCGTACCTCTCGTATGGGTTGCGGCTATATACGCGAATTTTGGCGCGCGCCGTTTTCAACGTGTTGTTTAAATCCCAAAATAGTTGCTCATCGGTTGGCCGCCGTTTGTCAGGCGTGAAAATTGAATTTTCCATTTTAGAACGTTTTTGTGTTTGCACTGCAAATATAAGCATTGTAACAAAATTGTAACAATCCAATTTACTTTTGTTACGTTTTGTTTCTATTTGTTTCTACTTTCAACGTTCTATTGCCGCCGTGTAAATAATTGGTTTTTAGTGGTTTTTGGTTGGTTTTCAGTCTTTTGCCGATATTGGTTTGTTGATTTGCTTTGAATCTTTATAAAGTTTAACATTTTCAAAATTGTGCAAAAGTATATTTTTTCGGACAGAGTTGGCACTGATAGCGCAGATGTATGGTAATAAGTGCCAGAAAAGAGCGAAACGTTGCCGATTAACGCTTTCTCACCGGTCTGACTGAAAGTCCGTCGATGCGACTGCACCAATCGCTCTCGGGAACAATGCCTGTAGAGTCGAAAACAAAATTGCCGGCGTGACACGGATAATCTTTGCAGAGCGTACCCGACCAGTAATTTCCGAATATATTGTCGTAATAATAATTCTGACCATAACGGTAGCCGTTGGCCGGCAGAAAAATGTGCGTGTCGGCGGTAGAGTAGGATGCGTCAGGTGTTCGTATGAAGACGCCTTTGTCACTGTCAATCTTTGCTTTATATACGATATATCCGCACACTTTAGAATTCCTATAATTGGATGTCCAAACCCAGTAGCACTCATTGGCAAGTTCGTACCATTGTGCCATTGTCGGCGTCAGCCAGTGGTGTCCCCATTTGGTTGTGGCGGCATCGTCATTAGCTTCAAGTGTACTGATAGTGTCAGTCAGACCATTGTCGCCAAATTCCGCAATGTTGCAGTATTTGGTTAGTCGGCTTTGGTCTGCCTTGCATAAACTATAGTTAAGCCAGTCGTAATCAATAGTTTCGACAGTCATTCCCCACATAAAATATTCGCCGTAGTCCCATTGATTTACAGCGCCCACATTGCGGGTTGCCCAAAGAGTGCCGCTAGTCAAGCCTAAATCGACTGCATCAACATCGTTTTTTCCGCAATTCGAAAAGAGAGCGACAACTAATGCGGTGCCGATTACTGACCCCAGACTTCTTTTCATTGTTTATCATTCCGCTAGATTCTTCGCCACCGTGTCGCCGTCGCGATATTGTTGGGTGATGAAGTTGTTGTCGTACTCAAGGAAGTTGATAATGTCGTCGGCGATGCCAACGGGATGAACGTGCGGGACAAGCGTGGTGCGGAATTGGTAGCCGATGCCCGACTGTTGGATAATCTTTATCGACCGCCAAACATTTGGCATTATGGCAGTTGCGTCCTTACCGATGATTTTTGAATAACTCTCGGCGTCGGGATTCGATTTGATGTCCATTGCAATGAAATCGAGCAATTTGTCGGCCAGAAGTTGCTCGAGCATATCGGGATTGGTGCCGTTTGAGTCGAGTTTCACGCAATAGCCCATTTGTTTGACTTTCTTGATAAAATCGGGCAAGTCGCCGTGGATTGTCGGCTCGCCACCGGTAATCACCACGCCCTCGAGCCAATCTTTACGGCCTTCGAGATATTGCAGAACTTCCTGCTCGTCAATCAATTGGTTTTGGCCGAACAGTTCGGGCAGCACAAGCGACGGATTGTGGCAATAGCCGCAGCGGAAATTGCACCCTTGCGTGAAAATCACACACGCCATTTTGTCGGG
>JAGCWX010000022.1 GCA_017961585.1 Elusimicrobiaceae bacterium | reverse complement strand
TTTGGCGTAACAGCACGTAAGTCGTCCAGCGGAATCGTGCGGCAACCACGGCCTTTCATCTGCTCGTAATATAGTTCCGAGTGGACATCCCGCATGAAAATTAACACTTCTAGTGGTTTAACGTCCGTTCCTGTGGCAATCATATCCACAGTAACCGCTATGCGGAAAGAGGGCGAGTTGCGAAATTCGTTAATCAACTCTTCAGGTTTGACGCCGGATACATTATAGGTAATCTTTTTACAAAAATCGTTCCCTTGGGCAAATACTTCCCGCGCTATACGGACGATAGTTTCGGCATGATTGTCGTCCTTAGCAAAGATAAGGGTTTTAGGTAGCCAATCCGGGTTGGAGGCACGTTCCGGAAATAAAGTGGTAAATACGTTATCCTTATATGTTTGCAGTACAGTACGGATTTGATTAAGTGAAGTAACCGCACGGTCCAACTGCTCGGGCGAGTAGGTTAAATCTTCATCTAACGTTTCGTACATTTTATGGCGGGTTTGGCGGTCTATTTTAGGGATTGTATAACCTGCTTCTACCTTGCCACCATGCTCGGAAATTTCTGTTTTAATACGATAAATATCATACCCGACGTTCACATTATCAGCCACGGAGCGTTCGTAAGGATATTCGGCTACTAGGTTTTGATTGAAATAACCCAACGTCTGTTTGGAGGGAGTTGCCGTAAGCCCAATTAAGAAAGCGTCAAAATATTCCAAAACTTGCCGCCATAAGCCATAAATACTGCGGTGGCATTCGTCCGTAATGATTACATCAAAGAACTCCGGTGGAATATTTGGGTTGTAAGCTACTTGTACATTAGCCAAAGCAGGCGTTTCATAGGCGGAAGTTTCTTCGTTAATTTCGTTAAATTCGGCCTCGCCTTTTAACATAGAATACAAACGCTGAATGGTGGTAATTACTACTTCCGTATCCGGATTTAGCACGTTAGATTGCAGATGTTGCACCACGTGTAAATTGGTAAAGAGACGATTATCGTCCGATGGCCGGAAAGATTGAAATTCTTTGAGGGTTTGGCGACCCAGGTTATTGCGGTCCACTAAAAACAATACGCGTTTGGCTTTGGCGTGCTTTAATAAACGATAGGTAAAGTTGCACGCTGTATACGTTTTTCCGGAACCCGTAGCCAATTGGATAAGCGCACGTGGGCGACCCTCACCCAATGATTTTTCCAAGTGGGTAATAGCATCAAACTGACAATCACGCAATGTGCCTTTTTCCAGAGTAGGCAAATGCTGTAAACGCCCTCGCAAGGAAGAGCCCTGTTCTAAGGTGGCTTTGAGCGTCTCGGGACGATGGAAACTAAAAACAGGACGAGCTAATGGTTTGGGATCTCTTCCATCTGTGAAAAATGTTTCGCTACCATTGCTCTCATATATAAAAGGAAGAGGCAAAGCCCAATGTTTTACGTAATCCGGCAAGGTACAGCTATATCCTTTGGATTGGTTTTCAATGCCACTAAGAGAGGTATGGGCTTTTTTGGCTTCAATAACACCGGCTGCTTTCCCGTCAACAAATAGCATATAGTCGGCTTCGGTGTTATCCGCCATAAGAAATTCACGACAAGCCACCCCTAAACCTGCAAAACGGTCAAAATTTTTGCGGTCTTGGATAAGCCATCCGGCTGCGGTCAATTTCTCGTCAATTAGTTGACGTGCCTCTTCTTCCGGGTTCATCTCTTTTATTATACAAATTTCCCTTTAAAACTTAGACTCTTTGTATTATAAAAGAGGTGTAAGTGTTAAATATTTTTCTACTGAATTGGTCCGTATAGGATTATATGGCATAGATCTGCCTTCGGAAGAGAGCTTCTTTTTAGGGTCCAATAAAGCTTCAATCCATATAGGCAATGGATATGATAAAGGGATACTAGAGTCCTGTTCAGGCTTTAATAATTCATCTAATGAAGAAAAATTTATATTTTCGTGAGCAGATAAGATGGAGGAGTCTTTCTTCGACAATATGTTTTTAACTAATTTTTCTCGTTGGAATCTATGATAGAGTTCCTTGTCAAAAGCATACAGACAAACATTCCAAACTAACAGCTCTGGCAACAAAACATCTTGTTCAACGGATAATGCTGATACAAACATGCGTATTTTGAGGACGATTTGTTCTTGTGCTCTAAGAGAAAAATTAAAAAATCTAGCTAGAGATTTTAACAGAAAATTAAGATGCCATAAAATTTGATTATCCAACGCATTAACCTGCCAGCCTTGTTTTAGTGCCATTGCCACAGGAGTAGTCCAATTTGCTTTCTGTCGACAAAATGGTTGAATAAGTTCTTTGACATGTAAAGCAAGTAACATATTTAAAAAATTGGATGGATTTGGATAAGGCAAGTAAAAATCATAATCAATAAATTTCCGTAGATATTCCGCAGAATGATTTTCAATCTTTTTCCCGTATAGAACACTAATAGCACTTTCGATTTGTTCTCTATCTATGGCCAAAACGAATATCATATTGGGAATATTAAAAAAATGTTTTATAGCTTCTAGCGTGCGAACCGCATAATCGGGCCGACAACGATCTAATTCGTCAATGATAATTACCAAGGGCTTTTCAAGTTGAGAGGTAAACTTTACTAGAGCTTTCCTTAAATTCTCTTTGGCTTGCTTGATTGCTTGATATTGCGTTGCAGCCGCCGCTGGGGTATTGTGTTTGTTCTTCCTTTCTAGCGCCTTTTCCGTTGCATTAACAATGATTGATACTCCAGGAATACATTGTTTGACAAACTCCTCTCCTAAACTTATAAAGGCAGGGGTAACGAATTTCCATGCTTCTTTGGCGGCCTTTGTTATCAATGAATCTTTAGATTGTAAGAGGCAGTTTATTTCTTCCGTGATTTCTTCCAATATAGCTACGAAGGGATCATTTGCCCAGTCCGTTTCCCAAGAATTGTACAATACGGCAGCACATTTTTCTTGTTCTAACAATACTTTTAACCGAGTTAAGAAGAAAGTTTTACCTGTGCCATACGGGGAATTAATATTGAATACAAATGGAGATTTAGTATTTTTAATGATTTGTACTAGGTGATTGGCTATTTCTTTGCGCTCTAACAAATCGTCTTCAAATGGGTGGGTTTGGGCATTAATTTCTTCTAAAGTTTTTTCGTGATGTTTTTGAATCGTAATTTCCATATATCATTTCTCCTGCTTATATTAGATACATAATACTAGTTTTGTTAGATGCAAGAAAAGTTAAAAGCAGTGCGAAAAATATATTGGGAACCGGGTTTTTCGGTTAGTGTGTACCAAAAGGGTCCACTAAGAATATACACTTTTTTGCCTTTTTTGCTTTTTTTGCGTTTTTTGCCAAATCGCTACTTTCTGCCGTTTTTCTGCCGAGCGTTTGTATAGCTTATGATACATAATGTTGCTTATGTTGCTTAAATTATAGTGTCCAAAAGTATGTAGGTTGGCATAATAAAAAGTGGGCATTTTCTCGTACAATTGCGGGCGTGTCGATACAGATTATAGTGTCCAAACTGTGCCTAGTATATTCATAGTTTTCGAGAATTTTTTTAGTAGTTTTTATACTTCTTCGACGAGAAATGATAATTATAGTATGTGAGGAAAATAACGGGATTTTGGGAATTTTAGTTCGATTCCCGTAGCAAGCAATACAGTTTTGATTTTCTCGACGACACTTAAAACATTCTAGTGTCCAAACTCTGTCCTTGCTTATTATAGTTTATTATTGTTCTTGTTGCTTATGTTGCTTAAAAAAGCACGACGAGGAAGTATAAGAAAAAGCCATTTCTCGTCGAAGAAATGGCTTTTTTAAGGTCTTGCGCCCAACAGGAATCGAACTTGTATCTTCAGCTCCGCAGGCTGACACTCTATCCATTGAGCTATGGGCGCGTAAATCGTGCGGAAATTGGGTACAGCTTCTTATTACCTACTTAGTATATCATTTTTGGGGAAAGCTTTCAAACTTTTCTGCTCTTTTTCCCTCCTTCCGCGCCTCAAAATACGCCCGGAAAATGCAGATTAAAACCGTACACCTCCACGTATGCGCAGGGATATTTCCGAATGGTCCGCAATTTTATGATACCGCCACAATTGCGTGCTTTGGTTCCACAAAATATTCCCCTCCACACCCATAAAGAAATTTTTCCAAATCGTAGTTTCCACCCCTAACCCGAGAGCCCAGTAAGGGATAGATTTCTTTACAGTTGGCCACGAATTGCCGATCCAACGTCTGAAATTAAGTTCGTGGGTGGTGCGGCCCAACCCCACCAAAAGATAAAAGCGCGGATTTGTGTCCGGGGTGAGTGTCAATTTGACCACCGCCCCCACGCGGGAGGCCTTGTAGGAATTGACCATAGCTTCCTGCAAATCGGTCTTACCGAAAAGCGTGCCTTCTATCCCCGCCCCTAACCACGGAAGCGGTGTCCAAAGGGCCCGGCCGCCAAAACCATGCAAACGGTCCGAGGAATATTCCTCCAAATAATCCTCAAGTTTGAGGGAAGAAAACGTATAATCTACGGATACTTCCCCATGTAACAAAGAGGTCCAAGAGGAAGAAGTTTGCCCAGCCCGGTAAATCGGGTCAGCACAAACCGGCAAAGCAATGCAAAAGATCATCCAAGTGAGCAGAGCGCGAAGTTTCATACTTATATTTTACCAAACAAAGACCGGAAACAAAATAGAGACAAGGAAGTGCTTATTTCTGCAGAACATGCACGGCAAAGCCGCCAATTTCATCTTGCAAGTAGATGACACGCAAGCTGCCGTCCGGGTTATAGCCGGCACTTTTCCAATTGAATGCAACCCCGCGTTGCTGCAAATACCACACGGCACGCGCGGCATAATTGGTGCCAATGGCAATGTGCCCATGCGTTCCGTAGAACGGCTTTTTCATAGATTCAATGTACGAGCCCGCAAAATACGCCCCGCCCTTATCTTGTTTGGGAAAGCCAAAAATTTGTTCAAATTTGCCCGCTACTGTGCCGGAAGTTTCAGCATCCGGGTTATTGATCCCCACGTGCAGCAGTTCAAAACCTAGCATTTCTTGCACAGCTGTTTGCGCACGGCTGGTGATAGCGGCCCAAGCACCCTTTTCAATATCGGTGGAAACTACCAGTTTATCGGAACAATCTGCCAGCACTTTACCGGTTTGCCAGCTAATTAAGCGATCCCCCTCGCGCTTCAAGCAAGCATTTCCTAGTTCGTTGGCAGGGATGTCCGACGAAACCACAAAATCTGCCCCTTTATCAAGTGTTTGACTTACTTGCGCCCACGGGCCTTGCACGCCAATCAATAAATTAGGGAACTGCGAATGTAGCTTCTCCAGCACAGCAAAATTTTGTTTGCTCCACAAGAGCAAAATTCCGCTGATTTTCCCCTCCACCAGGGCCTCTACAGCTTGCAAAGTGCTATCCTCGTCTGCAACCGGCAAGCCGGCAAATAAACCGATATTGGCTATTTTTTCTTTAACTGTTTCCATATTATTTATCTTTTTCTATTTGAGCGAGTAATAATTGAATAGCATGCACAGAACCACGCCCGATGTTACGCTCGCGCGTGTGGGAAATGAGCAGCTTTTCCGTCACCGTCCCCTTCGGGCCGGCAACGGCTACCCAAATCGTACCGACCGGTTTTTCTTTTGTTCCCCCATCCGGGCCGGCCACCCCGGTGGTAGCGACACCGTATTGGGCGCCTGTTAATTTGCGCACGCCTTGCGCCATTTGGCAAGCGACGGGCTCACTTACGGCTCCGTGTGCTTCTAAATCTTGCGGATTGACCCCCAAAACGTTCTTTTTGACATCGTTGGAGTAAGCCACTACCCCCCCTAAAAAATAGGCCGAAGCACCCGGCATTAACGTAATCATATGGGCAATGTTACCCCCGGTGCAACTTTCGGCACTGGCCACAGTCACGCCCGTATTTTTCAGGCGGCGTATTAAATCTTCTCGACTCTCGCCCTCGCTAGAGGGTTGATAAGGCAATCCTTCCAAAGCCGTCAGCAATTTTTCGTACTGCTCTTCCAATTTTTCAACGGCTTTCCCCTTGGCGGTTAAACGCAAGCGTACATAGCCCTCACTAGGCAGATAAGCCAAGCCCAAGCCTTCGGGCAATTGTTCCTCAAAAGAGGCCAATTTAAGGGCAATTTCGGATTCCGGCACATCAAACACCGTAATCATTTTGAAACGCAAGAACAAATCGGTAAATTTGGCTTTTAAACGCGGTAGCACTTCGGCATGCATCAAATATTCGGTTTCAAAGGGAACGCCCGGCAGTGCCACAAGCACCTTTTTTTTACGCTCAAACCACATACCGCTGGCCGTACCTTTTAGGTTACGCAACGGGGTGCACTTTTCGGGTAAGAGAGCTTGGGATACATTGTATTTATTCATCCGACCAGGGATATCGGCAAACATTTCTTCCAGCCAGTGATATACTTCCTCATTTTGCACCAGTTTGCAATCAAAATATTCCGCCAGTACTTTTTTGGTCAAATCGTCCTTAGTTGGACCTAGACCGCCAGTCATCAGTATCACGTCGGCCCGCAGGAAGGCATCATTTAAAGCACGCACCACGGCGTTGCGTTCATCGGCTACCGAACGCATTTCCACCGTTTCGGCCCCCAATTTAGTCAGTTCCCGCGCCAAAAAGCGAGAATTAGTATCTAAAATCTGCCCTAGTAAAATTTCATCCCCAATGGTAATAATAACAGCTTTCATAGGCCCTCCTACACGTCCAGACGTTTTTTTCATTGTAGCATTTTAATTAGTATAATATAAGCATGAAACCGGAGAATTTTCCCCCCAATCCGTTAGCGTTGGTACCACTGGGCGTATTTTTGATTGCCTATGTGGCGGTATCGCTTGCCGCAGGGGATTTTTACAAAATGCCCATTACCGTGGCGTTTGTGATTGCCTCGGTCGTGGCCGTAGCCATGAGCCGCGGCGGCAGCTTACACCGCCGTATTGAGCTGTTTTGCAAAGGGCCTGCTAACCCCAACATCATGCTGATGATTTTGATTTTCATCTTGGCCGGGGCTTTTGCACAAACCGCCAAGGCCATGGGGGCGGTGGATGCCACGGTCAATTTAACTTTGTCTATTTTGCCGGGGAATATTTTAGCAGCCGGGATTTTTATTGCCGCGTGTTTGATTTCCGTTTCCGTGGGCACTTCGGTAGGAACCATTGTGGCCCTTACGCCGGTGGCAGCGGGGCTTCCTGAGCAAACGGGGTTAAGTTTAGCCCTAATGGCCGCCGTGGTAGTCAGCGGAGCCATGTTTGGCGATAACCTCTCTTTCATTTCCGACACCACCATTGTAGCCACCCGCACGCAAGGGTGCAAAATGGACGATAAGTTCAAAACCAATTTTGCCATCGTTTTCCCCTTTGCGGTGATTACCATGCTACTTTACGTGTTGGCAGGTAGCGGCTCCCACCACGCGTTTGTGCTAGAAAAAGTGGCCTGGATCAAGGTGCTCCCCTATGCAGCGGTATTGGCAGCTGCTATTATGGGTGTCAACGTGATGCTGGTGCTACTAGGCGGAACGATTTTGTGCGGGCTTATCGGCCTATGCACAGGCAGTTTTAGCGTATGGGGTTGGACCACCGCCATGGGCGCCGGGATTACAGGCATGTCCGAGCTGATCATCGTTACGCTACTGGCCGGCGGCATGTTGGAAATGATCCGCTACAACGGCGGGCTTGCCTTTATCATTCAACGTATGACGGCCCATATTACCACCAAACGCGGGGCCGAAATGGCCATTGCGGGCATTGTCAGCTTTGCCAATTTATGCACGGCCAATAACACCATTGCACTGATTATGGCCGGGCCGATTGCCAAAGAAATTGCCCAAAAATTTAACATTGCCCCCAACCGTGCGGCTAGCTTGCTGGATATTTTTTCGTGCGTGGTGCAAGGAATTATCCCTTACGGTGCGCAACTGTTGATGGCGGCCAATTTGGCGGGCATTTCCCCAGTGCAAATTATGAAATATTTGTACTACCCGTATTTGTTAGGGATTGGAGCGTTGCTGGCAATTGCATTGCGTTACCCGCGCAAACATGCCCAAGGAATTTAGAAAAAGCCCTGCTTTTGCAGGGCTTTAAAATTTGCGCTCGGCGGGAGTCGAACCCACATTTCCAGCTTCGGAGGCTGACGCTCTATCCATTGAACTACGAGCGCGTAAATCTATATACTCATTTTATCAAATTACTTTCCCCCCTTGCAAAAAAGGCCCCCATCAGTGGGGGCCTTAAATAGTATGCTTAAGCGTTTAAAACGGATATATGTCCGTCACCCCAGCAAAATCAACGGGATCTTTACCAGATAAGGTTTTACAAAAAGCGACCCCTTTATCTGTATACCCGCCACAGTATTTACCGTAAGGAAGTAATACTTCCGTAAACAAGGCAATAATCTTTTGATTTTGAGGTGTAACTAATATTAATGTATAATCTCCCGTAGTTCGTGTTGCTTGTAATAAACCCCAACCACTTTCATATGTAAAATCTCCCATAGTGCAAGTGGCATCTACAATGGGTTCGCAAATACCTTCTAGTAATTTATCACTATGTATTGTGCCGCTCTCTAATGCATCTATATCCATATTATCACTCATATGTTTAAGTACCACTATGGCCTGTGTAACCCGCGATTTTTCCACTGCTTTTTGATACTGTGGTAACGCCACCGCGGCTAAAATACCAATAATGAGCACCACCACTAACAACTCAATAAGGGTAAAACCCCGTTTCCTATTTTTAAGCATAACTTCCTCCTATTATTTCAATTTAACCTGCGGCAAAAAGCCCACAAAAACGGCCATTTGCGCTAAGTCTCTGATAGTGCTTAGAATAACAAACAGCCGTAACCTATATTGTTTCCAATATAAGCATTCAACATTGCACAATTAAGAGATCAGCTTAACCATGCAATGTCTAAACAGCTGTTTTTGAACTATCAGAGAAACCGGCTTACCGGTCACACCTATCTAAAAATAGGTCTCCAAAAACAGATCAAATTGTATTTACAGTATAATAAAAACTTGCTTATTTTTCAAGTGCAAAAAAGGCCCCCATCAGTGGGGGCCTTTTCTTTTGTAGCAAAGAGTACCTTTACAAATACAATATCTTAAAACCAACACTCACACTCCAATCCTTGGAGTGCATATTCCCGGCAGCATGCGTACCCACGTTGGCATAGAGAGCCGTTCCCTCGTTGACCAAAGTACCAATTTCAAACTCCGGTACTAGCTCCATTTTGCCGGACCGGGTAAAATCATGGTAGTAGTATAAGTTGGCCTGAAACCACCATTTGTTATCGGACAAATAGGATAAATTATAGCGAAAGCGCCCCATGTTAATATCGTCGCGCGCGTGATCGCCAAATAAAGAAATCATTTGTTTGTACCCAACTGCTGTAAAAATTCCGCTTTCCCACGAATAAAGCGCAAAAACGGAGGGACCCACTTGCACTTGGCCTGCGCCCAAACGTTTATCGGTAGCAGTGGGAACAATCATTTCCATGTGCGCTCCGTAACCAAACCCGCCTTGAATGCTCTCCGGCCGCATCCAGTTAACGGCCACCGTCAAATCTCCCAACCCATTGACAGACTTTTCGGGCGATTCAAAACGCGTAAGCGGCAATTCTAAACCCCAGTTCCAATTTGGATTGATAACACGGTACATCTTGGTGGTCACCCCTGTAGTAGAAATACCGGCGCTGTCATCAATAGCCGTAAATGTGGGGTTAAATTCTAAACTTGTAATGTTATCCGTCGGTTCCACACCGTACTGATACTTACGTTGTAACTGCGCTTGGGCAGGAAGCATCATCCCTAATATTATTGCCAGCAACATCCATTTTTTCATAGTTCCTCCTTTGTGTTTTCTATTGCAAAATGTAGCGGGGGCAATTCTTCCACTTGATATCCCGTAGCAGGCAAATGGTTATTAGCACCCGGCAAACGTCCAATTAAAAACCGTCCGCCTTCACACCAAGCCCGCACGGTCACAGTGGGTTTGGCGGCCATAACTAGTTGATCCACTTGGCACACGGGCCCTTTTTCTGCCGGCGTACCCAAGTGGATTTTTCCCCCCAGTACATAAATAAAACAATGTTCCCCGGTGGCCAAATCCCAGTTGAACGTTCCTCCTTGTTTGAGTACCACATCCAGCAAAGTAACCGGGGCCTCACTTACTATATCATTTTTTAAATCTTCAAAACTGCCACATATTACTCGCACAGCCCTATTACTGTCTTTATGAAGAGGAACATGGTCGCTGTCAAAAAGTTTTGGAGGTCTTTCAGAAATAGATTTTTCAAAGGAAAAAGAGATATCCAACAACGGAATAATTTCTACCGGCTGATTAAGCACCAGGCCACCCACCCACTGCGAAGTAGCCGGATCCGACGGATCCACCTCTTGCACAGGATCCTTTTCCCCCAACACTAAATAACGAAATGCTGTTTCCTCTCTTTGCGGTAAAAGCGGATTAAAACGCGCGCTACAATACCCCACCGTCAAGCGGCTAAACGGCCACGAACTCCCCCCTTGCGCGGACGGCACTAATGAACGCACCGCCACATACGGGGATTTCACCGGTTGTTCCCACCACAAAGATAAATGTTTTGCCTTCATATACCTAACTCCGCTTAAAATAAGTATCCTTATCTTACACAAACCAGGCCCCTTTGGCTAGTACAAAAATTAATTAGAAAATTTGGTATCGCACAAAAAAAGAAGGCCCCGCCTAAAAGGCAGAGCCCTCTTTTTTTCATATTTCAAGTAGCACTTATTCCCATCTAAGATTCCAATATCTTGTCCAAAGTTCGGCTTCCAACATTTCTGCTTCTATAAATTTCTTATTATACAGAGGGAGGCCATGCTCTAAATTTATTTCATTTATCTCTTTAAAGAAATTATCTACAATCCCCTTTACTCCGCGCGTGTAGTAAAGTTCCAATTGCCTCTCATGACCGTGAAACACTTCACTATATTCTGCCGAATTATGTAAAGGATGGAATACCGACGGGGCATTGGCCAACATATCCACGTGGCATCTATTACAAATTTCCTTGATCACAGATTTGGTAATGATGTGATGGGCCCCATTGTATCCCACGCTGGAATTAAGCCGCTTCCAGCCGGGTTTATTTTTGAAGGCCTTGCTCACTATTCTTAAATACCTGTTAGGGCCTACAACTTCCATTGGTCTAACCAATTTCTGCTCTATGCGCGTAGTGACTATAGCCCGGTTAACTCTCATTTCTACCCCTTGTATGGTAGATTGGTTTAACGCCACCCGTTGAGCCAACCTGGCTTGTTTAGGCAGGACCGTCATTGTACGTCTAATTTTTAGACGGCTCCCTTTCTGAAGAACACGGAAAACACTTTGACTATACGCAGGGTTACACACGGACAATACGAGCCCGAGAATGATTATTTTTCTCATAATCCTCCTATACTCGGTAGAAAATAACAAATTGTCAACCCTGTTTAAAACTTATTTCTTAAATACAAAGAAAACGGCCGCCACCAAACACAAAAACCCCACTAGGTGGTTCCATTTGAATGTTTCTTTAAAGTACCAAGCAGAAAAAGCAGCAAAGACAAGTAATGTAATTACCTCTTGCATAACCTTTAATTCGGTTACCGTAAAGTAATTGCTTCCAATTCGGTTTGCCGGTACCAACAAACAATACTCAAAAAAAGCAATAGCCCAACTCACTAAAATAACCAGCCACAATGCATGGGACTTAAATTTTAAATGCCCATACCAGGCAATCGTCATAAACAAATTGGACACACACAGTAGCGCAATAGGTTTCCACATAGTTATATTGTAGCATTTTACGCATTTGCAATAAAAATATCCATTTTTTTGTTTTAAAGTATACTCTTTTATTGGTAGAATATAATTATGAGAAATTTTAACTATTTTTTACTAGGCATGTTCCTTTTCCTCTCTTGTGGATACGCACAAGCCGAGGTGGTTTCTGCGCAAAGCAATTCTTCTCAGGCCGATTCCTCTTCGGGTATTAAGGAACCGGTCCCTTTGGGGGCGGACGGACAGCCCTTACAGTTAATTTACGACAAATTAACCTTACAACAGTGCATTGACTTAGCGTTGGCTAATAGCCCGTCTATGGTATCGGCTCAAATTGCCGAGCAAAATGCACAAATCAATGTCAATTTAGCCAAGGCCCAATTTTTGCCCACTGCTTCCGCCGGTTTTAGCAGCAACTATAACATGGGAACCCCTGGGCGTGATTATGGTTCTTCCAACGTATACGCCAACGCGAACCTAAGTTTAAGCGGCGTTACCGATATTGCCCGCAACATTAAAATGAAACAAGTGGAGCTGGAACAAGCCCAACTCAATTTGCAAAGCGTTCAAAACGATATCGTCCGCAACGTGCGTAAAAAATATTACGTGTTGCTGGCTGCACAACGCACAGTAGACATCCGTACCCAATCGCGCGATGTGTATAAAGACCAATACGAACGCACCGCCGAATATTACCGCTTGGGTCTGCGCCCGAAAGTAGATGTAACCACTGCCGAAGTAAATTTAAACAACGAATCGTTGCGCCTCATCCGTGCTACCAACGCCGTAAAAACGGCCTCTGCCGCTTTGGCCAACACGTTAGGGGTTACCACTTCTGCCATCTTGAATGTAGACGATGATGTTTCCTTTGATACGTTGGATTTATCTTTTGAACAAGCGATCAAAAACGCTTATGAAAACCGCCCAGATGTAGCGTCTAGCGGGCTAGACGTGCGCCTTAGCGAACTTAGATTAAACCAAGCCAAGTCCGGCCTTTTCCCCACGATTTCCTTTTCGGGCGGATACACTAAAAGCGGAGACACACTGCTGTTGGATACAGAAGCCGCCCACATTGGGGTAAGTTTGGAAATTCCCATCTTCAACGCCTTTAAAACCTACAACGGGATTAAACAAGCTAAATTGGCTGTGTCGAGTGCACAAAACCAATCCCGCAGCTTGCTCAACAATGTTTTCTTAGAAGTACAAAATGCCTACATTTTAATGCAAGAAGCGGCCGAAAGCATCCCTTTGGCTGAGCTTAACGCGGAAAAAGCCAAAGAAAATATGGAATTAGCCCGTGGCCGCTATAACGAAGGCATCGGCGATATGATCTCTTTAAAAGATGCCGAAGCCGCTTACACCGACGCGGAAATTAGTTTACTTTCCGCCCGTTATGATTACGGAGCCGCCGTGGCAGATTTGAAACAAGCCATGGGGACTTATTAGGAGTTAATTATGATTAAAAAAATATTTAACAGTATTTTACATTCCCCCTGGTGGGCGAAACTAATTGCGCTAGTCCTTATTTTAGGTATAGCGTGGTGGATCAAGACGCATTATTTTACTGCGCCACCCATGCCTCCTTATCGGATCGCCAAAGTAGAAAAAGGCGATATTGCCGACTTAGTGGAAGCTTCCGGTCCGATCAACCCCGTCAATACTACACAAGTGGGGGCACTGGTATCCGGTGAGATTTTAAAAATCTACGTCGATTACAACAGCGAAGTCAAAAAAGGTGATTTGATGGCAGTCATTGATCAAACACAAATTTTGGCCAGCTTAGAGGAAGCCCGTGCCAGTTTATCCTCGGCTAAAGAAAGTCTGGCTTCTTCCAAAAAAGCGTACGAACTGGCTAAACGCAACTACGACCGCTACAAAGTACTCTTTGATAAAAATTACGTATCTAAAGTAGATTTGGAAAGTTATGAGCTTTCCTACGTCAACGCTAAGAGTTCTTTAAATGCCGCACAGGCCAGTGTGGTACGTGCTCAAGCCAACGTGGATACGGCCGAAAAGAACCTATCCAATACTAAAATCGTTTCCCCCATTGACGGCGTGGTTTTAACACGTAAGGTGAGTGAAGGGCAAACCATCACGGCTGGGTTTTCAACGCCGGAATTATTTGTCGTCGCGCAAGATTTGACCAAAATGCAAATTGAGGCCAAAGTCTCTGAGGCCGACATTGTAAAAATTAAACCTGGACAAAGGGCCACTTTTGCCCTGGACGGCTATATGGGTGAAAAATTTGAAGGAACCGTACGCCAAGTACGTACCAATTATGTGGACAATTCTTCCTCTTCGGGTACTTCTAGCACCTCTTATACCGTCATTGTGGATGTAGACAACAAAGATCTACGCCTTAAACCCGGTATGACGGCCACCATGACAATCTACACGCAAGACAAACACGGCGTGCTTATGGTACCTAACGAAGCATTGCGCTTTACCCCCTCCACCAACAAAAAAACGTATGATAATACGGGCGTTTGGAAAGTGGAAAAGGGGCAAGATCCCAAACGAGTGGACGTAACCATTGGAATTATTGCCACTAAAAGCACCGAAATCACCGGCGGAGATTTGCAAGAAGGGGATCTCATCATCATCGGTGAAAACAATCTAAAATCATCCGGCAATATGACTACTATGGCGCCGCCGCGAGGTGGCGGTGGTGGCATGGGCGGCGGGGGCATGCGCCGCCGATAGGAGGGTCTATGGCGTTAATTGACACTCGCGATTTATTCAAAATTTACCAAGTAGGCGATGTGGAAGTCCGCGCGCTTAACGGAGTTAGTGTTGCCATTGAAAAAGGCGAATTTGTGGCCGTCATGGGTCCCTCCGGCTCGGGCAAATCTACCTTTATGAACATCTTAGGATGTTTGGATAAACCTACCCGCGGAACCTATATCTTAGACGGCATAGATGTTACTTCCACCCAATTGGGTAAACTGGCCCATGTGCGCAATCAAAAAATCGGATTTGTGTTCCAGGGATTTAACTTAATTAAACGTACTTCTGCCTTGGAAAACGTAGAGCTCCCCATGATCTACAATCACACTCCGGCCGCCCAACGCCATAAAAAAGCGATGGAGGCATTGGAAGCGGTAGGGCTTGCACAACGGGCCGACCACTTTCCCAATCAACTCTCAGGCGGGCAGCAACAGCGTGTCGCTATCGCACGCAGCTTAGTGTGTGATGCTCCTATCATTTTTGCCGACGAACCAACCGGTAACTTAGACACCAAAATGAGCATTGAAGTTATGGATTTATTTACTCGTTTGAATAAGGACTTGGGCAAAACCATTATTCTCATCACGCACGAGCCGGACATTGCCCAATACGCCACACGGCTTATTAAATTTAAAGACGGGCAGAAAATCAGCGACGAATTTCAAACCCCCTGTGCCACGCACGCTCCCGTAGAGGAGGGATTATGATAGATTCTTTCTTATCGGTTTTTAAAATTTCCCTAAAAGCAATTTTCGCCAACAAAATGCGCGCGGCACTGACTAGCTTGGGTATCATCATTGGCGTGGCCGCCGTTATTACGGTACTTGCCGTGGGAGCGGCTACCAAAAAAAGCATTTCGGATCGCTTTTCCAATATGGGTACCAACATCATTTTCTTGCGCCAGCCGTGGGATTTGGATTCTTCCATTTCTTCCCCCAAGGACGTTACCATGGACGACGTTTTGGCTATTCGTCAAATTGAAGGGGTATCTGCCGCGGCGCCCTATATTCAAACCAGTTTTGACGTAAAATATAAAAATACCAGTGTTTCACTCAGCGCTTTGGCAACAGACACGGACATCTTTAAAGCGTACGATTGGTCCATAGACAAAGGCCGCGCTTTTACGGAAAAAGAAATTTCAGATTATGCTCAAGTAATGGTAATTGGTGCCACTTCGGCCCAAACCATTTTTGGCGATGTAGACCCGCTTGGCAAAACCGTCGTTTTGAATAACATCCCGTTTACCGTGGTGGGCGTAACCAAAAAGACGGGTTCTAGTGGATTTGGGTTTAATATTGACGAAGGGCTTCTCATCCCTTATACCACCGCCAAGGTAAAATTAAATACGAGTGGAGGAAAAAATTCCAACCGCCGGGCGTTGGACCGAGTGGTCATTCGTGCCGCCGATTTTAATAAAATTGAAAACACCAAAGTGGATGTTGCCAACACCGTACGCAACGTACATCGTATTCACCCCATGGGTAAGGATGATTTCCAATTAGATGATATGGCTTCCTTCGTAGAACAGGCCAAAAGCACCGGTACTACCATTAGCTTATTTTTAGGCGTAATCGGTATTGTATCCTTGGTGGTAGGCGGTATTGGGGTAATGAATATTATGCTCGTATCCGTTACGGAACGTACGCGCGAAATCGGCATCCGTATGGCCATTGGCGCTACGGGCTGGAACATCCGGCTGCAGTTTTTGGTGGAAGCGGTTACGCTCTCGTGTATGGGTGGAATCGTCGGAATCTTGCTGGGGGTGGTTTTTTCCATGCTCGTATCAAAATACATGGCATTACCTACCAGCTTAAGCATCTGGTCCATCTTGCTATCGGCAGGTTTTTCAGCCGCCACCGGGATTTTCTTCGGGTATTACCCCGCCTACAAGGCCTCTAAACTAACCCCTATTGATGCTCTACGCTACGAATAATTAATATTCCCCGGCTTATTGAAAAGCCGGGGAATATTATCTAACAAATACAGTTTTTAATTTACTGGGGTTCCTTCTGCTTCTTCCTCGGAAATATCCTCTTGTTGTGCGGCAGCAGATTTGTTTTCCATATTCTTAAACAACTTCGTTGCCCAAAAAGATAATATTGCCGGAATCGCTAAAAGGGATACAATGGTAGCGCTATTCTCACTCATACCGCTGGTTTCCATCAGCCCTTGCGCGATTTGCGTGAAAAGCAGAGGCCCCAAAGCACACGCCACAGCGCTGGCCGAAATCAACGAAGTGATTCTATCCTGCGTACGATGGTTCTTAGCCGTGCGGGCATAAGCCAATGTAAATGCGGTGGAAATCCCCACCTCGGACGCAAACAAAGCTGCGGTCAGGCCATATACATTCCCGGTAAAGGCCAAAGCCAAGAGCCCAAAAGCACCTGCCAAGCCGTTAGCCACGCTCATGTTGTGTTTGGGGAACCATTTTAAGAAATAGCCAGCCAAGTAACGTCCCACCAAAAACGCAACGGAAAATTGAACCATTCCAAACAAATACTGGTCAGATGGGTTTGACGTCAGCTGTGGTAACATGAATAAAAACCCGCTGTTTATGCCCACTTCTACGGCGTTCATCAGGAATAACGCAGAGAGGAAACTTCCCACTCCGGGTTCTTCTTTAAGCAGTCGCACATAGCTGTTGTTAAGCAACGTGTTTTTCCATCTGAGGCCTTTGCGGGCCTTACGCACGCCATCCATAACCGGAGACTGTACCGCTTTCGGTGCAGGCAATACTTCCGGCTTGGTATTAGGGATTTTAGCCGTATTCAATCCCAATGCAGACACAGCTATAAACGGCAACGCCAATAAGAACGGGGCACTCCAATCTAACCCCAACACACTCGTAGCCGCCCACGGGAATGCAAACGACGTCATCATCCCTAAAGCACGAGCAAATTCTGTAAATGTACCTCTTCTTTGGCGGACCAAATCGGAATCATTTTTGCTGATTTCCGTCATTACCGGTCCCACGGAGTTATGAATAAATACCGACCCCATACTTGCCAAGGTAATGCTCCCCAAAATACTTAAAAAGTGTGCAGAAGAGCTTTCCCACGCAGAAAAGGATCCATCTAATCCAAGCAATGTCGCCCCGACGATAAAGCTACCCGCCATTAAACTAAGTCCTGTGTTAATAGTTGCTTTACGCCCAATTTTGGTTTTGAGCCAGTTTGCCAAGAACGACCCAAATAAATAGGGTACATAAGTGGCCGTAGTCACCAAAATAGCGGCAGACAAAGGTAACGTCAACGCCTCTTTTAAACTGGCCATAATCGGTGGCCCAATTTCCAACCCAATCGCAAAAGCAGGCAAATACAGTCCAAACAATTTTAATTTTGAAATTTGCGACGCTGTATTTTGGACCGGTTCCTCTTGGGCTACGGGTTGAGCAAGTACATCCTGAGTGGCAGTTTCCACCCCAGTGGAAGCAGTGGCATCCCTCGCAACCGGTTTTGCAGTCACTATCGGCTTGGGGCTGGTTTTCTTGGCAAATAATTTTTTAAAACCATTAATAATGTTAAAGAACGGGATACCACTATATAAGACACCACTGGTGCCTGTTGCCCGGCGTTCTTGCGTATTGCCGTTGATCGCCAACGGGATTACCCGGGCTCTGCGCGGTTGGGTTCCTACTTCACTACTCGTGCTCTGCTCTCCAAACTCTACTCCGCTTGCACTGCTGCTCGT
>JAGCWX010000021.1 GCA_017961585.1 Elusimicrobiaceae bacterium | reverse complement strand
TGGCAATAGAGAAATTTTCTCGCAGCAAACCGCTCGTGAACGTCGGTACCATTGGTCACGTAGACCACGGTACGTCCCCGCTCACCACCGCTATTACCAAAGTATTAGCCAAAGAAGGGAAAGCCAAAGCTATGGCTTATACCGATATTGCTAAAGGTGGTGTAGTTCGCGATGCTTCCAAAATCGTAACCGTAGCCGTATCCCACGTGGAATACGAATCCGATAAACGCCACTATGCGCACATCGACTGCCCCGGCCACGCTGACTACATTAAAAACATGATCACCGGTGCCGCTCAAATGGACGGTGCTATCTTGGTAGTATCCGCCGAAGACGGTCCGATGCCGCAAACCCGCGAACACGTATTGCTCGCTAAACAGGTAAACGTACCGAAATTGGTCGTGTTCTTGAACAAATCCGATTTAGTTGACGACAAAGACATGTTAGACCTCGTGGAAGAAGACGTCCGCGAACTTTTGGGCAAATATGACTTTGATCGCGACAACACCCCGATCATCCGCGGTTCCGCTTTGAAAGCCATTGAAGGCGACCAAGGCGAACTGGGCGAACCCAGCATTCATCGCTTGATGGACGCTTTGGATTCTTGGATCCCTGAACCCAAACGCGAAACCGATAAACCGTTCTTGATGGCTGTGGAAGACGTATTCTCCATCACCGGCCGCGGTACGGTAGCCACCGGTCGTATTGAACGCGGTAAGGTGCACGTAGGCGATAACTTGGAAATCATTGGTTTCCGCGATACGTTGAACACCGTAGCCACCGGTATTGAAATGTTCCGCAAACTCTTGGACGAAGGTATTGCCGGCGATAACGTAGGTATTTTGCTGCGCGGTATTGACAAGAACCAAGTGGAACGCGGCCAAGTATTAGCCGCCCCCAAAACGGTAACCCCGCACAAACACTTCAAAGGCCAAGTTTACATCTTGAAGAAAGAAGAAGGCGGCCGCCATACGCCGTTAGCCAAAGGGTATAAACCGCAGTTTTACCTCCGCACCACGGACGTAACCGGTGAATTGTCTTTTGAACAAGACATGATTATGCCTGGCGATAACGCCGAAATTGAAGTAAAACTTATTACCCCGGTAGCTATGGAAGAAGGGTTGCGCTTCGCTATCCGCGAAGGCGGCCACACCGTAGGCGCTGGTGTAGTAACCAAAATTATTGAGTAATTGTAGGATACAAGTTTAGTTCTCCATCGCCGGGGCAGGCAACTGCCCCGGCGGGTGTGAACCAGTTTCTGCAATTTAAGGAACGTTTAAGATGGCAACGGAAAGAATGACAATCGCGCTGATTTGCACGCAATGCAAAAATAAAAACTATTACAAAGTGCGCGGTAAAAAGAAAGAGTACAAGTTAGAATTAAACAAATTCTGCAAAACTTGCGGAAAACAAACTGTACATAAAGAAGGCAAGGCCTCCTAATTTTTTTGTGGGAGCGTCGGTTAACTGGTAAACCACCGGTCTCCAAAACCGGGACTGAAGGTTCGAGTCCTTCCGCTCCTGCCAGGTTTGATACCAAGGAAAACCCATATGAATAAAGCGATCCAATTTGTAAAGGATTCTTACGGCGAGCTAAAAAAATCTACGTGGCTTTCCAAGTCGGAAGTCATCCAGTCTACCATTTTAGTAGGGATTGTGGTGGTATTAGTGTCGGCGTATGTCGGCCTGATTGACTTCGGCCTTACGCGATTACTGGGCGCCGTAGTAGGAGGGCACTAATGACGCAAGAAACCCCCACCGCTTGGTACATCGTGCATACCCAAACCGGACACGAAGAAAAAGTGCGTAAGAAAATTTTGTTAGACGCGGAAACTCACCAATTTGGGGACCGTATCTTCCAAGCACTCGTGCCCACTGAAGAAGTGCGCGAAGTAAAACAAAATAAAGAAATCCGCCACCAACGAAAATTTTTCCCTGGGTATGTTTTGGTGGAAATGAAAATGACCAGCGAGGCCTATTGGTTCATCCGCAATGTGACGGGTGTAACCGGGTTCTTGGGCGGAACCACCCCGGTACCACTGCCGGAAGAAGAAGTGGAAGAAATTTTAGGCCGTATCAATAACCCCGACGGCAAACCGAAATACTTAGTAGAGTTTAAACGCGGCGAAAGTGTACGCATTACCGAAGGCCCGTTCAAACACTTTATTGGGGTAGTGGAAGAAGTAAACGAACAAAAGAACAAACTCAAAGTGATGGTAACGGTGTTTGACCGTGCCACCCCGGTTGAGGTAGACTTCCTCCAAGTAGAAAAGAACTAATTTTACCGCGTAAGCAGTAAAAATTATGGAGTAACAAAAAATGGCAAAAGAGAAAAAAATAAAAGGATACATTAAGTTGCAAATTCCTGCCGGCGCTGCCAACCCGGCCCCGCCTGTGGGCCCGGCTTTAGGTCAGCACGGTGTCAACATTATGGAATTTTGCAAACAATTCAACGCCAAGACCGCTAAGATGGAAAAAGGAATTAAGATCCCGGTCATCATTACTGTATTTGAAGACCGCTCTTTCACCTTTATTACCAAGATGCCGCCTATGGCCACGCTGATTATCAAAGAGCTCAAACTTGCAAAAGGTTCCGGGGCTCCGCACAAAGATAAAGTCGGCAAGATTACGCAAGCCCAATGTGAAAAAATCGCGGCGCAAAAACTGCCCGATTTGAACACCAAAGACATCAAACAAGCCGCGGAAATGGTAAAAGGCACCTGCCGCAGCATGGGCGTAGACGTAGTGAAATAGTTTCATCTCAGGGAGGGCGCAAGCCCGCTAGCACCTAAGGAGTATTTAGATGGGAAAAAGATTAGAAGCAGCAGCAAAAGCGTACGATAAAAGCAAAGTCTACTCCGTTGAAGAAGGCGTCAAAATCGTAAAAGATAATGCCAAAGCCAAATTTGACGAGACCGTAGAATTGCACGTAAAATTGGGCATTGATACCAAAAAAGCGGATCAACAAGTTCGCTCCACGGTAGCTTTGCCGCACGGTACGGGTAAAACCAAACGGATTGCCGTTATCGCCAAAGGCGAACACGCACAAGATGCGCAAAAAGCCGGGGCCGATAAAGTGGGCTGTGAAGACATTGTAGACGAAGTGCTCAAAGGTAAAATTGACTTTGATGTGCTCGTTGCCACGCCGGATACCATGAAAGATTTGGCCAAAGCCGCCAAAATCTTGGGTCCGCGCGGATTGATGCCGAACCCGAAATCCGGCACCGTAACGTTTGACTTGGCCAATACGATTAAGGCCCTCAAAGCCGGCCGTATTGAGTTCAAAGCCGATGCTTACGGTATCGTGCACGCCATCATTGGGAAAGCGTCTTTTGACGCCACCAAATTGGCTGAAAACGCAAAAGCTGTGTTAGAAACCATCCTCCGCGTAAAGCCCAGCACCTCTAAAGGGGTGTATGTGCAGAGCATTTCTGTAAGCTCCACGATGGGCCCGGGGGTATATGTAACCAACAAGTAATAACCTCTCTTTTGCAAACAGGACCCCACACAACGTTGTGGGGTCCTTTCGTTTTTAGTGTACTACAAACAGCTTGTTTTAGTTCCAAATGTAGTAGGTTTTATTATTCCATTCGTAAGAGTCAGTATATTTTTGTTTACAAATTTTTTCTGCAGTTGCATTTTTCCCATAGGCACTATCGGCCAGACAAGAGAGGTAAGGTTTTGTTGTGCGCGGTTTGTAGGTTCCGTCACTTTGTAAAGAATTTTCAGAATTGTATTGGAGGATAGGCAAACTGGCATTGGCCGCGTTAGCAATACAGCCCGCTGCCCCTGTCTGCGTGCGATTACAACTGTACATATACTTGGAAGGATTGGAAGCATCGGTCCCGTTCCAAGAGGAGGCCCTTTGATCCGTGGAGAGGGTGATGCTCAAGTTGGCCAATTGGTCGGTATATTCGCCATGTTCCAAAAAGTAGAGTTCTTGCGCTTGGTGAAGCGTTCTTAAATTTTCCAAAGCTTCGGCCGTGCGCGATTTCAGCACGCTGAATTGATATTGCGGTAAGGCCACTGCCGCTAAAATCCCGATAATTAAGACGACGACCAATAATTCAATCAGCGTGAAACCCGGGTTTGTTTTCATAAAAATCTCCTTTAGTTGTTCGGTATTTAAATTCTAAGAAAAAAAAACGATAACTAGCAAGTCAAACCTTTTGGATTTGCCTTTTTTAGGGTTTCTTGTTACAATAGGGGTAATGCGGATGTTTCGTATTTTTTTATTGCTTTGTTGTATCTCTCTTTCTCTACCGGCCCAAGCGGACGGTTGGCCGCGCTTGTTAAAAAAGGCAAAGCAAGGGAAAGCGGCTGCCGCGCGTAGGATGAAAGTGAATTCCGTTCCTCCGGTTGCACGCGGGCGTAGAATAAGAAGCAATCCGCGGATAAACCGAGCGGTAACGCGCCGAGTGGTTTCTACCCCAAAAGCCGTGCAAGCGGCCCGCTTGGATTCTAAAGCGTATATGCGTTTGTCGCAAGAGGCCCCGTTTCATCAGATGGCGCCTGTCAGTGCGCCGGCTGTGGTACTTAGGCCGCTGGACCCCGTTTTTGCCGCAAAAAACGACGCGTTGGCGTGGCCGTGGCTGTCGGTAGTGGATAAGGATTTGCAATTCTTGCAGGAATACAAAAAAGAGATGCTCAACGTGCTGAAAGTTTCGTACTTGCCGATAAAAGATATCAATTATGCCAGCTTGATTCCCTCCACCGCGCGTAAAATTTATGTGGGGGAAGAACATTGGCAGCCAGTTATTTATGAGGCCTTTGAAAACCTAATTTTTCAATATCAAAAAATGTATCCGCAACGTCAGATTATTGTATTGGCGGAGTTTGTGTCGGACCGGCTTTTCCCTTGGCAGGAACCGGGCCGCCCGGTAAGGCCGTTAGAGATGCCTTTTCGGCAAAACAATGCCATCTTTTCTTTTTTCAACCGATTTGTCAAAAAAGGGATTCAGGTTGTTGGATTGGAAGATGTGGCGTACGTGCAAGAACATGCCGAGATGATTACCCCGTTTGATAACGAAGCTCAGTCGGTAAAAGGGATGAAAGAACGCAATGAACACTGGCGTGCGATTATTGACCGCGTGGCCGCCCATAACCCCAATGCCGTGTTATTTATCTATGCGGGTAGTTTGCATACCCATTACCGTGCGCCTTATTCGCTGGCAAATTCTTCTCCACAAAATTTTGTGCTTCAGCTGGAAACCAATACGCTGGGAAAAGATATCCCCTTTGGATTTGTGATGCAAAACGAAACATTTGTGCAATCTGTGCCGGAAAAAGTGACGGTGCTCTCGTGGCCAAAATCCAGCGCGTACAGCACACGCAGCGGATTTGATGCCTGCTTACTATTTACCCAACCCAAAATCAGAGACTAATCTATGCGCAGAAAATTTTTACTTTTTTTGATTTGTTTGGTAGCACTGCCGGCGTTAGCGGAAGTGAGTGTTCTTTTCGTCAAAGAGGAAAACAAAAACACTAAAAAAGAAGATTTTTATCATACCTTTGAGTATTATGTTTCGGCCGGCAACAAACATTCCAAATGCCAAGCCACGCGTATTACGTCCCAATGGTTTATTACAGCGGCCCATTGTGTGGAATTGTGTGCCAAAGAATGTACGCTGCAAGTGGATTTGCTGGAGCAACCGGTTTCCGCCCTGGTGGAAGCGAAACATAGCGCCAAAAAACCTATTATTTTTGTACATCCCGCTTATAATCCAAAAAAGAAAGTTACAGCGGATTTGGCCCTTTTTCGGTTAGATTTAAACCGCGCATCTAAAACTTACTACATGCGTACGGCCGACCAAAATGCCCCCAATATTGAAATCTCAGAAAAGCAGTTTGCGCAATGGCTTGATAAGCACCGCCGTGCTAAAAGCCAATACCTCCACGCTTTAAGTCCGCAGATGCCCCCGTTGGTAGTGTTTGATGACCGCAATAACTATGAGTTGGACCGCAAAATATCGGTCATTTCTATCTTCGGGGGAAGGCGCAACATCAAAGCCAACCCGAACCCAGTTTATTGCGTTAAAAAAGAAGGATATTGTTACACAAAAAACTTTGGAGTGCGCCGCGGGATGAGCGGCTCGGGCGTGATAACGAACACGGGGGAACTGTTGGGAATTGTATCTGCCTACGTGGGGTTGGATTGGTTTAAGGGGGAAGAGAAAAAAGCCCACCAAGAGTTTTTTCTATTTCCCATTTTTAATGACAATATCTTAGCTTTTATCCAAGAAGTAATGGGAAATGATTTTGCAAAAATTTCCCAGCAAGATGCCTACCCATACTTGGTGAAAAAATTGCGCGCGGATTTTGTTCCCGTCCAGGTATTCCCTAAAAAATAATTGTGAATTCTACACAATTACCCCGCCGCCGAGTACAATATCCCCTTGATAGAGTACCGCACTTTGGCCGGCCGTAATGGACATTTGCGGCTCAGAGAATTGTGCGGTAAAACCGTCTTTTTCCACGGTGATATGCGCCGGAGCAGGTTGGTGTAAATTGCGGATTTTTACTTCGCAATCAAACGCTTGGGCGGGGGGAACCCCGGCTACCCAGCTGACATTTTCCGCCCGCAACGTGTTGCTGTAAAGCGCTTCTTTAGGGCCGATAATGACCTGGTTTTTTTGTGCGTCTATTTTGACTACGTACATGGGACGCGCAAACCCGCTCAGCCCCAGCCCTTTGCGTTTGCCGATGGTATAATTCCAAATGCCATTGTGACGACCAATAATTTTGCCGTCTAAGGTTACCATGTCGCCGGGTTTGTTGGGGAAGTTGAGCAGGTCGTTATAATCGCCGCAATAAAAATCCATACTGTCTTCTTTATCGGCTACTTTTAAACCGGCTTGGCGTGCTTTTTCGCGGATTTCGGGCTTGGTTTTGGCCCCCAGTGGGAAAAGCACGTGCGCCAGCTGCTCTTGCTTTAAACGATGCAGAAAATAGCTTTGATCGCGTGAGAGATCAACCGCTTTTTTCAGTAGATATTGGCCGGTTGCTTCGTCTTTTTCCACGCGGGCATAGTGCCCGGTGGCAAATTTATCAAATTGGATTCCTTGCTTGGCTGCTGCCGAGGGAAGCACCCCAAATTTAATTAAACTATTGCACAGCACGCACGGATTGGGGGTGCGGCCGCAGGCATATTCCAGCCGGAAATTATCCAGCACGGTATGTTTATATTCTTCGCGGCAATCCACCGTTAAAAAATCAATGCCCAGCTTTTGCACAATGGATTCAATTTCGGACAGGTCTTCCTTCTCTGGGGCTAAACAAGCATTTTTTTGATGCCCTCCTTTGGGGACGGGCAAGGATGGATCCCAAATAAGCATAGTGGCACCGATGACACGGTACCCCTGTTCTTTTAAAATGACAGCCGTGGCGGCCGAGTCAACCCCACCGGAGAGGCCGACAAGCACAGTCTCTTTTTCCATCAAAACCTCACAAATTTTAAATTGTACTTAAGGTTGAAAGCCAAAAGGACTCTACTATTGTAGTATTTTTAAACACAGTACTTGCAAAAAAGTTATTGATTTTCGGTCAAACGGCGGAAAGTTTCTTCGTGCATGGTGGTGTCTTCGGTTTGGAAGGCAGTCTGCGTTTCCTGCTCGCCGGAAATGTCGGACGGGCGGTTATTGTGATTGATAGAAATGTGTGCGTACAATTTACGAATTGAAGGATAAATTGTTTTAAATGCCGCTACGATGCGCGGATCAAAGGATTTGCCGGCTTCTTCTAAAATATACTGGTAAGCTTCGTCGGTTTTCCAGGCCTTTTTGTAGACACGGAATTGGCACAAAGCATCAAACACATCCGCCACGGTAACGATACGCGCTTCCAGCGGGATATCTTCCCCTTTGAGCCCTTTAGGATAACCGGTTCCATTCCATTTTTCGTGGTGATATAAACTCATTTTGTGGGCAATTTTTAATACTTTTGAGTGGGCCCCTTCCAAAATGCGTCCCCCGTAAATGGTGTGGGATTTCATAATTTCAAATTCTTCATCGGTCAATTTGCCGGGCTTTAACAAAATGGTATCGGCCAGGGCCACTTTGCCAATGTCGTGCAAAGGGCTGGCGTTTTTGATGAGCTCGGAATCTTTGGTGCTCATCCCTAATGCGCGTGCCAGTAAGTACGAAATGATACTGATGTTTTTTAAGTGGGAGCGGGTGTCCTGCTGGTCGCGATATTCGGCGGTAACGGCTAGACGATAAATGGTTTCCAGTTGAGAAACCCGCACGTCTTGATAAAGTTTGGCAATTTCAATAGAGCTGCCTGCCAAGGTGGCCAACAACGTTAAAATACCTTCATCATTTTTATCAAAGATAGAGCCGTCTGCTTTATTGGCCACTTGAAAGACGCCCAGCACTTTGCCGGAATTATTTTTAAGCGGTACCGCCAGCAACGTGTGGGTGCGAAAATCGGTAACCATATCCACGTCCATAGAGAAGCGCGGGTCTTCATACGCGTTGGGCATATTGATAATTTCCCCGGTGCGCGCCACGATGGAAATGGCGTTATTGCCGCCAAGAGGGAGACGTATTTCGGTGTGTTCCAAACCGCGCCCGTGTGCGATTTTGGACCACAATTCATTTTTTTCTAGATCTTTTAAGTAGATGGTGCAGCGGCCGACATCCAAAATAGCCGAGATTTGCTGTGCAATCATATCCAGCAATTTTTCCAAACGAATTTCGCCAGACACACGAGTGCCGAACTCAACTAACAGGTTGAGTTTTTGTTGAGCGGTTAGCTTGTTGCTTTCGTGGTAAGATTGCATACGTTATCCGTTAAGTGTGCAACGTGCCGCACTTGAGCCGACGGATAAAACCGATGCAGTAAAGCTTCCATTTCCAACGCAGTTCCCACACTACATACAACCACGGTCCGCGTTTGATGGCGCGCTACTGTTCCTACGGCTGATAAGTGTAACCCTTGCACTGCTTGCGTGTTGCCTAGCCCATAACCAAACGGGGGAAGACAAGCACTGGTATACTCACACTGTACAAAATTTTTCTTAAAAAGTGTATGCAATATTTCTTGTGTTTGGGCAACTAGCGGGGCGGGGGCCCCCAAAAGAGAAGTGGACATAAATAATACGGGGGAAGGGGTGGACGCGGCGGATAATTTTTTGGGGAACAAATCTGTTACGAAACGTAAGCAAGAAACAAAATGCTCGGCCTTGCGTTGCCACGTGTCAAAGCCGTCAAAAAGGGCAGGAGCTTGTTGTAAAAATTCGTACAGTTCGGTGCTGTCAATTAACAAGGGAAGTTTCCCGTTGCCGGTGCGCGCGTGACGCGTAAGCAAACAACGTACTAATTTGCGTGCGCGTGGCAGGTCCCCATATACATATTCAAAAAGACCGCTGGGGGTGTTTAGCCATACAGCTGGATGATATTTGTGCGCGGCTAATGTATAAACTTGCTGAGCAATATCCGGGCGCAAAAATTGAGCTTCAAAAGAAGGCAAATAAATCAGCGTGGGCCGCTGTTGCGCCGGCGGATTAAACGCCGGGTAATGGGTGCGTGGCAGCCGTTCTTTCAAAAATTTAAGCCAAGAAAACCCGGGCAACAATTTTGCCCGATGTAACGCAAGCCCGCCGCGCACGATCTCCGCAAACAAACGCGGCGAAGTTTCCCGCAGGCGCATGAGTTTGAAAAGAGAAGAAGGCAAGGCGGCACCGGACAACCGGCGGCGCAGTTCCAATACGTGTTGCACGGTAGGGATTTGCCCGGGGCAAACTTGGCTACATTGCCCGCACAACGTGCAGGAATAAGCAATTTGTTTTAATTGCGCCTTGTTTTTGCGCAAGTTTAGTTTCCCTTCCAGCACCAAACGCAAGGCCTGGTTGCGGCCCCGCGGAGAAAAAGATTCCTGGCGAATTTTGGCGTAAACGGGGCAAACGGCGGCGCATAATCCGCACCGATTGCAATGAGCAACCGAATTATACACGCTGCGTTTGCCTAACGCCGTGCATAAAGAGCGTAATGTTTTATTGGAATGGGCAGCGGATTTAGCCATGAGCAACCTCCGTTCGCCATTCCTCTACCAGCTGTTTCCAAAGAGAAGAAGGGGCAACTTGCGTGAAGGGCTGAGGTTTAAGTACATCCACCGGATGCGCAAAAATACGGAAAGTAAGTTGCGTAACAAGCCCAAGCGTTCCTTGGCTGCCGGCCAATAAACGGGTTAAATGATACCCCGCAGAATTTTTGGTAAATTTACCCCCGTAGCGGATAAAAGAACCGTTCGGCAAGAGGGCTTCTATCCCGGTTACGTGCGCGTAAAAATCCGGGAAACAACCCGAGCAAAAAGCACCCCCCACGGATCCTTTTGCGGCCGGAAGCACACTGTACGCCCCGGCTTTTTTTAAGGCCTGGGCCAAAACGGTTAGCGAAACGCCCGCTTGCACGGTGGCAGTATAGTTGGCGGTATCTATTTCAATAATTTGGTCTAGAGAGTGAGAAGAAAGGATTTTTTTCTCTTTTGTTTTGAGTTGTGAATTTAGTCCAACAATAGGGCAAGGATACATTTGCAACAATTGGGTTTGTAGCGTTTTAATTTCGTTAGAAAGAACAGGCCCTGCGGCAGCTTTTTCCGCGTAGTTATGGGGAATAATTTTAAGCGGATTGGCCAAGGATAGAGGGTCCAATAATTGTTTGAGGCGAGACATGGCCCGTAACGTGGAAACATCGTACTGCTTTGCCATAACTGCACGTTTTTCCACACCGATGCCATGTTCGCCGGATAGGGTGCCGCCGGCTTGCACACATAGTTTTAAAATTTCATTCATAACCCGGTGCGCGTGTTGTGTTTCTAAAGAATTGCGTTGATCAAACAAAATATGCGGGTGAAAGTTACCGTCCCCCGCGTGGAATAATAGGCCGGCACGCAAATGGCTTTCTTGCAAGATTTTTTGGACTTGTTGTAATGTGTCGGGTAAGGCACTGCGCGGGACCGTGCCGTCCCCCACCATTACGTTAGGGGCCAAACGAGCCATAGCGGCAAACGCACTTTTACGCCCGGACCATAATTTTGCGCGCTGTGCTTGAGAGACAGCAGGAATAAAATATTGCGCTTGGTTTTGATGACAAATTTGTTCCAACACTTTTTTTTCTTTCTTAATGGTGGAGGCCGATCCATCCAATTCCACCAAGAGAAGTGCCCCTACGTCCACCGGATACCCGGCGTGAGAAAATTCCTCCACGCTTTGCAGCGTAAGTTGATCCATCGCTTCCACGCAGCGCGGGATCACCCCCTGGGCGGTGAGATCGGAAACGGCTTGAATGCTTTGCTGTAAGGAAGGGAACGCGACTAAAAAGGTTTCTAAGTGTGTGGCCAGCGGTAGTATTTTTACTTTAAGCTGTGTGATAATACCCAAGGTTCCTTCGCTACCGGCTAAAAGGCCGATCATGTCAGGCCCGGGTTGGCCGTGCGTCCAAGAGACGGGGGACCCGTCCGGCAATACAAAATGAACGGCGATTACATGGTCAAGCGTAGCGCCGTACTTCATACAGCGTGCCCCACTGGCATTTTGAGCCAAATTGCCCCCAACGGTACAAACCGATTCGCTGGCAGGATCGGGTGCGTAAAAGAACCCCAGGGGTGCCAGCCGGGCTTGTAGATCCCCTACAACAACTCCGGGTTCCACCAGGGCATATCCCTCGCGCGTGTTGATTTCTAAAATGTGATTCAGGGCCCCTAAATTTAAAATAAGTCCCCCTTGCAAGGGGACACAACTGCCCGCGTGATTGGTGGCACTAGCGTGCGCAACAAAAGGGATTTTGTGTGCGTAAAGCCATTTTAATAGAGGGGCAATTTGTTGCGTATTTTGAAGGTGGACAACGCCGTCCGGCCGCGCGCGGGATACGGAACAATCGTATCCATAAAGCGCCAGCGAGGTTTCATCCGTTTGCACACAAGATGCCCCCAATAACTGGCACAGTTGCCGTTTGAGCTTAGACGTTAGTTTCATATTTGCTATACTATATTATAATATTTAGGACATCCCCTATGCAGAAGAACGCGCGCAAATTAGTGGCAGTAGGCGACGTGCATGGCCAATTTGAAGGATTGGTCAAAGTGCTCCGTCATGCCGGGCTGATAGACGCGCAGCAAAACTGGTGTGGCGGACATAACCGATTGGTACAAATTGGGGATATTTTGGACCGAGGGCCCTTCTCTTTAAAAGTAGATGCTTTACTAGATAAAATCCAGCTACAGGCCGAAGCCGACGGCGGGGAAGTAATCCGTTTGGTAGGGAATCATGAATTGGAAATTATGATGGAAAACTACTTAATTTCCGAATTCCAGCGAGAGCAGGCCGTCCAAGTACGCGAGAAACTTATCGGGCAGGTGCTCTCCGGCGATTTAAAAGCCGCGTATGCCTACAAAGATTTTTTGTTTACACACGCCGGCGTAACCCACAAGTTATACAAGATTTTTCAGTTGCAGTTAGAAAAAGCTTCCCCGGCGAACTTGGCCGTACTTATTAATTTAATTTTTAAAGAATCCATTAAACATTCTTTCTTTAAACATCCCATTTTTAATATCAGTTTGAGCCGCAAAGGGCCGGACCGATTTGGGGGCATTTTTTGGGAAGATTTAGAGGATTTGGTTTCCTCGTACCCCAAGGGAAGCCCCGTGTGGCAAATTTTTGGGCACACTCCCGTGGAAAACCTGGTGGTGGACCGCGTGATGAATATGATTGCTTTGGATGTGGGGCTTGCCCACAAATTACAATATTTGGAAATTTCCGAGCAGGGAATCCCAACCGTGGTAAATGCATAACAGGGGCTTATGGATTTAAATACTTTGCTTAAAAATACGTCGCGCAGTTTGTATTTAAGTGCCAAAATACTGCCGGATTCCATTCGGCCTGCTTTTGGGTTGGCGTATTTGCTTTGCCGCTACGCCGACACGATTGCCGATACGCCTTTGTTGGAGCCCTCCAAAAGATTGTACTGGGTGGAACAATTCCCGCAAATTGTACGCACGCAAGACGCCGCCCGGTCTGCTGAATTAACGCGCGATTTATCCGGCCGTTCCAGCACAAACCCGTACGAAGCTGCGCTAATTGCCCATCTGCCCGATTGTTTGGCGGCACTTAAAAAAATCCCAACGGAACAACAAGCATTTATTTTTGAAGTGGTTGAAAATGTATGCACCGGGATGAAAAAGGATTTGACGGCTTTTGCACAACCGGCCCCCGGCACCGTAAAAGCGCTGGCTACGCCGGAAGAATTAAAAACTTATTGCCGCTTGATGGGTGGAAAACCGGGGCTGTTTTGGAGCCAGCTGATTGTTCAGACCTTGGCTGTACAGACCGATAAAGAGGCGTTCTTTACATGGGGGCAACAAATAGGGGATGCGTTGCAAATTGTGAACGTGCTGCGCGATTTGCCCCAAGATTTGCAAAACAGCCGGTGTTATTTCCCGCAAAGTGATTTGCAAGCCGCCGGCTTACAAGTGCAAGATTTATTCAACGTGCAAAATTCCGCGCGATTTGAACCCATTAAAAATAAGTGGCTTGCGTGGGGCAAACAAAATTTAAAACAGGCCCCTGCTTACTACAGAGCTTTGCCCAAAACAGCACTGCGTGTGCGGGCCAGTGTAGCGTGGCCTATGCTGTGGACCGCGGATACCTTTATCCGTTTGGCCCAGACACAAGATGTATTAAACGTGCATAAACGGGTTAAGATACCGCGCCGGATCATTTACGGTACAATGTTGGTAACTCCATTGTTGTTACTTAGCAATACATTGTTTGAAAAATGGTTAAACCGTAAATTAAAATCGTTGCCGGATCCCTCTTAAAAAGATATACTATAGCGTATTTGTTTTTTGCCCCTGTTTGTTTGTACCCGCAACCAAAAGGAGCTGTTTTGATGGAAAACTTCACACAACTTATTGCCCTGATAAATGATAATTATTTAGGGTATGTTCTCATCGCTGCACTGGTCGGCTCGGGCGTGTATTTTACCTTTGCCACACGATTTGTGCAATTTGTCCGCCCCAAAGAAATGTTACATCTGATATTGGGAAGTAACGACGTCCCCAAAGGGCAAGGGCATATTTCCCCCTTTCAAGCATTTGCGATTAGCACGGCCTCGCGCGTGGGAACCGGCAATATTGCCGGGGTAGCCCTGGCGATTAGTATCGGGGGCCCCGGGGCAATTTTTTGGATGTGGCTCATTGCTGTATTTGGAGCCGCATCTGCCTTTGCGGAAAGTACATTGGCTCAAGTTTACAAAGTTAGATCCGGGACGCACTTTCGCGGAGGGCCTGCCTACTATATACGTACCGCTTTAAAAAACCGCACACTAGCGCGCGTGTTTTCTATTGGGTTGGTTGCCACTTTCCCATTTGCGTTTAGTTCGGTACAGGCCAATACAATTGCCCAATCCATGCAGACTACTTTTCACATGGCACCCGCATTGTCGGGTTTAATTATAGCCGGGCTAACCGCTTTGATTATTTTTGGCGGTTTAAAACGGATTGCTACTTTTTCCGCTATCATTGTGCCGGTGTTTGCCATAGGATATATCGCGGTAACACTGCTGATTATGCTGCTTAATTTTACGCAGATACCGCACGTGTTGTGGATGATTGTGTCCGATGCGTTTAGCTGGCAGAAATTAATGGCCGGCACATTGGGCGGCACCATTATGATGGGGGCCCGCCGCGGGCTTTTTTCCAACGAAGCCGGTATGGGAAGCACCCCCAACGCAGCCGCTACGGCACACACGTCGCACCCGGTTAAACAGGGGCTTGTGCAGGCCTTTGGCGTTTTTGTAGATACGCTGCTTATTTGTAGCTGTACGGCGTTTATTATCTTGCTTTCCAACTATACACAATTTGCCGGATTGGAAGGAATTGCACTTACACAGGCCGCTTTGACGCATGAAATTGGTTCCATAGGGAATTATTTCTTGTCGGCCAGTGTGTTGCTCTTTGCGTTTACGTCTATCATTGGGAACTATTACTACGGGCAGGCCAACGTGGAATTTTTAAGCCGCCGCCGTTGGGTAATGCTGACATTTCGCGTATTAGTAAGCGTGGTGATCTTTTTGGGAGCGATTATCCAGCTGGACTTGGCTTGGGGGATGGCCGATTTGTGCATGACCTTTATTGCCGTCATTAACATTTATGCTATTTTGCGGCTAAGTAAAGAAGTATTGTGGGTTTTGGCCGATTACCGCCACCAAAAACGAAAAGGAAAAGACCCTGTTTTCCATATTTCCAACGTGATTGCCAATGCCCCGCAAGTTGCAGATCCTACCGTTTGGAACTAAAAAAGGGCCCAAATTGGAACTTTTTTAAAAAATCCTCCGTCGTAAAACGGAGGATTTTTAAAATTAGGCCTTGAAATTTTTGAAAAAACTCGTATACTATTAGTAACTTAAGTACTTGGGAGGAGCCCTTACTCCTTGGTTGCAGTTGATGCGGATACAGTGTATTTGCCGATTGCGTGAAGACCCGGAGATGTGGCATCCCTAGGAAATAGGAACATGGAGTCATGAAAATGACACGAATGAGCTAAACCCCCGAATTGGTACGCGGGGGTTTATTTTTCTGCCTAAAATACCGTAGAACTTTGTTGCTCAAGGGCTCGAAACCTCGGCGCTGCCGCGCCGCTTCGCACAGTATACTTCGCCCTTTTCGTAGCAATAAAAAAGGCCCGCGCCCCTAAGAGCGCAAACCTTCTTTTGTTTTTTGTACCCGTTTTGTTTTATTACCTTGCTAAGCAAGGCAAATCTATTAAAAACCCCGCCTACTTTTTATGTTAGGCGGGGTTTTATAAAAACTAAAAATTATTTCAATTATTCCCACCCAACAAAACATTCCTCTAGCCAATTATGATTTAGGTTAGAGCAATTTGCCGGTTTAATGGAAATAATAAATTGTTTCATAACTCTATATTAGCAGTTTGAAAGGACAGTGTCAACGCAGGATTTGTTTTAAAATCCGCTCGGCTTGGCGGTCCATTTCGGCACGGTCCTGCGGGGAATGATCGTCCATGCCGGACAAGTGCAACGCCCCATGGGTCACATACATCAGCATTTCTTGTAAAATAGTGTGGCCGAAAGATTTTGCGTTCTTGCGCGCTACCGGATAGCAAACAAAAATATCCCCAAATCCCCAGGGTTCTCCCGGTAACACTACGGGCGGGTGTGGATTGTTGAAAGAAATCACGTCCGTTACATAATGGTGGTTTAAGTATTGTTTGTTAATACGCAAAATTTCTTTTTCATCTACAAACACAACATTGACTTCAATATTTTGTTTGGCAAAATGTTTAAGCCCCTTGGCGAGCGCGCGGGTATATAACCCCGTACGACGCAAGTATTTTGGAATGGACGTATGATAAAAAATGTGTGACTGCATACAAGATAGAAACCCTAAAACAAGTTCAGGATGAGAATTCTTAAAATTTATTTTTCCCACGTGGCAGAATGATAATGCCTGACGGGTCAATATAATATTTTTGGGAATCTTTTTCCAAATCCAACCCAATGTTTTGCTTAGCGGCAATGGTGTTAAAGCGGTCCATAATTACTTTTTTGAGTTTGCAACCGGCTTTAATTTCACAATGGTCCATGATGATGCACCCTTCCAGTTCAACGCCTTCGCCGATGGTGACGCTGTCGCTAATCACACAATTTTTGATTTTGGCTTTGGGGCTGATGACGCACCCGTCCCCAATCATAGAATTGGTGACGTGCCCGCCTAAAAACTGAGTGGGCGGAACCCGGTGCAACGTGGTGTTGATGGGCCACTGTGGGTTGTTTAAATTGAGTTTGGGCTTGGGGCCCAGCATGTCCATGTGCGCCTGCCAAAAAGACTCAATGGTGCCCACGTCGCGCCAATATCCTTGTTCTTCGTAGGGTTTGGCACCGGGAAGTTTTTGGTTCTGAAAGTTGTAAGCGAAGGTGCGGTAATCGGTCAGGATTTTGGGCAGAATATGTTTGCCAAAGTCCAGCGCCGGGGTATCGGCAAAGCGTTTTTGAAGTACTTGCAAAAGCGTATCTGTATTAAAAATATAATTGCCCATGGAAGCATACGCGTGTTTAGGATCGCCGGGGATGCATTTGGGATGGGCCGGCTTTTCGTCAAATTGTACGATGCGGCCGTCGGCATTTGTACCGAGCACCCCAAAAGCGGTGGCTTGCGCAAGGGGCACCGTGTTGGCGGCGACGGTAACGTCTGCCTTGTGTGCCACGTGGAAATCAATCATTTGCCGTACGTCCATGCGGTAAATGTGATCCGCCCCAAAGATGGCAACCACGTCGGGGGCAAAGTCTTTAACTAAATTGATGTTTTGGCGCACACAATCGGCCGTGCCGCGATACCAAATTTCACCCAAACGCATTTGCGGGGGAACGCAGGTTAAAAAGTGATCGGCCACGATCCCTTCCGTGCGCCATGTGGTGCGTAAATATTCAATTAAACTTTGGGAGAGATACTGCACAAGTACGTACGAGGAAAAAATACCGGAATTGACAAAATTAGACAGCACAAAATCCACAATACGGTATTTGCCGCCAAATGGAACAGACGGTTTGGAACGGTCTTTGGTAAGCGGGTAGAGCCGCTCGCCCTTGCCGCCCGCCATGATCATACCCAGTACTCTCATCTTGTGTTTTCCCCCTTGTTACCCAATTAAGCTGCGCCTAAAGGCAAATGCTTGTTGAGCGCTTCAAACGCTTCCCAGGCCCAGGGCATTTTTTCCTGTACCATTTTGGCAATCACGTCGGCATAGACGCGGATTTCGTATTGGGCGTGTTGATCGGTGCGCAAGCACAAAAAGTTAAACAAGCTGCGTGCGTTTACGCTCCAGTAAAATTGTGTATATTGACATACGGGGAGTACCCCGCGGGCCATTTCCCGTGCGACGCCGGCTTCAATAAGTTTGTGATAAGCGGCGTAGGAGGCCTCAATGCTGTCTTCGTAAATTTTGTGCAAAGCGGCTTGATCTAAGCTGGCGCTATCCACGGAGCCCTGTTTGTTTTTAGTGTCTTGTCCGCGGAAGGAAGCGGGGATGTAAAACTCGTCCTTTACTTCGGTATAGCGGGCGCTGACTTCGTTATACGAACCCCAGCGGTGGCGCATCCATTGACGGGCCACGTAAATGGGGCAGCAAATATGAAATTGGAAATAGCAATGTTCAAACGGCGTGTGATGCGCGTGCTCCATTAAGTATTTGATGAGGCGTTTGTCCTGCTCGGGCCCTTTGGATACGGCACCGAAGGATACGCGTGCAGCTTGCACGGCGCGGTCATCGCCCCCCATAAAATCAATTAGGCGTACAAAGCCCTTGTCTAAAACGTCAATTTTTTCAGTAGATTGTGCCACGGTTATTCTCCTAAATTATTTTGAAATTTCTACAATGGAACTGGTCTCATCGGCCAATACTTCGGCCGCCAGGATTGCATCCTGCGTGCAGGCAGTGTCATAAATAACGCCGTCCAAGTCCACAGTGTCTGTGATTTTTAGGCGGCCTTTTTCATAATCCAAGAAATGCACTCTGCCGGTTTGATATTGCCCGAACATATTGGACAACAAGCCCAGCTTGGTGGTGTTTTCCACGGCGGCTAAAGTGGCCTGGCCCGGGGTTCCAAATACTTGCACGGAAGGATGAAATTTTAAAATATCTTGCTTGTATTGTACCCGGTTAGGGGAAGAGCCAAATTTATCTTTGCTCTCGGCATTTTTGCCGTTATTTAAGGAAAGACGCAAAACCCCGTTTGTGGCGGTGGTGATGAAGTTGTTTTTCTCGGCCGTTTCCACCGGGTAATAGTTGGAGCCGCTCAGCCAGTTGTGTTTGGTGTTAAAGTCAGCACCGCTGGCCACAAATTTGTTTTTCTCAAATACCACTTCGCGCGCGTTGCCCGGGGCAGTTCCTAGCACAAAGGGGCGTTGCGCCCAGATTTTTTTGTCGGCTCCGCAGCCCAATTCTTTGACGAAGTAGTTAAGCGTGCCCGTTTGCGTAAGTGTGCCGTTTTGATTTTCCAGCACCAGGGTGGTGATGACGGCGCGGTTTGTGTTAAGCACCGGAACAAAAATTTGCGCAAGCCCTTCTTTTACCGGCGCGGCAGAAACGGATAAGCCCTTTTTGTCCGACGGTAAAGTATAGCTTAACTGCGCGGTAAGCACGTCCTTTTCCCCGCGGGAGAAAACGGTAATTTCATTTTTGTCCGACAGGGTGATAATGTTGTTGGCCCCGGGGGCGGTAACATCGGCCTGCGTGAGGCCAATGACTACTTGCTCAACAGGGGCATACGTTTTTTTGGCCCGCGTGCTTACGGGGGTGGCAGGTTCCGGCTCGGCCACGGCAGCAGCTTTAGCGGGTTTGATTTCTTCAAACACAGCTTGTTTGCCTACGGTAACGCCGGTCGTGTTTTTGAGTTGACCGATGGCGTAAAGGGGTTGGACCTCGGTAATGGTGCCTGTGTCGGAATATTTATAAATTTCACCCAAATCTTTACCGGTTTTGGGATTGGTGAGTTTTTCGGACGAGAGGATTACTTTAAACGTGCTCCCTTTGGTGGGGGCGGTTTTTTGGTCGGACGTGTCCAAATAAATTTTTGTTCCGTCTACACGCACAACCGTCATCTGCGCCCATGCGCAGAGAGAAAAGCTAACTACACAGGCAGCGGCACAAAGCCAGGAAAATGTTTTTTTCATATAATAATTGTATACCATTTTTTGAGGGAGTTTTCATAATGAAAAATAACTTCGCCGATTTAGTAGAAACTTTTGCCATTTTGCGCGGCCCCAACGGCTGCCCGTGGGATAAAAAACAAACACACGAAAGTTTGATTAAAAATCTGCGCGAAGAAAGCGAAGAATTAGTGGCCGCTATTGAGAAGAAAGACGCGGCTAATATGAAGGAAGAACTGGGCGATGTGCTGTTGCAAGTGCTATTTCACGCGCAACTTGCCAAAGAAGAAGGGCTTTTTACCATTGATGATGTTATTCAGGCGCTTTACGATAAATTGCACTACCGCCACCCGCACGTATTTGGGGATGTGAAAGCCAAAAGCCCCGAAGAAGCCCTGGCCGTGTGGAAGGAAATGAAAAAGAAGAGCCGGGAGAAATAAAAAATCACGGCACATCGGAGGTAAATTTTCTTCTGATGTGCCGTGTTTTTTGTATTGCTTGCAAGGATTTGAGGTGTGAATTTGTACGATTTTATTGCTTCCCTTCCCGTCTTGCTTTGCGTTTGGCAAGGCGTTCGGCCTTGGTCTCGCGGCGTTTGTAGCCGGCGTGCTGCGGCGCTTGCGGGGCTTCTTGGTCAAAGTCGCCATTCCACTCAAATTCTTTACCGCCTACGATGAGCAAATCGCCGTCCTGCACGCCTTGTTTTAAGAGGGCTTTTTCTAACCCGATTTTTTTGAAGATCCCTTTTAACCGCGTGACGGCTTCGGGCTGATTAAAATTGGTCATGGCAATAAATTCTTCCACTTTTTTTCCCGTGATGTGGATGACGTCGTCCTCGTCGCGCGTGATGGTGAAAATGGGTTCCACTTTGTGCACCACGGGTTTAATTTCTTCTTCGGTAATTTGTTCCACCGGCGTGGCGGACAAAATTTTGACTACTTCGTCCAAAACGTCTTTAACGCCTTGGCCCGTGGCGGCGGAAATCAAAAACACTTTGTGCTTTTTGAATTTTTTGGAAAGGGTTTTATACACTTTTTCGGCCGACGGTAAATCAGCTTTGTTTACGGCAATAATGCGCGGTTTTTCAAAAAGTTTTTTGTTAAAGTTTTTAAGCTCTTTTTCAATCACTTTCACGCTTTGCTGCGCAGAAAGCCCGTCAAAACCTTCCGGATCTACCAGGTGCAACAGCACGCGTGTGCGTTCAATGTGTTTTAAAAATTGTAGGCCCAGGCCCTTGCCTTCGCTGGCACCTTCAATGATGCCGGGAATATCGGCCGTGGCAAAGCTGACGCCTTGGTGCAACGTGATGCCTAGGTTGGGGTTTAACGTGGTGAAAGCATAATCCGCCACGCGCGGGCGTGCCGCGGAAATGCGGCTTAAGAATGTGCTTTTGCCGGCATTGGGGAAGCCGACTAAACCCAGGTCCGCCAAGATTTTAAGTTCTAAAATGAGGGTAACTTCCTCGCCGGGGAGGCCGTTTTCGGCCAAGTGTGGGGCCGTGTTTTGCTGAGTTTTAAAGGATTGGTTACCGCGCCCGCCCGCGCCGCCTTTGGCGACGGTAAATTCCTGGCCGGGTTGGGTCATATCTACTAAAAATTCGCCTTCCAGCGTGCGCACAATCGTGCCGCAGGGAACGTACACGTAGCGGTTTTCCCCCGCGCGGCCGGTTTTGTTGTACGAGCCGCCCTTTTCGCCGTTGGGGGCATCAATGTGTGGATGATAGGCCAGTTCCAAAAGCGTGGTTAAATTGGGCTCGGCTTTTAAAATAACGTCGCCACCGCGCCCGCCGCACCCGCCGTTGGGGCCGCCAAATTCAATGAATTTTTCGCGCCGGAACGACAAGCAACCGTCCCCGCCTTTGCCGGCGGTAACGTAAATTTTAACACGATCTAAAAAACTGCCTGATTGCATAAAATTCTTGTTTACAGGCAAAAAAAGCGGCAGGAAACAAGTCCCGCCGCATTATTTTGCCAAATGCTTATTTGTCCGCTTTTTTGGCAGCCGGTTTTTTGGCTGCGGTTTTTTTAGCGGGCGCCTTTTTTTCAGCCGTTACGGCCGGTTTGGCAGCAGCTTTGGGAGCCGCCGCTTTTTTGGCAGGCGCGTTCTTTTCCGCAACTTTGGGGTACACGGAAATTTGTTGTTTGCCTCTTTTTACCCATTCAAAGGTAACAATGCCGCTTACGCGGGCAAAGAGACTGTCGTCACTCGCGCGGGAGACGTTGGTTCCGGGAAGGAACTTGGTTCCGCGTTGGCGCACGATAATTTCCCCAGCGTTTACAAACTGGGAGCCATAACGTTTAATACCTAAACGTTGGCCGTGGCTGTCTCTTCCGTTAGAGGAAGAACCTTGTGCTTTTGTATGTGCCATGGTTTACTCTCCCAATTTATAACGCAATATCCGTGATTTTAATTTGCGTTAAGTATTGTCTGTGGCCCTGGGTGCGTTCGTACCCTTTTTTGGGGCGGCGTTTATAGACAATTACTTTTTGACCTCTCAAGTGTTTAACCACCTGAGCGGTGACCTTGGCTGCCGTGGCAGCTTTGGTATCTGCTGAGGTACTTTCTTCGTTACCGGCCCACAGAACTTTAAGTTCTACGGTGTCGCCGGCTTTCGCGTCCAGCTTTTCAACCTGCAGATCTTGACCGGGTTTTACCCAGTACTGTTTTCCACCAGTTTCTATAATTGCGTACATAAGTTTCTCTAATTAACGGGACAAATCCCCTCGCCCGCTTTTCAGCGCGCGTGGGATAAGGCCTTAATCAGCACATATATTATAGCAAGTTGAAAATAAATTGGCAAGATGTCTATGCGCAAGGAGCGGTTTTTGGCACCCTATCTTAAAGAGCGCCAAATTTGCTAAAATATAATTAACACATTATTATGCCTACTACTATGAAAGAAGATTATTATACCATCCTGGGGATTGATCGTAACGCAACGGAAGTGGAAATCAAATCGGCCTTTCGCAAGCAAGCCATGAAGTACCACCCGGACCGCAACCCCGGAAATAAAGAAGCTGAAGAACAATTTAAAAAGGTAAACGAAGCATTTTCCGTCTTATCCGACCCGCAAAAAAAGCAAATGTACGACCAATACGGCCACGAAGGCGTCAACGGCGCCGGTGGTTTTAATGGGTTTAACGCCAACGGGTTTGGGGATATCAACGATATTTTCGGCACCGTATTTGGTGATATTTTTGGCGGCGGATTTGGCGGACGTTCCCGCGGGCCGCGCGTAACACGCGGGGAAGATTTAAAGTTGGATGTAACCCTTACGCTGGAAGAAGCATTTGCCGGAAAGGAAGTTCCCGTAGATTATACGCGCGTGGATAATTGCAAAACGTGCGATGGCAGCGGCGCGGCGGCCGGTTCGCAACGCAAAACATGCCGCTCGTGCAATGGGTCAGGCCAAGTTACGTATTCGCAAGGATTTTTTAGCATGCGCCAAGTCTGCCCCGATTGCGGCGGAAAAGGGACTGTGGTGGAAAAACCCTGTGCCGATTGCCGCGGCAGCGGTCACAAGCGCGTAAAAGAAAAAATTACCGTTAAAATCCCCTCGGGTGTGCGCACCGGGGTTACCTTGCGCGTTTCCAACGGCGGGGATATTGGCGAAAACGGGGGCGGCTTTGGCGATTTGTATGTGGAAGTGCACGTAAAAGAGCACAAAATTTTCCGCCGCGATGGGGATAACCTTATTATAGATGCCCCCATTACTTACCCGCAAGCGGTGTTGGGCGGCACCATAAAAGTTCCCACCATTGAAGGGAAAGAAATAGAAGTAAATATCCCCAAAGGTACGCAATTTGGCGAAGTGCTTAAAGTACAAGGCAACGGGATGCCGAAGCTGGGCAAAAAGGGCTTTGGCGATTTGCTTATCAACGTGCAAATTGAAGTTTTGAAAAAGCCCACCGCCAAACAAAAGGAACTTTTGGAAGCCCTGGCCAACGAAACTGGCGGCAAAAAAAGTTTTTTTAAAGACTTGTTTAAATAGGTTGATTTTTCTGCGCGATTTAGCACCCGTTTTTACGGGTGCTTTTTTATGGATTGTGTTTTCTGTTTTAATTTGTTATAATAAATATAAAGGTAGTGCGGCAGTAAAGATGCACAAGAAATGGTTGCAACGCTTTTTGAAAATTTGTCAAATTTCCTAAAATTCCCGACGGGGAAAAAATAGGGTTGACAAAATTCCAAAAAACTGCTATACTATTTATATAAGGAAACAAAAACGGATTTGTTTCCGAGCAAAAACAAGCGCCCTTTTTCAAGTTTTAAAAAATAAGAAAATAGGGACTTGACTTTTCTGCCCCTTTTTTGCTAAACTATATACATAGTTGGAATTGATCTTTAAAAAGCAACAAAACTTCTTTCGTTTAAGTTTGTAAACAGAAAACTTTCCTGCACCGAAACATCACCTACTATATATAAAGGTTCAAACGATGGGCTGAGGCCAGCAGGTCAAGTTAGTTTTACAAACCAAAAACGTACTTAATTAAAGTTGACCTAACCCTTTGGCCTAAGCGCCGTGACTTGCTTGAACAATCAAGCGGTATATAATAGGTTAACACTGATGCAGTTGGAAAGCGGACTGGAAAGATTTGCAAGTAATTGACAAACTTTGAAATAATGCTTTACTAGATGTGTGGTGATGAACAAGCCGCTGTTTTGGAAATGCCAAAAAAACGCTTGACAAATTACTAAAGTTTTTGCTATACTATATTTGTAGCAAGAGAATGCTACAAAGAAGATGAAGAAAAATTTCCTTGCTTTTTTCCAAAGCGGAAAAGAGCCCGGGGAAATTTCGCTCTGTGAAAATTTGACAGCAATGTGCGAATGGGCGATTTGAAATGACAGCGCCGCAAGGCAAAACAGTTCAAAAGCTCATAAGTTAAGTCTTATACTTCAAAAATAAGACACCAAGTTAATTCAAACAAGTAAGAGTCAAAAGTCAACAGCTCACTGTTAACGATTGTTTGTCTTTAAGCTCTATGAGTTTAAAGATAAATAATTTTAATGGAGAGTTTGATCCTGGCTCAGAGTTAACGCTGGCATCG
>JAGCWX010000020.1 GCA_017961585.1 Elusimicrobiaceae bacterium | reverse complement strand
TGTTTTACAACGTGCGCGCAAAAATAAAAAATTTTTAAAAAGTGCTTGAAATTTTCTAAAAATATGTTAGACTATATTAGAAAGCTAACCGCTTTCGTAATTAAACTTGTAGGAAAAAAGGAGATTAACTCATGAACAAAGGTTTCACCTTAATTGAGCTACTCGTAGTAGTGCTCATTATCGGTATCTTGGCCGCAGTAGCCCTGCCCCAATATACCAAAGCTGTAGAAAAATCCCGCGCTGCTGAAGCCATGCAAGTATTGGGCGACTTAGCCACCGCGGAACAAATCTACTACATGTCTGCCAATAAGTTTACGAAAGACTTCAGCTTGTTGGATTTGACCTTCCCCGGTGCCTGCACCACGGTAAGCGGTGAATTGGAAACCAACAGCTTCAATGTGGACTGCAAAGATACCACGGATAGCATCTTCACTTGTACAGCTACCCGCAAAGGCGGTACCTATACGGCTACTGATACAATCGGCATTCAAGTGACCAACGAAGGTGCAATTAGCCGCACGACCGGTGGTAAATTCAACGAATTGGTGGGTACTCAGTGGCATATCTAATCTAACCGATTAGTTTATAGTTTGAACCCCCGGCTTTGCCGGGGGATTTTTTTTGTTTTATTGCGTCAAATTTTTTATTAAACAAAGATGTCATCCCAAACTTGATTTGGGATCTTCAACGCTTGTTGTTTCGTCCGGGACGGCCCACGGCGCGTGCGTGGAAGTGCGCCCACTAGGTCATCCCCGAATGTTTCTATCGGGGATCTACACCTTGTTTGATAACGGCGGTGCGGTGGGGATTCCCGATTACAACCTTCGGGAATGACGCTTTATAGACGGAAGAAAAGAGTTTTGCTCAAAACGTCAAGTTTAATTTTAAAAAAAAGCTGGTAATTTTGCAAAAAACCATTAGACTATGTGTGAGGGTCCAATTGACTGGCCCTCAAAATTAAAATGGTCATAAAAGGAGAAATGTTATGAACAAAGGCTTCACGTTAATTGAGTTACTCGTAGTAGTGCTCATTATTGGTATCTTGGCCGCAGTAGCCCTGCCCCAATATACCAAAGCTGTAGAAAAATCCCGCACGGCTGAAGCGATGCAAATGCTGGGCGACTTAGTCACTGCGGAACAGATCCACTACATGGCGCAGAACGAGTTCACCACCGACCTGGATAAGTTAGACTTAACCTTCCCGGGTGTGAGTGGCGGCAAGATTGTAACTAATAGTTACGAGATTGAAGTCAGCGCGAATGACGAAGAATTCGTGGCGATTGCTGAACGTAAAGGTGGCGCCTATGATGGAGAGGGGTTGGCTATTAAAGTTGATAAGAACGGTGCGATTGACAGAGGGTTCAAAGGAACCGATGCTGTCTTCAACGGTCTAGCCCCGCAATGGCAATCCAATAAGGCTCACACGATAGAGGCCGCGTCTTAATATTGGATGCTAAAAGAATAATTAAACCCCTGCTTAAGAGCGGGGGTTTTTGTTGGGGTTCCCTTCTGTGAAGGATTTGACAAAGGGCACCGGACTTGCTACAATATATATGTTCTTAGAAAGAGCGACTTGGCACACAAGTCGCTCTTTGTACAATAGGAGTGTGTATGAAAGATCCTAAACTCATTGAAGAAACCGTAGCCAAAGCATTAGCAGCCCAACAAGTAGAATTGGTAGACCTGGTCATCCAGCACCAAGGCCGCAAAGCTGTATTGCAGTTTTTTGTGGATAAAGTGGGCGGCGTAACGCTTGACGACTGCGGCGAGCTGACCGATAAAATAGATTCCATTTTGGAAATGGAACAGCTTATTGACGGGGCATACGTGCTGGAGGTGTCCTCCCCCGGCGTGCAACGTGTGCTTAAAAAGCCCGAACACTTTAAACGTTTTGTGCAAGAACGTGTAAAAATTGTCTTAAAAGTGCCGCTTAACGGACGCGGCAGCTTTACCGGGGTCATTGCCAGTGCCGATGACAACGCCTTCGTTTTGGACGACGGAACAAACCAATACCGCTTTGAATATAATAACATCAAAAAAGCGAATTTGGACCCTGTTCTGGAATTTTAATTACCTAAGGAGAAAAATCATGCCGGAAAATGCAAAAGACTTTATTGCCGCTTTGGAAGGATTGGAGCGGGAAAAAAATATTAAACGCGGGGATATTTTGAAAACCATTGAAGATGCCCTCGTTTCCGCCCTGCGCAAAAACCTGGGCAAAACGGCCCAAATTACCGCCACGGTGGACGCGCAAAGCGGTACCATTCAGGCCGCCCAGCTCTTAAACGTGGTGGACGTGGTAACCAACCCGGAAATGGAAATTGACGTTGCCAGCGCCAAAAAAGAAAAAAAATCCGTCAAAGTGGGCGACGTGCTCAGCCGCCCGTTGGAAGTGAACGATTTTTCGCGCATTGCGGCGCAAATTGCCAAACAGGTACTGATTCAAAAAGTACGTGGCATTGAACGTGAAAACTTTTACAACGAATTTAAACCGCGCGAAGGCGAAGTAATCACCGGGACGGTGCGCCGTATGTCCGATCGGGATATTATTGTGGATTTGGGCAAAATTGAAGCTATTTTGCCTTACTGCGAACAAATCCGCCGCGAACGCTACGGTGTGGGTTCGCGCGTAAAAGCTATGATCACCAAAGTAATGACGCCCACCGACTTGGCCGAAGTGGGGGACGACCCGATTCTCTCTCGCTATAAATCCGCCGCGTTTAAAATGGATAAAGGCCAACGGGGGCCGTACATCTTTTTGTCCCGCGGAAACGGTAAGTTCCTAGAGGAATTATTCAAAGTGGAAGTGCCTGAAATCAACGAAGGCATCGTGGAAATCAAAGGCATTGAACGCGACCCGGGCTTCCGCTCCAAAGTCATCGTCAACAGCATTGACAGCAAAATTGACCCCATCGGCACCTGCGTGGGGATGCGCGGTATTCGTATCCGGGCGATTCAAAATGAACTCTCCGGCGAGCGCATTGACCTGATTTTGTATTCAACCGATACCAGCACGCTTATTAGCAACGCCGTGGCCCCGGCCAAAGTGAACTTTGTGCAAATCACCAGCGTAACCAATAAAGAAGCGGTGGTGATCGTGCCCGACGACCAATTGGCCATTGCTATCGGTAAAGATTGGCAGAACATTCGCTTGGCCTCGCGCTTGACCGGGTGGAAATTGGACGTAAAGAGTGAAAGCCAAAAAGCCCAAGAAGGCAAAGAAGTCAGCGATAATATCCAGTCTGTGTTGGCCAACATTGAAGGCGTAGGCCCCAAAACCGCGGAACTGTTGCAAAAAGCAGGGTTTACCTCCGTGGAAAAATTGGCCAATGTGGAAGCGGAACACCTTTGCACCGTGCAAGGCATTGGCGATAAAACCGCTGTTAAAATTATTGAAGGGGCCAAAAAATATTTAGAGGGCCAGCAAGCCCCAACGCAGGAGGCGGCCGATGACAACCAAGAAAACAACTAAATCGGACGATAAAACGCCTGCTAAAAAAACAGCCGCTAAAACTACGGCTAAAAAAACCGCTGCCAAACCGGCGGCCAAAAAAACGGCGGCTAAAAAAACAACCACGGCAAAACCGGCGGCCAAAAAAACGGCTGTCAAAAAAACAACCGCCAAGCCCGTGGCTAAAAAAACAACTGCCAAAAAAACGGTTGCCAAAAAAGAAACACCCGCGCAGCCTGCCGCCCCAAAAACCGCACAGCCGCAAGCGGTTTTAGCCGAAAAACCAGCTTCTTACGCGGCAAAACCGGCAGAACCCGCGCCCAAACCGGCCCCGGTTCAAAAGCCGATTCCGGTTCAAAAACCGGCCGCACCGGTTCAACCGGCCCCGGTTTCTAAACCGGCTCCCGCTATGCAACCTAAGCCGGCCTCTGTGCCGCCAAAACCGGCGCCTGTGGCCACGGCTCAACCGGTTGCACCCGCCAAGCCACAACCCGCGGTAAAACCGCAACAGCCGGCGGCTAAACCGCAACAAGCGCAGCCCGCTAAAGAGGCCGCCCCGGCTAAACCTGCCGGTAAAGTGGTGCGCATTGTGGGGAATCCAACCGTCAAAGAATTGGCGGAAAAGATGAATTTTAAAATCAATGACTTTATCAAGAAATTGATGATGATGGGGATCTTTGCCACCATCAACCAGCGGCTTGAAAAAGACATGATTGAGCTGGTAGTGGACGAATGTGGTTTTGTGGCGGAACTAGTAGAAGAAGATTTGCAAGAAGCCACTGCCATTATTGAACAAGAGGACGATCCGGCCAGCTTAAAACCGCGCAGCCCGGTAATTACCATTATGGGCCACGTAGACCACGGAAAGACCAGCTTGCTGGACGCTATCCGCAAATCCAACGTGGTAGCGGGCGAAGCAGGTGCTATTACGCAGCATATCGGTGCGTATCGGGTGCAAACCCCGCGTGGCACGCTGACCTTTTTAGATACCCCCGGGCACGAAGCATTCACCGCTATGCGTGCGCGCGGGGCGCAAGCTACGGACATTGTGGTACTGGTGGTTTCCGCTACCGACGGTATCATGCCGCAGACCATTGAGGCCATGGAACACGCCAAAGCCGCCGGAGCTCCCATCATTGTGGCTGTCAACAAAATTGATTTGCCCGGTGCCAATGTGGACCGCGTCAAACAAGATTTGGCCGCCCGCGGTTTGGTGCCCGAAGAATGGCAAGGCAATACCATTTTTGTGGAAATTTCCGCCAAGAAACACATCAATATTGATAAACTCTTGGAAATGATCGCTCTGCAAGCGGAAATGATGGAACTTAAAGCCAATCCGGACCGCTTGGGTGTGGGCGTTATTTTGGAAAGTAAGCGCGATAACAAACGCGGCGTAGTGGCCACGGTGCTCGTCCAAAAAGGGACGATGAAAGTGGGGGATCCCTTCCTCGTGGGAACCAACTACGGTCGTATTCGCGCGCTGATTGACGAAAATTCCAAACGCTATCAAAAAATCGGCCCCAGTGTGCCGGCTGAAATTTTAGGTATCAACGGCGAACCACCGCAAGTGGGCGATACGCTCTATATTATGGAAAGCGAAAAAGAAGCCCGCTACGCCGCCGAGAAACGCAAACTAGCCCAAAAGGAAGATTCGCAAGCGCACCGCAAGCAAATGTCCTTAATGGCTTTGGGCCAAGCCGACGAAGAAGGCAATAAAGTTAAGAAGTTAAGCTTAATTTTAAAGGCCGATGTGCAAGGTTCCATTGAAGCGATTAAAGATGCGCTCTTGCGTATCCCGTCCGACGAAGTAGAACTGGATATTGTGCTTTCTGCCCCCGGCAACATCAACGAAAGTGATATCCTTTTGGCCAAGGCCAGCAACGCGGTTGTAATCGGGTTCCACGTATCTACCGAGCACAAAGCGCAAGCCGAGGCCGAGCGCGAAGGCATTGAAATCCGCAACTACACGATTATCTTTGAATTGCTCGAAGACATCAAAGCCGCTATGGAAGGTTTATTAGAACCCGACGTGGTGGAAACCGTTGTCGGTACCGCAACTATCAAAAAAGTAATGAAGTTAAGCAGCGGCTTAATTTCGGGCTCTATGGTAGATAGCGGCACCGTGGTGCGCAATTACGAAGTGCGCATTAAACGCAATGGCGAAGAAGTCGGCCGCGGCAAAATCGGCGGTTTGAAACGCTTCAAAGACGACGTCAAAGAAGTGGAAAAAGGATACGAGTGCGGTATCTTGATTGAGGGCTTTAAAGGCGTGCAGGAAGGCGACCTTATTGAGTGCTTCAAAAAAGAAACCATCACCCGCCGTATTAAAATGTAGCCATACATTGTGTTTTATAAATCCCCGCGGTTCACGACCCCGGGGATTTTTTACGCGCTAGCGGAAGTTTTTAGCCACGCAGCTGCTTGGATAAATGCTAAAATATATCCAACCAATTTTAGGAGTTCTTATGGATTTAGTAGCAGTAAAAGAAAAATTTGAAACCAATGCCCTCGGGCGTGGGATGCTTAAAGTGGCCAGCAAAATGTACGGCGTGGGCGCGTGGGCGCACCGGGCGTTGTATCAGCACGGTTGGAAAAATGCCGAGGGAGTCAATTGCCGGGTGGTATGTATTGGCAATTTAACTGCCGGCGGAACCGGTAAAACCACTACCGTTTTATTGGCGGCTACTACGTTAGCCAAGGCGGGTACGCGGGTGGCCATTGTGTCGCGCGGATACAAGCGGCAACAAAAGGCCGACGGTCCTGTGATTTTGTTTGATAACCCGGATGCGGATTGGCGTTTAGCCGGCGATGAGCCCTTTATGATGAGCCGTGTGCTGAGCAAATACCAAGTACCCATTGTGATTGCCAACAAGCGCGTGGACGCCGCTAACGAGGCGTTACGCCGGTTTAAAAGCCAAATTATTTTGCTGGATGACGGGCTTCAACACTTTGCTTTAAAGCGCGATGCCAACATTGTGCTGGTGGATGCCAAAAATCCCTTTGGCAATAAAGAATTATTGCCGTACGGTATTTTGCGCGAACCGCTTGCCGGCCTGAAACGTGCGGATTTGGTTGTGCTGACCCATTGCGACCAAGTAACCCCGCGTCAATTAGAAGACGTGCGCGATCAAGTGCGGCTCTACAACGATACAGTGGAAATCTTGGAGAGTGAACACCGCCCCGAATATTACGTGGATATTTGTACCACGCGCCAAGTACCCTTGGACGAAATTAAAGGCCCGGTGGCCTGCTTTTGCGCGTTAGGGCACCCAGAAAGTTTTGAACGTACGTTGCAAGATTTGGGGTTGGAATTACGTCAAAAATGGCGCTTTGCGGACCACCAATTCTATACTGAAGAGAACTTACGTACCTTTGAGGCCACACGTGCTGGCCTTCCCCTAATTACCACGTTTAAGGATTTTGTAAAATTCCCGGATAATTGGCGCGAGATTTTGACTAAAGATGTATATGTGCTCTCGGTCAATTTGCATATCCGCGGGGGGGAGGGTGAATTCCAAAAATTCACGGATGTCCTGTCCCCTAAAAGAAGATAAGTTTTGTTGCGTTAAAAAGGCCCCGCTACAAGCGGGGCCTTTTGCTGTTCATGCAATCTTATTTGATTTTGTAAAACTTGGCAATAATGTCCCAAGCTTCTTGCGCGGTATCCACAATGGGGCAGAGATTTTTGTCTTCCACGGCAATCACTCCGTATTTGGCCAGGGCATCTACGTTAAGCACCGAGGCCCAAAATTCTTTGCCTACCAATACCACCGGGATTTGTCTCTTTTTCCCGGTTTGAATCAGTGTTAAAATTTCAAACAGTTCATCAAACGTACCAAATCCGCCCGGGAATACCACAAAGGCACGGGCGCGTAGTACAAAGTGTAATTTGCGGATAGCAAAATAATGGAATAAAAAGGCCAGGTTTTGAGAAATATACGCGTTAGGTTCTTGTTCGTGCGGCAAGGTAATGTTTAGCCCAATGCTACGTCCGCCGTTTTCATACGCGCCGCGGTTGGCCGCTTCCATAATGCCGGGTCCACCTCCGGTAACAATAGAAAACCGTTCTCCTGCTTGTTCTACTACCAATTTGGCAAATGTGCGGGCTTCGTCGTAATATTTGCTTAACGAAAGCAGCCCTTGGGCGGTTTTTACTTTATGTTGCAGCGCAGCATCTTTGGGTTGTTTCGCTAATTTTTTTTGCGCCTCAGCTAATTTTTCTTTGGCCACGTTTTTTTCTTCAATCCGTGCACTGCCAAAACAAACAATGGTCTCTGTCACGCCTTTTTTGCGGAAATAAATTTCGGGCTTTAAGGTTTCCAGTTCCATGCGCACCGGACGAAGGTCATCATTCGTTAAGAGCTCTACATCTTCGTATGCTTTGATGTAAGAGGAGGTGTGTTTGCTTGCGTTTGTTATTTTCTTCATAGTTTCCTCACTTTGTTTTCCACTGTAAAATTTGTTTGACGATGGTGCTTTCGCTAATGCCTACTTTGTCATAAAGCAGGGCAGATTTGCCGTGCGGGGGGAATTCGTCCCCGATTCCCAGGCGCAGCAATTGAAAAGGTTTATTTTGACCGGCCAAATATTCGGCCACGGCCGAGCCAAACCCGCCGGCTAGCATATTATCTTCCACGGTTACTAGCTTGGGCGAGCGTTTGAGTGCTTCGTTAATAAGATGCGTGTCTAGCGGTTTTACAAAACGCATGTTGATGACCCCGGCATCCACGCCTTTATCGCGCAACATTTCGGCTGCTTTTAGGGCGGGATGGACCCGGTTGCCAATGGCCAAAATGGTCAGGTCTTTGCCTTTAGTCAGCCAGGAGCCCTTGCCAATGTCCAGGGTGGTTAATTGCTTGTCTAACGGTACGTCAAAACCGGCTCCACGCGGATAACGCAGCACAAAGGGTGCCTTGGCCGCAAACGCGGTTTTAAGCAAGTGTTGCAGTTCGTTTTCATCGGCCGGCGCGGCCATAATTAAATTGGGGATACTGCGCAAAAAGCTAATGTCAAACACACCGTGGTGGGTGGGGCCGTCCTCGCCGACGAGTCCCGCGCGGTCCAGCGCAAAAACCACGGGCAATTTTTGCAAACAAATATCGTGTAAAATCTGATCGTAACAGCGTTGCGCAAACGTGGAATATAAGGCCACTAACGGTTTTTGTCCGCCGGCTGCTAATCCGGCCGCAAACGTGGCGGCGTGTTCTTCGGCAATGCCTACATCAAAATATCTTTCCGGGAATTGGTCGCGGAAGGCATCCAAGCCGGTGCCTTCGGGCATAGCGGCGGTAATAGCGCAAATTTTAGGGTCTTCTTGCGCCAGCTTCACCAACGCTTGTGAAAATGCTTTTGTGAAAGTGATTGCACCCGTTTTGCCTAAGCTATCCCCGGTGTCCACGTCAAAAATTCCTACTCCGTGAAATTTGGTCGGGTTCTTTTCGGCGGGTTCATAGCCCTTGCCTTTTTTGGTCACCACGTGCAACATAACGGGCCCTTTAACGGTTTTGAGGGTTTCCAGGACTTCAATCATAGCGTTGATGTCGTTGCCGTTTACCGGGCCGAAGTAGCGGAATCCCATTTCTTCAAACAAAGTTCCCGGGAATAAAATGGAGCGTGCGCGCTTGGCTAGTTTAGCGGCGTTGTTGCCCAGTTCGTCAAAACGTTTTAAAAAGTTGGTGGCTTTTTCTTCGGCCAGTTGTACATATTTTGTGGTGAGCAATTTGGTAAGCGCAGTGCCTAATGCCCCTACGCGCTGGGAAATAAACATTTGGTTATCGTTTAAAATAACCAGCATATCCGTGCGCAAAAGCCCGGCATTTTGCATGGCTTCGTACGCCATGCCGCCGGTAAGGCAGCCGTCGCCCACTACGGCAATGACGCGGTGCTTTTGGTGTTGTTGATCACGCGCAATGGCTAAACCCAACGCGGCTGAAACGGCGGTAGAAGCATGTCCCGCCCCAAAGGCGTCATATTCGCTTTCACTACGCTTGGGAAAGCCGGAAAGCCCGCCAAAGGTGCGGATGGTGGAAAATTTATCTTGCCGTTCGGTCAATAGTTTGTGCGCGTACGCTTGGTGGCCGGTATCAAATACAATTTTATCGTCGGGCGTGTTATAAACGTAATGCAGTGCCGTGATGATTTCCACCGCCCCCAAGCTAGACCCTAAGTGCCCTCCGTTTTTGCTGGCGGTTTGAATGATCTGCACACGCAGTTCTTCGCACAAATCGGGCAAGAGCTCTTTTTTCATCAAGCGTAAATCGTGAGGGCTGTGGATACGAGAAAGAACTTTCATGCGCGCTCCTTAGTAAGTACGGGTTTTGAAAAATTCCGCCATCTCATACAGCGGCCAAAGTTGTTTTTGTTTGACGTTTTTCAACTTGTCCAAGGCCTTTTGCGCGTTGGCAATAAGCAGCTGGGCATGTTTGCGGCTGCCTTCCAACCCAAACAAGCTTACGAAGGTAAGTTTGCCGTTGGCCGCGTCACTGTTGGATTTGCCCAACTGTTTGGCGGTAGCAGTTACATCCAAAATATCGTCTACAATTTGGAACACTAACCCAATGCAGTTAGCGTACGTTTTAATGTGTTTTAAATCGGCCCCTTTGGCCCCGGCCAGTAAAGCCCCGGTTTCCACGCTGCCGCGGATGAGCGCGCCGGTTTTATTGGCGTGGATGTAGCGCAAAATATTTTCGGGCGTAGTTTCGGCGGTGGTGGGGGGAAGCATAAAATAACGCAGGGATTTGTCAGCCAAGAGTTTAGAAGATTTTTTAATTTTCTCGGCCCGTAAACTGCGCGCATCGTTCGTGCCCATACCTTCGGCATATACGTCGGCCGTTTGGCCGCCTACCATACCGGAAGCCCCGGCGCAGTTGGCAAAATTTTGCAAGGCGTTTAATGTATTTTCGGCCCCGATGGTTTTTACTTTCCCATTTTGAGCAAACACTTCAAACACGTACGTGAGCAAGGCATCCCCGGCCAGTAGGGCCAAGTCGTCCCCAAACACTTTGTGGTTGGTGGGCTTGCCACGGCGCAAGTTGTCGTTATCCATGCAGGGCAAATCGTCGTGAATCAGGGAATAAGTGTGCAACATTTCCACGGCGCAGGCGGCGGGTAATACATCGGCCGCTTTTTTGCCAAACGCTTCGGCGGTGGCCATCAACAAAATAGGCCGCACGCGCTTGCCCCCGGCTTGCAGGGAATAATTCATAGAATCGGTTAAAATTTTGGGCGAATTTTTAATTTTAGCAATGTACTTGGCCAAGTTTTTTTCAACTAGCTTGGCACGCTGTTTTTGGTACGTTTCAAAACGGTTCATAAATTCCTCTTTTGGGTATATATTCTATTATACCTAATTCTGCGGATATGCAACCGGTTTAGCTGGGTATTTACACCCGGAAAAAAATTCATTTTATGCTATAATTTGTCTATGGTACAGTTAAACAGGCCGCGTATCGGCTTTTTTGGCAAGATGAACGTGGGCAAAAGCTCACTGATTAATGCCCTAACGGGGCAGCAAGTGTCCGTCGTTTCGGAACAGCCGGGTACTACTACGGATCCGGTTAAAAAAATCATAGAATTAGAAGGCATCGGCCCGGTAGAGCTGATTGATACGGCCGGGATTGATGACCCTAGCGAGTTGGGTGCCCAGCGGGTCGGTCGGACGCAAGAGGCACTGGATCAAGTGGATTTGGCGGTGCTGGTATTTGCCGGGAAATTTGACGGTTTTGATCAAACCCTCATGGAAACCTGCGCGGCACGCAAGGTACCGTTTTTCTTTGTGCAAAATAAGACGGATTTGCCCACTACGCAAGTGGAAATCAAAGGGGTGGATGTGATTGCGTTTAGCTGTAAAAAGCCCAACGTTTCGCTTTTGTTGCGTACGTTGCAAGCGCATTTGCCCAAAAGTGCCTACGCTGCCGATGTGATTTTGGATGATTATGTACAAGCCGGGGATGAAGTAATTTTGGTAATGCCGATAGATGATTCCGCCCCGCAAGGACGCCTTATTTTGCCGCAGGTGCAAACCATTCGCAATTTGTTAGACATTGGGGCCACGGCCGTGTGCGTGAAAGAAACGGAACTGCGCGCGTGCTTGGAAAAACATACCCCCAAATTGGTGGTAACGGATTCACAAGCGTTTGGCTATGTGAGCAAAGTGGTGCCGGCGCATATCCCGCTAACCAGCTTTAGTATTTTATTTTCGCGCCTTAAGGGGGATTTTGAGGCCTTTTTGAAGGGCACGCCGGCTATTGATAAACTGCAGGAGGGGGATGAAATTTTAGTGCTGGAATCTTGCTCGCACAGCGTTAATAAGTGCGACGATATCGGCCGCGTAAAAATCCCGCAATGGTTGCAAAAACATACCGGCAAGAAATTAAAATTTACAACGGTAAGTAATTTGGACCCGTTGCCGGCGAATCTCGGGAAATACAAGCTGGCTATTCAGTGTGGCGGATGTATGGTAACGCGCACGCAAATTTTACGCCGCTTGGCTATTTTGAAAGAGGCCAAAGTGCCGGTGAGTAACTACGGTTTAACCATTGCTTGGTGTAACGGTATTTTTAAGCGCGTTACCGAAATTTTCCGTAAAAAAGGAATGTGATTTTTACGCAAAGTTGAACAAAAAAGTCCCCTCGCATTCTCATACGAGGGGATCATTTTTCCTGTTCCATAAGTGGACACCCGGCAGCTTGGCGGAAACAATGTTTAGTGTAGGGGCCGATTGCCGGTTCCATCTCCCGGGGTGAACCCTTACCCTCACAAGGGTAAAGAACCGGGCTCGTGAAACGGTCATTCAACCTAACCTCTGCTTCCCAAACATCTTGCGCCATTGGCCTGCGTTTTATCCTACCCGCGCCCATGGGCACGGCCAACACAAAGCGCAGTTCTTTTGTCACTCCCAAGAGCCAAAAGACATTTACTGCTGCCCTGGCGTACTTATAGTATAAGCGAAAACTCAAAAATGTCAAGGGCTTTTTTTAAAATTTATTGTACGTCCGTAATTTTGCGTACCACCAGCCCGACGGGTTGCACCATGTTGGGGGAAAAAGCTTTGTACTTTTTATCATTATCGGAATAAAGGACAATCTTGCCGTTTTCTTTGCGGATCCGTTTGATTAAATGCCCGTCTTGTACTTTGACTAACATTACTTTGCCGTCTAAAAATTCGGTTTCCGGCTTGATGAGGCACAAATCATCATATTCCACGCTGCCTTTCATGCTATCGCCGCAGCAACGCACTAAATATTTGGCACCTTTGGCGTAGCGTCGGGGTAACGTCCACCATTCAATCACGTCCCCTTCGTTAAAATCCGGGTAACCGGCGGGCACGTTGGCCAAATAGGGCAGGGCTACACTGTTACTTTGCGGAGCAAGGACTTCCGCTTCTTTGTCAGTATTGTAAAAAGCGTCGCTATTGCTTTCTTGAAAAGCGGTGGAGCGGGGGGTTCCGTCGGCATAGGTGGCGGGCATAAACAGGCGTAAAACCTCAAATTCGCTCATTCCAAACAGTTTAGCCATCATCGCCACATACCCCTTGGAGGGATTGCGTTTGCCAATGGTCCATAAGGCAACGGTTGCGGTAGAAACGCGTAATTCTTTTGCTAGCTTAGCTTGCGCACCTCTAAGGATGCCGTCATTCCAATTCATAAGGGCTTTTTCAAATTTGTTCATTTGTTTATTCTCCTAATATTAAATAGGTCCTTCTAGGTCTTTAAACTACTTGACAAACAGCACAAAACTTGCTATACTAACTATACACAAAGGGGAATTTGCCCTGCGTGTTATGGGTAAATCATTTTACCCGGTGCTATATCTACAAAGCGGAAGGTTTATCCCCTAAACAGAGCCGCAGCCCTGCGGCAGAGTGCTCCGCCTTGTTAAGAACCTGGCCTAAGTGCCTAGCTCTTATTATATTATAGCATAAAAAAGCAAAAATGGTTAGTAAAGTTTAAAAGGTAACAGACCGTCCCGCATTTAAAAAGGGCTTCCGGCGACATCCAAACTTTGCTTGCTATCTATGCAGTTGCTGTTGCGGCGCCGCGCAGCTCTATGATATTGAAGTGATAGGTTTAGTATAATATTTAAATATGCAGAAAACTTTTTCACTTAATATTTACGGACTTATTTTCGCTATTATGCTTTTGGTAGCCGGGCTTACTTGGCTATTACCCGCGGGTCAATACGATACCGTGGAAAAAGACGGCCGCACCTATACGGTGGCGGGTTCCTATCATACCGTTGAATCGGCCCCGCAAGGGGTGATGGCGGTGCTGATGGCCCCGGCGCAAGGGTTTACAAAATGTGCAGATATCATTGTGTTCATTTTTATTACCGGTGCTATCTTCACGATTTTGGAGCGCACCGGAACGGTCAATGCTGTCATCATGGGAACAAGCTATTTGTTCTCTAAGCGCGAAAAATTAAAAAAATGGTTTATTCCGGTCAGCATGCTGTTGTTTTCACTAGGGGGCAGCGTGTTTGGCATGGAAGAGGAAACCCTTATTTTTATTCCCCTGTTTATTCCGCTTGCCTTATCGCTGGGGTACGACACGGTGGTTGGAGTGAGCATTCCGTTTTTAGGGGCGTGGGTTGGGTTCGGTTCGGCTTTTATGAATCCGTTTACCGTGGGAATTTCACAAGGGATTGCCCAACTGCCCTTATATTCCGGGATGAGTTACCGCCTGCTGGTGTGGTTTATTTGTACGGCGGTAGTGATTGGATTTGTCATGTGGTATGGGGAAAAAGTTCGTAAAAATCCTCAACTTAGTTTGACGTACGAAGCCGATCAAAAACGCCGCGAAACGTTGGATTTGACTTCTATCCAAAAGCCCGATTTTAAAACGACCCACGTGCTGATTTGCATTATTTTTGCGCTGGGGATGGCGCTTTTGGTGCTGGGAGTGGCCAAATATGAATGGTTTATTTTTGAAATTTCCGGCTTGTTTTTAGGCGTGGGAATTTTGTCCGCGCTGATTGGACGCCTCAGTTTAAATCAAACCACCGATGCCGTTATAGACGGCGCCCGCAGCATGGTAAGCGTGGCGGTTATGCTTGCCTTAGCGCGCGCTATTGTGGTGATAGCCGGCGACGGAAAAATTTTGGATACCGTTTTGCATACCATTGTTTCGGGGATTGGTCATCTGCACCCGTTGGCCGCGGTGGAAGGAATGTTTTGGGCGCATAGCTTTTTAAACTTCTTTATTGCGTCGGGTTCCGGTCAAGCGGTGTTGACCATGCCGGTAATGATCCCGTTGTCGGATTTGATGCATATCAGCCCGCAGCTTTCCATTTTGGCTTACCAATTTGGCGAGGGCTGGACCAACGCCATTATTCCCACGGCGCCGGTGACGATGGCCGCTTTAGGAATGGCCGGGATCCCTTGGCTCAAATGGGCTAAATGGAATATTAAATTACAAATTATTTTAGCAGTGCTCTCTATGCTACTGCTCGTTCCGCCGTACCTATCGGGTTGGTAATCTTGTGGCTCGGCGGAAATACCGCCGGGCATCCATACAAATAGATGCTTTTGCGGTGCTTACTTCGGTAAGCACCGCTGTGATGTTGCACCGTTTTGGTGCGGGGGGAGTATGTCTAAATTGGAATTGGAAAACAGAATTTTTGCGCGGGCTTTTGCGGTTCATGCTGCGGTGGATGCTTGCAACGGAGCGTTGGTATCCGCGTCGGAAGATTTGGAGTTGCAAACGCTGCTTCACGTGTATAACGCTCAGTTTTTAGAAGAGAATCAACATAATTTTTGCCCGCCGGATGAAACATTGCAAGCATGGCAATTATACCGCGCGCAGCGGGCGTGTTTACCCCAAACGCTGGGGGCACTTGGCGGCGTTCAAGAGTTTAATTTTGAGTTGGCCTTGCTGGAGGAAAAATGAAAAAAATAAAGTATCAAGCCGAGTTTTGCGACGAATTATTAAAATTTTTTGACCAAATTGCCTTTCACGTAACCGAAGTACAAAAAAAGGACGGTTCCATTACTTTGCTGGAAACCGCGGCGCAACTGCCCACGTTTGCGGCCTTTGCCAAAAAGATCGGTGTTACGCGGCAAGAATTGCACGGGTGGGAGGAAAAATATCCGGCCTTTGCGTATGCTTGCGAACAAGCGCGTGATCGGCAAGCGGATATTTTAATTCAAAACAGTTTGCGCGGAAATTACGCAGCCAGTTTTGCCATGTTTACCGCTAAAAATTTGTGCGGCTGGAGAGAAAATGCCCGTCCGCTTGAAAAAGTAGAGGTGGTTTGGGATGAAAAAGAAAGTGAAAATTAACTATTGTCCGCGTCGGGTACAGCGGATCATTCATCAGGCCTTGCAGACGCATCGGTTTAATGTGTTGGTCACGCACCGTCAGTTAGGTAAAACGGTTTGCGCCGTCAATCATTTAATCCGTATGGCATTGGACAATCCCCGTGAAAGGCCCCGCTATTTTTATGTGGCACCGTTTTTAAAACAAGCCAAACTTATTGCCTGGGATTATTTAAAACGCTTTGCGCAGGGAATCCCGGGGGTGCATTTTTTGGAAACCGAGTTGTGTGTTTCTTTGCCAAACGGGGCGCGTATTTGGGTGTGCGGCGCGGATAATCCCGACGCGTTGCGCGGTACATATGCCGACGGAGTGGTGCTGGATGAATATGCTCAAATTAAGCCCGATGTATTTACGCAAATTATCCGCCCGATGTTGCTATCGCGCCGAGGGTGGGCGGTGTTTATGGGCACCCCCAAAGGGCAAAACGCGTTTTATGAACTCTTTTGCCAAGCACAAAAAAATGCTCAGGCCGAACCTTCGGTGTGGTGGGTAGGAATTTTTCGCGCAGATGAATCGGACGTGATTGCTCCGGCGGAACTTGCGCGCTTAAAACAGGATACGCCCCCTGTTATTTTTCGGCAAGAATATTTGTGTGATTTTTCGGCCAGTGCACAAAATATTTTAATCCCCATTGATGCCGTTTCAGCGGCGTGCGCGCGTGAAACCGCATTGGAAGATATCCGCTATGCACCTAAAATTATGGGGGTGGACCCGGCCCGTTTTGGGACGGACCGCAGTGTCATTTTTTGCCGGCAGGGTGTGAAAGCGTTTGTGCCACTTGTTTTTCAGGGGATGGATAATATGACGTTGGCCTCGCGCGTGGCGCACGAAATAGAACGCTTTCGTCCGGACGCCGTATTTGTGGATGCCGGTTGTGGCGGCGGAGTGATTGACCGCTTGCGTCAATTGGGGTACCGCAACGTTGTGGAAGTGCCTTTTGGCGGCAGTGCCGGCAAGCCCAGTCAATATGCCAACAAACGTGCGGAAATGTGGGGGGAAATGGCGCAATGGATTAAAACCGTGGGCATTTTGCCCGACGTTTCTGCGCTCAAAGCGGATTTATGCCAAGTTTGTTATGAGTACGATGCCTCCGGCCGCTTGCGGTTGGAAAGTAAAGAAAAACTTAAAGAGCGCACCGGCAAAAGCCCCGATCTAGCCGATGCGTTGGCCCTTACGTTTGCGGCCCCGGTTCGGGCTTCTTGGCAAGGTGCTGCCAGGGTTGAGTTCGCGCAAACGGAGTATGATGTAGTGTAAAAAGAAGGCCCAAAATAGGCCTAAAAAAATACTTGACAAAACTTACAAAATTTGCTAATATAGACGTATGTAAACTTCAAAAGCAGCGCGTTCCTACCTTTTATGCACTCTTGCGCGCAGCAGTAAACAAACAAAATGCCCGCCGATAATCGGCAGGCAATATATAATCAAACAGTAGTATTACAGGTTGGCAAACATTACAATTGCCAAAATAGTTACTAACAAAGCTGTCAAGCTGTAGGATATAAGCCGGGCGTTGCGTTTGCTCCCTTTGGGGAACACCCAACGCGTAATCACATAAAACCCCGGCACTGCTAGTAATACTACAAATAAAAAGATCAAAATAATTCCGCTCATACATACCTCCGTGTATTTGTATGATAGTAAATTTTGCGTCAAATTGTACATAAGGAAATGGATTAGTTATGAATATACAAACACAAAAAACAGCGGCGTATCAAAAACGGTACGACGCACTCAAACAAACCCGCATCCCGTGGATGCGTACGTGGAAAGAATTAGCTACGTATTTGGCCCCTACCCGCGGGATTTTTGAAAGCGAAACCCCGAACAATGCCAAACGGATCGATCATAAAACCTTGTTGGATAGTTCAGCTTCGTTGGCAGTAGGGGTGCTGGGGGCCGGCCTGATGAGTGGGCTTACCAGCCCGTCGCGCAGTTGGTTTGATGTAACCTTGTGCCCGCGCGGCCTTAAAAAATTACCCGGTGCTTCCGCCTGGTTGTTAGAAGTAAAAAAAGCGTTGGAAAGTGCGTTTGCCAAAAGCAATTTGTACTGCGTGCTACAAACCATGTATGAAGAAATTGCTGTGTTTGGTACGGCTGCCTTTTTGGTGGAAGAAGATCCGCAAGGGGGTATTTTTTGCCGTCCGTTTACAGCGGGGGAATATGTGCTAGACATTGATGAAAAAGGGCGCGTAAATACGTTTGGCCGTGAATTTTTTATGACGGCTACTCAATTACAAAAACATTTTGAAGGGGCGCGCTTTTCTCCTCAAATTTTGCAAGAAATTAAACAAGGTAATTCTGCTTCATTCCATAAAGTGATGCATCTGATTTTGCCCAATGAGCAGGCCGATGAACAATGCTTGGATTTTACCTGCTTTGCTTACAAATCCGTTTATTTTTTGGAAGACGGAACCTTGTTGCGCGAGGGGGGATATCACGAATTCCCTGTCGTTGCCGTACGTTGGGAAACAAAAAACACGTCGGAAAGTTACGGCCGCGGCCCAGGTTGGAAGGTGCTGGGCGATGTAAAAATGCTTCAAAAAATGCAAAAAACCAAGCTGGTGGCGTTGGATAAAAATACCAATCCGCCCGTGATGGTATCCGCCCATGTGCAGGGGGAAGTAAACCTACTTCCCGGCGGTATCACGCGCTGTAACAGTTTAAGTGAAGCCGCTATAAAACCGGCCTATCAAGTCCAGCCGGATTTGACCGCTCTTGAACAAACAATGCAACAAGTGCGCGATACAATTCGCTCTCATTTTTTTGCAGACGTGTTTGTGATGCTCTCTTCGCAAGAAGTACCCAACATGACCGCGGCCGAAGTGGCCGAGCGGCGCCAAGAAAAAATGCTTTTATTGGGCCCGGTCTTTGAGCGTTTAAAAACGGAATTGTTGGACCCTTTGGTGGAACGTACGTATTTTATTTTGCTGCGCCAAGGGATGTTGCCACCCGCGCCGGAAATTTTAAACGGGCTTGAATTACACGTGGATTATACCTCCACCATTGCACAAGCACAACGCTCGGCGGCGTTAGAGCCGTTAGCGCAGGGGTTGGAATTGGCCGCGCAAATTACACAGGCGGATCCGTCCGTTGCGTGGCAAGTGGATTATCAAAAAGCATTTCGCGAAGGGCTGGAAAGCTTGGGCGTGGATGGGATTTTACTCAAAGAGGAAGCTTAAATATGAATGAGAACAAACTCAAAAAACGTGCGGTATATGATATGCAAGCCGTTTTAAAAAACCCACAAGGCCGCCGCGTGTTGTGGAAAATTTTACAAGCCGCGCAAGTGCGTCACCACGGTTTTATCCCCGGCGATTCGCTAGCCACGGCTTTTCATTGCGGGCAACGTAGCATTGGGCTGTTTTTGCTGGATGAAATTGAACAAGCTTTGCCCGGTGCGTATCAACAAATGCGCGGGGAATATCAAGCAGAAGTAACCTCTTTGCAAAATCAACTCAATCAGGAGAATCAACATGACTAAACCTACTCAAACCGATTTACAAACTTCGTCCGCTGTGCCCGAATCGGCACCGCAGACGTCCCTAGACCCGTATGCAGAGATTGTTCTGCCGGAAAATTCTTTGTTGGCTGAGGCGGATGTAATGGCTTTTAAGCAAACCGCTGCCCAAGTTCAACTGCCCGCCGCGGCTTTGCAGCAGTGGTTAGTTTTAGAAGAAAACCGCTTGCAAAGTGCGGCGCAGGAAAAAATCGCTCAGCAAAAACAACAGCTGGAACAATGGGCGCAGCAAACGCAACAAGCGTTTGGGACTCGTTGGCAGGAGGAAGTTTCCAAAGCCGTGCGTGCGGCAGATGTGTTTGGCGGCCCGCAGCTACGTGCCTTGTTAGAAGAAACGGGGTTAGGGAACCACCCGGTGATGGTCCGTACCTTTCACGCGGTGGCCACGCGCTTAAGCGAAGACAATACCCCCGGCGCAGTGTGTAACGCTACGACGGATAAAACCTTCGCCCAGGCCTTGTACGGAAAAAATTAAGGAGAAAATCTATGGCAATTATTGCAGATAAAAATTACAACTTAATAGATTATGCCAAGCAGTTTGACCCGTCGGGCCAAGAACTGGCTATTGCCGAAGTGCTTAGCGAATCTAACGATATTATTGGGGATGCAATTGTAGCGGAAAGCTCGCTCGATTCCGGGCATGAATATGCTGTACGTACCGGTATCCCCGAAGGAACTTGGCGCCGCGCTTATCAAGGCATTGAACCCGCTAAAGCCACCACCAAAGTAGTAGTTGAAAGCTACGGAACGCTTTCTGCTTACTCGGTGGTGGATAAATTGGTGGCCGAAAAAGGCGGCAATGTGGACGCAGTACGCAGCGGCCAATCCCGCGCGATTATTGCGGGGATGTCGTCTTCCATGGCGTCTAATTTAATTTACGGAAATTCCGGTGCTACGCCGGAACGCTTTACCGGATTAGCCGCGCGTTACAACTCGCTCTCCGGTGCCGAGTCCAGCCGCAACGTAGTAAACGCCGGCGGTTCCACCAACGGGCAAAACTCGTCTATTTACTTAGTTGTGTGGGATACGGATAAAGTGTTTACCTTTTTTCCCAAGGGCTCCAAAGCCGGCATTCAACGGGTAGATTACGGATTGGTTAATCACGTAGATGCCAGCGGGAATGAATTCCCTGCCTACAAAGAATATTTTGAATGGAAATTGGGTTTAGCCGTGCAAGATTGGCGTTTTGCCGGGCGTATTTGCAACATTGATGTAACCAATGTTCCTTCTACGCTGATTGACAAAATGTGTGATTTGGAAGAGAAAATCCAAAGTCTTTCTTTAGGCAAACCGGTGTGGTATATGAACCGTACTGTCAAAGCGGCACTTCGTAAATTGACCACCAACCGTTCCAATATTCAATATACGCCGGATCAAATTACGTCCAGACCGCTGATGACGTTTAACGAAATCCCGGTGCATATTTGTGATGCCATCCGCGACGATGAGGACGTAGTGGCCTAGGCCGCTTGGGGCGGAATTTTAATTCGCCCGATAGATAAAAGGAGAAATTATGTTATTAGATCAAAACTTGATGTTTTCGGATGCGCAGACCATTAGTGCCACCGCAGCCAGCACGAACGTGGTGGATTTAACCGCCGCAGGCAACGCCGTGCCGGGCCGGCTGGTGTTAATCGGACATGTGGATACTGCTTTTGCGGGGGCTACACAAATAGTAGCTGCTTTGCAAACGTCAGATAAGTCTGATTTTTCTTCCGGGGTGGTTACCCTGGCTAGCGCAACGTTAAACGCCACGCAACTGGCAGATACGGAAAAAAATCTCTTTGCGTTAGCGGTTCCGGCCGGGATGAAACGTTACTTGCGTGTCTATTACACGGTAACCGGCACCGTTACCGCAGGGGCGATGAGCTGCTTTATGGCAGATATTGTAGATATGCGGTAATTCCCAAAAAAACTTGCGCAAAACAAACCGGGTGCCGCGTTTGGGCACGGCACCCGGCCCCAAAAAGGATTTTAGCCCCTTGCTAAAACAAACTCAAGCTACTGGGAACTCTAACGGAGAATAAAAACGCAAAATAGAGCCGGTTTTGCGCAAAACAAGGGTTTTTGGGGCCCATAACGCCCCGTAAAACCCCTAAAAAGGGGGGTAAAAATCACTTTTTCCCCAAAAAAGATATTTTTTGTCGTCGGTAATACGACGTAGAAAAACAGGGATTTAACCCTCCCTTTATCCAAATGCCTGAAAAATTTTTTATTAAAAAAATGAATCCAAAAACAGCATTTAAAATTAAATATAAAAATAAAAATAATTAAAATATAAAGATTTTTAAAATAATAATATATTTTTTATAATACGATTTTTTATATCAATTTACTTAAAAATTATTTTATATTAAAAAAATAAATTATTAAAAAATAAGTATTTATAAATTTAATATTAAATATTTTTAATGATATTAAAATAAAAAATATTTAAAAATTAAGTATTTTTAAAAATAATACATAAAATTATGAACTCAAAAACAACTATTTGTAATTTGGCTTTGGCTTATTTAGGGCAAGCCCCTATCAGCTCATTACAACAAAATAATGAGCCCGCGCGTTGGTTGCAACTCTTTTACGAACCGGTGCGTGATGAGGTGTTGCGTACCCATAACTGGGCTTTTGCAACCGCAGAAAAGCCCTTAGTGTGCGTACAAACCCCGGTTGCTACTGGGGGTGACTATTTGTACCAATATCCGGCTGATGCGTTGTTTATCCGCCGCGTTTATGTGGCTGGAGCGGAAAACCTGGCTTTCACGGAACGTTTTGATCCAACCCTGAATCAACGGGTATTATGTGCCGCTCAGCCCCATGCCGTGGCCTGTTATACGCGCCGGATTACCGATGAAACCCAGTTTGACCCGGCTTTTGTAAAGTGCTTTGCGCTGGCGTTGGCGGGGGATTGTGCGTTGGCTTTAACCGGGGACATAGAACTGGCGGCGCAACTTCAACAAAAATACACGCTTTACTTGGAAGAAGCCCGCCGGGCAAATATGTCGGAACGGGTAACTTTTGTGCCGCAAAAAGACGCTTTTAGCGAGGTGCGCTGATATGTTGCGAACGTTACAATCTTCTTTCATCGGCGGGGAAATTAGCCCTTCCCTTCAAGCCCATACCGATACGGCTGCCTATCATACGTGGTTACGAACGGCCAAAAATATGTGGGTGCATCCGCAGGGGGGCATTTCCAACCGCCCAGGTACGCAGTATATGGGAAGTGCCAAATCAACGGGGGAAGGTGCGCAGCTTTTTCCGTTTGTGGTTAGCAGTACGGAAATGTACGTGATAGAAGCCGGGGAAAAATATTTTCGCCTTTACACGGATAACGGCCCCGTGCAAGACGGGAATGGAAACGTGTTGGAATTGCAAACCCCTTACCCGGCGCAAGCCCTGGAAACATTGCGCACGGCGGCTTATCACCGCACGTTGTACTTGGCTCACGCAGATTATCCCTTGATGCAACTTGTATGCACGGCTCCGGGGCAGTTTTCGTTGGGGCAAGTGCCTTTGAAGGGCGGGCCGTTTCAGCCGCAAAATACGGATGAAACCAAACAAATGCGTCTCTATCCGCAAACGACAACGGTTACCAGCGAAGGGGTAGCTGCGCACGTTTCTTTTCAGCCCGTCAATTATACCGATTGTATGGTGTGGGCCTACTTCAATGGCGAATGGTTTTACGCCAGCGAAGATTTTGGGCTTAACGCGGCTGCTTTGGTCCAGGCGTTTAATACGGCGTATGGTTCCCAAGGGTTTACGGCACAAAATTTAGGCGGGATTATTCAGATTACTTCGCCCGCTGCAACCGGCGGAAATTGGAACGGAAAAACCATTGTGTTGGAATATCACCGGGGGTTTTCTTCCACGCCGGTTCACACACTCACACAAACATTAAGCGGCGGGGAAAACGACGGCACCCAAACCGTTGCCCAAGAAGGCAGATACATTTTAGAAAGCAATGGCAATTACTTTGTGCCGCAACACGTAGATACGCTTTTTTGTGTGATTCACACGGTGGATGCACAATATCAAAGCGGTAGCTTGGGGTATGAAGCCGTGTCGGCGGCTATTTCGTCCGGGAGTGATTGGACGTTGCGCACCAGCGGAACGTGGACGGGAACCGTTAGCGTGGAAGTTTCCAAAGATTTGGGGCAAACCTGGCAGACGGTGAAAACCCTTTCGCGTGCAAGCGGAGATAGTAATTTCTATTTGAGCGGGAATTTAAACGACGCAGAAAATTTGTTTAAAGTGCGTGTTCGTTCCGGGCAAATTACCGGGGAAATAGGATATGAACTCAGTGCCGACTCGTTTGTGCAACGAGCCATTGTCAAAGCAATTAGTTACGTATCTGCCACGCAGTTGGTGGTATCGTGTGAGCGGGCCTTTGGTTCTTCGGCGTGGAGTGCGCAATGGGCGGAAGGATCCTTTGGCCCCGCGTCGGGATATCCGGCCTGTGTGTTTTGTTTCCAAGATCGTTTGGGGCTAGCTGCTACGCGTCAGGAACCGCAAACATTGTGGTTTTCTAAGACGGGAAATTGGACGGATTTCGGCCGCGCGCGCGATACTTTATTGGATACGGATGCGCTGTCCATTCGTTTATCGGGGGGACAATTAAACGCAGTTCAAGCGGTATGTGTGGCCAATCGGCTTCTTATTTTTACGACGGGGGGAGAGTGGAGTTTGTCTTGTAATGGCTCTTTTACCTTGGATCATATCCAGCTGGAAGCACAAGGTTCCCGCGGCGCAAGCGCGGTGGCCCCCGTGATGGCGGGCGGGCGAATTTTATTCGTGCAAACCGGCGGAAAAGTGGTGCGCGATTTTTATTACGATGATACCGCATCGGCTTACGCAAGTGATGACCTTACGTTGCGTGCACGGCATTTGTTTGAAGAAACTTCTATCACGCAAATGGCGTTTGTGCAGGGGGGAGATTCGTTACTGTGGTGTGCATGCCAGGACGGTAAATTTTTGTCGCTAACGTACCTGCCAGAACAAGGCATTTACGCCTGGACGCAACATCAAACCCAGGGCCTTGTGCGCAGTATTTGTGTGCTCCCTCAGCCGGGGCAGGAAGAAGTGTGGCTACTGGTGCAACGTGGTACGCAATACTTTGTGGAACGTATGTTTCCACGCGTGCTATCCACGCAGGCAGACAAAAGCGTATTTTTAGATGCCGCAGTTGTGCATACCTTTCAAACGGCTCAAACTGCCGTAGCGGGGCTTACGCATTTAAACGGACAAACCGTTTGCGCGGTGGCCGACGGGAATGTGGTCCCTAATTTAACCGTAAGTAATGGGCAAATTACTTTGCCGTTTGCGGCTCAAGAAGTACAAGTGGGGCTTGGATACATCGCTCAACTGTGCACCTTGCCTGTGATACAGCAAGGGCGTCCGCACCGCATTGTAGAAGTGAAACTATGGCTTTTAAATAGCCGGGGCGGACAAGTAGGCCTTTGCGCGGGGGCATCCACTCCGTTAGTACAACGTACGCAGGAAGCGTATAATACGCCGGTTTCATTACAAACCGGACAAGTAACCGTACCTTTAGCCGGACGAACGGATGTTACGTCGGGGGTGATGTTGGAACAACACGATCCGCTACCGTTGACGGTGCTTCGTTTGGATGTAAAAGCCGCTTAATGATAAAAGGAGATAACTATATGATTGAAATCGGAACGGGTTTTTTGAAAGCGTGGTCAGCTGCCGGTCAGGCACAGCGTGCTCGGAAAAACCAGTACCGCGCTTGGGAACAACAAGCGCAAGAAAAATTGGAAAGTTTGCAGCAAGCACAACAAGAAAAAACCGCTTATTTATTTCGTACGACGGCGGAGAAGACCCGTCAAGCGTATGAAAATGCACGGGCTGAACTTGCCCGCCAGCAGGCCGCGTGGGCGGCCCATGGGGTGACCCTTGAGTCTGCCTCTGCGGACGAAGCGGCGCGTACTATTCAAACACAAGCCGCACTGCAAGCCGCCAAAGAACAAAGGGCTTTACAAACAACCGCTGCCGCGCAAGAACAGGAACATAACAGCAAGTGGCAACAGTTGTTGGAAGCCATGCGCCAGTATCGTCGGGCGGGGAACAAAAAGGGCCGCCTGGGCCGCTTGGGCAATGCATTGGCCTCTTTATTTAAATAACAGGAGAAGAACATGACCATCAGTTCACAAATTTGTAAACGAATTTATCAGGCCGACGGAGAAAACCGTACTTGGGAGTATGACTTTCCTATTTTGTCTGCCGCTAACTTGTATGTATACGTTACTTCACCCGAGGGTACGGAAGAAAAAATTACCACCGGCTATGAAGTAAACACCTTGCAAAATACGGTTACTTATCCGACGTTGGCCAGTGGGTTGGATCCCTTGGCATCCGGATACAAAATCACGCTTGTGCGCCAAAGTGAGTTGACGCAAGATATCCATCTTACCCAGCAGGGGACGTTGGACGCGGCCGAATTAGAGCACGGATATGACAAACTTACTTTGCAAGTGCAAGAAATAGCCGAACAAACCCAACGTAGTATTAAATATGATGTATCGTCGGGCAAAACCGGAACGGATGCGGCTACTTTTTTAGCAGAACTTGCCAGCGCGCAAACTACAGCTTTAACCAACGCTTTGGATAGCGTGGCACAAACCAAAACCCAGTTGGAACAAACCGTTGCGCAGGAGCAAACGGCCCGTCAAAATGCGGACAGCGCTTTGCAAAGTGCGGTGGATGCCAAGCAAAATGCTTTAACCACGGCCCAACAAACCGCGGTAGATAGCGGGATTACTTCAAGCATAGTGGCACAAGTTCAGACGAACAAAGAGGATATTGCTGCATTGGATGAGGAATTGGACGAAACCCGCCCGTGGGTCAAGCCGGCCGATTGGATGGATATCCGCAGCGGGGCGTTGCCAAATAGCGTTTATTATTTGGTAGGACACAGTGCTGATTATTCTACCTATGGCACGTTTGATATTTACGCTACGCTTGCGAGTTCGGGCACTTATGACGTGTATGTAGACGGTGTAAAACAGGTGTCTGCTGTGGCAAGTGGTACTACCACCACACTCAATTGGCAAACGCTTGCTTTATCAACTGGATTTGATGTTACCTATCCCTCAGCTCTGCGCACCCACATTGTACGATTAGTTCCTACCGATACGACCCAAACATTTACTCGTTTAGGCACAACCAACCTCAATAGAAACGGTTTGTTATGGGCGCATATTACCACGAACTATTCACTCAATTTGCGTGATAGCTTTAGAAACTCCTCCTCTTTGGAAGTGATTACTGCTTCGGGAAATGCAGTGATTACATCTTCCCTTTACAACTCTTTTATAGCGTGTAGCTCGCTGGTAGAATTGCCTGCTTTTGACGGCGAAAATGGAAACGTAAGTTTGTATCAAGCGTTCTCTCAATGCGGCTCTTTGAAAAGAGTAACGCTTAAAAATATGCAAGCAAGCAGTGGACTTTATTCATTTAGTCAATGCAGTGCCTTGCAAAAGATAACGTGTGATAATACTACGGTATCGTGCAACAATAATACGTTTGATAGATGCCCAATGCTCAAAGCATTACCGCCGCTTGAAACTAGTTCAACAACGACAGGGGCCGCATTTTTAACAGGGGATGTTTCTTTGGATAACACTTTCCTGGATATGCAAGATGCCACAGGGCTTACAAAATTCGTTATAGGAGGAGCTTCCAGCGCAAGAATTGACGGGCTGAAGGGATTTTTAGTTTCCAACTCGGCTCCGTTTAGTGGCTCAAGCCCGCAAATTAACGTGTCTTACACGGGGCTAGACAAAGGGGCTTTAGTCAACTTGTTTAACTCTTTTCCGACGGTAACTGACTCCCAAGTGTGCAACGTAACAGGTTGTACCGGGGCCAATGATTTGACGGCAGAAGATTTGGCTATTGCCACGGGTAAGGGCTGGACGATTACGAGGTAACAATATGGTTTACAAGAAAATTCAAAACGAAGAAGGCAATTATAAAGACGTGCAAAACGTGCGTTGGGATATTTTAGAAGCGCACGAAGCGTGGACCCCCGAAGGTAAAAACGTGGGATGGGATGAGTACCCCAACATTGAACAAGCCGCGCAAGCGTATGGGCTTATTAAAGAGGTTGAAGTATGACCGGCGAAATGATCAACTTAATTTGGGAATTAGCGGCTGTTATTTTTGCTTCCGGCGCGGTGTGGGGGGAATTAAAAGCCATCCGCAAAGATATTGCCCGCCTGGAAGAAAAACAGGACAAATACAACCACTTGCAAGAGCGCGTGGCAAAAATTGAAGCCAAAATGGAGGCCGTGCATGATTGAAAAATGGTTGCAATATACACAGCGTTACGAAGGGCTTAACGTAATGCCTTATAAATGCCCCGCCGGACATTGGACCATTGGTTACGGGCATAATTTGGAAAACGGCATCAGTAAAGAGGCGGCGCAGTTTATCTTGTTGCAAGATGTAAACGCCGCACAAAAGGCGGTCCGTCAACAATTTGAGGGATGGTGTCAATTGGGCGAAGTGCGCCAATTTGTGCTGGTGGATATGTGCTTTAACATGGGCATTGGCAAATTGGCGGCCTTCAAAAAAATGTGGGCGGCCCTCAAGCGGGGCGATTATACCGCCACCTCTTACGAGATGTTAGATAGCCGCTGGGCCGGGCAGGTTGGGCGGCGTGCCAGAGAATTGGCCGAAATGATGAGAACAGGAGAATATCTATGACGTTTCTTACACAACATTATGACGAAGTATTACAAATTGTGGGGGCTGTGGTAGCACTGGCTACGCTAATTGTAAAATTAACTCCCACGCAAAAAGATGATAACGTGCTGGGCAAGGTGATCAAGATTTTGTCTGCCTTATCTTTGTGCAATGCCGACGGATCATTTATCGGCCGGAAGGAATAAGTATGTACGGAATGATGGGCTTGCTTTTAGCAGTTTTCATGGCGGCGTTAGTATGGCTGGCAAGTAAAAACGGCCGCAAAGCAGAGCGGCTTAACCTGCTAAAAGCCGAACTGAAAAAACAAGCGGAGGAACAAGCGCGTGCTCAAAAAATTAGGGATTGTGTGGACCGTATGCCTAGCACTGATGTGCGCCGGCGGTTGCAGCAAATCGGCCGTCCGTAATGCTACGGTGTGCGCGGTGCCGTTTGATTATCAAGACGAAGGGGTGAATGATCAAAATGCCCGGGCTTTGCTGATGCATTACTGTTTGTGTCAAGAGGAAGCCGCGTGCCGATAAAATAAAAACCCCCGGCTTTAGGCCGGGGGTTAAGGTAATTTAGATTAGAAGTCGGATATTTTGTCCGCTCCGCCGGCAATCGCGTTACAAGTATCCGTTGCGTCGGAATCCCCAGCTTTGGGCTCGCAGGAACGGGTAGCCGTATAAGTTCCGTTATTTTCAGCTCTAACGGAGGTCGCCAGTTGATAAGCATGGGGGGTAGCCGTCCCCTCGCTATTGACGCGATCTGCCGTTATAACAAAAGCACCAGTATCGGAGCCGGTAAAACCAAAACAAAAGTTTTTGCCGCCAAACCCGGCAGGAACACTAGTTGCACAGTTGGCTCTTTGCGGGACATCTACATCTAGTTGCCCGAAGGTGGTCGGCCAGGTTTCATGTTGCGCGTGATAACGTTCCGCTGAGGTTTGAATCGCATTCATAAGCGTAAGCGCTTCGGTAGCGCGGGAACGCTCTACGGCGGTTTGATACTGCGGCAATGCAATGGCGGACAGTACGCCGATAATTACAACTACTACCAATAATTCAATGAGTGTAAAACCTTGGTTCATAAAGTTCTCCTTAGTGTGCTAAGCACTACTAATAGTATAGCATAAAAGCAAAAAAAATCCAGTGGAAATTTTAAAAATACGGCTGACGGGGTAAGAAATCGCTGAAAAAAAGGTCAAAGTTTGATAAAATATATGTACTGAATTTGATTTTCTTGCCAAGATAGCTCAGCTGGTAGAGCAGCCGCTTCGTAAGCGGCAGGTCCGGGGTTCGATCCCCCGTCTTGGCTCTTTTTTATGCCTATTTTTCCGATATACTTTGTTCTCGCTTAGTCGCATACCTCCGCCTTCGGCGCGTCCCGCCAGTGTAGCCCTTGCGCTTTATTTTTGCTTAGGATTAGAAATAAAAACCCCGCTTGCGCGGGGTTTTCATAGAAGAAACACAACTTAGATTTTCATGATTTCGTCTTCTTTGTGTTTGATGACTTGTTCAATTTGCGCGATAAACGTATCCGTCGCTTTTTGAACATCACCCTCATAGCGTTTCAAATCATCCTCGGTAATTTCGGACGCTTTTTGCGCTTTTTTGAGTTTTTCCATCACATCACGCCGGGCATTGCGCACCGCTACTTTAAAATCTTCGCTCATTTTGGAAATGCTTTTGGCTAACTGTTTGCGGCGTTCTTCCGTCATAGAAGGCAAGGTAATGCGGATGACTTTGCCGTTGTTGACCGGGCTGGCACCCAAGTCGGCCTTTTGCAGCGCTTTGTCAATATCGTTTAAAGAGGAAATATCCCAAGGTTGAATTTCCAACGTTTTGGCGTCCAACACGTTGATGACCGCCATTTGTTTAATGGGGGTGGGGGTACCGTAATAATCTACACGGACGTTTTCTAAAAGCCCCGCACTGGCACGACCGGTGCGGATGGTGGCTAAATCGCGTTCAAGGCGGGCGACATGTTCAGCCATGTCGGTTTTGGTTTGGGTGAGTAGTTGTGCAATCTCTGGCATAGTTTCTTCCTTATATAATGGGTTTTCTTTATTATAGCAAGTTTTGAACAGGAAGGCGCACCGAAAAAAACACCCCGCCTTAAGGGCGGGGTGCTTTTGGTAAAACCAGTTTATTTGTTGGTTACTTCTAATTCTACGCGGCGGTTTTGATAGCGGCCTTCGGCGGTTTTGTTGGTAGCCACAGGATTGGCTTCCCCATAACCGATGTAGGACACGTTAGCAGCCGGTACGCCATTTTTCACGAGGCCTTCGGCTACGGCATGGGCGCGGCGTTCGGACAAGTCCATATTGTAAGCCGGGTTACCCATAGAATCCGTATAACCAGCTACGCGGATTTTGGCGTTGGGATATTTTTTCAAGATAGCAGCCGTTTTTTCTACGGTAGCGGTGGATTTGGCATCCATCGTAGCGCTGTTGTAGGCGAAGTTGATGGGTTCTTTGAAAGACAACACAGCAGCACCGGCGGCGTTGGTTTTAACGTTGGCTACGGTGGCTACAGCGGCATCATTTTCTACTTTGGCTACAGGGGCCGGGGCCGGAGCGGGTTTAGCAACTACGACCGGGGCAGGAGCCGGTTTGGCTTGCACTTTGCAAGCGTTGTGTGCACATTTGGTGCAGTGGCAGGCGCCCAAGAAGGAAGCAGCTGCCAAAACGATCATTACTTTTTTCATGCATTCTCTCCTTATTAAAATGTACTTCTACATACATTCTACAAAATATGGCAAGTAGGTGTACCCTTTTTTTTCATTAGTTTGCGGTACAGCATATAAACCGGCTCGCGCAGCTGGGGGTGAATAAAATCCGGCAGGATATACGAGAGTGGCTTAAGGACAAATTCCCGCTGTGCCAGGCGCGGATGGGGGATAAACAGCGGGTAGGTGTCGTCGTCTTGAAATAGAACCAAGTTATCATAGAATAAAATATCCAGGTCAATCACGCGCGGCCCGTTGGGGAACGTAGGCGTGCGGCCCAGGTCTTTTTCCAGCTCTTTGAGGCGCTTTAACAGCACAATAGGCGCCAGGGAAGTTTCCAAAATTAAGACGGTATTTACAAAATCGGCCTGGCCGGAAAATCCCTCCGGCTTGGACACAATATACGGGGCCACTTCTTTGACGGTGCCCACGGCAGATAGAGCCGCCACGGCGCGGTCCAGGTTTTCTTTGGGGGTGCCCATGTTGCTGCCCAGGGCCAAAACTGCTTGCGCCATTATTTCTCTCCTTTATAAGTAACCCAACGGTCGGGCGCTTCGGCCACTTTTACACTGCACAGTTGCGGGAATAATTTCTCTACGGTTTGGAAAATCCACACGGCCAGTGCTTCCGTGGTGGGGTTTTTAAAGAGTGTGTTTAAATTGGCGTTATTAAGGGGGGTGTCAATGTGATGATGCAGAAAATCTTGCAAGAGGCGAAAATCCACCAAGTATCCTTCGGGGTTGAGCGGCCCGTGGAAAGTAACTTCATACGTAAACGTATGCGTGTGGGCTTCTTCGGCCAACGTACCGTCGTGCCCGTGGGACGCGGTAAAACTGCCGCATTGGGTTAAATAAACTTGTGTCATTTAGCGGCCTCCAGTTCGGTGTAAAAATCTAAAATTTTGCGGGTATCGCGCACGTCGTGCACACGCAAGATATCGGCCCCGTTTTGCAGGGCTACTAAATGGGCGGCTAACGTTTGCGCTTTACGTTTGGGGGGGAGTTCGCGCTTTTGCGCCAAGAACGTTTTGCGCGAGAGCCCCACCAGCATCCGCACACCCAGCGTTTTAAAATCAGCCAAGTGTTTTAGGAGTTGGTAATTTTGCTCGCGCGTTTTGGCAAAACCAAACCCCACGTCAATAATCAGTTGCTCTTTGGAGAGCCCGCACGCTTGCGCCTGCGCCATTTTTTGTGCGAGAAAATCTTTTATTTCGCCGATTAAATCTTTGTAATCGGTCAGCGATTGCATGGTTTGTGGGTTGCCGCGGCTGTGCGTGATGACAATTTGCGCGTTGTGTTTCTTAACCAGGTTAAACATTTCCGGGTCCGGCGTACCGCTTACGTCGTTAATGATAGAAACGCCGCTTGCTAACCCTTCGGCCGCTACCGGGATTTTTACGGTATCTAATGAGAGGGGGACTTTGGGCCATTTCTCGTGCGCGGCCTTAATCAGCGGCAGCACGCGGGCAAGTTCTTCCTGCACAGATACAGGTGTGGCACCGGGGCGCGTGGATTCGCCACCGATATCTAAAATATCGGCGCCCTCGGTCACATAGTCCGCGCATTTTTTGAGAAGTGCCGTTAAATTGTTTTGCGGATTACCGTCGTAAAACGAATCCGGCGTGGCATTTACAATGCCCATGAGTTGTGTCATAAAATTCTATTTAATCATTTCTAAAAATTCGCTGCGTACTTCTAACTTATTAAACGCACCGCGGATGGCACTGGTAACCATCACGGCGTTATGCTTTTCAATGCCGCGCGAACTAATGCACATGTGTTTGGCTTTGCAGACCACCATCACGCCGTGCGGGTGGAGGGTTTGCATTAAACTGTCGGCAATTTGCGCAACCAGTTTTTCTTGAATTTGCAGACGGCGCGCAAATACTTCCACCAGGCGCGCCAGTTTGGAAATACCCAGCACGCGCCCGTTGGGCAAGTAGCCAATGCTAATGGTGCCGAAGAAGGGTTGCAAGTGGTGCTCGCACGTGGAGTAAAACTCAATATCTTTGAGCACCACCATTTCTTCGCACGAACCTTCCACAAAGGTTTTCAAAACGTCTTGCGGTTTTTGTTTGTAGCCGCCAAAAAGTTTATCCCAGCTTTTGACAATGCGCCGCGGAGTTTCACGCAGGCCTTCGCGCGCGGGATCGTCGCCAATGTAGGCCAGCAAATCGCGCAGATGCTCTAAAGCTTGTTCCTGCGTTATTTTACGTTTAGCAGTTTGTGCAGTTGCACGCTTAGCCGTGCGGTGGGATGATTTTTTACCAGTTGTAGGCATTTGTCAATGTTCTCCTGTAAATTACTTTCGGGTTGAAGATAAAGCGTGGTTTTGTCGTTTTCGTAATTATAGTATTTTTCCACGTCTTTCAAATCGGTTTTTTGACCGACGACCAATTTAATCACATCGGCTTTTTGCAGCATTTTTTCGTCCACGTTTTTTTTGGGGGACACGCACACAAAATCCGCTTTAGATACGTCGCAATCGTGCGCGCCGTTGGTTTCAATATGCACGGTGTGCCCGGCCGATTTTAACACGGCAATCAGCCCCGGCAAATCTTGTTCGGCCGGTTCGCCCCCGGTAATGACCACGGTTTTGCAGGGGAATTTGGCCAACTCCACCAAAATTTGCAGTCCGTTCATTTGGGTGCCGGGCGCGAAGGCGTATTTGGTGTCGCAAAATTCGCACCCCATGGTGCATCCGGCCAAACGCAAAAATACGGCGGGCATACCGGTGTGGCGCCCTTCGCCCTGGATGGAATAAAAAATTTCGTTAACGCTCCAAGATAGCGGCGGCATTGTCGCTCTCCCATAATTCAAGGGTGCGCAACGTTAACTGCTGCGCGGCCAAAACCGGGCCGATTTTATCAAACAGATATTGGGCCAAATTTTCGGCGGTGGGGTTTTCCACCCAGTCATTTAAAAATTGGTGATCGGGCAAATTTTCATCAAGCAGGCGTTTGATGATTTTAAAATCGCAGACCATGCCATCGGCTTTGACCGGGCCCTCTATGGTAAAAACTACTTTCCACGTGTGGCCGTGCAAATCGTGGCAGGGACCTTGGTATTTGGGTAAACGGTGTGCGGCACTAAAGCTGCGGATAAGTTTAATTTTCATGGGAACTCCCGGGGATAGAATTAAAAATTTGTTGCGTGTAAATGATGCACAAAATCAACTGCGCTATGGAAAAAAGCGGTATGTTTACCCACAGCCGCACAATCCACAACGTGGTCAGCGGGCCGAGCAAAAAAGCAGCATATTTAAGGAGCATCGTTTTGGGTAAAAAGATGTGGCGAAAAATATGGAAACAAAGCACCACCGCCAGGGCCAAGCAGTAATCCATCACTAAAATAAAAGCAATTAAAAATAAAGAGCTCACAAATGCAGCTACGCGCAGCGAAGTTTGCAGCGTACCCTGATATTTTTCAAGCGTTTGCGGGGTGGAAGTGAACGAAACATTGGCCGGAATGGTTTGCGTTTGCAACCCGTTGGCGGACGGAATATAGATTTGATTTTTGTGCACCCAGGCCAAGGTGTGGTTAGTCATTAACTCCTGCACCGAGGGGGGAGTTTGGGCCGCGGCATCAAACACGATTTGAAAATCCGTCCCTGAAATGGGGGCCGCCACCGCTTGTTGTGGGTTCGTCAGTACGCCTTTTTCAAAGGTAACTTGCGGGAAGTTTTTAAGAAAAATCGGCAGATGTGTTTTAAGCACCGACCCGGTAAAAAAATAAAAAATAAGTACGCTGATGGCAAATAAATACAAAACAAACCCCACCGCATAGCGGGCCTTTAACTGTGCCAAAAAGTGATAAAACCGGAACGAAAACAACGTCTTTAAGTGGACTAATATCATATACCTATATTATAACAAAAGCGTGTGGGCTTTATTTAGCGGGGGCGGATTTGTCTTGGCAGGTAATTTGCGAGCCCAAGAAATAGATTTGGTTCTTTTTAAACACGCACGAGAGCTTTTTGGCTTGCGGCGCTCCGTAAGGCGTATCCGCCAGCGGCGTGAAACAAGCAATGCGCGTGCAGGTGTAAGTTTCCCCGCATTGCGGGAAAGACGAGGACGGAAAATTGGTAATAAACCACGAAAAATCCAAATTGTATTTCAAGTCTTTTAAGAAATTATCACACGTCAAATCCCCGGTGAAATTGCACTTGGGCTCGGCGGTGGCTTCCTGCGTGGTAACAGTTTGGTTCAACAAAGTGTAGCGTTCTTTGTCCATCGGGTCGCCCTGCACGCGGTACACGTCAAAGCACGTAAACCCGGCAGGTTGTTCCTTGGTGCAGGTAAAGGGGTTGATAATGTCCGCGCCGGGGCAAGAGTCCGTAACCGCCAAGTCGTTGGTGGTTAAATATTGCGCCGGGCCGCGCTGTGTGTGCGGCTTGTACACTTTGGTTTTGGGGGCCGCATATGCAGCTAATGCCACGCTGATCAGTAGCAAGCTTAAGACTTGTTTCATATAAGTATAGTAGCAAATTTTTGAGAATTTTGGCCGCAGGAATGTAAGTAGCGGGCTGCTGCGTAAAAAATTCTTTACATTTACTCCTTGATTTATTAAAATATCTATACATGGGCGAGTGGCGGAATGGCAGACGCGTACGGCTCAGGACCGTATGGACGAAAGTCCTTAAGGGTTCAACTCCCTTCCCGCCCATTTCTTTTTTAGGAATCTTCTATGAGAAAGTATGGTTATTCGCGCCCCAGCTCGACCCTCTATGTACGTAGACGCCGACCGACGACCCGAAAAAAACCATCTTCCTTCCCCAAATTCTTTGTTTCCCTATTGTTAATTGTAGTAGCGTGTTCCGGTTTGTGGCTGGCCGGGCGATATGCGTGGCGTGTGTTCTCGCAAGCGCAATTTGCCGATTGGCATGTAAAAACCGTTTCCGTAGATGGCATTACCGGGCCACGCGAAGAGGAAATTTTTGCCAAAGCCGCTGTATTTCAAGACAAATCGTTTTCTGCGCAAGAAGGGCGCCAACTTCAAAATCAATTAGCCGCGGATTACCCCATGCTTACGGATATTTCCGTTTCGCGCGGGTTTCTTTCGGGGCGGCTGACCGTTTCGGTTAAGCACCGCGAACCCGTAGCCCAATTTGTATTGCCCGATGGCAGCGTGCGCTACGTGGACCGCACCAGCACCGTCTATACGGACCCGGATGCCCCCGAAGGCGCATTGCCCGTGGAACTAAACGGTGCTGTGCCGGAAAAAGTGCCCGGCTCTTTTGTGGAGCTGGTGCAAAGTATGCTCAAACTCAAAAAGACATTGCCCTTTGAAGCCCTGTCGTTTGACGTAACGGACAATACCGTTATCATGCGCCTGCCGGATCAAAGCGTGATTTGTTTTGGACCGGCCGAACACCTCAAAGAGAAGGTGGCTCGGGCGGAGCAGATCTTGGCTGTAGCCAAGGAAAAATACAGTTCACCGGTAAAGTTGGACTTTAAATTTTTTGACCAGGGGAAAGTTTTTTTGACACAGTAGCCCCATTAAATTTTATAATAGAGAGAGAACAATTTTTAGCAGGGGATTTTTTATATGGCAAAAACAAATTTGATTGTAGGGCTGGATGTAGGTAGTGGCAAATTAACCGCCGTGGCTGCTGCCCATGATGAAAATACAAATACTTTGCAAGTGTTGGCCGGGCGCAGTATAGCGTGCCGTGGGGTACGCGGCGGCATGGTGACCGATATTCGGGAAACATCGTCGGCCGTGAGTGCATTACTAGGCAGTTTGGAACGGGAATGCAACCAAGGTATCGGGCAATTATTTTTAGGCATGCGCGGCGCGCACATTGATTCCTTTTTTAGTCACGGAACGTACAACATTTCCCGCCCGGATAAAGAAATTTCTCAAGAAGACATGGCCCTGGCTATTGAAAACGCCAAGGCCGTTCCTATTAAAAATGATAACGAAATTATCAGCGTGCTTACGCAAGGATATTGCGTAGATAAACAACGCGGCATTCAAAACCCGGAAGGAATGGAAGGATCTTTATTAGAAGTAGATGTACAAATTGTAACCGGTGCTTCCACACACATTAACAATTTAGCCAAAGCAATTCAGCGGCCCGGCTTTCGTATTGAAGGCACGTTTTACGGACTCATTCCGTTGGGGGATGCCGTGCTGTTGCAAGATGAAAAAGAAAACGGCGTGATGCTAATTGACTTTGGCGGAGAAACAATTTCCGTTGGGATTTACGTGGGGGGAATGTTGCGCTTTACGTGTGAAATCCCCTACGGGTGCGATATTTTAACCAGCGATTTATCCAGCTATTTAAGCACCTCGCGCAAAGCCGCCAAAGAGATCAAAGAAAAGTACGGCGTGATTCATCCGGCTTTCTTGCGCAACGAGCAAAACATTTCGGTCCCGCTTTTGGACGGTAGCGATACGCGCACCATTAAGAATGTAGAGATTTTGGATTGCATTCAACCCCGTATGGAAGAATTGTTGGAACAAGTGGAACATGCAGTCAGCTTGGGCGGATACAAGCCCAAAAATATGCCGCTGGTAGGCGTGCTTACCGGGGGCGGTTCCGTAATGCCGGGGTTGACGGCTTTGTGCCAAGATATTTTAGGACTTAAAGAAGTACGCCGCGGTGCCGTTCAACGTGATTTAATAACGTGCACAGATGAATTTTTAGCTCCGCAATATGCTACGGCGTTAGCTTTGGTAATTTACGCCTCCGACAGTGCGGACTATGACGCCCTGTACGGGGCCCCTTACCGGGAAAATCGCTCTACGTTTGGTAAACTGGGAAAAATGTTTAAAGGAATTTTTGGATAAGTTATGCACATACAAGATTTATTTATGCCGGCTGCGTCGTTTGAAACCAAAAAAGCCAAAATCAAAGTAATTGGCGTGGGGGGTGGCGGCGGAAACGCAATCAACCACATGGTGCGCAGCGGTCTAAAAGATGTAGATTTTATTGCCGTAAATACCGACGCGCAAGACCTGCGCCGCAACCAAGCCCCTTATTTGGTGCAAGTAGGGGAAAAACTAACCAAAGGGCTCGGCGTTGGGGGAGACCCGGAACGCGGACGCAAAGCGGCGGAAGAATCCAAAGAGAAACTAAAACTGATTATCGGCCAGTGCGATTTGTTATTTATTACCGCCGGGATGGGGGGCGGAACCGGCACAGGCGTGGCCCCTTATTTAGCCAAATTGGCCAAAGAAATTTATGGGGATGATTTGTTGGTAGTAGGCGTGGTTACGCGGCCGTTTAATTTTGAAGGATACGTGCGCGAAAAACAAGCCGACGAGGGTATCGTGGAAATGCAAAAATATGTAGATTCCATGATCATTGTCCCTAATGAGAAACTTTTTGCAAATATTGATCCAAGTACCTCTTCGCGGGATGCTTTTAAAATGGTGGATGAAGTGTTGTTACAAGCCGTGCAAGGCATTAGTGAAGTGATCACCAAACCCGGCGAAGTAAACATTGATTTTAACGATATACGCAAAGTAATGTGCCACTCCGAAAAGTCTTTAATCGGCGTGGGCGAAGCATCCGGGCAAGGGCGTCATTTAACGGCTGTCAGACGGGCGATCTCTTCGCCTTTGTTGGAAAATGCAGACATCCGCGGAGCCAAGGGCTTTATTGTTCACTTTGCGGCGGAAGAAAATTTGACGTTGTTGGAGCAAGGCGAAGTTATGAGTTTAATTCGCCAGTATGCCAGCAATGATTCCATTATTATGTTCGGTTATTCTTATGACCCCGGCTTGAACGGTAATTTTAAAGTTACCGTCATCGCTACCGGATTTAATGCCGACAAAGGGACTCCCTTTGGGGTGCGCCGGCCGTTGGAATCTGTCTCGCAGAACACGGTGCGCAGCAAACCTTTGACGGAAGATATTTTTGCAGGGTTGGAATCAAAACAACAAACTACACTGGGGGACCCGATGTTGATCCCAGCGTATATAAGGCGTAAAAAACGGGCCTCGTAAAGAGGATCAAACAAGGAGAAAAACTATGGCGGTAGGATTACAAAGTTTACTTAGAACGGTAGTAGATAATAAAGCCAGCGGGTTGCATATCCGCGGCAATTCCAACGCGTATGTGCGTTTGAATGGGCAAATGAAACCCATTGACGATAGCTTTGTCACCAACGAAGAAGCTAAAAAAATGGCCTATGCTTGTATGGGCGAGCGCGAAAAACGCATTTTTGAACAATATAGCACGGTGGACTTCTCGTTGGATGCCAAATCTTATGGACGTTTCCGTTTTAACGTGTTCCGCCAAATGGGGCGTATTTGTATGGCTGTGCGTTACATTCCGCCGCAAATTCCTACCTTTGAACAATTCCACTTGCCCGGCGACATTTTGCGCAAAATGGCCGAATCGCACCGTGGGATTATTTTAGTAACCGGTATGACCGGCTCGGGTAAAACTTCAACGTTAGCCGCCATGATTGATCACATCAATAAAACCCGTGCCAACCATATTTTAACCATTGAAGACCCGATTGAATTTTTACACCCCGATAACCGCAGCGTAGTCAGCCAGTTGGAATTAGGGGTGGATACGCCTTCCTATACCAGCGCGTTGCGCGCGGCGATGCGTCAAGATCCGGACGTCATCCTCATCGGCGAATTGCGCGACGGCGAAGTGATGAAAGCCGCTATCGCCGCGGCGGAAACCGGGCAGTTGGTGCTTGGAACCATGCACACGGTAAACGTGGTACAAACCTTGGAACGTTTGGTGGACGCTTTCCCGGCCCAGCAACACGACCAAGTGCGTTTGCAACTCTCGCAGCTCATTCGCGGGATTGTGTGTCAACGTTTATTGCCCAGCATCAAGGGCGGCATGTACCCGGCTTTGGAAGTGTTAGTCAGCACGCCGCAAGTGCGTAAACTTATTATGGAAAACCGCCCCAGCGATTTAGTCAAACAAATGCAATTGGGCGATTTCTACGGCATGAACACCTTTGATCAATCTTTGGCCAAGCTGTACAAAGAGGGCATTATTGATATGGAAACGGCGCAAGCGGCCGCTACCAGCCCGGATGCAATTATGTTGGCTATCCGCGGGGTAACCGACAGCTTGCAGGTGGAAGGTGAAAATGCGTAAAAACGGATTGGTCATTTCAATTGACGGCCCTGCCGGGACGGGGAAATCCACCGTTGGGAAAGCCATTGCCCAAAAATTGGGCTACGGCTTTTTAAGCACGGGGGAGTTATATCGCGCCCTGGCTTACAAAGTATTTGAAGCCAAAATTCCGCCGCAAGACGGTGAACAGGTGCTTGCCTTGGCCCAACGGTTAAAGTTTACGTTTGTACGCCAGCCCGACGCTGTTTTAAAAATGCATGTGGACGGCGAAGTGCTGGGGCCGAAACTCCACCTGGAAGACGTAGGCAACGTGGCCAGTCAAGTTTCCACGCATAAAGAAGCCCGCGCTGTACTCACCGAAAAAATGCGCCAAGCCGGCCAGGACGGCGGCATTGTGATGGAAGGGCGCGACATTGGCACCGTGGTATTCCCCGATGCCGAAGTGAAGTTTTATTTGAGTGCCTCTGCCCAAGAACGTGCCAAACGCCGTGTGAAACAATTGCAAGAAGCCGGCGTCAACCCGGATTACGATAAAATTTTGGCGCTGATTGAAGAACGCGATTATCGCGATTCGCACCGGGCCGCCAGCCCGTTAAAACCGGCGCAAGGGGCTATTATTATTGACACTTCCACCCTCACGCAGGAGCAAGTCGTAGAGAGCGCCTTGGAGAAAATTTCCCGCTATGGTTCTTAATTTGGTAAAATGTATTTCGAGGTTCTACTTTAAAGTGTTTTATAACTTTAAGGTGGAAGGGCTTGAAAATATCCCTAAGACGGGTGCTCTTTTAATCGCTGGGAATCACTTATCCAACGCAGACCCGCCGGCAATAGGTGCTTTTGCCGGGCTGGTGCGGGATTCGCGCTTTGTGGCGAAAAAGGAGCTTTTTGCCATACCGGTATTGGGGTGGTTCTTCCGGCATTGCAATTACATCCCGGTGGACCGCAAACGCACCATTGGCGATATGGGGGCCCTCAAAGAAGTAGTAGAGGCCCTGGAGCGGGGGGAAAGCATTGTGATGTTCCCGGAAGGAACGCGCAGCAAAACCGGGCAACCGCAAAAGCCCAAAAGTGGGATTGGATTTTTAGTATATAAGACGGGGGCCCCGGTGCTCCCCGTACGGATACAAGGGACGTTTGGCTGGCCGTGGGTGCGCAAAATCCGCGTGAAGTTCGGCACGGTAATGCACCTGGAAAAAGACCCGGCCTTGGAACCTAAAATGCAGTATAAACAATTTGCAAATCAAATAATGGATGCAATAAATTCAATAAATATCTAACGGAGGTTACGGCGTGCGCCTAAGGGGCGTTCGCCAAAGGAATTATGACGACAAACGAAGAAACCAATGCTACGCAAGAAACCAACGAGCAAGAAATGACGATGGACCAGTTGATTGCGCAGCAAGATTCTTTACTGGAAAAACTAAACAAACGTGAAATTGTGGAAGTAGCTGTGGTGCAAGTCAACCAAGATTATATCTTGGTAGACACCGGTGCCAAGAAGGAAGGCGCCATCGCAGTGAGCGAATTTGAAGGCAAAACATTGCCCAGCGTGGGGGACAAAGTGTCGGTAGTCCTCGTCAAACGCGGGGGGGATGAACGGCCGGCTATTTTATCCCATAAAAAAGCGTTGGAATATTTGGGCTGGGATGTATGCAAAAAGTCCTACGATGCTAAAGAACGTGTAAAAGGGACCATTGTGCAGCAAGTAAAGGGCGGTTATATGGTGGATGTGTTTGGCGTTACCGGTTTTATGCCACTTTCCCTTTCCGAATTACATACCGCTTACAAACACTACCTGCCGGTAGGGGCCAAAATCAAAGCTGTCATCGTAGAATTTAGCAAAGAAAAACAAAAACTCATCGTTTCGCGCAAACAAGTATTGGAAGAGGACGAAACCGTCCGCCGTGCTGAAGTGCTGGGTGCTATCAAAGAAGGCGACGTATTGCGTGTGGTAGTTTCCAAGGCCGATACCGATAAACTGTATCTGCGCTTCCACGGGATTGAAGGCATTGTCAACGTGGAAAACGTGGCCTGGAAAGAACCCGAAACCGCCATTGCCAACTTCCGCCGCGGTCAACGCCTTAAAGCCAAATTATTAAAGCTGGACAAAGAAACCCCGCGCTTGGAATTTGGGCTCAAGCAACTTTTCTTAAGCCCGGCCGATGCGCTCAAACGCCGCTATCCGTACAAGAGCTCCGTTAAAGCGGTAGTGACCAAAGTGTCCGAAGAATATGGCGTGGAATGCACCATTGGTAAGAACAATACCAAAGGTTTTATCAGCCCCTTTGAAATGGGCCGCGATTTTAACGCCAAGGAAGGCGATACCATTACCGCTTTGGTAATGGGCGTCAACCCGGAAACGTTCACGCTCAACCTCTCGGTTAAGAAGTACGACCAAGCCCAAAACCGCAAAGTAGTGGCGCAATACTTAAAGCAAGCGCCGCGCCCGACGTTGGGCGAAGTACTTTCGGAATCGTTTGGCGCCGAAGAAGACACGGACGAAACCGAAGAAAAATAAACTTACGTTAGATAGGATGTAGACACGCCCCCGCAAATACGGGGGCGTGTTTTGTGGAAAGCTACGGGTGTTACAGATTATCTTTAATGGTTTGAGCCAGGCGTTTGAGCCCTTCTTTGATTTGCTCCGGTGAGGAGTACGAAAAGTTCAGGCGCATATCGTTAAATACATTGCCGTCCGGGTAGAAGTCCACCCCGGCCACGTAGGCCACTTTGTTCTCAATGGCTTTGTGAAGCAGTTTGGTGGCATCCATATGATCCGGCAACGTGAGCCACAAAAACAATCCACCTTCGGGGCGCGTCCAGCTTACGCCGGCGGGCATGTGCTCGTCAAGCATTTCCAACATCAAATCGCGCTTCTGACGATAGACGGACACCATCTTTTCAATATGGCTGCGCAACAAACCGCGGCGCAAAAATTCGGCCGTGGCTAATTGCAACGTGGGCGAGGTGCACAAATCCATGGATTGTTTTAAAATAACAAATTTGCGGATGACATCTTCCGGCCCGACGATAAACCCTAAGCGAAACCCGGGCACAAATACCTTGGAAAACGTGAACATAGTAATCACGTTGCCTTGGCCGTTGTCCAGTTCGTAGAACGTTTTGGGCGATTTCCCTTCAAAGCGTACTTGACGGTAGGGGGAATCTTCCAAAATAAACGTGTTATATTTCCGCGCCAGTTCCAAAATCTGCACGCGACGTTCTTGCGGGATGGTGGTGCCGGTGGGGTTTTGAAAATCGGGCACTAAATAGATAAATTTGCACGGTTTGCCTTGCTTTTTGAGGAGCTCCAATTTGGCTTCAATATCTTCGGCCAGCACGCCGTTTGAATCGCTCTTGGCGCCCACAATATCGGCCCCGGCTACCTGGAAGGCCTGCAACGCTCCTAAGTAAGTGGGGCAGGCCGAAATAATGCTATCGCCCGGGTTAATGAACATACGGGCGGTCATATCCAGCGCTTGCTGCGAGGCAGATACCACCAAAATTTGTTCCGGTTTGACGAAGATGCGCTCGGTCTCTTTGAGCATACGCACCAGCTCTTGTTTAAAACTGTTTTGCCCTTCGGTAGCGCCGTATTGCAAGGCCTCTTTAGCCGATTTGTCTAAAACGGTATCAAAAATATCTTTTACTTCCGTCGTGGGGAATAGGTTCGGGTCGGGCAACCCTCCGGCGAAGGAAATAATTTGCGGATTGGCAATAATCTTTAGCAGTTCCCGGATGGCAGACGCCTTGGACCGATGAACAATATTTGAAAACAACTCATTATAATCCATGCTTTACATCCCTTATTTATTTTATCTAATATATTCTACTATTTTTAAGCTTAAATCTTTTGCAATAATTGAGTGCGTAAGCGCCCCCATGGAAATAACATCCGGCTTGGCTTGGCAGTAGGCCTCCAAATTTTGAGCGTTCACTCCGCCGGAAACTTCCACAATCGCGCGCCCGTTGATGAGCTCTTTGCATTTTGTAATTTGCGCGGGGGTCATGTTGTCTAGCATAATAATGTCGGCACCGGCGTCCAGGGCTTCTTGCACTTCGGCCAAGTTGGTAGTTTCTACTTCAATTTTAGGCGTATGGCCAATGACGCTTTTGATTTTGGCAACGGCTTGGGCAATGGATCCGGCCGCGGCAATGTGATTGTCCTTAATCATCACGCTATCGGCCAAGCTGATGCGGTGATTGCGGCATCCGCCGACGCGTACCGCATATTTATCCAAGCGGCGCAGACCGGGTTGCGTTTTGCGGGTATCCACAATCATCACCCCGTATTTTTGGCCGATTTGGGCAAACGCGCGCGACGTGCTGGCAATGCCGCTAAGGCGTTGCATAAAGTTGAGGGCGGTGCGTTCTGCCTTTAAAATAGCCAACGTGCTGCCGGTAAGTTCCAGCACCACGTCGCCTTTTTTGATGTCTTCCCCGTCGTGATGAAGGGGGGTAAACGTAATTTGCGGGTCCACCGCGTGAAAAACCTGCCGGGCAATTTCCATACCGCACAAAACCAGGTCTTCCTTGGCGCGGATGACGGCGCGGGCTTGATTTTCGGGGGTGAAAATCGTATCGGAGGTGATATCCCCCAAGCTTAAATCTTCTTCTAAGGCAAGTTCAACAATTTTATCTAGTATCATAGGGCTAACTCAAACATTTTTTGGATGGATTTTTGGGCGGCTTGGGCCAGCGCAGGTTCCACTTGAACCACTTGGTCCGGCCGCGGATCCAACAACGCTTGCAGCGTGTTGATCAGCGTATTTTTCTTCATATAACTACACGTGCCAAACGGCCACACAAATTGTTTGTCCGGGTGCTCGGCCTCCAGGCGGTTGACCAGGCCTCCCTCGGTAAGCAGGCCAAATTGCGTGTGGGAGGATTGGGCTACAAAATCCGCCATGCCTTTGGTGCTGCCTACATAATCGCATAGGGCGCACACTTCGGGGGCACATTCCGGATGTGCCAGCACCACAATGCCCGGATATTGGGCACGCAGTTGCTCAACATGTTCGGGGCGATATTTGTCGTGCACGCAGCACGAACCGCCGGAAGCAATAATCTTTTTGGGCGTACCCCGTTTTTTGAGTTCAATTTCAATATTTTGCGCCATCAGCATATCGGGAACAAAAATCAGTTCCGTCCCCGGCATTTTTTGCGCAATGTTAAATACATTGCCCGAAGTTACACATACATCACACTGTGCTTTGACTTCGGCCGAGCTGTTAATATAGCACAACGCCGCCACCCCGGGGTGTTTGGCACGCAATTTTTGAACGTCTTCCCCGGTCATAGAATCCGCCAGCGTGCATCCGGCGTGCCCGGCCGGGATAATGACCTGCTTTTGCGGATTGATAATTTTGGCAGTTTGCGCCATAAACCACACGCCGGCAAAAAGGATGATATCGGCATTGGATTTTTGGGCTTGTTGCGCGAGTTGAAAAGAATCGCCCCGAAAGTCCGCCACCCCATACACAATGTCGGGCGTGGTATAAGAATGGGCAAGGATGACCGCGTTTTTTTCTTGCTTGGCTTGATTGATAGCCAGCGTATAAGGCGCGGCGGCTAAGCAATCTTCCAACGTCCATTTGGCGGTTTTAGTTTTAGATACATTGGCAAGAAGCCCATAGAGTCTATGGGCTTCTGCTTGAATTTGTTGTTGCGTGTGCGACATGCAATAATTAGTACGGGCGCACGGTGGTGGTGGTAACCGAACCATCCGGGTTGACCGTTGTTTTGGTGTTAGACGAGGAGGTAGTAGACGAGCTGACCGCCCCGTTGGTATACACAGTTTTGGTAGTAGTGGTGGACGAAACCGGTACGTCCGGGTTCGGGCCGTCTACGTAGTAAATGTTGGTCGTGTTGGTAATTTTTTTGGCACGGGTGGCTTCCACGCTCTTGGCAGCACCGGATGCTTTTGCTTTGGCTTTTGCTTTGGCTGCTTTTACAGCGGCGGCATCCACCGGCGGTAAGTAAGAATCCCCGCAGGCCTGCAATTCATAATCCGGGATGGAATCATAATCCTTCTCGGCGGCTAAGAGGTTATCAAACTCTTGGTCTAAAATTTGGTATTTGGCATCTTTAATGCTTACTTTTTTGGCATCTGTTCCGTCGGTAAGGGTGTAAGCTTTGCCGTTGGCATCATAATAAACGGTGGCGGAATCTTTTTTGTTTTTAGAGCAAGCCGCCAAACCTAACGCGGCTACAACAACCAGGCATAAAATTTTTTTCATATACTCTCCTTGTATTGGGGAACGATACCCCTTACTTAATTATATATCATATTGTGGCAAAAAGGGCAAAGTTTTTTTAAAAAATTACCCTTGAAAAAATCTTTTTTACTTGTATACTATAAGAAAATAGAGAAAATAAAGGAGATATTATATGAAAAACAGTAAAGGGTTTACGTTAATAGAACTGTTGGTAGTAGTTCTGATTATCGGTATTTTGGCGGCGGTAGCGTTGCCACAATATCAGAAGGCCGTGCTGAAAGCCAGATTGGCTGAGGTGATGCTATTCCAAAAAAACGCAATGCAAGCACTGGATATATGGATACTTGAAAACGGCGCCCCCAAACAGGGGGAAGAGTTTGCCTTCCTAGGTCCAAATGCTAACGCTTCCCTGGATATTGAATTGACGGAAGGAATGGAGTGTTCGGGAACCTCGTGTATAAAGGGAGACTTTACCTACCACGTGGATTCGGAAGGGGGGCCGCCTCCTGCTTGGTGGAATAGTAGAGCTTCCAAGGGTGACAATATGATTGTGTTTGAAAAAAATGCTGATGGCAATATACTAAAGTATTGTAGTGCAGCAGATGACGAGGGCGTATCAATGTGTAAGATGTTGCGCGGTATGGATCCAAGTTATACTTGCTATGGTTGTGACTAATAAAAAAAGCCCTGAATTTTCATTCAGGGCTTTTTTAAGTTTGCGGGTTTTAAAAAATCCACACTTTAATCAGGTAGAAGAATGCCGATATTGTACCCGCGGCCGGGATGGTAATAAACCAGGCCCACACAATGCGTTTGGCCGTGCCCCAGCGTACGCCGGACAAACGCCGCAGCGAGCCAATCCCCACAATAGCCCCTGTAATGGTGTGTGTGGTGCTCACGGGAACTCCTAAAATAGAGGCAAAGAAAATGGAACACGCCGCACCGGATTCGGCACAAAAGCCGTCCACCGGGCGAAGGCGTGTAATTTTTTGGCCCATAGTTTTTACAATACGCCATCCGCCGGAAAGCGTCCCTAAGGCAATAGCCCCTTGGCATAAAATCACCACCGAAAGAGGCACCACGAATTGACCTTGAGAAATGGCGTGCATTTCAGCATGGGTTAAAAAGAAATCACGCACGGGGGCCACTTCGGCCCCGGCCATGCCCCCTAGAAGCAGCATGCTGATAATACCCATGGTTTTTTGGGCATCGTTGCCACCGTATCCCAACGCATAAGCGGAGGCAGAAAACAGCTGTGCTTTGCGAAAGAACCGGTCTACCTTAAAAGGTTTGAAGTGATTGGCAATATTAAAGGTTAGTATACCCATCAAGGTGCTGAGTAAATACCCTAAGAGGGGGGAGATGAATATAAAGGCCACAGTCTTTAAAATACCCCCGGCGACCAACACGCCAAAGCCACCCTTTACCAACCCGGCCCCAATTAGCCCGCCGATCAACGCATGTGATGAACTGGACGGCAACCCAAACCACCAAGTGATTAAGTTCCAACCACAAGCGCCCATCAGCGCGCCGAAAATAAGCGTTGAGTCCACTACGTTAATGTCTACAATCCCGGCCCCAATGGTTTTGGCTACGCCTGTTTTGAAAATGAGGAAAGCGACAAAGTTGAAAAATGCCGCCCAGGCCACTGCAAATTTGGGGGATAATACGCGGGTGGAAATAACGGTGGAAACCGCGTTAGCAGCATCGTGAAAACCGTTTAGGTAATCAAAAAACAGCGCTAATAGAATTAAGAAAATAATCCACATCATAAGCTTAGTTGTTCTTAACTAGAATGGATTCCACCATATTGGCTACGTGTTCGCAAAAGTCTGTTGTTAATTCAGCAATTTCGTAAAGTTCTTTTTGCTTGATAACCATAATGGGGTCTTTTTCGTTGGCAAATAAGTCTGAAATTGCTTCGTCGCGCAGCACATCCCCTTCGTTTTCCAAACGGTTGATTTCTACGCAGTGGCGTAGGGTGTCCTTCATATGTTTATTGCTGCGCAACGTGGCTACGGCCTTTTGCAACGCGCGGGTGGTTTGCTCAATTGTTTGAGCTAACTTTTTGCTGTAGTCCGTAGGTTTTTCAATTTTATAGAGGTAAAAGCGGTTGGTCAGCAAGTAGATATTATCAATAATATCATCCAAGCGGTTGGCCAAGGCCAAAATATCTTCACGGTCAAACGGGGTGATGAAGGTTTCGTTTAGGGTGTTGATGATGGCATGGGTCATTTCGTCGCCATAGTGTTCAAATTCGTGCATTTCGCGTACATTTTCAGGGGTGAAAGCACCCTGGGCGGCTAACTTATTGTAAAACTCGGCCGCACGCACTAAGTTTTCGGCTTGGCGGTCAAACAAATCAAAGAATTTATCTTCTTTGGGTAATAACATTTTTTTCTCCTGTTTCTATCTTTCAGCTTTAAAAAAAGCCCGTTTGCATTCAGGCAAACGGGCGGCACAAATCATTTTTTCACTTCCTGCTTTAGGGCTTCGGGCAGGTTTACGGCAGCTTTTAAGAGTGAGGGGTGTTTCTTTACATCCTCTATAAAAGCGGCGTCGCGCAGTTTATTGCGATAATCTTTCTCTTGGAAGATATATCTAAACTTAGTATATACGTCATACGTTCCGGCCAGTAACGCCACAATATCCTGCACGCCTACAATTTCTTCATCCGTAGGAATTACAAATACTTTCACGCGGGAATTGTCCGCCGAGATACGACATTCGGCCTTGTTGGTGTTGGCCGCTTCGTTGCGTTCCGGATCAATAACGATTCCAAAATTCTCCAATCCCTTCAGCACGCGCGCACGCACATCGGGGGCGCGTTCGCCGATACCGGCCGTGAACACGATGCTATCCAGTCGCCCAAGTTCCAGCATATAAGCGCCGATGTATTTGCGGATACGATGTGCCTGAACATCTACGGCTAGCTTGCACAGTTCATCGCCTTCGTTGATTCCTTTGCGTACATCGCGCTGGTCGGAAAAGCGATCCCCGGTCAAGGCATACATACCGCTTTTTTTGTTCAAAATGGTATACATTTCTTCGGGCTTCATATTCAGCTTTTGCATCATGTAAAAGCAAGCGGAGGGATCAATATCTCCCGAGCGGGAACCCATCACCAACCCTTCCAACGGGGTCAACCCCATGCTGGTATCAATGCACTGGCCGTTTTTGACGGCGGTTACGCTGGCACCGGCACCGATGTGGCACACAATGGTGTTGATTTCGTCCACTTCTTTGTCCATCAGCACAGCCGCGCGGCGGGAAGTATACAGCACGGAAGAACCGTGGAACCCGTAACGGCGGATGCGATAGTCGGTATACCATTTGCGCGGCAAGGCATACATAAAGGCCGCAGCCGGCATTGTTTGGTGGAAAGCGGTATCCATAACGCACACGTGGGTCACGTTCGGGAGCAAGGCGCGGGCGGCTTCAATCCCCATGATGTGGGCGTAGTTATGAAGGGGGGCCAAATCGGCGATGTTGCGCAATTCGTCCACCACGCTGTCATCCACAATGACGGACTTGGCAAATTTGCCGCCATGTACGATGCGGTGCCCCACGGCACTAATTACGTTGATATCTTCAATGACGCCGTGTTCTTTGTTGGTAATGGTTTGAATAACTAAATTGATAGCATCTTTGTGATTGGCCAACGGGCGTTTGATTTCCACGGACAACTTGCCCGGGCGATCGTGTGTGATGAAAGCACCTTCAATCCCAATGCGTTCTACGCCACCGGCGCAGAGACTTTTTTTCTGGTCCCAGTCATAGACACTGTATTTGACGGAAGAACTTCCGCAGTTTAAAAAAAGAATAATCATGTTTGTTTCCTTATAAAATTAAGTTACTTCTATTTTACCAAATTTAGGGTTGTAATGTCGCACGCAAACGGTTTATGTGCATTTGCATATTTTGCATTTGTGGGTTGTCCCGGTGATGCTTTAAAAATTCTTCTTCTGTAACGCCTTTAGGCCCTTGATAGTAGGTATCTACCCAATGTTGGGCCTCAGTTACGTCGTGGCGTAAAACGGCCATATTGGCCAAAATTAAATACGTATCGGGGTTGACCGGGTCCAGCGCGAGGGCTTTTTGCAGGGCCTTTTGGGCCAGGGTAAAATTTTCGTGCGCCAATTGCTGATAAAGGAACATTTGCGACGGGTCATTCTGCGCGGCGGCCAATTGACGCATTTCTAAAGAATAATAAAGTTGGCCGATATCTTGGTGTAACCGTGCGTGATTGGGGTTGTGGCGCAGAGTATATTGAAAATCGTCCACGGCGCGGTCAAAATCGGTGCGAGCTTTGTCGGTATCGCCGCGTTCCGCGGAAAAATGCTTGGTTAAATTAAGCGTAGTGGCAAACACGTTTGCGCGGTAGTGGCGATATTCCGCCAAGAAGGGATTGCGGCGGATTGCATCGTTAAATGCGCCCAAAGAAGTATCGGCATATCCCCGTTGTACGAGGGCCACCCCTAAACTGTAATAATGGTTGGCGGTAAATAATCGCAGGAAAAACACGTTGCTGGCCGCACACAAAAGCAGTAACAACGCCACGCTGAGGCGGGTGGTTTTGTAGAGCACTTTGCCGTACACATACAGCAACGCACCGATACAGCCCAGCAGTACACTCCAGGCAAAGAAAAGCAACATCCCTTCGCCCCAGGTTTGCACGGCCATATTGCGCCACACAAAGTAAAATTCCCGCACGGCGTACCCGGCCGCCAGGATCAAAACCAGGGCCACCACAATACGTGTCAAAAACAATAAGCGCGGATACTTGGCCTGTGTTTGCGTTGGCGGTTGAGAAGGCACAACGGGAATCGTCAAAGCAAGTATCACGCCGATAAAGACGGCCGCCAAAAGCCCGCTGGAGGCAAAGTGCAAACTGATATCCACTACCGAGTGAATCAGCAATCCCATCAGCGCGGCGCTGTATCCCAGCAGGGCCCACTGACGGGGTTCTTCCTCCACCGGGAAGGCGCGCAAGGTTTTAAAGGTGCCCCAAAACAGCGCAACCAGCAGCCACAACCCCAACGCCAGGCCGACAAGCCCGCCCGTAGCGGCTTGTTCTAAAATTTCATTTTCGGCGTGTTGGGTTTCATTATTATGGGCATTTTCAATATAGAAAATTTGCGGCCGGCGATAGGCGGGATAAACCAGTTTAAAACTGCCCGGCCCGGTACCAAGGATGGGGGAATCTTTTACCATTTCAAATGCAGAAAGCCACGTGTAGGTACGGAAACTAACGGATTGAAAACGTTTGGCACTGTAAACGCCGGCCGCCGCCCCGGCCAGCAGCAAAACCGCCAGCGCGGCCAGGTTGAATTTGGACAAGTGGGTCCTAACGTTGGCCATAAAATTAGTGTACGTAAACGCGGCAAAGACAAGCAGCCCGGCGTAGGCCAGCCACGCCCCTTTACTTTCAGTAAACGCCAAATCAATTAGACCGATTGTCAGTAAAACCAGGAGCGACTTTTTGCGTGTTTGCACAAATTGCGCGCCGATAATTGCCGAGGAAAACACAATAAATGCACCAAAAAAGTTAGGGTTGGCATGGGTGGAAAAAATGCGGTTGCCAAAAAATCCGTGCCAGGGCAGTAAATCTGCCCCGGGTAGCCAAATATTAGCAATTTGAAATAGCCCATATACCAAGCAAATCCACGCCGTAGCGACCATAAAATTGGTAAGGGTACGTACATCCTGCGCGGTAAATTCACACGCAATGAGCGTGCTGACCCCACCGTACATTAAGAGGCGCAAAAATTCTTCGGCGGCTTCCAGTTTATAAGGAAAGCATAGAAATGAAAGGGTTTGCCAGCCCAGGTAAATAAACAGCGGAGTTAAAAACAATAAGTTTTGGCGGGTAAACGGGTTTTTATGCTCGGTAATTTTAAGGGCGGCCCACAGCACCAGCAGCGTGCAAACGCCTATTTGCATCAGGGTCAACTTGACGTGCGCGGAATCGTACGTGCCGGTAAAAAAGCATACGCTAACCAGTAAAATCAGCCACCCGGTTACTTGTGGCAAGGCCTTGCGAATAAACGCCGCGCAGCCGTCCGGGGCCGGGGTTGGAATTTTAGGGGTAGCGGTATGTTTTTTGGACATACTTATATTATAGATAATTGCGCACCAGGTTGGTACAAAAAAGAGGGGAAAATATAGGCCCAAAATGGGCCTTGTTTTTTTGTCGTTTTCTCATTATACTATTAGAATAGTAGAATAGGAGGGCCTGATTATGAAAACAGGATTCACGTTAATAGAGTTGTTGGTAGTAGTGTTAATCATCGGTATTTTGGCGGCGGTAGCGTTGCCACAATATCAGAAAGCGGTACTTAAAGCAAAGCTGGCTGAAGTAGTACTTTTTCAAAAAAATGCGATGCAAGCTACAGATGCTTACATATTGGAACATGGCTATCCCCAAGAAATTCTTGACTTTATAGGACTGGATGCAAACGCTTCGCTGGATATTGAATTGTCTAGTGGAATGACGTGTGTGGGCTATGGCGGAGGTTGTAAAAAAGGAGATTTTACTTATGTAATACATGCTGAGCCGGAAGACCCTCCATATTGGGGTAGTGTTGTAAGCTACAAAAACGGGCATTGGATCAATTTTGAAAAAGATGCTAACGGCGGCATTAACAAGAGTTGTATGCCGTTTGATGAAGAGGGTGTGCAAATGTGTAAAATATTGCTCAGTATAGACCCAAGTTATACTTGTTCCACTTGTGATTAATAAAAACCGCCCCGGATAAAATTCGGGGCGGTTTTAAGTGGTGCAGGCGGGGTTCAAATTTTCTAAAATATAGTTATGCACCGCTATACGCGCAACAGTATGATTGTGGTTTCTGTGGCCAATGGTATTTTGCTTTTTGGCTACGGACTTTCTTTGCCGTTTTTTACCATTTACTTAATTACCCAGCGCCACTTGACACCGGCAGTGGCGGGGTTGATTATTGCGCTGGCGGGATTGTCGCGCTGTGTGTCCAGCGCGATTTCAGGGGAATTGGCCGACGCCTTTGGGCGCAAAAACGTCATGATGTGGGGGTTGTTTTCCCAAATTTTGGCGATGTTTGCCCTGGGGCTTTGTATTGAACTGCAAGCCCAAGCCGCCTGGGTATTGGTTACTTACTTTTTGACCACGTTTTTGGGGGCGTTTTTTCGCCCGGCCGCCAATGCGTGGGTGACCGATAACACTACCGGGCGCAACCGTGTGGAGGCCTTTGGCATTATTCGTATTGGGCTCAATATTGGGTGGGCGTTGGGGCCGGCCGTGGGCGGATTTTTGGTGCGCTATTCCTACAGTATGGCATTTTTCCTGACGGCTATTTTATATGGCATTACCATTTTGTATGTTTCCCGCCTGGTGCACGACCGTAAACGCGTGTTGGCCGCGGTCAAACGCAAACCCAGTTTCGTTTCCACCTTACTGTCTTTAAAAGATATGCGCCTGGCCAAAATTTGCCTTTATGTAGTCATGATTACGGCAGTCAATTCGCAATTGGTGGTGGGGCTTTCGGTCCATTGCAAACAGTATTTGCATATGCCGGAATACTATATCGGTTGGTTCTTTACCATCAACGGCGCGGTGGTGGTGTTTTTGCAATATTGGGCCACTAAATTAATGGCAAAAATGCGGCTTTCCACCGCTATGCTCATTGGATGTACCCTCTATGCAATCGGGTTTGGTTCCGTTGGATTTTTTGGTTCATTTTGGCTCATTGGACTAGGTGTATTTTTGGCCGGAGTGGGGGAACTGATTGTTTCGCCCGGCGAGCAGACATTAGTATCCAACATTGCCAGCCGCGAAACACGCGGGCGCTATTTGGGCATGCTGATGGTGTTTTACAATTTTGGTTCCGCAGCCGGGTTTTTTATGGCGGGGGTCCTGTCCGATGCATTGGCCCCCGTGGGGCTTGCGCTACCGTGGTTGGTTGTAGGGGCAATCGCTATTTTAGCTGGACTTGGATTTTTCTGTATGCGTAGTAGCTTGACGGATAAGGAAGACGGCAAACAAAATGCCCCGATTCCGATTAAAAAAGATACAATAACTTTAAATTGACCGTTTTATTTAGGGAGCAAATTATGCGCGGACTTGTGTTTGTGATTTTGACGTTAATATTAGGGGCCGTGTTGGGCCTGGGCTTGGAGTATTTGGCCGGATTTTTGCCTAATCAGTTGGCCGGTGCACTCACGCGCGTCTATACGCTAGGCATTCACCCGGTGGCCGTAAGTGTTACGTTGTGCGGCGTGTTGGGGCTGATATTTGGCTATCTTATTCTTGTTAAATTTGTGAAAAAATAAAATGCTGATTTTAGCTTCTAAATCGCCAAGGCGTATTGAAATTTTAAAAAAGTTGGGAAAAAAATTTGAAATTATTCCCTCTCAATGCGCCGAGCGTAGCACCAAAAAACGTCCGTCCGCGCGGGTGGTGGAATTGGCCCTTCAAAAAGCGTTTGATGTGGCCAACAAATATCCCGCGGCCACGGTAATCGGTGCGGATACGCTGGTGTTTTGCAAAGGCGAAGTGATCGGCAAACCCAAAAGCAAAGCCGATGCCTTGCGGATTTTAAAAAAGCTAAACGGTTCGTGGCAAAGCGTGTATACCGGGGTGTGTTTGGTGTGCAAAGATACCCACCAATTAGTGTATGGGTACGACGTAAGTCATTGCAAAGCGCGGCGTTTGTCGCAAGCGGAGTTGGCCCATTACGCGGGCAAACACATGGACAAAGCCGGCGCGTATGCCGTGCAAGACAACGAGGACCCGTTTATTGAACGCATTGTGGGGAGCAAAACCAACGTGGTGGGTTTCCCCGTGGAATTTTATCAACAGTTACAAAAGGAGTTTACCAAATGAACGAGCGCGATTTGATTATTATTGGGGCTGGCCCTGCCGGATGCAGTGCGGCTATTTATGCCGTGCGTGCCGGGCTTAAACCGCTTATTTGTGGTGGTGCGGTGCCGGGCGGTCAACTTTTACAAACCAGTGAACTAGAGAACTACGCCGGGTTTGTAAACCCCGTGGGCGGTTTTGAACTGATGGACAATATGCACAAACAGTGCAAACGTTTGGGGGTGGAATTTTCCACGGATGAAATTGCCAAGATAGAGGGGGAACATTCGCCCTTTACGCTAACCACCACCGGCGGCAAGCAATACAGCGCTGTGAGCGTGATTATTGCCACCGGGGCCAAAGCGCGCTGGCTCAACTTGCCTGGCGAAGATCAATTTAAAGGGCACGGTCTTTCGGCCTGTGCCACGTGCGACGGGTTTTTCATGCGCGGCAAAAAAGTGTGTGTGATCGGTGGGGGGAACACAGCTTTTGAAGACGCGCTTTTCCTGGCACAATTTTGCCCCAAAGTATATTTGGTCCACCGCCGCGATGCCTTCCGCGCCGACCAAGTAACCGTTGAGCAAGCGCAAAAAAATCCAAACATTGAATTTGTGCTTAACAGCGTGCCCGAAGCTATTTTGGGCGACGGTGCCGTAACCGGCCTGCGCGTGAAAAATGTGCAAACCGGTGCCACACAAGATTTGCAGTGTCAAGGTGTTTTTGTGGCCATTGGGGCAGATCCGCAAACTGCATTTTTGAAAGATTCTTTAGTGGCATTGTCGGACCGCGGCCTTGTATTAGTTGACGAAAAAAATCACACGACCATTGAAGGCATTTTTGCGGCTGGGGATTGCGCCGATAAATATTACCGCCAGGCAATTATTGCTGCGGGTTCCGGTGCCAAGGCAGGCATTGAAGCCGCCGCCTTTGTCAACCTACACCGAAAGTAATCATGCCTTATTATAAAAGGGGCCTTTTGGGGCCCCTATTTTTATTTTATTAATTTGCTTAAATTCCTTCCGCTGGGTTGTTGGTAGGCGTATAAGCCAAACTCGGGCAGGACCGCAAATAAATGGTCAAAAATGTCCGATTGGTAATTCTCGTACTGGGTCCACGCCGTTGTGTTGGTAAAACAGTACACTTCTAGGGGAATTCCTTGCGCATTGGGCGGCAGTTGGCGCACCATTAAGGTAAACCCGGGGTCTGCCTGTGTGATGAACGGACGCGATTTTAGGTACTCTTCCGCGTAGTGGCGGAAGGTGCCCAAGTTGGTTAAATGCCGGCCGTTAATCACATTTTCGTGTACGTTGTGCTGGGCGTTATAGTCAATAATTTCTTTTTCTTTTCCTTCTAAATAATCTTTTAAAAGTTCAATTTTTTTAAGGCGCGCCAACATTTCTGCGTCCAAAAATTTCACGGTGTCTACATCAATTAAAATGCTGCGTTTGATACGTCGGGCCTTGGCTTCGTACATGCCGCTCCAGTTTTTAAACGGTTTGGAAATCAGGTCGTAAGTGGGCACGCTGACAATGGTCATGTCAAAGTTCTGCACGCGCACACTGGTCAATGAAATATCCAAAATGTTTCCATCGGCCCCGGCCGAGTCCACGGTAATCCAGTCGCCAATTTTAATCAGGTTATTCATCGTCAGCTGGATGCTGGCGGCAAAGCCCAAAATGGGGTCTTTAAAAATCAACGAGAATACCGCGGCTAAAGCAGACAATCCAGTAATAATATAGAGAGGTTTTCGCCCAAGCAGCAGCGAAATCAAGAGCAACAGCGTAACCAGAAACAATAGGATTTTAAACACCTGCACCAGCCCTTTTATCGGGATTTTCGGATTGCGCCCGTAGAGCTTATCAAGCGTATTTAAAATGGTGAACCCCAAATAAGAAAAGCTAATCAGTACAAACAGCCCGGTCACTTTTTCCATTAGCGTGGTAATCCAGCCGATTTGCTCCGAGATAAAAATCGGGTGGAAATCAATCGCGGCCAAAGCGGCAATCACAATCCCCAGTGCGGTAAAAAATCCTTTTTCGGTAAGAGCATTGAACCATTTTTCCGCTTTAAAAAATTTAACCAGGCGTGAAAGGTAATTGTTGCAAATCCATATAAACACACGCACCAATAAATAGAGCAAGGCCACAAACACAATAGCCGAAATCACTTGGGCTGTTAGCGTGTGATAGTGGACCGGAAAATTTGGGATCTTTTGAATATAGAATAAAATAAATTCCATGGAACGCTCCTAAAAAAACTTATTATAATAAAGTGTATGAAAAAAGTGGTTTTCTTCGCAATCATTTTATGTGCCGGGTGCTATACCCCGTTGAATAATTCAGGCGTAGCCACCACCAAACCGTGGATTGAAATCCCGGGTAAGCGAGTGGATTTTGACGGGAAACAATACGATTCCTGCGTGCAATTTAAACTACGTTTTTGGCCGCAAGAGGCCGCCCAGCGACTGGATTTGCAGAAAGCGTGCGTGACGGCGTGTTGCTGGCGTAGCGAAGGGAGCGAAATTGTATTGGATTTTAATAAAAATTTTGAGCAGGAACTTAAAGAGTACGGCCGCGCACGTAAATATTCGCCGGATAAAATTACACTTAAAGTATCCCATTCTAATTTGGTTAATGTAACGCGGGCGGCTGTTTCGCCGCGGGGGGCTATCAAAAACAACGGGCTTGTAAAACTTTCTTATAAAGAAGTGGAAGACCCCAAACGTTTGGCGCAAATCGCGCGGGAGCGTGAACTGGCCGACCAAATACGCTATCAACCCATGGTGGTACCCACCCAAGCTCCCGGTCCTAGTCCAGTTGAAAAAGACACGACAGTAGTTGTCACTACTACCACTAAAAAAACGGTTACCCTTTCGCCGGAAATCAATGCCGCCCGCGCCAAAGCCCTGGTGCAAAACCGCGTGGGCACACAAATTGATACGTATTTCTATCAAATGAATAAAACTTATCGCACGCAAAATGCACTGTTTATGCTAAGTTCGCGCTTGTTTGTGCCGCAGCTGCAGGCCGACGGTAGCTACTTGGTTACTTGCCACGCCAAGGCCCGCACCGGCATTGATGCGCAGCATCTTAACACGTCCGATTTCCCGTGCGGCGTGTGGTATGCCAATCTGCAAACGCAAACCGTGCGCCCCTACGATAAAAAAGCCCAACAAATCGCTCAGTAATCCAGGCGTGCTATCCCAAAAGCCCCAAAAATGCTAAAATATAGCTGATAAATCTTATTATAGGAGACTTTTCATGAGCTGTGAAAAATGTACCCCCGAAGTACAAGCCATGTGCTGCGTTTGCAAAGGCGCCAAGCATGAGCCGGCCCCGATCCCCGAAGAAGGGAAATGGGTCAAAGCCAAACAAATTACCGATATTAGCGGCTTGACGCACGGTGTGGGCTGGTGTGCCCCGCAACAAGGTGCGTGCAAACTGACCTTGAATGTAAAAAAAGGTGTCATTAAAGAAGCCCTGGTGGAAACCCTGGGCTGCTCCGGCATGACGCACTCCGCCGCAATGGCCGCGGAAATTTTGCCCGGTAAAACCATTTTAGAGGCCTTAAACTCTGACCTCGTGTGCGACGCAATCAACACTGCTATGCGTGAGCTGTTCTTGCAAATTGTGTACGGTCGCACGCAAAGTGCTTTCTCGGACGACGGATTACCGATCGGCGCCGGCATGGAAGACTTGGGTAAAGGCCACCGCAGCCAAATCGGCACCATGTATGGTACCGAAGCCAAAGGCGCGCGCTATTTGGAAATGGCCGAAGGGTATGTGCTCAAAATCGGTTTGGATAAAAACAACGAAATCATTGGATACCAATTTGTAAACTTGGGCAAAATGATGGACGCTATCAAAAAAGGCGAAGATCCGAAAACCGCGTTTGAGAAAAACGTCAGCAAATACGGCCGCTTTGACGAAGCTGTCAAAGTAATTGACCCGCGCAAAGAGTAACCCAAGGAGAATTTTTATGGTAACGTTTGAAGGATACGAAAGAAGAATTGAAAAAATCAATGCCACGTTAAAAGAATATGGCATTGCCTCCTTGGAAGAAGCCAAGGAAATCTGCACCAAAAAAGGGGTAGATGTGGAAGCTATTGTAAAAGGCATCCAACCCATTGCTTTTGAAAACGCTGTATGGGCCTATACGGTAGGTGCTGCCATTGCGTTTAAAGCCGGTGCCAAAACTGCGGCGGAAGCCGCCGAAAAAATCGGTATCGGTTTGCAAAGTTTCTGCATTCCCGGTTCCGTGGCGGATCAACGTGCCGTAGGTCTAGGGCACGGGAACTTGGGCGCGATGTTACTGCGCGAAGAAACCAAGTGCTTCTGCTTTTTGGCCGGGCACGAAAGTTTTGCCGCGGCCGAAGGGGCTATCGGTATTGCCCGCACCGCCAACAAAGTGCGCAAAGAACCGTTGCGCGTAATCTTGAACGGTTTAGGCAAAGATGCCGCGTATATCATTTCCCGCATTAACGGTTTTACGTCTGTGGAAACCGCTTATGACTACAAAACCGGCAAGCTCAATATCGTGAGCGAAAAGGCCTTCTCCAATGGCGACCGCGCCAAAGTAAAATGCTATGGTGCCGACGACGTTAACGAAGGTGTAGCCATTATGCGCCACGAAGGCGTGGACGTTTCCATCACCGGTAACTCCACCAACCCGACGCGCTTCCAGCACCCGGTAGCCGGTACCTATAAAAAATGGGCAACCGAAAACGGCAAAAAATATTTCTCCGTCGCTTCCGGTGGCGGTACAGGCCGCACCTTGCACCCGGACAATATGGCCGCCGGCCCTGCCTCTTATGGGATGACCGACACCATGGGCCGCATGCATAGCGATGCCCAATTTGCCGGTTCTTCCTCCGTGCCGGCCCACGTAGAAATGATGGGCTTAATCGGGATGGGTAACAACCCGATGGTAGGTGCAACGGTAGCCGTAGCTGTGGCAGTTGCGGAAGCTAAATAGTAAGTTTAGCGGGTATTTTTAAATCCCTCAAGGGAAATTCCTTGAGGGATTTTTGTTTGTTTTAACATTTTTATTGACGGGGAAAACCCTTGTATGAAGCACTTGTATTTTTTAATCAATTTGCTACAATGTGGGTAAGGAGATATTCTTTCAAGTCGTACCCGGAGAGAGATTATGTTACTATCCAAAAAAGTGTTTTTCCTATGTATTCTATGTAGTTCCCTTCCAGTTACCGTTCAAGCCCAATCCGAAATTATCAAATCCGCCGCCATTCGCACCGCCAAAGAAACTGAAACCGCCCTGAATATTTGGACTGCTTGGAATAAGGGCTATTACATTTTGTATCAACCCGGGCAGCGGGTATTGTTTTTGCAGGGGATTGGCAAACCGTTATTCACATCTCCGTACCAAGTAGAATCCCATTCGTCCACTCGGTAAGTTTATTGACCAAAATTTTGGGCGGGTGCTGTTAAGGCATCCGCCCATTTTGCATGCAAAAAGACCTACACAAGTTGTAGGCCTTTTGACCCTTGTGAGTGTTTTAAGCCATTGGGTACAATATAAGTAAGATCGTTTACTAGAGGAGAAAACATGAAAAAAATTGTACTTTTAACGGCGCTTTTGGTGGCGGTTTCTCTATCGGCACAAGCCCAAATTAATGTGAGGGCCATCAAACGAGGGGCCGAAGCTTCCAAAGTAGTGCACCAAATGAATGAACTGCGCAAAATCACTCCGCTTTCGCGCAAAAGAATTGCCCGCCGCACTTGCATTGTGCCCAATAAACAAGTAGGCAGGGAAGCGTTAAGAGGGTCCTCCGTGGTAGGTACTGCGCAACATTTACGTTTTGAAAATGTGGTGGATAAAACCAAATTGTTAGGGTCTACTATTGGCCGTCAACTTGCTAAAAAAATAGTCCATCCGCAGGCAATGCCGCCGGCCTCGTTTGCGGGGTATTCCCGCAATTTCCCGGTAGATTGGAGAAATTTTAAGCATAAATATCACTCGCAAGGGAAGCACTTATGTGTACTGTTGGAAACGGCCTACGGCAATGGCGAACGGTTCCAGGGGGATTTTGTGCGTACATTTAATGAATTAAGAGAATTGGCCGCTCTTTCCGTGAAAGAACCTGTAAAAGCGAGCGAGGCCTTACAGCACGCCCTCATTCAATCGCGCACGCTGGGTTCCGGGTTTTTGGTTATTCGTGTAGCCGGTAATGAATTGCGTCCGCAAGATGCGTTAGTGTTGGATTTACAAAACGATAATTTTATCTCGTTTAACAAAAGTATGGGCAATGCCTGGGCGGAAGACGTGCAAGAACGCCAAGCCAATGCGCCAACGAAATAATTTGTCGGATAAACAAATACGGACGGCGGGTGTGAAGCAAGCACCGGCCGTCAATATTTTGTAAAATATATATTATCTTTATTTTAGGAAACCGTAAAACAATATGAATAATACCCGCCCTGATGTACGTAACGTGGCCATTATTGCGCACGTGGACCACGGAAAGACCACTGTGGTTGATTCTCTGCTAAAATTTGCCGGAGAGTTCAAAGTAAAAGAAGACGAAGCCCAAGATACCGTTTTAGACTCTAACCCCTTGGAGCGCGAACGCGGCATTACCATTTTGGCTAAATGTACTTCTATCGGGTACAAAGGGCACACAATCAATATTGTAGATACTCCCGGCCACGCCGATTTTGGCAGCGAAGTGGAACGTGTTTTAAAAATGGTGGACGGGGCTATTTTGATGGTGGACGCCGTGGAGGGCCCTATGCCGCAAACGCGTTTTGTGCTACGTAAAGCGTTGGCGTTGGGGTTGCGGCCGATTGTGGTCATCAACAAAATGGACCGCGAACATATCCGCCCCAGCGAAGTGGTGGACGAAGTTTTCAATCTATTTATGGAATTGGGTGCCACGGACGAACAGCTTGATTTCCCGATTATTTACGCCTCCGGCCGGGCCGGTTGGGCCAGTTTAAAAATGGAAGAACAGGGCAAAGACATTGCGCCGATTTTGGATACCATTTTGTCGCACGTGCCCGCTCCGCAGGCCGAGCCGGATGCCCCGTTGCAAATGCAAGTAACCATGTTGGATTACAACAACTTTTTGGGCCACGTGGGCATTGGCCGTATCTTGGCGGGGAACATCAGCAAAGGCCAAACGGTGGCACTCATTCATCCGGACGGTAGCACCACGCAAGCCAAGGCCGCTAAAATTGAACGCTTTTTAGGACTAGGCAAAGTGGAAGTGGAAAGTGCTACGGCGGGGGACATTGTGTCCATTGCCGGGTTGGAAGGCGTGGACGTGGGCGATACGATTTGCCGCCCCGATGCCCTAAAACCGTTGCCGCCGCTGACCATTGATGCACCGACCATGTCCATGGATTTCCTCGTTAACGACAGTCCCTTCTCCGGCCGCGAAGGTAAATTTGTTACCAGCCGCCACCTCAAAAATCGTTTGGAAAAAGAAGCCCAAACCAACGTAGGGCTCAAAGTGGAACAGCTAGAAGGCGAAGGCAAATTTAAGGTATACGGCCGCGGCGAGTTGCACTTAACTATTTTAATTGAAAATATGCGCCGCGAAGGGTTTGAGTTAGCAGTGTCTTCCCCGGAAGTAATTTACAAGGAAGAAAACGGTAAAATTTTGGAGCCGATGGAATCCTTGATTTTGGATATCAAGAGTGAATATCAAGGGGCTGTGTTTACCATTTTGGGCACCCGCGCAGCGCAGCTTGAAAATATGGTTACCGAAGGTGAAGACCGTTTGCGCTTGGAATATTTAATTCCGTCTCGCGCACTGATTGGTTTTAAGAACGAGCTTTTAACCAGCACACGTGGCACGGGTATTATGCACCACAGTTTTAAGGGATATTATCCGAAGGCGGACCTGGCCGACTTGCGCCACAACGGGGTTTTAATCGCCAAAGAAGATGGCGAAACCACTCCTTATGCCTTGTATGCCTTGGAAAACAATGGCGAGCTTTTCTTAGGCCCCGGCGAGAAAGTATACGCCGGCCAAATTGTGGGGCAAAATTCCCGCGCTAACGACTTGGTGGTCAACCCCTGTAAAGCCAAACATTTAAGCAATATGCGTAGCAAAGCCAGCGACGAATCTTACGTTTTAACGCCGCCGCGCCAAATGAGCTTGGAACAAGCCGTGGAATATATCGCGCCCGATGAATTGGTGGAAATTACGCCTAAATCGTTACGGCTTCGCAAGAAGATTTTGTCGCACTTGGTACGTAAACGCACGGAACGTGCCGAAGAGGCCGAAGAAGAAGCATAAATTATTCTTGCTCATAAAATAAAAAACCCCCGGCCAAGGCCGGGGGTTTTGCGTGCCAATTTTACAGGTTAATTCAGCCCAAATTTGCTAAATAATTTACCCAGGATTCCTTCTTGCTTTACTTGGGCAACACCCAGTTGGTTTTGCTCGCGCGTGAGGGCGTGGTCCAACAGTGCTAGCGCACCGTTATAAACGGGCAGATCGGCATCGCAATCGGCAATGAGGTGGTCAAAGCTGCACAGCCGGGCCTTGCGGGTAGCCAATTTGTTTTTTAGTACGCGCAGAAAAACCGTGTTGGCCCCTTGTCCGCACAAAATTAAGTGAGTGGGGGGATGTTGGATGTAATTAAGCGAATGAACCAACTCTTTATGTAACGCTTGCACCATGGGGGCGCAGGCATCTTCCAAAAGCTCGTCCATCACCGGGTCCGGCTCGTACGTGCGCAAAAGCTGGCGGGCGGTGGCAATATCGTTTTGCAGCAAATCGGCCACTTCTTCGGCGGTTTGTTCTAAACTGCAAGGCAATTCCCACGCTTCTAAAAGCATATCTTTGTGATATAACAACGCCGAAGTTCCGCTTTCCCCAATGTCCACAAGCAGTGCGGTGGCGGCTTTTTCGGTGGGAGTCAAAACGGTTTCCCCTAATGCTAGCACCGTCGGCAAAAGCAAATAATCTTCGCACCCGCAGGCGGAAAGCACGTGGTTCAAATTGGCTAAATGGCTGCCCACCCCCAGGGAAATAAAGGTTTGCGCTTCCAAGCAATATCCCTGCATACCGCACGGGTCAATCACGCCGGCTTGGTCGTCAATGGTATAAGATTGAGGGTAAATATCTACCACTTCCAAAGATTCGGACAAATTACTGGGTAAAGAGGCGTGGATCACTTCTTCAATGTCGGATTCGTGGATGATGTGGTTGCGCGCTGCCGGGTTGATAAATCCCGTTCCACGCCGAAAGGATAAAAAACTTCCGCGTACGCCCACCACTACCGACACACTCCCCTGCATATAGGGGTCCATTTCCGTCAGAACGTGGCTTAAGGCATCCCGCGCACCGGATATATCCCGCACAAACGCGCCCGATAAAGCACGGCAAGGTTGGCGCACAATATGGCGGATGCGTAGCGTGTCGGTTCGCTCGTCCAGCGAGGCCAACGCCGCTGTAATGCCTTCACCATAAAAATCAAGGGATAAGATGTCGCGGTTCATACTAAGTATGGTAGCAAATTTGGGGGATGCTTGGCTTAACTCGGCCCAAACGCCGGGAAAGCAACCCTGTTTTTACAAATTTTTTGCTATAATAAACCGTAAGATAGTAAGAAAGGAGAATTTTTAAATGCACTTAAAAACAGCCAGAGCGTTTACGCTTATTGAATTATTAGTAGTTGTGTTAATTATCGGTGTTTTGGCGGCGGTGGCCTTGCCACAATACCAAAAGGCGGTTATGAAAAGCCGCTTCGCTTCTTTAAAACCGATTGCAAAAGCGGTCAAAGATGCGCAAGAATTTTATTTTGAAGAACACGGCTACTATGCGGAAGAGGACGAATTACCCGGCTTGGTTATAGATATCCCGGAAGGGGTAGATGTGGAATTAAGCGAAACGGACGGGCACGATTATGTGCGCGTTAATCACGATAAATTAAACAACAGCTACACGATGTATTTGGCCCACAGCGAAAACTTTGCCAACAATGTTTATTGTGAAGCCCTCGCTACCGATAACGCCGCCAAATCCTTATGTGTGGCGGAAGGTGCCCAGGCGGACCCTGTTACAGCCGGGGAATATTTACTCTATTTGTTAAGTGGCAATAGCACCGGCACTGTGGGTGGCGGCTCCTCCCAAAACAGTGGCGAACGGACACAGTTGCGCTGTGATTATTTTGACGGTGGCGGAGAAACCTGTTATTATAGCAACGGGGACGTAGTGTCCAGAGGGGTATGTGAGGAATACGACGGAGACGATTGTGTGAGCTGGACAGCATCAGAATCTCATTATGAAAACGGTCAGTTTACTTCGGGCTACGAATGTCAGGTGTCCAACGGGACGCCCCATAACTGTGCAATAATTTTGGCCGGCCCGCAGGGCGGAGAATCTTTGTCTGATAACATCGCTTGCGGCGGAGAAGGAGAAGTTGATTGCCAGTCATACCAAGATGTCAAATTAGAAGTCAACGAAGAGGAAGACGGAGAAGGCGGAAGGATCGTTTCGTTACGTGTTTGTGAATCTTACTCCGGGAATGTGTGCGCGCAGTATAACGACTATAATGAAGAACATTTCTATGATCCCAGTGGAAACATGACTGCCATGCGCAGGTGTGCCAACTACGAAGGCCAAACGTGTACAGAGTATGAATATGGCGAAGAATATTCTTATGATTCCGATAGGAACATGACTGTCTACCAGTCATGTACCAGCTACGACGGCCAAACATGTACGCAGTATAGCTATGGCGTAGAAACATCTTATGATGAAAACGGAGATCCAATCGGCGCGCGTTCCTGTTACGAATATGACGGGACAGAATGTTTGGAATGGATAGATATGTGGTAAAAATATCAGCAATAAAAGGCCTTTGTGAACTAAAATCCCCGCGCTTAGGCGCGGGGATTTTCATCTCTAGGTCCATAAATGCTACAATATAGCTATATGGCAAAACTAGTACGCGGGTTCCGCGATATTTTTGAACCCCAATCAAATACCTTTACAGAGCTGGAAAACTGCGCCCGCGGCGTGTTTTCCACGTATGGCTTTGGCGAATTGCGCCTGCCCACGGTGGAGCTCAAAGAACTCTTTGTTAAATCCACCGGCGAGACGACCGACATCGTCCAAAAAGAGATGTACGCCTTTGAAGATGCCGGGCATCGGCAGCTGGCCATCCGGCCCGAGGGAACCCCCGGCGTGGTGCGCGCGTATTTAGAAAACAATTTTGTGCAAAACGCTCCGGTGCAAAAGTTTTATTACATCGGCAATATGTTTCGCGCGGAACGCCCGCAAGCGGGAAGATACCGCGAGTTTGAACAAATCGGTGCTGAGTATATTGGTAATTCCGCCCCGTCGGCTGATGCTGAAGTCATTTTGATGCTTAAAGACATTGTGGCCAAGTTCGGTGCTAAAAATTATACCGTTAAAATCAACAGTTTAGGGTGCGATAAATGCCGCCCGCTCTACCGCCAAGCACTTATTGATTTCTTATCCAAAGAAAAAGACACACTGTGCGAAAATTGCCAAACGCGCCTAGAGAAAAACCCCTTGCGCGTGTTGGATTGTAAAATTGACGGTGCCCGTTTTGCAGGCCGCGTGCCGACGATGCAGCTCTGCCCTGAATGCCAAGAACATTTTGATACGGTGCAGCAGTTGCTCAAGGGCAAAATTGATTTTGTGGTGGACCCGATGCTCGTGCGCGGGCTGGATTATTATTCCCGCACGGTGTTTGAATTTCAGGCGGGGGACGCTTCTCAAAACGCGATTGCGGCCGGCGGGCGTTACGATACGCTGGTCAAAAATATGGGCGGCCCGGCCACCCCGGCCATCGGCTGGGCGATGGGTGCCGAGCGCGTTATTTTAGCCCGGGGCGAACAGCCCGTGCAAAAACGCAAAAGCGTGTGCGTGGTATCGCTTGAAAAGCCGTGCAACGAAACTGCCTTTAACATCATGCAAACCCTGCGCAGTGCGGGCATCCGCACCGAGGGGGGGCTCTTTGACAAAAACGTCAAAGGGCAAATGAAACAGGCCGACCGCTGTGGCGCCAGCTATGCTTTAATTCTAGGCGGCGACGAACTAGCCAAGCAAGTGGCCACCTTAAAAGATTTAACCACCGGCGAACAAAAACAAATTCCGTTTGCCGAAGTTGTAAACGAGGTCAAAAAAATCGTATGAAACGAACCAATTACTGCGGCGATATTACCGCACAATTTTTAGGAACTAAACAAACGCTGTGCGGGTGGGTCAATTCCTACCGCAACCACGGGGGCGTGCTGTTTATCAACCTGCGCGACCGCGCCGGCGAATGCCAAGTGGTGGTGGAACCCAACAAACCGTTTTTTAACGAAGCGGCTGCCGTGCGTAACGAATACGTGGTGCAAGTAACCGGCACCGTGCAACGCCGCATTGAAGGGGCCGTCAACAAAAATATGAAAACCGGCGAAATTGAAGTAGTGGCCGAAGATTTCAAAGTATTAAATACCTGTGTGCAGCTGCCGTTTGATGTGGACAAATCGCGCGGTGCGTCGGAAGAAATCCGCCTAAAATACCGCTACTTGGATTTGCGCAACCCCAAAATGTTTGCCAATTTGTATTTGCGCCACCGCATTGCTCAAGCCGCGCGGCGGTATTTGGACGGGCAGGGCTTTATTGAAGTGGAAACCCCGGTTTTAACGCGTTCCACGCCCGAAGGCGCGCGCGACTATCTAGTGCCTTCCCGCGTGCACCACGGCCAGTTTTACGCATTGCCACAAAGCCCCCAAATGTTCAAACAAACTTTAATGGCCAGCGGCATAGACCGCTACTTTCAATTGGCGCGGTGCTTTCGCGATGAGGACTTGCGTGCCGACCGCCAGCCCGAGCATACGCAAATTGATATGGAAATGTCCTTTGTGACCATTGACGATATTCACACCGTGGTAGAAGGGCTGATGAAAGAAATTTTCAAAACCGCCGGCAAGGAACTTCAAACGCCGTTTATCAAATTGCCCTTTAGCGAGGCCATGGAACGCTACGGTTCCGACAAGCCGGACTTGCGCTACAGCTTAGAACTTAAAAACGCCGGCGAAGTTTTCGCGCATACCGGTTTTAAAGTATTTGCCGACGTGCTAGCCAACAAAGGTGCTATTTATGCCGTGCGCGGCGAAAAATGTGGCGCTTATTCCCGCGGACAAATGGATAAACTGACCGAGCTAGTCAAAAAGAACGGTGCCAAAGGGTTGGTGTGGCTCAAAGTAAAAGGCGACGCGGTGGAAGGCCCTTCCGCCAAATTCTTCACGCCCGAAGAATTAGCCACTGTGAAAAATTTAGTAGGCGCGCAGGACGGGGACGCTGTGTTCATCGGGAGCGATGCCAACATCCGCACGTGCCAAAACTTCATGGGCGCGCTACGCAAAGAACTTGTGAAAGATTTACCCAAACTTTGCGATTGGGCCTTTGCGTGGATTACCAACTTCCCGCTTTTGGAGTACATCCCCGAAGAGAACCGCTGGGATGCCGCGCACAATCCTTTCACCGCACCGGTGGAAGAAGATTTGCCCAATTTAGAGAAGGACCCGGGCTCTGTGCGCTCGTACCAGTTTGACCTTGTGTTAAACGGTAACGAGTTGGCCTCCGGTTCCGTGCGCAACTGCCGCCGCGACGTGCAAGAACGTATTTTGGCGTTGATGAAACACTCCAAAGAAGAAGCCGCCCGCCGCTTTGGTATGCTCTTAAACGCATTGGAAGCCGGCGCGCCGCCCCACGGCGGAATCGGCCTGGGGTTGGACCGTATCACCGCGTTGCTGGCCGGGGAAGAATCCATCCGCGAAGTGATTGCCTTTCCCAAAACAGCGCAAGCCGTGTGCCCGCTTACGGCATCCCCCAACGTGGTGGACGAGCAGCAACTGACCGACCTGGGCATCACCCTTATTAAAGAGAACTAATTACCACCCCGCTTCGGCGGGGTTTTTACAGGCCTAGGCACGTCTAGGTCTTTTGGCCCTGGTAATTTCCTAAAAACCTTTCTATACTATTGGTAATGGAAGAGAATAACAGTACTTTAAAAATTGTATTAGGCGTAGCCGCCGCCGCGATTATCATCTTGGCGTTGTGGCGCGTGTTGATTTACGAACCGTCCAAACCCGCGGCGCGTCCGTCGGGCTCACAAGCCACCTCCTCCGCGCAAGCCGGTTCCGTTTTGTCGGAAGGTGCGGCCCCTATTTCCGCCAAGTGGGATGAATTGCTGCCGCACTCCGGCACGTCTGCGCAAGAATCGCCGCGCGCTACGTCGGCCGAAGGGCGTCCTTCATACGCAAACGCGGGCCGTACAAATACGGCTGCAGGTGGGGGAAATCCTGGTAATTTATCTGCGCGGCGCGGGGCCAATCGTCCGGCTGCACGCGAAAACGGGAAACGTTTTGTAGATACCAACTTTTATTCGCAAGATAAATCTGCCTCCTCGGGAGCGCAAGGGGCTACTTCCTCTCGCTCATCCGGTCAAACAATAGGGCCTTCCGTGGCGTGGAACGGCAATGCCCAAAGCCGGATGCAGGATGAACGCACCTCCCGCATGTTGCCCTCGTTTTTAAAACCCAACCGCAAACAGCAAGAGCAAATGAACGAAAAATTGGCCAATTTGTCCACGGCTATTGAGCGGGCTGTCATGCGTGCCTTAACGCCTAAGAGCAAAAAAGAACAAATGATTGAGAAATATTCCGCCAAGGGTTCGGAAACGTCTGCTCTTACTCCGCAGGAAGCTGCCGCCGCTGGCGAGTTTGCCCCGGTGGTCAATGCTATTGCCTCGCAAAAGCAGTCCATTGTAAATGGCTTTGGCAATGCTTTCGGGTCGGGGGCGGCGAAACAAGCCAGCCAGCTGATGGACTCGTTTGCCGGGGAAGTTTCCTCGGCGGTGAGTGATGCTTCCGCTTCGCCCGAAGCAAAAGCCCAGCGCGTCAAAGAAATCACCAAAAAGTACCAAGACAAAATGAACAAGCTGGAAGAAAAAAGCCAGTACGATAAATTTATGCAGGACCGCCTGGCAAAGGCCAATCAGCAAAAGGAAGAATTAGGCAACCTCTACCCGCAAGATAGAGAGCAAATTGCCCGCCTGGTTGACGAAAAATTTAAAAAAGATAACGATTTGCTCAATCAAAACTTATCGCAGGAAGAATATTTTACGCAGCTGGCCAAAAATGAGCAAGAGTTTGACACTGCCGTTAAAGATTTGGCGGCAAAAAGCGGGTCCGTGGTGGATTATTTAAAGTGGCAACGCGAGCAGGACGATAAGACAAGAAAAGCACTGGGCGAGTTGGAAGAAGCCGGCCAGGTGATTAGTGCCCCTCGTAAAGCCACCCAAAAAGAAATTGACGAAGGGACCGCCGATTTAGAAGTTAAGGGGAACGAAATTTTGGAAAATGTACGTAAGTTTTACGGGGACGAAGTTTATCAAGAATATAAGGACCAACTGGAAAACTACAAAGCCAAAATGAACCAGCTGTACCAAACGCCTCTTTCGCCCAAAGAGCGGGCAGACAAGCAAAAAGCGTACGAGAACGAACTCAACCGTTGGATGAACGGTAGACAAATAGAATTAGAAGAAGAAAAACGCAAAGACCTTCCCGAAGATCAAAGAAGAAAAGAAATGGAAGAGTATTATCGGGTAGGCGATTTGATCCCCAACAACTAATTTGACTTAGGCGGCAAGAGGTTAAGCAGCGGCTTTTTCTTCCACCCTCTTTTATCAAAGTGCCACCACTCCGTGCGGGTATAAGTGAACCCGGCCTCTTCCATAATTTTTTTAAGTGTTTCGCGCCGGTTGAGAATATCAGCCGGCAATTTTTTGTAGTCCATGTGTGCACGGGGGGTAAAGCTATCAAAATCCGTCGGCATCGGTAAAGGGTTCCCGTTTAAATCACACGGCGTTAAATCAACCGACATTCCACGGCTATGGCGCGAACCTTTTTGCGGTGGGGCTACATAATTGGGGCGCGGGGCCGCAGCCCATAGTTTTTCTTGCGCTTGCTGCGGGCGGTAACAGTCCCACAAACAAAATGTAAACGCTTCCGGTTGTGCGGCCGCCAATTGAGTGGCAATTTTGAGCCCTTCAACGGCTTCTTTATGCAAATAGCACGCGTCGGAAGTGTAAATTTTCTTCCCGGTAAAGTTATCCGTGGTGGCGTAGCGCAAGCTGACAAACACGGGTAAATCCGCCACTGTTTGTACATTCACCAGGCCGGCTTCCTCCAGGGTAGCAGCTCCCAGCGGCATGGCACAAAATAAAAGCCCTATAAACCATTTCATACAAGTAGTATAACACTTTTAGTCTGCAAATAAGTATAATAATTCTATGAGCGAGCAACATTTTAAGAGTGGTTTTGCGGTACTGGCCGGGCTGCCCAATGCAGGCAAGTCTACGCTTCTCAATCAGCTGGCGGGGGGACTCCTTTCCGCCGTTACGCATAAGCCCCAAACCACGCGCCAAAACATTTTGGCTATTTCGCAAGGGGATAACTACCAAGTGGTATATGTTGATACGCCCGGGTTTTTGATCCCTAAATACAAATTACAGCAAACCATGTCGGACTGTGTAGACCGCGCCGTGCGCGAGGATGCCGACGTGGTGCTTTTTATGGTGGACGCTACGGCCGATTTTGCCGACAACGAAAAACTAATCGCCAAATTAAAAACGTTGTTCTGCCCGATTTTCCTCGTCCTTAACAAGGTAGATTTAGTGCAGGATCACACCGTGCTGGAGGCCTTGGAAACGTGTGCCAAAGACCAATTGCCTATCCAAAAGACTTTTTTAATCAGTGCCGCCAAGGGAACGGGGCTTGAACCGCTCAAACAAGCGGTGGTGGATGCAATGCCCAACAGCCCGGCGTATTTCCCGCCCGACCAATGGACCGACCGCTGGGAACGTTTTTACGCGGCCGAGTTCATCCGGGAGCAAATTTTCTTGTTGTATCAACAGGAAATTCCGTACAGCACCTACGTGGAAATTGAAAAATTTGCCGAGAATCTAGGCCCTAAAAATTTTATCCGCGCCAATATTCACGTTGAGCGCGAGAGCCAAAAACCCATCCTCATCGGCAAGGGCGGCAGTATGATTGCCAAACTGCGCGAGCGCAGCCAAAAGCGCATTGAAGAATTTTTAGGCAAAAAATTCCGCGTGGAATTAAACGTGGTGGTATCGCCCGATTGGCGCAACAGCAAAACATTTTTGGAACAATTTGGGTATATTGATAAAGACCCGCGCGAAGTATAATTGGAGCGTATTTATTTGCTAAACTGCCGGGCTAGTTCATCTAGCAAGGCAGTTAGTTTTTTATACTGTTCCACGCCCTGCGTATCCACAAACGGGAAACACGCCACGCGGATAGAGTCCTGCGCTACGGTGCGGTATTTTTTAAGGCCATCCGCCAAGTTTTGCCGGCCGGTTTCCCGCAGTGCTTTTGCAATTTTTTCTCCCGTTACGGCCGGGTGAGTGGTTGCCAGCGTAAGGGTGGTGAACGAGCGGTATTTTTCGTCTGAAATCAGCGGTTTGAAATACGGGGAATGTTCGGCCCAACGCACTAAATAATCCGCGTGCTGGCGGCACAGTTTATCCATTGTCTCTAAACCCCCGTGGGCCAGCATCCATTTGCAAGCCTCGTTGGCCATCCAAATATTAATGGTGGAGGGGGTATTAAGCGTTTGAAATTTGTCCGTATAAAAAAGGGCGTTTTGCAAATCCAAGAAAAAGGGAATGGAACGCACGGGATGTTTGGCGCGCTCCATCGCACGGGGGCTGAGTGCAATTGCACACGTGCCGCCGCCTGCGCCTAAACATTTTTGCAACCCCAAAAGCATCACGTCGTACGCTCCTTGCGGCAGATTGCGTCCGCCCGCGCAGGAAGTGGTATCCCATACTACGAGGGAATCCTTGCCGCGTTGTTGCCAAATTGCTTGTAAATAATCGTCGGGCAATTGCACCCCGGTAGAGGTTTCGTTCGGCGTGAGCAGGATCAAACTGGCGGTGGTATCGGGCAAGGCGGTGGGCAGAAAATTTTTATCGGCAGGCACCCAGGTTTTACGTACGGAAGGTTCTAATCGGTGCGAAAGTACGTCGCAAAACAGGTGGCTAAACGCGCCGATATCCACGCCGCTAACGCTATCTTGGCACAAACTCCACAGTACGGCGTCCATCGCGGCGGTGGCTCCGCCGGGGAAAAAGAGCAGGGTGTAATCTGCCGGAATGCGCAGAAGCGTGCGTAGATGTTCGGTAGTTTCTTTGTACAGCCCGTCAAAGGACATATCCGCCGCACGGTGGCTACGCTCAAAAAACGTTTGGTAAAGCTGTGCGGTGCGCACACTAGTTAGCCCTTGCCCGGGCCCGCAGGAAAATGAAGAAGTAGGCAGCTCTAAATTTTGCAAGTTCATATTATTTCCGCCCGGCAATCATCTTTTTAACTTGCGGGGAGTTGAGTTCCCACAAGGCATTTTTGGCTACCCATACGGCAGTGCGGTTGCCTTCGTACAAGTCCAAAATCTCGTTGGCGCACTTGACGGCATAAGGCGTAAGGCGCGGGTTTTTCTTGCCAATGTTGCGCAGTGCCCAATTGACGGCTTTGTGTACCATGGGGCGCGGATCTGCGGCGTGATTTTTAATCAGCGGCAACATTTTCAGCAAATCTTTATCGGAAGTTTTTGCGCGTGGCATAGCCAGCACCGCCAAGGTGGCAAACCCCGCCCGGCGGACAAATTCTTGTTCTTTTTTAATCCAATGTTCGGCCAGTTTAAGCGGCAAGTTCCCACGCGAAAATAAATTAAGCGCACACGCATCGCAAATATCCCACGAGTTTAAATCTTTCGCCCAAACGTCCAACTGCGCGCGCGTCATTTTAAGGGGATCGGCCAGCATAGAGGCCATGATGCGCGCCTCGTGAATTTGGGTGGCCCAAAGGGCGTCGGCCAGTTCTTGATCTGGCCGGGGAAGAGTTTTGATAATTTGGCGTAAAGCGGTGACGGGGGTGCCGACGGCAAACTGCGTGTTGATGCCAAAACGTTTTTGCATTTGTGCCTTAAACGCCGGCGAAGAGAGCTGCGTAATGCGCCGCACCAATTCTTGTGTGCGCGTTTTGAGCGGTTGCGAGGTCATACGCCGCCGAACCTCCGCGTACGCTGGGCGTAAGCATCCAGTGCTTTTTGAAGTTCTTGGGCGTTAAAATCGGGCCACAAGACGGGGGAAAAGTAAAACTCGCTATAGGCAGCTTGCCAAAGTAAAAAGTTAGAGAGGCGTTCCTCGCCCGACGTACGGATGATGAGTTCCGGGTCCGGCACGGCGGGTTGATAAAGGTGGGCGGAAATATCGTCCATAGAGATTGCTTTTTTCCCTTGCGCCAAAAGCGTATTTACGGCGTGGACAATTTCCTGCCGGGCCCCGTAGTTCAATGCCAAATTGACGGTAAGTCCCGTATGGTTGGCAGTAGCTTGCAGGGCCTTGTCTATTTTTTCTAAGACGGTGGGGGGCAGCTTTTCGCGCGAACCGCTTACCAGCAAGCGGTAGTTTTTCTTGTGCGCTTGGTCGGTATACGTATCCAATGTTTTGCACAGCAGGTCCATCAGCCCGTCAATTTCGTCTTGCGGGCGGGACCAATTTTCCGTTGAAAAAGCATACAGCGTTAAGAATTTGATTCCCAACGCTTGCGCGGCTTCAATCGTGCGTTGGACGGCGTTGGCACCTTCGCGGTGCCCGGCCAAGCGCGGCAAGCGGCGCTGATTAGCCCAGCGGCCGTTCCCGTCCATAATAATAGCCACGTGTGTTGGAATCGGATTTGACATAGGTATATTGTAGCATTTAACAAAAACCCCCGCAGGAAGAAATCTTGCGGGGGGAAAAAAATGAACGATCGCAACCTACGGGCGGATTTTGTCCATCATACGCGGGAAGGGGATGGTTTCGCGCACGTGTTGCAGGCCACATACCCAGCGTACCATACGTTCAATGCCCATGCCGAACCCGGCGTGCGGCACACTGCCGTAGCGGCGCAAATCCAGGTACCAGTCGTAATTTTGCGGATCCAGGCCTTGTTCTTTGATGCGTTCTACGAGGGTATCGTAGTCGGCTTCTCTTTCGCTACCGCCGATAATTTCGCCGGCGCCTTCGGGGCCGATGACGTCCACCGCCAAAACCACTTTGGGGTTCTTCGGGTCGCGCTTCATGTAGAAGGCCTTGATGGCGGCCGGGTAACGGTGAATCATAATGGGCGTGTCGTAATCTTCGCCCAGCAGAGTTTCTTCGTCGCCGCCGATATCGCCGCCCCAGGGGGTGTTGTTGCCTTTTTTGTGCAAAATTTCAATCGCATCGGTGTAGTCAATACGCGGGAATTTCTTTTCCACGGTGGCTTGCAATTTAGAAGTATCGCGCTCCAAAATTTTGAGGTCCGCCGCGCGGTTTTTAAGCACTTGACCGATGATGTATTTAATAAAGTCTTCGGCCAGGTCCATGTTGTCATCCAAATCGTTATAGGCCACTTCGGGTTCTACCATCCAAAATTCGGTAAGGTGGCGGCGGGTTTTGGATTTTTCCGCGCGAAACGTCGGCCCGAAACAAAACGTGCGGCCTAGGGCCATGGCAGAGGCCTCGCCGTAGAGTTGACCGCTTTGAGATAAAAATGCTTTCTCGCCGAAGTAGTCAGTTTCAAAAAGGGTGCTGGTGCCTTCGCACGCGGCAGGGGTTAAAATCGGCGAGTCGGACAAAATAAACCCGTGCTTGTGGAAGTAATCGCGGATGGCAAAAATGATTTCGTCGCGCACGCGCAAGATAGCCATCTGCCGCGCGGAACGCAACCACAAGTGGCGGTTGTGCATCAAAAATTCGGGGCCGTGTTCTTTGGGGGTAATGGGATAATCCTTGGCCATTTGCACTACTTCCAGGTTTTTAACGCCCAACTCAAAGCCCAGTGGGGAGCGTTTATCTTCGCGCACGGTGCCGGTGACGATGATGGAAGATTCTTGGGTAACTTTGTCACCCAGGTCAAAAAGTTCGGGGCTCACTTCGCCCTTGAACATCACACATTGGATGATGCCGCTGCCGTCGCGCAATTGCAAGAAATGCAACTTGCCGCTGGAGCGTTTGTTATACAACCAACCCTTTAAAGTAATTTCTTGGCCTAGGTATTGGCCCACTTCACTGACACGAATTTTGCTAGACATAAAAACCTCTTTATAAATAGATATTTATATTTTAGCTTTTTAAGAGGGAAAAGAAAAATTTTTGTTTCTCTTTTAGATATGCTATAATTAAATAAGAAGGAACAATCCGTTTTTTGGGCGTGTAGCTCAGCTGGGAGAGCGCCTCGTTCGCAACGAGGAGGTCGTCGGTTCGATCCCGATCACGTCCACCATTTAGAACCCCGCAAAGCGCGGGGCTTTTTATTGGCGTACTTCCTACCTCTATATATGCTAAAATAAACTGTACACCGTTTAGGAGGAAGTCTTCTTTTTTCATGGACACAATCACTCAATTGGGTAGCGCGCTGAGCGCATTTTTTGCCCACCCTTCGTTGCAAACAACTTATGACGCAATGAATCAGTTTAACGCCCTGGTTTGGGGGCCGCCGATGATATTTCTCTTGCTGTTCTTGGGGATTTATTTTACGGTCAAACTTCGTTTTATCCAAAAATATACTTGGCCGGCGGTAAAACTTTCCGTTGCCAAAGCCGATAGTGAAGGCATGGTAAGTAGCTTTGGTTCACTGGCGGTGATGATTGGCGCCACGGTGGGAACGGGAAGCATTATTGGGGTAACCACCGCAGTGGCCGAAGGTGGCCCCGGGGCTTTATTTTGGATGGTCATCGCGGGGTTTTTCAACTTTGCTATTAAATATAGTGAATGTATGGTGGCCTTTAAATACCGCGTGCGCTTGCCCGATGGCGAGTACGTGGGTGGGCCGATGTACTACCTTTCTAACATTTTGAAGTTCAAATGGTTGGGCATTACATTCGCCGTGGGAACCTTGCTGATGGGGTTTACGGCGGGGAGTGCGTTGCAGGCCAACTCCATTGCCGACGCACTGCGTGAAGGGTACAACTTGAACCCGTGGTACGCCGCGGCATTTGTGGCCGTGTTTGCGGCGGTGGTGATTTTGGGCGGTGTCAAACGTATTGCGTCGTACTCCGAATGGTTAGTACCGATTATGGGCAGCTTGTATTTGCTCATTGCCGTGATTGTTATTTTGATGAATTTCTCGCACATTCCGGCGGCGATTGCTACGGTAATTAAAGGTGCGTTCACCGGCAAGGCCGCGGCGGGCGGCGCGCTGGGTGTTAGCATTTTGGCAATCGTGCAAGCAATGATCCCGGGTGTAACCGCCGGCGTAACCCGTGCCGTGTTGGCGACGGAGGCCGGGCTGGGCAGTGCCTCTATGGCCGCCGCCGCGGCTCGCACGCGCAGCGCCACGCAGATGGCTATTGTGTCGGCCACGTCGGTATTTTGGGCAATCTTTATTTGCAGCTTAACCGGGATTGTAATTGTACTGGCCGGGGATTATACCAACCCCAACGTGTACGCGGCCAACTTGTGCAACAGCGCGTTTAAGACCGTACCTTATATAGGCACGCCGATTTTGGTCTTTTCGCTGGTGATTTTCTCGTTCACCACCATTATTGGCTGGGGATATTATACCGAAAAATCACTCCAGTTTTTGTGTAAAGGGTCTAATATCTTAATAAAACCCTCGCGCGTACTGTTTATTATATTAGTATTTGTGGGGGGGATTATCGGGACGAGTTTCTCCACCGATTTATTTGTGGGGCAATCCCTTTTACGTACGGCCGAAGCCAATATGTCCACGCGCTTTATGTGGGCGCTTGTGATTTTGACCATGACCATGATGACCATTCCTAATATATGGGCGTTGTGGTGTTTCCGTAAAGTGATTAAAAAGACCACAAGCAAAAACTTGCGTGCGTTGGTAGGCAAGCAAGCGTGTTTGGAACGTGCGGAAAAAGCTCGTGCCGAAAAACGCGCCCGCAAAGCCGCCAAAGAGCAAGCCCTTGCAGAAGCAAAAGCAGCGGAGCGGACGATGTTAGCCGCCAAGCGTGTGCACCGCAAGAAATAAAGATTGATATAATTAGGTAAGTAGCCCCGGGCATTTGGCCCGGGGCTTTTTATCTTGGGAATAAAGTGTCATTGTGTACTTGACACGGAATCTTCAACGCTTGTAGTTACGCAAGGGACGACCAACGGCCTACGTTGAAGACCCTGAATCAAGTTCAGGGTGACGCCCCTTTTATAAAGACTATAAAGTGTCATTCCGTACTTGATACGGAATCTTCAACGCTTGTAGTTACGCAAGGGACGACCAACGGCCTACGTGGAAGACCCTGAATCAAGTTCAGGGTGACGCCCCTTTTATAAAGACTATAAAGTGTCATTCCCAAAAGTTTTTGTTGGGAATCTCCCGCATCCGTTTTCGCAAATTAGTACAGGGCCGGACGTTAAATGTTGGGAATGAGCAGAAGGAAGATCCTCGACAGCGACCTTCGGGGATGACACATTTTTTCAATACTTTTTGTGCAAGAGAGCGCCTTCCTACCGCCCAAAAAATGCAAAATAATACCACTTAAAAACTTTTCTGTCAAGTAAAATTTTAAAAAAATCTTGCGGGGGGGTTGCAAAATAAGTTTTAATAGAACTGTAGGGAGTATATATTAAACAGGAGGAGTATTCATGAAGAAACTATTAGGCGTGCTGTTTGCCATGACTTTAGCGTGGCCTGTCAGCGCAACTGTACTTAGTAACGTTGAAGTGAAAGGCGAAATCCAAACCATCGCCAGTGATGTACATCACAATCAGTTCCAAGATTACAACAGCGGTGTTAACACTCGTGTGTTAGCCGGTCTTTCTGCGGAACTCGTAGAAGACGTAACCGCCAACTTAATGTTCCAATATGCCGACCACTGGGGTGACGATGCCGATAACGAAGGCAAAAATCTTGACCACTATTGGGATCAAGTTAAATTAGTAAATGCAAACGTAGTGTTGCATAACTTGTTCTGCGCGTTTGACTTAACCGTCGGTCGCCAATTCTACGGTGATGAAGATAGCGCCGTAATGTACATTGGTCCGAACCACTACAACGCCGAACAAAACTTCTGGAATTATGGCGATTATGAACCCAACGGTAACGGTTATGCTCCGTCTATCGATGCGGCCAAATTGGTCTATAGCGATGACGTAAAAACCTTCACCGCTATTGCCGGTAGAATTGCCGATCACAACTACATTTCCGGTGCTGAAGCAACCTTTGACTTGTACGGTGCTGACTTCAGAATGAACATCACCGACAACTTGAATGCCCAAGTATATGGTTATGATATAGTTGCTCGCGGTGATGCTCTCGCCGCTGATGAAGATCAACACTCCGGTTTCTACGGTGCTAAAGTCAACATGAACGTAGAAGCTGTTCGCGCCAGCGCTGAATATGCCCGCAACTTTGGCGGTCATCGCTTGGTAAAAGAACACAAAGATACCGGCTACATGGTAAAAGCTGATGTGGCTGCTGATATCGAAGCGGTAACCGCTCGCGGTACTTTCTTGTATGCCAAACAAGGCTTCGAAGCTATGGGCAACTATACTCCCGGCTTGTTAATTGGTCACTACATTGGTGGTGATGGTATTTGGGACTACAGCGACAATGGTGTACGCATGTACAACGTCGGTTTGGACTTCAAACCGTTTGAAAAATGGGTGTTCGCCTTGGACGGCTATGCTTTCCAAGCTCGCACCGGTCATGCCACTACGTATGAAGCTGACTTAACCGCCAAATACAACCACAACGAATATGTGCAATTGTTTGCCGGTATTGGTTATGCCAAATACACCAAAAACGAAAAATATGATGTAACCCCGACTGCCGGTTGGTTTGAAACCCCCGATAACTTCAAAGGTCAAATCGGCATGTTAATTAAATTCTAATTCAACGTTATTAGAATGAATACACCCCCCGCTACGGCGGGGGGTTTTTGTCTTTGTCTTTCTAATAGTAAAAAAGGTCATTCCAAACTTGATTTGGAATCTTCCACGTGTGTTGTTGCGCAAGGGACGACAACGGCGTGCGTGGAAGACCCTGAATCAAGTTCAGGGTGACATCCCTTTTTATAAACGGCGTGCGTGGAAGATGCTGAATCAAGTTCAGGGTGACTTTATGGTATATCTGGGGCTAAATCTTGCCAGCGTGGGTTTTGACTGGTAATCAGCTCACGTTTCCAGGTGCGACGCCAGGCCTTTAATTGCTTTTCTCTTCGTATGGCGTCTACAATATTATTACAGGATTCTACATATACAAGTTTGACGATGTTATAATTGCGGGTGAACCCGGGAAATGTATGGGTTTTATGTTCATATATGCGACGGGTTAAGTCATTCGTTACGCCAATGTATAGTACGTCATTCGTTCGGTTAGTGAGTATGTAAACAAATGCTTGCATAGAGGTAGTATAACAAAAATGAAGTCATCCTGAACTTGATTCAGGATCTTCAACGCTGGTTGTTATGCCGGAGACGGCCCAACGGCAGTGCGCGGAAGATTCCAAATCAATTTAGGAATGACGCCCTATATTGTTTAGAAATACAGATCCCGTTTGCCGGATTTGATCTTGGCCAAATTCTCGTCAATCATTTTGCGGATCGGCGTACCCTCTGCAAAGGCCTCTTTGGCGGTGGACCCAATTAGCGCATACCCCTTGGCCTTAAGCGGGGCGGGGGCAAAGTCCTCCAAGTATTCGGCAAATGTGAACATGGCGTTGGGTAAACAGTGGGTTTTAATTAGTCCCGGCTTGGCCATATCCATAAAATCTTTTCCCACGCGGCCCAAGCGGTAGCAACCCGTGCAGAAAGACGGCATGTGCTTGGCATCCACCACGGCATCAATTACTTGTGCCAGGGTGCGTTCGTCGGTCAGCGTGAATTGGCTGCCGTTGTCTTTATCGTAGGAATAGCCACCCGGGTTGACGCGGGACGCGGCGGAAATTTGCGATACACCCAACTCCAAGCAAGCGTTGCGCATATCGGGGCGTTCGCGCGTGCTTAAAATGATACCTGTGTACGGCACAGCCAGGCGCAACACGGCAATGCACTGCTTAAATTCGTCGTCGGTCAGTTCATCATTGGGATGTTTGCTAAACTCGCTCCCTTCCGCCGGTTCAATACGCGGGATGGAAATGGTATGCGGCCCTACACCGTATTTTTGATCCAAATACCACGAGTGCTCCAGCGTGGCCAAAATCTCGTATTTGTGGTCATACAAGCCCAAAAGCGGCCCGATGCCCACGTCGTTAATCCCGGCTTGCAGGGCGCGGTCCATGGCGTCCAGGCGGAATTGGTAATCCTTCTTGGCCCCGGCCAGGTGTAGTTTTTCATACGTTTCTTTGTGGTACGTTTCTTGAAAAAGCTGATACGTGCCGATACCGCACTTTTTGAGTTCTTCAAATTCGGGCTCGGTCAGCGGGGCGATGTTTACGTTCACGCGGCGGATGTTTTGGCCGTTCCAGCGGGTTTCGTAAATAGCGGCAATAGAGTCATAGACATATTGCAGCCCGCCGCCGGGGTAGGCCTCGCCGGCTACCATCAAAATACGCTTGTGGCCTTGCTGCAACAGCGCGGTGACTTCCTGGTGGATTTCTTCGCGCGTGCTGGCGTGGCGTTTAAGCGCCGTATTGGATTTGCGGAACGCGCAATACACGCACTCGTTGGTGCAAATGTTGGATATATATAAAGGGGCAAAGAGTACAATCCGGTTACCGTAAATGGCTTCTTTGACGTATTTGGCCGTATCAAACAATTGGTCCAAAAGTTTGCGGTCGGTTAAATTGAGCAAAACGGCGGCTTCTTCTAAGGAAATTCCTTTTAATTCTTTGGCTTTGGCCAAAATGCGGGCGACGTCGGCGTCCGTGTAAGATTTGCCTTTTTCTAAGGATTTTTGAAGTTCTTGGTCATGGATAATCATATACTATATTTTACCACTTTATAGATAAAGTGTCATTGTGTACTTGATACGGAATCTTCCACGTATGTTATTACGTAACGACACAGCAACAGCGGGGCGTGGAAGACCCTGAATCAAGTTCAGGGTGACATCTCTTTTTATACTTCGTGGCTTTGTTTCTTTTCTCTTTTGCTATAATATACCTATGCCGAAGAAAGAAAGTGTGTTAGTGGTATGCACCAACCGTAAGGCCTACCACGATTATTTTATTGAAGATACGTACCAAGCCGGGCTGGAATTACTAGGCGCCGAGGTGAAATCCCTGCGCCAAAAAGAGCTCAGCTTGGAGGGGAGTTTTGTGCGTGTGGAAAACGGCCAAGCCCGCGTGTATCAAATGCACATTAAGCCCTATAAATTCAATTCGGCAGTAGAAGTAGAGCCGACGCGCCCGCGCCGTTTGCTTCTAACCAAAAAAGAGCTGCGCAAATTGGAATCCAAGGCCGAAATTAAGGGCTACGCTTTAGTTCCCTTAGAGGTGTACTTCAAAAACGGTTGGGCAAAGTTAAAACTGGCCCTGGCCAAAGGGAAACATACCTACGACAAGCGCGACTCGCTCAAGAAAAAAGACCTCAACCGCGACATGGAACAGCAGTTCAAAAACCGCATCAAATTTTAGTGGATTAGGTAGGCGTCATCTTCGCCGATTTTGATTTTACCGTTCGGCTTGGCGCGCGCTTTGCAAAAACTGGTTCCCAACGCGTTGGACGGAATGCAAGCCAGCGCCCTAAAATTATTCACCGACGTAATTTGATACTGCGCAGCTGCATTGGCGTTGCGGGTGAATACCACTTCGTAGCACGGGGTTCCTTCGGGCGCTCCTTCCCGGCAAACAATTTGTGCCGTAAAATTTTTAAGCCCTGCGTTTTGCAACCGGGCATTGTGTTTGGTTAATTCTTCCTCGGTAAATTGCTTGCCTGCGGCATAATTTTTTTGAGAGCCCCAAAATATTTTAAGTTCTACGTTTCGGGCATTTTCTACCGTGTTAAAATAGTACGGCAACGCCACGGCACTTAAAATGCCGATGATCAGTACTACAACTAATAATTCCAGCAGTGTGTATCCGTGTTTCATGGTTCAATTTCCTGTGTGTATTGGTGAATCAGCTCGCGGATTTGTTGGAGCTCAATTTGCAACCCCAAGGACCAGGCGGCCTCGTGCAAAATGTTCTCTAACAATTCCGGCGCACCGGTTTGTAAATCGGTCAAGAATAAGTTACGGTCCAGGCGTAAATAATCTTCCAAAACGGTGGCTTGCTGTTTGCCAAATAGAGCCCGTTTGCCACGTGTGTTGGAAATTTTAAAGCGGAACATCAGCGGCCCGCCGAAGGAAATTTTTTCCAAAAATTTGCGGGCAGTTTCCAAAAACAGCACCAAATTTTGCCCCAGCGTTTCCACGCGCAACGTTTGCGATACGTGCCCGTTTACCATTTCATCGTGAGAGGCCACTTGTTTGTTCATCACCAGGCCGTAGGCGTTAAATTCCGTCATCTTGTACACGCCGCGCTCGTTGGAAATGACGGCAATTCCGTCTTGCACAGGTTTAAGCGGATACTTGGGGTTGGACATCACCCCATACGGTGCCTTTGCCGAGGATGCCGCCGCTAACTGCGGTACTTGTCTATAATCGGTTAAAGGTTCCTGCGGGTACATCGGCACCAGCGAAAGCGTACTAATGCTTTCCCCGGTGGCAGAGACGGTACACGTTTTAAGGTAGTTGGCAAAGTGGCTTTCTGCCTTGTCATACAAAATGTGGCGCAACCGTTCGGATTTTTGACGGTGATCCAAGAGCCAGGGGAGTTTGTCGGGGTGGACGATGGCTTCCGGGCGGGAAGCTTGCCCCGTGCGGATGTAGGCCCGTTTGGATTTCCCCACCAGGTGGGGGGTTAAATTGCTTTGCGGAATATCAATGACCACAAACATCCGGTCCGTACGTTTATTTACACAAACGTTTACATCCACAAATACAATCGGGTCAATATAGGTTTGGATGATGTCTTCTATGCTGTTACGTACTTTTTCGTGATACGCAATGCCGGCAAAAGGGGCGGCGGGTTTGTCGTTCTTGTCATCTTGCACGCCAACGATAATGGTGCCTCCCATGGCATTGGCAAAGGAAGCAATCGTCTTGGCAAATTTTTCGTGATTTTTGGGCAGCATATATTTGTAATCTAGCTGCTTGTTCTCCGGGAGCCCCCGTTTACAAAAAGCCACCACGTCTTCAAAATTCAGTTCATGTACCGGCTTAGGAAAAAGCATAATCATCCCTCCTATTTATTTATTATAATAATTTTTAAAGGAGTGACAAGCCCATGTCCAAAAAAACAATTTATAATTTGTCTTTTAACCAAACGCTTGCGTACACAATAGACGGCTTGCAATATATTTGGTTGCGTGTACCGGGCGGATGGAATTTGACGGTGGTCAACGAAAAGGGGCTTAGCAATACGTTTATCCCGCAGAGTAATGAATTTAGGGAAACGTTGCGCGAATTGGAAAATAAAGCCACAGACGTAGTAGGGAAACGCATTTTGAGAAGTAAAAAACAAAAATAACGTTGGCACACGCCGCTGAAATTTTTATAATAGAACTATGAATCCGCAACAAACAAACACTTTAGCCCGCTTGATAACCGAAAAATACATTGCCGCTGCGCCGGATAAAGCCGCCCAAACATTGGCTGCTTTGGCCACGCACGAAGGTGTATTGCTTTTAACCGGGCTTAAAGCGCAAAGTTTAATTGCGGTGCTCAACCGGATGGAGCCCGCCAAAGCAGCGGCTATTTTGCGCCGCCTGCCTTTTAAACAAGCCCAATACGTGCTTACCCATTTAGAGGTGCCGCAAGCCGCCAAATTGTGGAAAGAATTTGCCACGCCTTATCAGGAGCGTTTGAAATCTACGTTACCGGCGGCGTTTGTGGAACTTTTGACGGCGGCGAGCGGGTTCGCTGCGGATAGCGTAGGATGCGCGATGCAGACCGATTTTGTGGCTGTCAGTACTGAAGAAAAAGTGTCGGACTTGGTAGCCCGGCTTAAAAATTTGCCGCGCCCCAAATTACCCTTGGCGTGCTTTGTGCAAGGCAAAAACGGGGAACTAAAAGGAATTATCCGCACGGTGGAATTGGCATTCTTCAGTCCGTCTGCTTTGTGCGGCAGCGTAATGGGTAAGCCCACTCACACGCTGCGCCCGCAAGATACGTTGCAGGCGGCACAGAAAATATTTGCAGCGGGTCACGTGCAGTTGCTGCCGGTTGTCAACGAAGAGAAAATTTTAATAGGGGTCCTGGCCCCGCAAGGGGTTGTAACCTCATCCAAAAAAACATTGTGGCAGAAATTAACTACTAAATAATCAGGTCTAAATTTAAACTAAAAAGCCCCTGCAAGTTGCAGGGGCTTTTGCTTTAGGACTTTTGAGATCCTTATTTGATTCTGCCGGCGGAACCGAACACGTTTTCGTTCTTTTCGGCATACATTTTAATGAGTTCTTCGCGGGCCGGGCCGAGGTATTTGCGCGGGTCAAATTCAGCCGGTTTGGTGGCGAAGATTTTGCGGATGGTGGCGGTCATTACCAGGCGGCCGTCCGAATCTACGTTGATTTTGCACACGGCCGATTTGGCGGCTTTGCGCAATTGTTCTTCGGGGATGCCGGCGGTGTTGTCCAATTTGCCACCGTATTCGTTAATTTGTTTTACAGCCCATTGCGGTACGGAAGAAGATCCGTGCAATACAATCGGGAAACCGGGCAAGCGTTTGGATACTTCTTCCAAAATATCAAAGCGCAGTTCGGGCAATTTTTCGCCGGGTTTCACTTTAAATTTGTAAGCCCCGTGGCTGGTACCGATGGAAATAGCCAAGGAATCCACCCCGGTGCGTTTTACAAAGTCTTCCACTTGGGCCGGGTCGGTATAGGTGTGGTGTTCGGCGGAAACTTCGTCTTCAATGCCGGCCAAAACGCCAAGTTCGCCTTCCACGGTTACATCGTGTTGGTGGGCATAATCTACTACTTTTTTGGTCAAAGCTACGTTTTCTTCGTACGGCAAGTGAGAGCCATCAATCATTACAGAGGAAAACCCATTGTCAATGCAGTCTTTGCACAGTTCAAAAGAATCACCGTGGTCCAAGTGCAAGCACAGCGGAACCGGTTTGCCTAGTTCGGGCATCATTTCTACGGCACCGCGGGCCATCCAGCGCAGCAAGGTAGCGTTGGCATATTGGCGGGCACCTTTGGATACTTGCAAAATTACCGGGGAACCGGTTTGCACGCAGGCGGTAACAATGGCCTGCAATTGTTCCATATTGTTGAAGTTATAAGCCGGGATGGCGTATCCGCCGGCCATCGCGTCTTTGAACATTTGGCGGGTATTTACCAAGCCAAGTTCTTTATAAGAAACGGTCATGTGAATCCTCCTAGAGATTAAAACTACTTACCCTATTATTCTACAATTTTTTAAAAAATTGTGGCAGGGCAATTTAATGCTAATGAAAGTACGCAAAAAATGAATTTGACAACTCGTTTTAGCCAGCCAAATTTCTTTTAGGCCCAAAATAGGCCTTGATTTTTGGACGAAAATCCATTATACTATTAAATTACGTAATTAGGAGGAACTTATGAATAAAGGATTCACATTAATAGAGTTGTTAGTAGTAGTACTTATTATCGGTATTTTGGCGGCAGTAGCATTGCCACAATATCAAAAAGCCGTAGCAAAAGCACGGGCGACGAATACCCTGGCATTTTTGAATGCTGTGGCCAAGGGAGTAGACTTGTATGAGCTAGAAAATGGATTCCCTGCAAATACTTCCGATAGTGTCAACTTTTTTAGTCAGGACGGAGTTAACGAATTGAATGTAGATGTTTCTTCTTACATTGAATGTGGACAGACAGGGTATTATTACTGTCACTCTAAACAGGGCGACTGGGATGTTACCTACTTATCTTGTTCTTCAGATCCGGACGAACAGTTTTTGTGTTACGGGGATTTAACATCCACGGATTATGATTATGAAGTTGTCTTTGGGAAAGGGAGACCTGAATTGGGTGAAGGTTGGTCCTGGAGTTGCTATCCTACTTCAAATAAATTCTGTACCGCATTTAATGGGCTAACCCCACAGTAAGAAAAAGAGAGATTATCTTTATACAAGCACTTTTCCACGGAAAAGTGCTTGCATTTTATACCGTTTTGGCGTATAATGTAACTACCTTATACATAAAAATAGGCCAAAATGACGCCAAAACTTGATTTTTCTATTCTTAAAACGCTCACCCAGCTGTCCGGTATTTCCGGCCGGGAGGGGGCCGTGCGTGCCTATTTGGAGGAATTGCTCTCTCCTTATGCCGACGAGGTCCGTACCGACGCGTTAGGCAATTTGATTTGTGTTAAAAAGGGTACGTCGGGCAAGAATCTGCTGCTTTGCGCCCATATGGACGAAGTGGGGCTGATGGTTCACTTCGTGGATGAACAAGGGTTTTTGCGCTTTGTAACCGTAGGGGGGATTGATCCGCGCACGTTGCTGGCACAGCGGGTGTGGGTGCAGACCCAAAACGGTCCGCTGTTGGGCATTATTGGCACCAAGCCCGCCCATATCACTACCGAGGCCGATCGCGCCAAGGCCGTCCTGTTAAAAGAGCTGTTTATTGACCTGGGGCTTCCTGCCGATACCGTTAAAAAACAAGTGCGCCCCGGGGATTTTGCCGTGCTGGCCCGCTCTTACGAAGAATTTGGTGACGGGCTGATTTCTGCCAAGTCCATTGATAACCGCGCCGGCGTGTTTGTGCAGGCGGAAGTTTTCAAGGCCCTTAAAAATCCGTTTTATAATGTGTATGCTGTGTTTACCGTGCAAGAAGAAGTAGGCGTGCGCGGGGCCACTACCGCTGCCTACGGGATAGAGGCGGACGTGAGTTTATGCCTAGATACCACCGGTTCGGCGGATATCCCGGGGGTGGCACCGCAAGATTATATCGTGCGATTAGGCGGCGGCGTAGGAATTACCGCTTTGGATGCGCGCAGCATTACCCCGCAGCCCTTGTTTGAAGAATTGAAAAAGATGTGTCAGCAGGCGCGTATTCCTTTTCAAGTGCGGGTGGCACCGCGCGGCGGCAATGACGCCGGGGCGGTGCATTTGTCCAAGACGGGGGTGCCAAGCTGTGCTTTAGCATTACCCACGCGCAACATTCACAGCAATGTGGAAGTGTGCTCTAAACTAGATTTGGAAGCTATGTTTCGCTTAACTTTACAAAGTGCTATGCAGGGGATTCATTTTTAGGGAGCGTGTATGAAACCGTTCGTACCAAACCAAAAACGAGCTGTATATATAGACGTAGCAGAATATGTAAATCAACCCGCTTATAAGCTGGATTTGAATGAAGCGGCTGTTTTGGAACGCTTGGATGTAATTTATCGGGCGTTGGTAGCTATCTTATACAATTTTGTGCCTACTTCGGGGCACCCGGGGGGGAGTATCTCCAGCGGGCGGTTTGTGTCGCACCTGCTTTATAAAAACTTGGCATACAATTTTTCGGACCCGTTAGATGATAGAGCCGATATTGTTTCTTATGCGGCCGGGCATAAGGCCTTGGGGCTTTATGCGCTGTGGGCTTTGCGTAACGAATGCGCACGTATTGGCGCGCCGGAATTGCTACCCGCCAGCGAGGCCTATCAGCTGCGCTTGGAAGATTTGTTGGGTTTTCGTCACAATGCAGCTCAGCATACACCGCTTTTTACTAAATTTCATTCCAAAACCTTGGGCGGTCATCCCGAACCGAGCACTCCGTTTGTGCGGACCAGTACCGGGGCCAGCGGGGTGGGCGTTGCCAGCGCGGTAGGGTTGGCCCTGGCCGCGGCAGATGCATATGGAACCAATTGCCCGCAAGTACATGTAGTGGAAGGCGAAGGCGGTTTGACAGCAGGCCGCGTAAGCGAGGCCCTGTCCATGGCGGCTACGGCTCAACTTAAAAATATTGTATTTCATATTGACTGGAACCAGGCCTCTATTGAAACAGAACGTGTGACCGCTGCCAACAACCAACCGGGGGATTACGTTCAATGGACCCCGGCCGAGCTGTTTTACATGCACGATTGCAACGTGATAGAGGTTGCCAACGGGCTGGATTTTGCACAAATTTATGCCGCTCAAAAATTAGCGGCGCAAATCAACAATCAACAACCCACCGCCATTATTTACCACACGGTAAAAGGGTGGAAATATGGGCTGGAAGGAAAAGCCGCTCACGGAAGCGGACATAAATTCTGCTCGGAAGAATTTTATAAAGCTTTGGCCGAATTTGAACAAACTTTCCAAACGCAGTTCCCGCGTTTTGAGGGCGATAAAACCCCTGAAAACATTGAAAAATGCTATTGGGAAAGTTTACTTGTAATCCGCCGCGTGCTTGAGCAAGATGCCCAAATCAGCCAATTTGCAGTATCTGCCTTGCGCAAAGCCGCCCAAAAGTTGGCGCAAGCCAACCGGGTGGTGCGTGAAAGTTTAGGCGATGTTCAACAGCTTTATCACTTGGACCCATCCTTACCGCCCGCGGATTTTACTTTTGAAGTAGGCAAATCCTACACAACCCGCGGCATATTGGGCAAAGTGCTTGCCTCACTCAATCAGCAAACAAATGGCACCTTGCTGGTGGGCTCTGCCGATTTGTATGGCTCTACCGGCGCGGGTACCGCAAGCGACGGGTTCGCTCCCGGTTATTTTAATATGATTTCCAACCCGTTAAGCCGCCGTTTGAGCGCGGGGGGAATTTGCGAAGACGGTATGGCCGCCGTATGCAGCGGGATTTCTTCCTTTGGGCGGCATATTGCAATTTCTTCGTCGTATGGTGCTTTCTTGGCGTTTGAACATGTAGCGGCGCGTTTGCATGCAATCGGTGTGCAAAGTGCCCGCCAGATTGGGCTCAAACCCAATACACTGGTTTTGTTCAACGGGCACGCCAGCTTGCCTACCGGGGAAGACGGCCCTACGCATGCCGATCCGCAAAGCTTGCAGCTGGTGCAAGATAATTTTCCGCAGGGCAGTTGTATTACCGCGACGCCCTTGGAAGTAGATGAAATTTGGCCCTTAGTAACGTACGCTTTAGCTAAACGTCCGGCGGTGTTTGCCCCGTTTGTAATCCGGCCGTCGGCCGCGTTTATGGACCGCAAATCCTTGCAGACGGACCCTGCCACGGCCGCCGTGAAGGGCGTCTATTATTTGCACCGTGCCAAAGACAGCCAAGCCGGCACCGTATTTGTGCAAGGGGCGGGCATTGGGCGTATCGTGGTAGAAAAAGTGTTGCCGGAAATATTGGCCGACAAAGCACCCGATGTAAACATTTTGTATGTAACCAGCCGGGAACTTTTTGAGCTCTTGCCACAAGAGGAGCAAGATCAATTGGTTCCCCCGCAATGGATGCAAAAAGCGATGGGACTTACGGACTTTACACTCCCAACGTTGGATTGTTGGCTGCACAGCCAGGCCGGGCGTAAGCATAGTCTTTATCCCCACAAAAAGGGACGTTTCTTGGGCAGTGCGGCCGGGCCGAAAATATATGAAGAAGCCGGGATGGACGGTGCGTCCGTGCTGGCGGCTATCCGCACATACGCGGACGATTTAAAGAGGGCAGCGGTTTGGTGCTAGCCCGATAGGAGAAGAAAAATGGCAGAAGAAAAACCTTACTTAACCGGAAGAACCTACATCTTTAGACTTGCCAAAGGCAAAGACCTTTTGGAAGAACTGATTGATTTTTGCCACGACAATCAGGTCAAGTGCGGTATTGTATCCGCCGTAGGCGCTGTGTCCAATGCCACGATTGCCTATTACGATCAATCCAAAAAGAAATTTGAAAAAAGTTTATTTGACGAAGAATTGGAATTGGTCAACCTGACGGGCAACGTCAGCATTCAGGATAATCGCCCCATGGTGTATGCCCACGTGACCTTGGCCGATAACGAACATAATGTGGTTGGCGGACGTTTATTGCCGGGTACCAAAGTGTTTGTGTGCGAGGCCTTTATCCAAGAGTTGGTCGGTGAACCCAAAGTCCGCCGCAACGATAAAGTAACCAAGCTCAACATTTGGGCGTAATATTTGTTTGCGCTTGTAAGTTTGAGGGCTTTCCCTTGGGGGAAGCCCTTTTGCTGTTTGAAGATGACGAATATAAAATGCTTGTATTGTTTTTTTTTTTTTTGATAAACTGCCTGGGTAGGACAATTTGAATGGTTGGAGGACACTTGCATGGAAAAATACAATATAAGAGGAAATAGCGCGTTTACGCTCATAGAACTATTAGTAGTAGTGTTAATCATTGGTATTTTGGCGGCGGTAGCGCTGCCGCAATATCAATTTGCAGTGGAAAAAACCCGCTTGGCTACAGGGCTTAGTATGATGGCAAATTTTGACAAAACCATCGCTGCATATTTGCTTGAAAACGGAGCCCCCGCAGATGGATTTTACCCAACTGTGAGGTTTGCCGAGGCAAATGGTGCCGGTGTGTTGGGGTTTGATTCGTTAACGTGTGATGTGGCTTTTGAGTTTAACGGAAATACGTTTTGCCGAGACGGAAATTTTGCGTATAGTGCCGTTTGTGGAGCAACGTGCGGTTGGATGATTGTACGTTGCCCGGGGGGACAATGTGCGGCAGATGGCAGCAATGTGGAATATGCGCTTCTGAAAGACGTCGTTCCCGACCAGTTTGAAACGGGTTCTGCCGAACGTTGTTTTTGGATTACCCCATTGGGAAAGAAGATATGCACATACCTGCGCGATAATAGAGGATGGATTTCCGTGCAATTTTCATAAAAAAACACAACTTTCATACAAAAGGCCCTCTAAAAGAGGGCCTTTTGCTGTAAACGGCGGTGCGCACGAGGGCTAGATTTAGTATAATTTGTATATGAGAAAATATCTTCTTATTTTCGCCTTTTTTGCGTCTTTACCGTTGCTGGCTCAAACCCAACAGACCGAGCTCCAACCGACCGATCCGCAACCGGATCAGCCGGTGCAAACGGTCAGTAAATCTGCCTTGGCTGCCCGCCGGGTTGATAGCAAATTAAATGAAGTTACTTTGCACAAAACCGTGCTGGATTATTCCCTTCCGCCCGAGATTGCCCAGGCCGCCCAGGTATGCACCCAGGCAGAGGAAGATTGCTACTACGCTTTTAAAACGTTTGAAAACGCACCCGATACGCAGTTAGCTGCGGCGGCCAATTTAGAATTGTCCGTTTTGGCATTGCAACGCGGGATGATTCAACAAGCCATTGAGCATATTGATAAATCCGTTTCTTTAAACCCCGACGATCCCTTCACCACGCTGACCCAAGGGTGGACGTTGTTATCCGCCGGGAAATACAAAAAAGCGCGAGAAAGTTTTGATCGCTTATTCTACCTATCTGCCGATTTTGAGTACGTTTCTTCCGCCAAGTTAGGCACGGCATTGGCGTGGTATTTGGAAGGAAATAAAGAAAAATCGGCCGAGCAATTTCAGTACTTATACACTTCTAACCCGTATGTGATTTCGTTTGTGTCGTATATGTTGGGGCGGATTGCTTCGCAAACCAAGCAAGCCCGCAATATGGCCCCGGTGTTTTTGCAGCAATCGCTATCTCACGACGAGAAAAATTATGCAGCTGCGGAACTTTTTGCCCAATTGTCCGAGAAAGATAAAGACAAAATGCGCGCGTGGCAATATTATGCCACATTATACAGCTTAGATCCGCAAAACGAAGAATTAGCCCAAAAAATTGAAAAATATTCCAAAGACCTGGGCAATAAAAGCATTGACTATTTGTTTTATTTGCGCCTGGAACAACCCATTGTGCACGAGATGCAATCCACCCCTTCCGAAGTGGTAAGGATGGCACTCTATGCCAACCGCGAGCAGGTTCCGCAAGAACTTAAATCGGTTTCGGTGGTGGCCTCGGGCACGGTGCGTATTACCGATGAAAAGCGGGGGGAAGTGGTCCGAGTTCCTTCGTACGTAGAAAAAACCATTGAGTTTAACGAACAAACCCGTGGCGTGGATTTCAAAAATTCCAAGGGTCAAGTTGAATTTTCCGCGATGTATCCCTTCAAAATCATGTTGGAAAATACCAACAAAACGTTGCTGGTACGCAACGCGCAGACCGAAAATATCTTTGCCGCCGATTTGAGTGATAAAGAACTCAAAGGGGAGCTGGTTGTCATCCCTACCGAAAACGGGTTTAAACTCATTAACAAAGTGTATTTGGAAGATTTAATCCCAGCTCTGCTGGCCACGCAAGTCAAAGACGTTACGCAAGAAGAAGCCCTTAAGTCGCTGGCGGTGGTGTTGCGTTCGGCTTTGTTGCAGGCGGTCAAAGACAACAAAACGAATCCCTATCACATTACCGATAACGACGTAAAATTCCAATTCAAAGGGATTAACCTGATTTTTAAAAACTTGCTGGATGCGTCCAATAAATCGGGCGAAATTCGCCTGATGCAGGCCGCAGCCGGCGCGTATGCCAACTGTGGGGTGGTAACGGCAGATAATATACTCAATACGGCCGATAAACCCAATTATCAATTTTCACCGGCTAACGTAAGCAAATATTTGCTTTCCAATCCGCCGGCGGATTTGGTATCTGCCCCGCACGACCCGACTCAATGGTCTGCAATCAAGTGGATGTATTTGTTTGAGGCAAAAGATATTGAAGCACGTATCGCACAAACAAAACCCATCGGTAAATTGCGTGCCATTACGCCCACGCGGCTTTCCCCCAACGGGCGCATTTTAGAAATGCGTTTTGAGGGAAGCAAAGACCATTACGTGGCCGATACTCCACAAAAGATTTCCTTTGTGTTGGGCGCGGGGACGTTGCGCTCTAACTTCTTTGACGTGGTTCCTCTTTACAAAGGCAAAGATATCAAACAAGTTTTTGTGCGCGGCTACGATACCGGGCTTGGCGAAGGGCTTTGTTTGCAAGGGGCCCAGGGCCTGGCTAAACAAGAGCGGGATTACAAGGGAATTATCAAGTACTATTTCCCCGAGGCGCGTATTTTAGACACTCAAACAGGAATGATTCACTAATGCAGAAGACAAAAATTCTATATTTTATTACACGGTTGGACCAAGGGGGAGCCCAGGCCAGCGTGCTTACCACCATTAAGAACATCAACAAACAACAGTTTGAAACTTACTTGGCCACCGGCCCCGGCGGCCGCCTGGATAGTAAGGTAAAAACCGAACAGGTTTATTTTATCCGTGCGCTTAAGCACGATGTAAAGGCCAAGTATGTGTTCCACGATTTGGTGGCCCTTTTTCAAATGGGGATCGTGCTACGCAAAGTGCGGCCGGATATCGTACATACCAATGCTCCTAAGGCCGGGATTTTGGGTCGTATCGCAGCGCGTATTTTTTGGCGCAAGGCCAAAGTAGTGCATACGTTTCACGGGTTGGGTTTTGCCAAAGAACAGGGCGAAAAACATTTCAAATTCTTTGTGTGGGTGGAAAAAACTTGTGCCAAATTTACCAACGTGTTGGTATTTGTTTCTCGCAAAAATGCGTTGGAAGCCAAAGAGCTGGGCATTGGCAAAGGCGTGCGCAGCGAGATTATCCGCGCCGGTATCAATTTCAAACCCATTTTACCGCTCAAATTTGACCCGGTGGCCAAAAAGGCCTCGCTTAAAATTCCGCCTCACGCCAAAGTGGTGTTGGCGTTAGCCAATTGCAAACCGCTTAAAAATCCGCTTCACTTTGTGTTTGCCGCGTACAAGGTATTGCAGCAAATGAAAGATGTGTATTTCATCTTCACCGGGGACGGACCGCTGCGCGAACAAGTGCTGGTGCTGCTCAAAAATCTCAACATTGAAAAGCAGGTGTTTTTCCCGGGGTGGCGCAACGACGCCTTAGAACTTTTGGCAATTAGCGATGTGTTTGCCAGCGTATCTTTGCGCGAAGGGCTTCCCATGTCGCTTCTGGAAGCCATGGCCATGCGCGTGCCCGCCGTGTGCTATGATGTGGACGGCATTAGCGAAGTAATCACCAACAACAAAACCGGTTTTTTGGTACCGCCTAGCGACATCAATACCTTTGCCGATAAATTAAAAGTAATCTTGCGCCACAAACAACTGCGCGAACGGTTTGAAGCCAACATTGACCGACGTGATTTTGCCGAATTTACCAGTGCAACGATGGTAAAAAAGCAAGAACGCCTCTACCGCAGTTTGGTTCCGCCTACTCAAAAAAATGGCGGCTCGCGGCACTTTTGGCGTAAAAAACGCCACGCCAAAGCTAAATCCCAGGGAGTCAACTAATGGACTACGCAATCAACGAAATGGAACAGGATGTACTCAACACTACGCGTGAACTGGCCCAAAATAAACTCAAACCGCTGCGCGCCAAGATGGACGAAGAGGAAACGTTTTCCCGTGAAATGTATGACGAGTACCGCAAAGCCGGCATATTCGGCCTGTGGTTGCCCAAAGAATATGGCGGCAGGGGCGGGGGGATTACGTGCTTGGCAATGGCGTTTGAGGAACTTTCCCGCGCGTGTGCCGGGCTGGCCCTAACGCCGGGTACGTCCGCGTTAGGGGCGATCCCTATGTTTTTGGCAGCAACTAAAGAGCAGCGCGAAAGATGGTGCCCCGATTTAGCCAGCGGCAAAAAACTGTGGGCCTTTGCCTTGACCGAGGCCGAGGCCGGCTCCGACGCTACCGCCCTTAAAACCACTGCTATCAAGGATGGCGATTTCTACGTAGTCAACGGTGCCAAACACTTTATTTCCACCGGCAAAGAAGCCGATTTTTATACTGTAGCCGTCAATACCAATCCGTCGCGCGGGCCGCGCGGCATTTCGCTTTTAGTGATTGAAAAGGGCACCCCCGGGTTTACCTTCGGCAAGAAGGAAAAAAAGATGGGCATCCGCTCCAACCCGACGTATGAACTGATTTTTGAAAACGTGCGCGTACCTAAAGAAAATTTACTGGGCAGCGAAGGCCGTGGCCTTTTGTACTTGCAAGAGACGCTGGATTATTCCCGCCCCGGCGTGGCCGCGCAAGCGGTAGGGATTGCGCAGGGTGCGCTGGATACCACCATTCCGTATTTGCGCACGCGCCAGCAATTCGGCCAACCGCTCATCACCTTCCAGGCCTTGGGGCACAAAGTGGCGGAACTTTCCGCCAAGGTGGAAGCAGGCCGCGCGTTGGTGTACACGCTTACGCACCGCATGGACGAAGAATTGCTGCCCGCGGTCAAAAATGCGCTTGCCAACGGTACTACCGTGCACGATGAGCTCAAAAAACTAAAGGGCCAACGCTGGACCAAATACAGCGCGCAAGCCAAGCTGTTCTGCTCCAACGTTGCTATGGAAGTGGCGGACGAATGTGTTACCCTGTGCGGCGGCATTGCCTATATGCGCGATTTCCCGCTGGAAAAATACATGCGCGATGCCAAAGTAACCCAAATTTACGAAGGCACGGTACATATTCAGAAAAATGAAATTTTAACCGCACTAATTAAAGAATATGCAACCGCTGCGTCCCCGGTGGCCAGTGCACCCGCACCGAAGGCGGCTACGCTGGAAGAACTCTTGCGCGAGTATCATCATAAACATACCTCGTCGGCTCAAACGGTAAAAAGCAACGCGGATCTTTCGCAAGCCGAAGTGATTGTGGCGGGCGGACGCGGCGTGTCCAAGAAAGAAGGTTTTGAACTGTTGCAAAAACTGGCCGACTATTTGGGCGGCCAAGTGGCGGCTACGCAACCGGTGGTAAATAACGGGTGGTTGGATGTTTCGCGCCAAATTGGGGTAACGGGCAAAACCGTGAAACCCAAGCTCTACATTGCGTGCGGAATTTCGGGCCAAACGCACCATACGGCGGGCATTAGCGGCTCGCCCATTGTGGTGGCGATTAACAAAGACCCCAACGCCCCCATCATGAAAACGGCCACTTATGCAGTTGAAGGGGATTTGTATGATGTAATCCCCAAATTGCTAGAAAAATTGCACTAAACAATTACAGCTTCTTAATCGCCCAGTTTTTGGGGTAGAGGTTATTGGCACGGTCGCCCAGGTTTTTCATAAACCCTAGCGGGTACCCTTGATACGTAACCAGCACAAAGCCGCGCGGGGTATCCGGCGGCAAGGCAAAGGCCTCGCGGTGCAAATAACGTTGGGCTTGATCCAAAGATAATTCTACACGCGGATATTTTTCCGTCGGTTGTGCAATAGATAATGCTTGCGCGGCCGACGGGATTTTTTCGTTTCCTTTTTCATCCGGTGGGCACGTTCCGTCAGATAAAATATGCAAAATGCGGTGCTTTTTGGCTTGCTCGCGCAGGGAATTGGGCAGCGTGGCGCGCGCCGGCCCTTCGCTTGTTTTGCGCAGCACCGCCATAAACAGTCCTTCCGTGCGTGTAATGCCGGGGATAAAGCGGTACACGGGCGCGTCAAAATCACTCAGCAAAGAACCCGTGATGTTCCACTGTGCCGGCGTGGAAACGGGCAAGATCTCAGCCCCCAGTTCTTGCAGGATCCAGCGCACGTTTTCTTCGTTCTCGTGCACGTTAAACGTGCAGGTGCTGTAAATTAGCAGCCCACCCGTGCGCAGGCAGGGCCAAATGTCTTTTAGAATTTTGCGTTGACGTTCTTGGCAAAAGTGTACGTTGGGCAAACTCCATTCGCCCACGGCGTTTTCATCGCGCCGAAATAGCCCCTCACCGGAGCACGGCACGTCGGCCAAAATCACGTCAAAAGCTAAATGGGTGTGGGCAAATTCGTGCGGTAAGTTGTGGGTAACCAGCACGTCCGGGTGACCTTGCTTGAGCATATTTTCCAACAGGATATTGGCGCGGCGGCGGTCCGGTTCGTTGCTGACTAACAGGGAACCTGGCGGCAAGGCGGCGCGCAGCAGGGTGGATTTCCCGCCGGGGGCCGCACACAAATCCAACACACTCACCGGCGTGGGTACGTGCTGGCGCAAAACCGTATCCAAAAAGCACGAGCCCGCCTCCTGCACGTAATATACTCCGGCGTGAAATAACGGGTCCCGCGTGAAGGCGGGGCGCTCGCTGAGCCAATACGCGTGTTGGCACCACGGCACGGGTGTTTGCTGCGCAAAAAGCGCCCCGCCTTGGTGTTTAAACGGGTTGAGCCGGATGCTTACGGGGGCGGGCTCGTTAAATGCGCGCACAAAATGTTCCCAGCGTTGCGGGCCAAACAAAGCGGACGTATAATCTATAAAAGCTTGCGGCAGGTTCATAAAATTATTTTACCAATTTTGCCCGAAGGAAGAACCTTCTATATTTGGTAAAATATAAGTATGATAGACATCAAAACGCTCTCGTTTCACTTTGGCCTGCGGACTTTGTTTGAAGATACGTCCGTGCTGATTCACGACGGGCAAAAAGTGGGGCTAGTCGGCCCCAACGGGTGCGGTAAATCTACGCTGTTTAAGCTCATTGAAGGTAAATTTTCGCCGGACGGGGGGAAAATAGACATTTCGCGCGGCACGCAAATTGCCTCCGTAGCGCAGGATATTGCGGACCCGTCCGTGTGTCTATTGGATTATGTGTTGGCGGCTAACAAAGAGCTTACGCGCTTGGAAAAGGAACTGGAAAACCCGCAAATCACCGGCGAGCGTATGGCCGAAATTTTTGACCGGCTTGAGTTTTTGGGCGCGCACAGTGCGCAAGCGCGGGCGAGTGCTATTTTAAGTGGGCTTGGGTTTGTCAACGAAGATTTTAAACGCCCTTTGCAAGAATTTTCCGGCGGGTGGCAAGTGCGTGCCAACGTGGCCGCGTGTTTGTATGCCCCGTCTAATTGTTTGCTGCTAGACGAACCTACCAACCACCTGGATTTGGAAACGGCCATGTGGCTGGAAAACTATTTGGTGCGTGTGGATAAAACCGTGTTTATCATCAGCCACGACCGCCACATTTTAAACCGCCTGTGTGACCACATCATCCACGTAGAGGACGGACAACTTAAACTCTATAACGGCAATTACGACACGTACGAACGCACCCGCGCTGCCGCCATAGAAGGGGCCAAGTTAGCCGCCGCCAAGCACGAGCGTGTGGTGGCGCATTTGCAATCGTTTGTGGATCGCTTTCGCTATAAAGCTACCAAAGCCAAGCAAGCGCAAAGCCGCCTGAAAATGATTGAAAAACTAGGCGCGGCGCCGCAAATCCCCAAAGACCCCGAGGCCCATTTTGAGTTTCCTTCGCCGGAGAAATTAAACAATTCCCTTTTAACTATTGAAAACGGCGTGGCCGGGTATAACGATAAACCGGTGCTGCAAAATTTAGATTTGCGCATTGAGCCCGACGATCGCATTGCTCTGTTGGGTGCCAACGGAAACGGGAAATCCACGCTGGCAAAAATTCTTTCGCACCGGCTTTTGTTGATGTCCGGCAAGATGACCACGGCCAAAAAAATGAAGATTGCGTATTTCTCCCAGCACCAAACCGAGGAATTAGACGTGGAAAAAACCCCGTACGAAATGCTTAGCGCGCAAATGCCGCTCTCTACCGAAACGCAAATCCGCGCGCAGTTGGGGGCGTTTGGGCTCAACAAAGCCAAAAGCGATACGCTTATTGGCAGTTTGTCCGGAGGGGAAAAATCGCGCCTGCTTTTGGCCCTGATCACCAAGGACGCGCCGCACCTCTTAATTTTGGACGAACCCACCAACCATTTGGACTTAGTATCCCGCGCCGCGTTGATTGAAGCGTTAAACAATTATGAAGGGGCTGTGGTACTGATCACGCACGATTTGCACGTGATTGAACTGACGTGCGATACCTTGTGGATTGTGCGCCGCGGTACGTGCCAAACCTTCGCGGGCGACTTGGAAGATTACAAGGCCCAGCTCTTAAAAAATAATGACCGCAACGACTTAGCCAGTGATAAAATGACCTCTAAAGAATTTCAACGCAAAGAAGCCGCTGCACGCCGGGCGCGGGTGGCTCCGCTTAAAAAAGAAATCCGCACGCTGGACGAAAAAATGGAAAAACTTTCCACCCGCAAAGCCGCGCTGGAGGAGCAATTGCTTACGCAATACAATGCCGATAGCAGCATTGAACTAGCCCTGCTTAACGACGAACTCAAAAAAACCGAAGAACGCTGGATCAGCTTAAACGAAGAAGTGGAGGCCGCCTTAAATGAACGTGTTTGAAACATTGCCCGAATTTTTGCAAACCGCCTTAAAACGGATGCTTATTCAAACGCCCACGCCTATTCAGCAGCGTGCCCTTCCGCCTGGTTTGGCCGGGCAAGATGTGCTGGGCACGGCGCAAACCGGCACGGGCAAAACGCTGGCATTTTTGTTGCCGCTTATCGTACGCTTAACGCAAAATCCGGCGGAAAACGCGTTGGTTCTATCGCCCACGCGTGAACTGGCCCAACAGATTTTGACCGAGCTTGAAAAATTAACCGACACACTTCCCGCCGCCCTGATTATTGGGGGGGATAACATCCACAAACAGTATGCCGCACTGCGCCGCAAACCGCGCGTATTGATTGCTACCCCCGGGCGGCTTATGGACCATTTAACTCGCAAAAGTGCGGACTTGTCGCGCGTACATTTTTTAGTGCTGGACGAAACCGACCGTATGTTGGATATGGGGTTTATTGACGATATGCGCCGCATTGTGTCCGCCCTGCCCTGCCCGCGGCAAACGTTGTTGTTTTCGGCTACGCTGCCGGAGGAAATCAAACAGCTTTCGCACGAATTTTTAACCCGCCCGATGCGTGTTCAAATTGGCGAGGTAACCTGCGCCGCGTGCGGGGTGTTGCAAGAAATTGTGTATGTTTCCGTGCGCGAAAAACTGCCGCAGTTACTGCACGAACTAAATACGCGCGCCGGTTCTATTTTAGTGTTTGTGAAAACCAAACACGGGGCAGAACGCTTGGCCGAGGAACTTAAGCGCTATGGGCAAAAAGCCAGTGCGTTGCACGGTGAACTGCGCCAAAACCGCCGTCGGCAGGTGATGGAATTTTTCCGAAACGGCACCCTGCGTGTGCTGGTAGCTACCGACTTGGCCGCCCGTGGTTTGGACGTGCCGCACATTGCGCATGTCATTAATTACGATTTGCCCCAATGCCCGCAGGATTACATCCACCGTGTGGGCCGCACCGGCCGTGCGGGTAGTGTAGGCAATGCCCTTTCTTTGATTAGCGACGACGGCGCCCAATGGAAGGAAATTTGCCGCGTCACTAAATTTGCCAGCGCCGTGAAAACCATTCAAAAAACCATTGAGCCGTTGCCGGAGCCGAAGTTTGTTGCGCACGAGGAGGGGGAAGCTCACGCCAAACGTGCGAAGAAAAAACAAACCCCTTCCCAATATACCCAGCGTGCCAAAGAGCTGCTGCAAAGCGGCGAAGTTTCCCTGCCGCAAACCCCCAAAGTTGCCATGCGCGCGCTCAAAAAACCGAAAACGTTTAAGAAGGCCACCGCGGCGGCCCGTGTGCTGGAAACGGATGCAACCTCGTCGGCAAATTCTTTCCGCACCGTAAAGGTGGGGTTGAGTAAAAAAGCACTTAAAAAGTTACAGCAAACCAAAAATTCACCCGCCCCGCGCGGCGGAAAAGCTAATTTTAAAAAGTTTTTTAAGAAAAAAAAGAAACGCTAACTTACCGTTAGCGTTTCTTTTAAGTGTTTGCAAAAAGCGTTTAATCTGCGCTGATTTTTGTCTCGCCGTTTATCGTAGTATTTCCCAGCGATTCGCATACAAACTGATATTTGGCTACGTTGGCTTGGCAAGTATAAACGTCGCGCTCGGTTCCCAGTCTGTAATACACTTTTAAAGTGTATAGACAGTTGCCGGTGCCGTCCACCTGGCACGCGTTGAGGGACCGATTGGTGCCATCAAACGTATATAAAAACTCGCCGGATTGGTTAGTGGAGTTGGAATTAACTAACAATTTTACGTCTAAATTGTTAAGTGCGGTTGGCCAAACTCCGGCTTCGGCGTAATAACGTTTGGTGGAATCAAACAAGGCCCGTAAATTGATGAGCATGTTGGCAGCTTGCGCACGTTTGACGGCTTTGTGGTATTGGGGTACGGCAATGGCCGTCAAAACGCTTAAAATCAAGACTACGGTCAACAATTCTATTAAAGTAAAACCTTTTCTAAATTTCATAAAAATCTCCTATACAAGTAGTATAACGGTTTTTCGCACATTTTGCAATAGTTGGCTGATAATTGATCTATTTTTCAATAAACCCCTTGCAAGTGTGCCAAAAAACGCTATAATAATAAATAGTGAGGTGTTTTATGAAACGATATCAAAAAATAAGTGCCGGTTTTACGCTGGCGGAATTGTTAGCGGTAGTTATCATTGTCGGGATGTTGTCCATCTTGGGGGTAGGGTATTACAATAAATCGGTAGAGCAGGCCCGCTTTCGCGAGGGAGAAGCGTTAGGAATAGCGATTGCCGAATCTTACGCTAGATGGTGCCACGAGCGTATGTTAGAAAATCCGACAAAGGACAGTTGTCAATATACTTCCAGCAACGGAACTGCTATTTGGACGCCGCCCCTTTCTTCTTTGGATATTGAAATTCCTCATTCCACGCCTTGCAACGAGGGTGACCTCCGTTGCATTAAAACAAAACATTTCAAAATAGAATTTCCCAATGATGGGGTTTTACACGTTGTCCGCGGGGATGATTGGACCAAAACCTATCAGTTGTGGCTGAACCCTTCTGTAAGAATTGGAGGAAATCAAAGCTTTAAAGATGATATCCGTTGTGTAATTAAGAAAGCTAGAGGACCTGAGTTCTGCCAAGCCGTGGGATATCTCAATTGTTCCGTACCGTCCGGGCAAGATTACTATGCGTGTACCCGGATAAAATAAAATACAAGTCATAGCTTTTTCAAGCCGCCCCACCCGGGCGGCTTTTTTGCGGACTTAAAAATTATATAATGTAACTATGAAAGTATTAGATACGGATTGTCTGGTCATCGGTGCCGGGATTGCCGGGTGTGTATACGCCCATCAAGCCGCTAAACAGGGCTTGCAAACCATGCTGCTTTGCTGTGGCGAAATGCCCCAAGCCAATAGTGATTTGGCCCAAGGCGGCATTGTGTATGAACCGCAATTGCAAATGGCGGACCTGCTGGAAGACGTGCAACTGGCCACCGCCCATATGTGCAACGATTTGGCCGTGCGCGAACTTTCCGCCGCCGGCTGCCAAGCAGTGGAAGAAATTTTCCTGCACGATTTGACCGTGCCTTTTGACCGCGACGAAAACAACCAGCTTCGCTTCACGCGCGAGGGTGCTCACCGCAAAAACCGTATCATTTATTCCAAAGATACCACCGGCCACGCCATGCTTAGCACCATTCAGGCCGCCGTGCGCGAAAATCCGCAAGTTATCGTAAAAGAAAATTGCAGCGCGATTGATTTACTTACCCTTTCGCACAGTTCTACCAATTTGATGGACCGCTACTACCCTTTGACGGTGTTTGGCGCGTACGTGCTGGATAATAAAACCGGCGAAGTGTTTGCCGTTACCGCCAAGAAAACCATTTTAGCCACCGGCGGTGTGGGGCAACTGTATTTGCATACCACCAATGCCGATCACGCCTACGGCCACGGCATTGCCATGGCCTACCGCGTGGGTGCGCGTGTGATGAATATGGAGTTTGTGCAATTTCATCCTACCGTGTTTGCCAAGGGTAAAAGTTTCTTGCTTTCCGAGGCACTACGCGGGGAAGGTGCTGTCTTGCGCAATAGCCAGGGCGAAGCTTTTATGGAGCACTATCACCCGCTTAAAGATTTGGCCCCGCGCGATATTGTGGCCCGCGCCATTGAAGAAGAACGCCTCAAAACTTCGCACGATTGTGTGTATTTGGATATTACCGCCAACCCCGCGCAGGAAACCAAGGAACGTTTCCCGGCCATTTATAAAAAATGTTTGGAAGGCGGCTTTGATATGACAAAAGTTCCCGTGCCGGTGGTGCCGGCCGCGCACTATTTTTGCGGTGGTATTTACGCCACCCCAGCCGGGCGTACCAACATTTTAAATTTGAACGCCATCGGCGAGACGGCCTGCACCGGCTATCACGGGGCCAACCGCTTGGCCAGCACTTCTTTATTAGAAGCCGTGGCGATGGGATACTTGTGCGCGCAAGCGGACGCCAAAGATATTGAAACGCAAAATTTCCATATTCCTACACCTAAAGAGTGGGTCATCCCCAATCAAATGCCCGACGTCAATTTGATTAAGCAAGATTTGGCCACCCTGCGCAGCACCATGTGGAATTACGTGGGGCTCATCCGCAGCCAAAAACATTTGGAGCGGGCCGAGAAAATCTTGCGCCACTTGCATAACGAGATTGACGTTTTCTACAAAGGCACGCAACCCTGCCAGGAACTTATTGACCTGCGCAACGGGGTACGCACCGCCTTGTTGATTGCCTACGCCGCGTTGCAAAACAAACGCAGTGTGGGTTGCCACTATCTAAGCGACGCAAAATAAAATTATTTTTTCTTGAAGAATACGGTTTGGCCGTGCTGATTGAAAAAGTGTTTCAGCAGCACCACGGCTAGCAACGTGGAAACGCCGTCCGCCACCACCGGCGCAAAGAACACGCCGTCCAACTCCCAAAACAGTGGCAAAATCAGCACCAGCGGAATCACCAACAAAATTTGCCGCGATAAACTTAGCAATGCTGCCTTAAGCGGTTGATTGATTGCCTGGAAGAACGTGGTGGCCATCATTTGCAGCGGCACAATCGGCAAGAAAATATTTACAATGCGGATCACGCGGCTGGCCATATCAATGAGGGCGGCGTCCTGCCCGTTGAAAATAGCGGCAATCGGCCGGGCAAAAACTTCCAAGATAATAAATCCCACCGTGGTTACCAAGATTCCCCAGCGCATTGCCATTTTCAGCGTTTGGATAGAAGTGGTGTACTTGCGTGCGCCGTGGTTGTAGCCAATAAGCGGTTGTGCCCCTTGCGAGAGGCCCATCGTCGGCATAATGATAATGGTATTTACGCTCAGTGCCACGCCCATGGCGGAAATAGCCAAGTTGCCGCCGTACTTAAGCAGCGCGTGGTTCAAAATTACGTTTAGAATCCCCGTTGCCATTTGAAACGCAAATTGCGAAAACCCGATAGCTACTACATCCAGCACAATTTGCAATTTGAGTTTAAAATTGCGCCACATCAGGCGATAAACAGAGCGGTGCCCCGTCAAGCAATACATCACCCAGCTAAACGAAATCACTTGCCCGCACACGGTGGCCAGCGCGGCCCCTTTAATGCCTAATCCCATTTTAAAAATGAAAAGCGGGGCGGCAATCAAGTTGATAAACGCGCCGATAAATTGCGTGGCCATAGCTGTTTTGGGGCGGCCGGACGAGCGGATAAAGTGGTTCATCCCCGCGCCGATTGCAAACACAAAATATCCCGGGAAGGCCCACAAAGCATATTCGCGGGAATAAGGCAAAATCACTTCGTCTGCGCCGCAAAATAAAAGTAGTTTGTCCAGAAACAGGTAGCTAATGGACGTAACAAATCCCGCCATGATGATCAGCAAAATAAACCCGTTGCCCATCACGCGCAGGGCCTCGTCGTGGCGTTTCTCGCCCAAGCGGATGGAAAAGAGTGAGTTGCTGCCAATCCCAATGAGCGCGCTAAATCCCATATAAAGAAGCCCAATGGGGAAAATGACCGTAATCGCGGCAATCCCCACCGCGCCTACATCCTGCCCCACGTAAATACGCGAGATGATGTTAAACAGCGCGTTGACAAACATCCCCGCCACGGCGGGGGCGGAGTATTTAAACAAAAGTTTGGAGAGCTTTTTGTCTTTAAATGGGTTTTTTAAGGTTTGTGCTTGTGCCGACATACTTATATTTTACTAAATTGGGGGGATATAGTCCCTATGCAAAAGCATTTAAAATGTTACAATAAAAAGTAAGGGAGAATTTTATGAAATTACACACAAACAGGGTTGTTGTTGCTTTACTCGTTTTAGTTGCCGCGGTGCAAGCCAATGCTGCCGCGCCCGCGTTAAAAGTACTTTCCGCCGCGCCCAAGGGTCAGCAAGGGGAAATGGGCCGCCAGGAAATTAACGTGCATTTTAATCAGCCCGTGGTCGCGCTGGGGGAAGAAAGTCAGTTTGCTTCCAAGGATTGCCCGCTGACCATCACCCCGCGTGTGGAAGGGACGTGCCGCTTTAACGGTACGCAAACCTTAACGTTTGAACCGGCCGCCAATTGGCCCGCCGCCCAACAATTTACCGTTACCATTCCGCAAGGATTTACCTCTAAAGTATCCGGGCAAAAATTAGCGCAGGCGTATACGTTTTCGTTCCAAACGCAAGTACCGCGTGTGCTTGCCGTGTGGCCTTATGACCAGGAACACTGGATCAACCTAACGCCTACTTTATATGTACTTACGTCTATGCCGCTGTCGCTTACCCGGGCCGGGCGGTTTGTAAAATTAAGCTCGCCTCAGCATACGGTGGCTGTGGAACTAAGCACGCCCAGCGAAGCGGAAATCAAGCAGAATTTTTCGTACCTATCCAAGGAAGAAAAACAAAACTTGTTTGCCGTGCGTCCGGTTGAGCCCTTAAAAATGGGGCAAAAATATACCCTTACTTTGGAAAAGGGTTTGCCGGCTCAAACGGGAACTGTCGGTATGGAAAAAACGTACCAAATGGTTTTCTACACGTACCCCGCCCTTACCGTGGAAAAAGTAATTTCCACCGGGTGCTTGCCGTTCACGCCGGCGATTCGTTTTTCAACGCCGGTGCGCAAACAGGAAATGTGGAGCCATTTGGAGGTGCAACCTACTGCCGCCAAACAAGAGCTTTTGGAACGTGAAAAACAATCGGTAGGGGATGCCTTTTCCGACCCGAAAACCGGGGAAGCGTACTTTAGCATGCCGCTTTCGTTCATCCGCTTGCAGGCGCACCAACCCGTGCAAGTAACCTTGCGCAAAGGCATGCGCGACATTTACAACAACGTGTTGACGCAAGATTATTCTTTCACCCTTCAAAACGACGGCTACTGCCCGGCGGTGGATTTCTCGGCCGACGGCGTGGGCGTGTTGGAAAGTTACTTGCCCGCCCGCTTGCCGGTGGAGCTGATGAATATTCCTTCCTTGCCGTTGGAAGCGGCGCGCTTTAGCAAAGAGAATTTTATTCCGTTCCATGAAAAAGATAGTTCGTACTGTGCCAAAAAACCGTTAGCGCAGACGGTTTTCTCCGGCGATTATACGTTTAAAGATGTGAAGGATAAAACCTACAAAACGTATGTTGATTTATCGCGCTTTAATCCCACGGCCACGCAAAGTATTATCTTTAGCCAATTTAAAATCAAACGGCCCAACCAAAACGAAGATTGCTGGCTCTCGTCCACCGATAACATCACCGATGTAGGGGTCACGTTTAAAACCTCGGCCGATACGATTTTGATTTGGACCACGTCCCTTAAAACCGGGCAACCCTTGGCCAATATGCACGTGGAACTGCGCGGCAAAGATAATAAAGTGGTTTGGCAAGGCACCACCAACGCAGACGGTATGGTATTGGCTCCCGGATGGGGCAAGCTGGACGTGCCCGATGCCAAGTGGGGGCAACCGGCGTTGTATGCTTTTGTAACCAGTGCCGGGGGCGATGCAGTGGTGAGCAACTTGTGGAATAACGGCTTAGAGCCCTGGCGGTTTAACGTGGATTACGAATATAACCCCGCCGCACAAACGTTGCACGGATATGTATTCACCGAGCGCGGTATCTATCGCCCACAGGAAACCGTGTACGTCAAAGGCGTGTTGCGCCAACTCAAGGATGGCTCTTGGCACTTGCCTTTGGTGCAGCAAGGCAAACTGAAAATAACCGATTCACGCGGCGAAGAAGTGTTTGCCAAAACCGTTTCCGTATCCCCGGCGTGGGGTACGTTTGATGCCAGCTTTGACATCCCGGCCACGGCGGCTACCGGATATTGGGAGGCCTCTTTTATTCCGGCCGGCAAAGAGCAACAAGAACCGTTGGCGTACGCTTCTTTCCAGGTGGAAGCCGTCAAACAGGCCGAATTTAATATTGATTTGCGCGCCGGTGCTACGCATTATTTAGCAGTGGAAAAAGCCACGTTCTCAACGTCGGCTCAGTATTATTTTGGGGCACCGCTTGCCGGGGCCAAAACCAAATGGACGTTGCGCCAAGAACCCACTTCGTTTAGTCCTAAAGGGTACGATAAATACACATTTATCCCGTACTTCTTGCGCCGCAACGAATCCACGCAAGAGGATAAACTTTTGGCCAGCGGCTCGGGCGAATTAGACGCGCACGGTGCGCTTCAATTCACGGCGCAAATGCCGCAAACACAATTGCCGGTGTTGGTCTATGCAGAGGTGGATATCCAATCGCCTGCCCGTCAGAATTTGTTCAAGCGGACCTCGGTGCTGGTGCACCCGGCTGATTTGTATGTGGGGGCTAAAGCCGTCAAAGATTCGTACGAAGCCGGTCAGCCGGTAGAGATTGACTTGGTGGCCGTTACGCCGCAAGGCAAACCCACCCAAACTACCGCTACCGCGCAACTGTATCGGGAAGAATATTTCAGCGTGCGTAAAGTGGGGCTAGCCGGGCGTTTGGAATGGGTGAGCGAAAAGAAAGTAACGCCGTTGCCTTCCCAAACCGTGACGATTTCCCAAAAAGGCGGAAAACTGACGTTCACTCCGCAGGAAGCCGGTTCGTATTATATTGAACTAACCGCCGCCGATATATTCGGGCGGACGGTAAAGGGCGGCTTGGACGTGTATGTCCACGGGAAAGGCCAATCCTATGGGCAGCGTAAAGATGACGATTTGCTCAAACTCACGCAAAATAAAAACGAGTACAAAGTAGGGCAAAAAGCGCGCATCCGGGTGGAATCCCCGTATGAAAGTGCCAACGTGCTGGTCACGGTGGAGCGCGAAGGTGTGCTGGATAGCTGGACGACCCAATTCTCCGGCGGAACCAATTATGTAGAAGTCCCCATCAAACCCAACTATTTGCCCAACGTGTATGTCAGCGTAACGGCGGTGCAAGGCCGCACGGCAAAACCTGCCGATTATAAAGAAGATTTAGGCAAACCGCAAGGCAAAATGGGCTACGTCAATTTAAACGTAGTGCCCGATGCCAAACGCATTACCACCACGCTTAAAACCAACGCTACCAAATATCGCCCCGGGGAAACGGTGCAAGTACAACTGAACACCAAGGTCAACGGGAAGGCCGTTCCCGCCGAAGTAGTAGTGATGGCGGTGGATGAAGGCGTGCTGGCACTGAGCAATTACAAAACGCCGGATTTATTTGCGCAGTTTTATGGTTCTAAGCCGCTTTCCGTGTTCACTATGGACAACCGTTCCTACGTAATCGGCCAGCGCAGTTTTGGCGAGAAGGGGGAAAACCGCGGCGGAGGCGGTGCGTTGCAAAGTAAACTGGCCGGGACGGATTTGCGTTCCCGCTTTGAGTTTACTCCGTTCTACGCGGCTGCTGTGCATACCGATGCTAAGGGTCAAGCAACGGCTTCGTTTACATTGCCGGATAATTTGACTACGTTCCGCGTGATGGCGGTGGCCCTTACTCCGACGGAATTTGGCAACACGCAGCAAAGCATTACCGTTTCCAAACCGGTGATGGCTACGCCTAGCTTGCCTCGCTTTGCGCGGGTGGGGGATCAGTTCTCGTGCGGAATTATCCTGTACAATTACGAAGATGAAAAAGGCGTATTCCAAGTGCAACCGCAAGCGCAAGGGTCCGCCGTGCAAGTAGGCAATTTGGTGCAAACGGTTACCGTGCCCAAAGGCCAATCGCGCGAAGTATTATGGCCTTGCCGGGCGGTATCTGCCGGCGAAGCTCGCCTTACGTTTAGCGCGCAAGGCCGCTATAGCGACGCGGTGGAACAAACCTTGCAAGTTTCGTTGCCCAGCAAAGAGCAAACCTTGGGGGTTAGCGGATCTACCACATATACCAAAGATGAAAAAACAGCCCAGCCCGCCAACGTCAATCCGGCCGCGTTTAACCGGGTAGTGGTTTCCGTGGCTTCCACGGCGTTGTTGCAACTCAAGGGTGCGTTTACGTATCTGCTGGAGTATCCGTACAATTGTTTGGAACAGCAAATTTCCAAGATGATGCCCGTTGTGTCGGCCCAGCAGTTGGTGAGTGATTTTAAATTGGCCGACTCCGCGGAATTGCGCAAGCAAGCGCAACAAATTATTAGCAACATTCCTGCTTATCAGCACGCCAGCGGCGGATATGGCTACTGGCCCGGTTCTTCGCCGGATCCATACGTCACTGCGTATGCTTTGGAGCACTTGCGCCAGGCCCAGCAAGCCGGTTTCACCGTGCCCGAAAAATCCATGCAAAAGGCGGTCGCCTGGTTGGAAAATGCGTTTAACAGCCACACGGTCCGTTCTTACGAATATGCCGCAGCAGAGACGAACATCGCCCGCGCTTACAGTGCGTATGTGTTGGCCAGCTATGGCAAAAATATAGACAGTGCGTTTAATACGCTCTATCAAACGCGCACTGGGTTAGCACAGGAAGCCGTGGCATATTTGTTGCAAGCTGCACAGCTTACTCAGCGCCCGCCTGAAGTAAAAGTGGCGTTGGCGCAGCAGCTTATCAGCCATTTGACCTACAGCGGAGAATCGGCTTATGTCAGCCAGCGCAACACGTACCCGTGGGTGCATAGCGATAATGTAACCGCTACCGCTCATACATTGCATGCGTTGTTGGTGGCGGGCTTTAAGCCCGATGTGGCTCCGCAAATGGCTGCCTGGTTAGTGGGGCAACTGAGTGCACAAGGCCGTTGGAATAACACGCAAACCAACGCCGTAGCCGTGCAAGCGTTGCAAAAATATTACGAGATTTTTGAATCCGAAGAACCCAACTTTACCGCTACCGTTACCCAAGCGTATCAAACCCGGTTGACCGATACGTTCCAAGGGCGCAGTTTGCGGCAGAAAACCGCTACGGTACCGTTTGCGCAAGTGTATCAGGGCGGGCCCAGTACGCACTTTACCTTTGCCAAACAAGGGACCGGTACGCTGTATTATACGCTTTCGCAAATCTATACGCCGTTGGCGTATGATGCCCCGGTGCAAGCCGGTTTTAGCGTGGCGCGCCAATTGCGCAGCTTGGCCGGAACCCCGGTTCAAAAAATCGTACCCGGCGAGCGCTACAAAATAACGCTGCAAATTCAAACAGCGGCGGACCGCACGTTTGTGGCGGCCGAAGATTACATCCCGGCTGGTTTTACGTTGGTCAACACGAATTTGGCGACGGAGTCGTCCTCCCAAGCCCAAGCACTTGACGAGGAAAATTCGTCCTTTGCCCGCGTGGAACAATACGACGACCGTATCTACGCTTTTGCCGATGTGTTGCCGGCCGGCACCCATACGTTTAGCTATTTGGTGACGGCTACTTCGCCGGGAACGTACACGTATCCGGCGGCGTGGGTCAGCCAAATGTATGAACCCAGCGTGTTTGGTCGTACCGCCACGCAAAGCGTAACGATTGAGTAATGCGCCGATTTTGTTTAGGATGGGGGTTGGTGGTTTTGTTGCACACTATAAGTGCGGCAGAATCGTTGACCCCTTCCAAGCAACTCTATGACCGCAATGGCCTGTTAATGCACAGCGCGCTTTCCGCACAGCATACCTATTATCAGCCCGTTTCCCTCGCGCAAATTTCCCCTTGGCTCATCAGTGCCGTAGTAGCGGTGGAAGATAAACGCTTCTACACGCATCCGGGGGTAGACGTGCAGGCCTTGTTGCGTGCCTTTTGGCAAAACACGCAAGAAGGCAAAGTGGTTTCCGGCGCGTCTACCATTACGCAACAATTGGCCCGTGCTATTTCGCCGCGTTCCAAAACGTGGTGGGGCAAAACCAAAGAAGCCGCCCAAGCGTTGCTGTTAGAACAAAAACTCACCAAAGAAGAAATTTTAGAGCAATATTTTAACGTGCTGGAATTTGGCAACTTGACTCAAGGCGTGCAAGCGGCCAGCCAGTTTTATTTTCAAACCGATGCGGTGGATTTGTCGCTTTCTCAGGCGGCATTTTTGGCGGGGTTGTTAAAATCGCCTACTTATTACAACCCGGTGAAACATTTTGACCGGGCCCTTAAAAGGCGCAATTTAGTGTTGGAAAAAATGCACCAAAGCGGATTTATTGACGAGGAGCTTTATCAACTTGCGTTGGCAGAAAAAATCCAGCTACGTTTGCAGCCGCGGCCCTTTGAAGCCCCGCACTTTGCCCGGTTGCTCTTAACGCAAACGGATGCCAACGTTACCGACGTATATACCACCCTGGATTTGCCCTTGCAGCAATTTGTGGAGCAGACCATCAAAAATCAGCTGGCACTGCTGGCAGATCACCACGTAACCAACGCCGCGGTGGTGGTGCTTGATAACGCCAGCGGGGAAGTGTTGGCGTATGTGGGCTCGGCCGATTTTCACGATAAATCCAGCGGACAGGTGGACGGCGCACGCGCCTTGCGCCAGCCCGGTTCGGCGTTAAAACCATTTGTATATGGGTTGGCTTTCCAAGAAGGGAAAATGACCCCGGCCTCTTTGCTGGCCGACGAAGACACGTTCTTTGAAGGGGGGTTCCGCCCGCGCAATTACGACGAAACATTCCACGGCCTGATTCCCGCGCGCGAAGCGTTGGCGTGCTCGTACAACATTCCGGCAGTCAAAGCGGCCGACGCCGTGGGAACCAGCGCACTGCTGGATTTGCTCCATCAGGCGGGGTTTGCTTCGCTGGGGAAGCCGGCTGATTTTTACGGGCTTGGATTAGCTCTTGGCAATGGGGAAGTGCGGTTGGTGGAACTGACTAACGGCTACGCACTTTTGGCGCGCGGGGGCGTGTTTAAACCGGTTAAGCTGGCCCGCACTCCCGAAGTAAAACTCCCCGGGCATACCCGCCCGGTTTTGGCCCCACAAACCGCTTATTTAATTACCGATATCTTGGCGGATAATCACGCCCGCGCCCCGGCCTTTGGGCTCAATAGTGCCTTGCAAGTGCCCTTTGAAATGGCCGCCAAAACAGGTACGTCTAAAGATTATAAAGATAATTTTGCCATCGGTTATACGCCGCGTTGGACGGTGGGCGTATGGGTGGGCAATTTTGATGCAAGCTCCATGCAAAAAGTTTCCGGCGTGACGGGCGCAGGCCCCATTTTGCACGACGTAGCTATGTACCTCAACGAAAAATTCCCTTCGCCCGCGTTTACGCTTGCGCCCGGCGTGGTACGTCAAAAAGTCTGCGCCGATAGCGGGCTGCTGGCCGGTCCTTCCTGCACGCACACGCGCGAAGAAGTATTTGATAAAAAACACGTGCCCGCTCGTTGCAATGGGCAACACAAACGGCAAATCCCGGCGGTGCGGATTACGTCGCCGCAGGTGGGGGATATCTTTTATGTGGATCCGTCGTTCACGCGCAAATCTCAACAAATCAAATTAGAGGCCGCTTGCGAGGCCCCGGTCTGCCGCTGGCAAGTAGACGGCAAAGCGTTGGCGGATACATCTTGCCAGACGTGGTGGCCGCTGGCGGGGGGAAAACACACGTTGCAAGTAACGTGCGCCCAGCACACGGACCGCGTATCCTTTGAAGTAGTGGAATAAAGTTTGACGTACCAGCGAAAAAAATCCCCGGGTTTGTGCCCGGGGATTTTTATTAAGCAGTTACGGAAGTTTTTTTCTTAGTGGCGGTTTTTGCCGTCGGTTGCGTTTTGCTTTCCTTTTGTTTTAAGCTGGCTTTGATCAGTCCGTCAAACAGCGGGTGCGGGCGCATCGGGCGAGAGCCAAATTCCGGATGGAATTGCCCCGCAATAAAATACGGGTGGTCTTCGCGTTCAACAATTTCAGGCAGAACGCCTTCGTGCCAGCCGGACACTTTTAAGCCGGCGTCGGCCAATTGTTTAACGTAAGCGGGGTTAAATTCGTAGCGGTGGCGGTGGCGTTCCACAATTTGGTCCTTGCCGTATAACCGCCGCGCCAGCGAGCCCTCTTTGAGGTCCGCCGTGTAGTTGCCTAGGCGCATGGTGCCGCCTTTGTAGACCACGTTTTTTTGCTGCGGGGTCAAATCCACCACCGGGTCTTTGGTGGTTGGGTCAAATTCGGTGGAATTGGCGTCGTGCAAGCCGCACAAGTTGCGGGCTGTTTCAATCACGGCGCATTGCATCCCCACACAAATCCCCAGGAACGGTTTTTTGTGTTCGCGCGCGTACGTAACGGTGTTGATTTTGCCTTCAATGCCGCGGGTGCCAAATCCGCCCGGGATTAAAATCCCGTCCACGGTTTCCAGCTTTTCGTGCACGTTGTCTTTTTCGGTATTGACGTAGACAATTTCCACTTTGGCGTCGTTATTCATGCCGGCGTGGCGCAGGGCCTCGTTGATGGATTTATAAGCGTCTTGCAGTTCGGAATATTTCCCGGCCACGGCAATACGCACGGTTTTGCTGGGGGTCATGGCCTTGTCAAAAAATTCAAACCACGCGGGGTTGACTTCTTGCGTGGGTTTTAGGCCCAGTAGCGTCATAATTTCTTTATCTACACCTTGTTTGTAGAACATTTCCGGCACGTGGTAAATGGATTTAGCGTCGGCGCATTCAATAACTTGTTGCGCAGGCACGCTGCAAAAGAGCGAGATTTTTTTCTTCAAACTATCCGAGAGCGGCTTCTCCGTGCGGCAAATAAGCATGCTGGGGGCGATGCCCACTTCGCGCAATTTATTGACGGAGTGCTGCGTCGGTTTGGTTTTAAGCTCCTGCGCTACGGCAATGTAAGGCACCAGCGTAACGTGTACGGAAATGACGTTCTGCGGACCCTTTTCCAAGCACAGTTGGCGGGCTGCTTCCAGGAACGGGAGCGATTCAATATCCCCTACCGTACCGCCGATTTCAATGATGGAAACGTCGGCTTCGTTTTCAAACGCGGTAAAACGTTTTTTAATTTCGTTGGTGATGTGCGGGATGACTTGCACGGTGGCCCCCAAATATTCGCCGCGGCGTTCTTTATCAATGACGGTTTGATAAATGCTGCCGGCGGTGTTGGTGTTGGCGCGGGTCATGGTGATATCCAAAAAGCGTTCGTAGTGGCCCAGATCCAGGTCGGCCTCGGCCCCGTCGGTAGTGACGAACACTTCGCCATGTTGATAAGGGGACATGGTGCCCGGATCCACGTTGATGTAAGGGTCGCACTTAATCATATTGACCTTGAGGCCGTTAAGTTGCAAGAGTTTGCCAATGCTGGCGCCGGAAATCCCTTTGCCTAGCGAGCTGACTACCCCACCTGTAATAATAATGAATTTAGACATAATTTTCTCTCCTGATAACTAGTTAAAATGTTCTTTGTAATACGCTTCTGCGCGGGTTAAATCGTCGGGCGTGTCAATGGCCGGGCCGGCGGGCTCAATCTGCACACACTTAATGGTCAACCCGTTTTCCAATGCGCGTAGTTGCTCCAGCTTTTCCATTTTTTCCAGCGGGCTTTGCGCCAGCGATACAAATTTTTTCAATGCACTTTTGCGGTATCCGTAAATGCCGCAGTGGTGCCAATACACAAAATCTTTATTCTCGGCGGACGGTTCACGGTTGAACGGCACGCGCGAGCGCGAAAAATACAACGCCCGTTTGTCTTTCCCCAGCACCGCTTTGACGCAGTTGGGGTTGTCAATTTTAGCATCATCCGTAGTGGCTGTGACCGCGGTGGCGATATCGCACGTGGGGTCCTTTTGCAACAAGCGGGCAATGCTGATAACGGTTTTGGGGTGGATGAACGGCTCGTCGCCCTGCACGTTAATAATATAATTGGCTTTTAGCTCGCGGGTGGCTTCAAAAATACGGTCCGTACCGCTTTGACAAGCCGCACTGGTAAGCACCGCTTGGGCCCCAAATTTAGCGCATATATCCACCACGCGTTGATCTTCGGTAGCAATAACCACCGGGCCTAAATTTGTTTTTTTACACGCTTCATACACGTGTTGGATAACGGGTTTGCCGGCCAGCAGCGCTGCTACTTTACCGGGGAAACGCGTGGACCCATACCGTGCCGGAATCGCAATGACAACTTCGCTCATGGGAGCACCTTTTCAATTTCTTGCACGGTTGCCGTAGCCGTGCCGGATTTGCCCACCACAATGCCGGCCGCGTGGTTGGAAAGTACCGCCGCTTCCTGCAACGTGGACCCGGCGGCTAACGCCAAGGTAAAAACGGAAATGACCGTATCCCCGGCGCCGGTAACGTCGTACACTTCGCGCGCCATGGTGGGGATGGTGGTGGTGGCTTTTTTGCCTTTTTCAAACAAGCTCATCCCGTCGGCGCTGCGGGTGATTAAAATAGAATCGGCCTGCAGCATTTTTAAAATCTTTTGCCCCAGTTTTTCAATTTCTTTCTCGCCGGATTTGGGTGATTCGCCGGCGCCTTCCCATGCCTCTTTGGTGTTGGGGGTCATACAGGTAATATTCTTATATTTTTTGAAATTATCAATTTTGGGGTCCACGCAGACAGGGATGTTTTTCTTGCGGCATTTATCAATAATGGTTTTGATGTTTTGGTCGCTAAGCATGCCTTTGCCGTAGTCGGAAAGGATGACCCCTTTGGCGGTTTTGATAGCCATATCAAAGCTTTTCATGCACTGTGCGGCAATCGCGGGGGAAATGATTTTTTTGCTCTCGCGGTCGTAGCGGACAATTTGTTGTTGTTCGGCCATCACGCGGATTTTTTGGGTGGTGGGTCGGTCGGCATCTTCGCAAACGCCGTAGGTGTTGATGTTGTGTTCGCGCATGATGTTCTTTAGCATTTCACCGCCCAGGTCCGGGCCGACGACGGAAACCATCACCGGTTTAGCTCCCAGCGCAGCCAGGTTGACGGCCACGTTTCCGGCACCGCCCGCTACAAAGAACTCTTTGTTTACGGCTACCACGGGCACCGGGGCCTCCGGCGAAATACGCGATACAGCTCCCTTGATGAAGTGGTCCAGCATCACATCTCCCACTACGATGATTTCTTTTCCTTTAAATTGTTTTAGAATTTCTTTTAAGCGTTTGGTTGTAATGGTCATAGTTACTCCTGTATTCCCTTATTATAGCTTAATTGCGTTTGTATTCCAACAATTCGGCCGATACACTGCCAATAAATACTTCCACTTCCATTTTAACGGGCATACGATATTGGTCATCAGTAATCCATACTTTTAAGCTTTTGCCTTTGGCCACAAAAATGCCCTCCCCGCGAAATTGCGGTTCCACCACCCAGCAATTAAACTTGCCGGCCTGGGTTTTAACGGTTTCCTTCCCCAATACCTTTACGACCAGCGGGTATTGCTGTTCACGGTTGACGATATCAAAAGTGATGTCTTTGCCAACTTGTAGGGGTTTGGCGCGCACAAAATAAAGCGAAGAAAGCATATCCAGCACTTCTTGCGTAATCGTGCCGGAAATGGTTTTTTTGCCTTTCTTTTTTTGAACCTCGCCAAAGTAGTGTTTTTGGACCGGGTCAAACATCACCCACTCATCGCGCACGTAATTGCCTTCGCGCACACTTTGCGAATAGCCCAACGAGTGCAAATCTTTTACGTCTAGCCACGAGTAGTTTACATCGCGCACTTTAAAGACCGAGTCTATCACACTGGCCGAAAACGCCGTCGTTTGAAACATATACGCTTGGCGGCCATTGTATTGGGTGATACCGCGCGTTTTGATATATGCTGTACCCGCTTTTATAAACGAATAATAAACGCCATATTTGAGACTTTCGTTACTCCAGGGCGCGTGGGTGGTATCGGGCAAAATGGGCTCATAAGAAAGCGGCCCCAGCAAACGCCCCGTGGTGGGTAGCAGTTCTTCTTTCTTGAAAACGGCGTGGTCCGCCACCGGGGTTTTTAAGGTTTGCCCGGCGCGCAAATTGGCAATCAAGGTTTCCACGGACGGGGGTTCTTCTGCTGCCGGTTCAGCGGCTGCGGTCGGTTGCGTGGCGGCCGTTGTGGCCGTCGCGGCGGTAGCAGCGGCAGTGGCCGTGGGTTGTGGTTTAACAGCTGCGGGTTTGGGTTGCGCTTGCGCGGAAGTTGGCGCGGTTTGAACGGGTGCAGTTTGCTTTGCGGCCGGAGTAGAAGGCGCAGCTGGGGTGTTCTCTGCGGGCTGAGCCGCGGGCGTTGTTTGCTCGGCCGGGGGTTGCACTTGCGGCGCGGCCGTAGTTTGTGTACAGCGGCAATAACACGCACAAAGCAAAGTGCTTAGCATACCCAGCACAAACAGTTTTTTCATAAAGAATCCTTCACAATAAATTTAGCCGCATTTAGCAGATTGGTGGCTATTTTGTCGGGGCGCAACGCGGGATATTTTTGCAAGTGGTGTTTGCCGTTGGCGGTGGTTACCAGTACGGTTTTGCAGCCCAGGGCTTTGCCAAATTCCACGTCGGCCTTTTTATCACCAATCATATACGAGTGCGCTGCATCAATGTGATATTTTTTAATTAAATCCAGCCCCATTTTGGGCAGTGGTTTGCGGCACGCACAATGTTCATCCGGCGCGTGCGGGCAGAAAACAATTTCTTCAATACGCGCAGGTTTGAGCAAGGTTTTTAAATGCGCGTGCACGGCGTTGACTTCTTTCTCGGTAAAATACCCGCGTCCAATGCCCGATTGATTGGACACAATAAATAATTTAAACCCGCTTTTGGATAGCAGAGCCAGGGCGGGTTTAGTGCTTTTATAAAGGCGTAGTTGCTTGGGGTCGGACAAATAAACCCCCGGTTTTTCGTAAATCAGGGTGCCGTCCCGGTCCAGGAAGATGGCCTTGGTCATAGGCGTTCCTCCGGGTGGTCTTTGAGGTAGGCCTCGCCCTGGGCTTCGCGTTTCCAGCGGTTGTGGGCCCACAACCAGGATGCCGGGTCCGCATAGACCCAATTTTCGTAATACGTTTTAAGTGTGTTGGTCAAGTGGCGTACGTTGTCCATGCTGTATTGCGTGGGGGGGAGAACCGGGTCCAGCACGCGGCACAAAAGCACGCCGTCTTGATCGCGTGATACTTGCACCGGGAAGACGGGCACCTGCATTTTAATAGCCAGTAGTGCCGTGATGGGTGAAAACGCCGCTGTACGCCCCAAAAAGGGCAGCCACACTTCGCTGGAGCTGGCACTTTGGTCAATTAAAATCCCCAGAATTTTTTTGCGTTTAAGCCAACGCATAGAAGCAAAAAAGGGTTCTTCGCCGTGGTTGCTGTAGAACGTACGGCCGGAATAAATGTTGCGCAGGCGGTTGGTTTCTTCGTCAATATAGGGGTTATCTACGCGCTGAGCCAGCACGGCTTTATCAAACCCGTAAATGGACGCAGCCAAGCCAAACGCTTCCCAATTGGTAAAATGCCCAATGTGGATAATGCCGCCGGTAGTGCCTTGCGCGGCGGTTAGTTTTTCGGCCCCGATAATACGGCAATGCTTTTTAAATTCTTCCAGCGAAAGCCCATTGGCCAGGTGGACAAATTCTGCCGCAATCGCCCCCATATTCTGCCACGATTCCAACGCAATTTGTTTGATTTCTTGGACGGATTTTTCCGGGAAGGCGCGGGAAATATCGCGGGTCATACGTTTGTAGCGGTTGGGCAAAAACACGCGCGCGTATCCTACCGCTTTGCGGCTTAAATTGACGGAAAATCGGTACGGCAAGTGCACCAAAATTGCACACGCAAACTTGAGCCCCAAATATTGGACGTAATGCCCCGGGGTTTTTTGAAAACGCGTTTCGGACATATTTTTATTGTACTTTTTTTAGTCGGGGTTTTCTACCTGTTTTTAAGAATTTGCTGGCGGCGTATCCACCCAAAAAGCTATAATATAACCAGGAACCCTTTTATGAGACGTCTTTTTTTACTGATTTTATTTGTTTTAGCGCTTGCTTATCCGGTCGGCGCAAAACCGTTGCAAGCATTTTTATTCACTTCGCCCTCGTGCCCGCATTGCCGGCACCTCAAAGACGATGGCTTTATTGAATCCTTCCGCCAAAAATACCAAGGTCAAATTGAGCTGAAAGATTACGATTTAACGCAGGAAGCCAACAACGTATTGTTTATGGTGAAAATGCAAAAACACCCGGAGGCACAACTGGGCATCCCGGCGTTGTTTTTGGGCGATACGCTGCTGCAAGGATATCCCACCGATATCGGCACGCAGGCCGACCAAGCTGCTCAGGCCTGGCTAGCCGCGCAACCGCAAGAAATTCCCTCCGCGCAACCGGCTCAGCCGGGCAAGGTGGACACGCCTGCTGCGCCCGTTCAAAAGCCCGTAACGCCCGCTGCGCAAGAAGTTCCCGCGCCGCAGGAAAATCCTGCTCAAGCTTCCACCGCGCAAGAAATTATGCAAGCGCACCAAATGCTCTTTGGGCAAATCACGTTTTGGGCGATTGTAGGCGCGGGGTTGGTGGACGGTATCAACCCGTGCGCGTTTGCGGTGATTGTGTTTTTTGTATCGTTCTTGGCGGCGTATAAGTATACGAAAAAAGAAATTATTGTCGTCGGGGTTTCGTACTGTTTTGCTGTGTTCTTGGCGTACGTGCTGATGGGCTTTGGCGCGTTTAAATTCTTGTACGCTTTGCGCGCGTTTCACTACGTTACGTTGGCGGTGCAGTGGGGGACCATTGTGCTGTGTGCCATTTTCTTGGTGCTGTGCTGTTACGATTTTATTATTTATCAACGCACCAAAAAGTCCGAAAAAATGCTCTTGCAACTTTCCAAAAGCAACAAGGAATATATCCACAAAGTGATGCGCTTTTTCCTCAAGGATAAACATAGCTCACTGTGGCGGTTGTTGGGCGCGTCGTTTGTGGTAGGGTTTGTAGTATCGGGTGTGGAAGCCGTGTGCACCGGGCAAGTGTATTTACCCACGATTATTGTGATTTTAAAGCAAGCCGGCGAACATTTTTGGAAGGCGGCTTTCTATTTGCTTACCTATAATTTGATGTTTATTTTGCCGCTGGTGTTAGTGTTCGTGCTGACGTTGTGCGGCAAAGAATCTGCGGCGTTTAATAACTTCCTCAAAAAACACTTAGGGCTGACGAAACTGCTGTTGTGCGGTGTGTTTTTAGGGCTCTTGGTGCTTCTGCTTAAAAATATGTTTTAAGGCGTGTATCGGATCACACTTTGTTACACAAAAAACCTGGGGTTTTTAGAGCCCCAGGTTTTTTGTTATAGGTGTAAATTAATAAATTACAGTACCTATTTCTTCGCCACACAATGCTTTTTCTATGTTGCCTTTTTTGTGCAAATTGAACACTTGGATGGGCAGTTGCTTTTCCATACACAAGGCCAGGGCGGCTGTGTCCATAAATTGCAAGCGCTTGGCAATGGCGTCGGCGTAGGTGATTTTGTGGATGAGCTTGGCTTGCGGGTTTTTCTTGGGGTCCGCATCGTACACGCCGTCCACTTGCGTGGCTTTGAGCAGCACGTCTGCATTGATTTCGCTGGCGCGCAACGCGGCGGCACTGTCGGTAGTAAAGTAGGGGTTGCCGGTTCCGCCCGCAAAAATGACAATGCGCCCTTTTTGCAAGTGGCGGATGGCTTTGCGGCGCACAAACGCCTCGGCCAATTGATAGATGTTAATAGAAGTCAGCACGCGTGTGGGCACGCCGGCATCTTCAATGGCGGACTGCAAGGCAATGGCGTTAATAACGGTAGCTAGCATACCCATATTATCCGAATTGACGCGATCAATCACGCCGCCCCCGTCGCGCACGCCGCGCCAAATGTTCCCACCGCCAATGACGATGGTCAATTCGCAATCGGCTTTTTTGTAGGCCTGGGCAATTTCCACAGCAATTTCTTTTAAGGATTGCGGGTTGATGCCGCGGTGGCCTTCGGTGCTAAGGGCCTCGCCGGAAAGTTTGAGCAAAACGCGTTTTTTGGGATTGTCGGACTTAATCATAATGTCGCTAGCGGTCATAGAAATCTCCTTGCAAGTTTTTTACAGTATAGCAAATTATTTCCCGTTCGCACACAAAAAACCCCCGGCCGTAGGGGCCGGGGGAAAAACACATTCGGGCTTACGCTTAGAAACGCACAAAGCGCGTTACGGTCAGCGTGCCGCCCAGGGCTTTGGATTCTTCGGCTAGATAATCGGCAACGGTTTTTTTGTTGTCTTTAATCGTACCTTGTTCCAAGAGGCAGTTTTCTTTGGCAAACTTTTTGACTTTACCGGGCAGCATCTTGGCAATGGCGGCCTCGGGTTTGCCTTCGTTTAAGGCCTGGGTTTTGTAAATATCCAGTTCTTTATCAATGACTTCTTGCGGAATGTCCTCGGCTTTAATCCAACCGGTTTGCATCCCTACGGTGTGCATGGCCAAGCCGCGGGCAATTTCGGCGGCTTTGGTTTTGTCTACATTGCCGGAGACAGCCATCTCTAAAAGGGAGGCCTTTTTGTTGTCGCTATGCACGTAGTAAGCCATTACAGCACCGTCGGCCGGGGTCCAGTTATAGGCACCCTTGAAGGTGGTGTTCTCGCCGAATTTGGGGGCTTCTTCGGCAATTTTGGCTTTGATGGTTTCGTCGGTATCGTAATTGACGCCGGGGTGTGCCAATACGTAATCGGCCAAGGCGTTAGCCAAGTTGATAAAACCGTCGGTCTTGGCTACAAAGTCGGTTTCGCAGCCCAGGTAAACCATTGCAAAGTTTTTACCGTCGGTTTTAACGGCCACTCTGCCTTCTTTGGTTTCGCGGTCGGCGCGTTTGGCCATAGCGGCTAAACCTTTTTTGCGCAGATATACGATGGCTTGTTCCATATCGTTATTGCATTCCAATAACGCTTTTTTGCAGTCCATCATACCGGCGCCGGTTTTGTCGCGCAGGGTTTTGATATCATCCATTAAAGACATTATAAATCTCCTTTTTATGAGGGGGAACCCACGTGGGGTTCCCACCCAAATTTATTTGGTAGCTGCTTTTTTGGTTTTGGCAGCGGTAGTTTTTTTAGCGGCGGTTTTTTTGGCAGCCGGTTTTTCTTCTTTATCGGCGGCTTTTTTGGCCGTGGTTTTTTTGGCAGCCGGTTTTTCTTCTTTATCGGCAGCTTTTTTTACCGTGGTTTTTTTGGCTACGGTTTTTTTGGCAGCCGGTTTCTTTTCTTCGGCTTTTACTTCGGCATCTTTTTCAGCCAACACTTCGCCCACTTCTTCGGCTACTTTTACTTCTTCTTGAATTTCGGCATCGGTAGCTTCTTTTTCAGCGGCTAACATGGCCGATTCAAACGCTTGTGCCATAGCCGGGTTTTCAGCGGCCGGGGTTTCGGCTTGCGCTTGGGTGGAGTTGGCTTCGTTTCTGCCTTCTAAAATAGAGTCTGCAATCGCCCCGCAGAAAAGTTTAATGGAGCGGGCAGCATCGTCGTTACCGGGGATGGGCAAGGAAATCAAGTCCGGGTCGGCATTGGTGTCGCACACGGCAACCACCGGGATGCCCAGCACGTGCGATTCACGCACCGCGCCCATGGTATCCACCGGGTCAATGACAAAGACCACGTCCGGCAGTACCTTCATATCGCGGATACCACCCAAGAGTTTTTGCAAGCGGGCCAATTCTTTGGTTAAGCGGCTGGCTTCTTTCTTGGAGATGGCTTTAAACACGCCCGAGGTTTCCCATTTTTCCAGTTCGTTCATGCGTTCAATGGATTTCTTGACGGTTTGGAAGTTGGTCAAGGTGCCACCGAGCCATTTTTCGCTGATGCAGAAAGCACCGCAGCGTTCGGCTTCGGCTTTGATGGATTCTTGGGCTTGTTTCTTGGTACCGACGAACAAAAATTTCGCGCCTTTTTTGCTTTCTTCTTTCACAAAAGCACAGGCCTTTTTCAGTTCTTTAGCGGTTTTTTGCAAGTCTAAAATGTGCACGCCGTTTCTTTCACCGAAGATAAAGCGGCCCATTTTGGGGTTCCAGCGGGAGGTTTGGTGGCCAAAATGCACGCCAGCTTCCAGCATGGATTTCATAGATACGTTACTCATGTTATTCTCCTGTGGCGCACGCCTAAATTAGGGTAGAGGATACCCCGGGTGGCGTTTGCCTGGGTGACGTCGGCCTCCACTTGAATTTACAACTGGTTGCGTGGGGCCGCTCAGTTTCACCTATGTAAATTATAGCAAAAAAAACCGCCCTCCACAAGGGGGCGGTTTTAAAGCTAAACAACCGAATTAGAAGCGGCCGTTTACAATGATCATTGCAGGCAACCAACCGTTCTTGGCGATGTTCACCAAACCGATTTGTAACCCTTTGCTGATGTGTTGAGCATAGTTTACAAAACCAAGTTGTACGCCGTGCAAGTCGGCCACTTGGTTGTAGAAACCAAATTGAGCACCGATTACTTTGCCATGGGACAAGTTGATCAAACCGGCTTGTAACCCACCGAAGAAGCTATCGTTGATGGAAACGATGGCCCCTTGGGCACCGTAGAAGTGGTTGGTACGGGCATAAATCCAAGCAGAGTTGATACCATACCCTTCGTTCACTTTGGCAACGGCTAACGCTTCGTTAATACCGCGCAGTTCACCCACTTCACCAAAGAGCAAGTTCCATTGGAAACCGTAGAGAGAATCGGTGGTAGAACCGATACCCAAGTCAATCCCTCTTACGGTGTGGATGTTATTGGGCACAGCTACGGCAGCGTCGCCCCACAAGGACAATTTCAAAATGCCCTTATCCCCTGCAAAGGCAGGAGCGGCCATCAATACAGCTACTAACAATACGGCTAGTTTTTTCATTTCGTTTTGTCTCCTTATATATACGTCTTTTAAATACTACTTAAAAACGTCCGTTTACAAAAATCATCGCGGGCAGGAAGCCGTTTTCGGCGATGTTGATAAATCCCAGCTGCAAGCCGTAAATATATTTGGCGTAGTTGACAAACCCCAACTGCACACCGTTGATATATTCGGCTTGGTTGTAAAAGCCCACTTGCGCCCCAATTACCGAGCGCGAGGACATATTCACCGCACCCAGTTGGGCCCCGGTGATGGAGTTGCTCATGGTTACAAATGCCAGTTGCGCGCCTTGCGCGTACGAGGTTTTGCTGATCCCCCAGGCAAAGTTGGCACCGATGAGGTTGTTGGTTTCGGCCCAAAGCAAATCGCCTTGGAAGCCGGTTACGTTGTGCGTGGTGGAGCCGATACCCAGGTCCACGCCTTTGATTTCATCCAAATTGTTGTGAGGGATAGATACGGCATAGCGGTCCCACAAAGAAAGTTTCACGTTCCCTTCCCCGGCGCAAAAAGCCGGTAATGCAAAGCCAACCAACAACATTAAAAGCAATAGTTTTTTCATGCGTGCTCCTTTTAGTCATTTTCCTTATTGTAGATTTTTGGCAAAGGGAATGCAACCCCGATTTTGGTTGAAAGGAAAACATCTCCTGCCTGCGCCGGTATCAAAAAGCGTCATTCCCGAAGGTTGCAATCGGGAATCTCCACCGCTTAAAAGAGCACAAGGCAGAGATTCTGAACTACAACCTTTCAGGATGACTCTAATGGGCGTGCAAGATAACGCACCTTCCAAGGCAAAGGCCCAAATTTGGTACAATATACCTATGCGTAAGACCCAACACAAATCCCAAAAATCCGCTAAAAACACGTCGCTCAAAAAACCGTTGCGCCGGCAGCTGTTTCATTTAACCAGCCCCATTTTCTTTGAAACGTTGCTCTTAATGCTCACGGGTGCGACGGACGTGTTTATGCTCAGCCGCTTCTCTGACGATGCCGTCGCCGCCAGCGGGGTGGTTAATCAGTTGGTGTTTTTGGTGTGCTTGGTGTATATGATTACCACGTTGGGCACGTCGGTACTGTGCGCGCAATATTTAGGGGCCAAACAGCAAAAAAACGTCTTGCAAGTGATTGGCGTTTCGCTCCTGCTCAACTTGGTAATGGGTATTTTGGTCAGTGCCGGGCTGTATGGGTTTGCGCCGCAACTGTTGCACGTGATGGGTATTGACCCCAACCTGATGCAACACGCCCTGCCGTATATGAAAGTAGTGGGGGGAAGTTCGTTCCTGTTGGCGTTGGCCATGACGCTGGGGGCCATTTTGCGCAGCCACAACAAGGCCTATTATCCCATGTGGTCGGCGTTGATTATCAACGTACTAAACGTAATCGGCAATTACTTTTTGATTTTCGGCCACGGCGGCTTTGCTCCGCTGGGTATTACCGGGGCCGGGATTTCCACCCTGCTGTGTCGCTTGGTGGCGGTGGGAATCTTGTACGTGATTTTATTTCGCAAAGTATCGCAAAAACCACCGCTTGCTTACTTCCAACCGTTCCCGTGGGATAAGGTTAAAAACCTGCTCATTATCGGCCTGCCGGCGGCGGGGGAAAATGTATCGTACGATTTATCGCAAGTGGTTATTACGTATTTCACCGTGCTGTTGGGCACTGCCGCGCTGACCACCCGCACGTATACCATGCATATTGTGATGTTCTCGTACGTGTTTGCTATGGCCATCGGGCACGGGGCATCCATTACCATCGGGCATTTGATTGGCCGGGCGCGCAATCATGCGGCGTTCTCGCTGGAAAAATATTCCATCCGCTGGGCGTTGTGGGTGAGTGTGATTATCTCGTTGATTACAGCCCTGTTGGGGCGGCAGATTTTTGGTTTCCTCTCGCAAAATCCCGACGTCATCCGTATGGGCGTATGTGTGCTGTGGGTGGATGTGTTACTGGAAATTGGCCGCGCGGTAAATATCACGGCGGTCAATTCACTCATTGCATCGGGTGACGTGTTCTTCCCGTTCATCACCGGCGTGTTAGTAATGTGGGGCGTGGCTACATTGTTTGCCTACATCCTGGGCGTGTGGCTGGGCTGGGGGCTGGTAGGTATTTGGCTGGCCATGACGCTAGACGAGCTCATCCGGGCCGCTATTTTTGAACGCCGCTGGCGTAGCCGCAAGTGGGAAAACAAATCTTTCACTCGTTAAATTTGCTAAAATAAAAGTATATGACATCTAATTATGCGGAGTTTGACGTTCCGCGCGATCTAAAATTTAAAACGCACGATCTCATCCGCCTGGGCAATTTTAATTGCACGGCCCAGCTGGCGGCTGTTTATCTAAAGGACGTGCTGGAACCCCCGCATCAAATTGTAAAGGCAAACGTGGAGTTGGCCTTTAGCGTAACGCCTAAAGATATTTTGGTGCAAGGGAAAATTTCCGGCCAGCGCAACGTGCAATGTGCCCGTTGCTTACAAGAAGTGCGGCAGGATTTTTCCGAGAGTTTTGCAGAAACTTATAGCACCAAATGTGAAATAATTGATATAATGTATGTAGTCAAACAAACCTTGGCACTCACGGAAGAAATCCGTTTCTTGTGTAAACCGGATTGCAAGGGTTTGTGCGCGCAATGTGGAAAGAATTTGAATGAAGGCCCCTGTCATTGCACGCCGGAGAATTTGTCGCCTTTTGCTGTATTAAAAGGCAAATTTAAGTAGTAAAGTTCAGTAGAATTTTTACTAATATATAGGAGTAATTCACATGCCGAATCCAAAGAAAAAACACACTCGTTCCCGCCGGGATATGAGAAGATCGCACAACTCGGGCGTAGAGTTGCCGCAGTTAGTGGAATGCCCCAACTGCCATGCCAAACGCTTGCCGCATAACGTGTGCCCTTCCTGCGGGTACTACAAAGATCGTGTGGTAGTAGCTCAAAAAACCAAAGAAGAAGCTGCCGCCGCCCCTGAAGCCAAATAAACAATCGCTATGAAAATAGCTTTGGACGCATTAGGCGGAGATTTTGGTGCGCACCCCAACGTGTTGGGGGCGCTCCAAGCCGTCAAAAAGCTGGGGATAGATGTCATCTTGGTAGGGGATGAAACCGTCTTGCGTCAAGAATTGGCTGCTTTAGGTCATAACGAAATCCCTGCCCATATTACCATTGTCCACGCTCCGCAAACCATTGACATGGGTGCCGAACCCGCTAAAGAATGCCGCAGTAAAAAAGATGCCAGCATTGTAGTCTGTGCCGACTTGGTTCACAAAAAACAAGCCGATGCTTTTGTGTCGGCCGGGCACTCCGGCGCGGCGATGGTGGCGGCCCTTTTTGGTTTGGGGCGTATCAAAGGCGTGCAACGCCCGGCGATTGCCACCCCCATGCCCACTTACAAAGGGGTCAGCTTGCTTTTAGACGCGGGTGCCAATGCCGACTGTAAACCCATTCACTTGTTGCAATTTGCGGTGATGGGCTCGGCATATATGCAAAAAGTATTTGATATCCCTGCACCGTCGGTAGGTATTTTATCTATCGGCGAAGAAGAAACCAAGGGCAATATGCTGGTCAAACATACCGTGCCGCATATGCGCGATATTGGCATCAATTTTAAAGGAACGGTAGAAGGGCGCGATGTAAACGCCGGCGATACGGACGTGATCGTGTGCGACGGATTTGTGGGAAACATCGTGCTGAAAATGGCCGAAGGAATGGCTAAAGCAATGATCGGTATGATCAAGCGCGAAGTAAAAAAACGTCCGCAAGCGATGGTGGGCGCGCTTTTATCGCGCGGTGCTTTTAAGGCCGTTAAAAAACATACCAACCCCGATTGTTACGGCGGCGCACCGCTGGTGGGGGTAAACGGGGTAGCCATTATCTCGCACGGTAAATCTAACGATTTTGCTATTTTCAACGCACTCAAAACAGCCGCCCGCTTAGTAGAGAAAAATTTCATCGGCGACATTGCCGCCAAAATGGACAGCTTAAAACCTACGTTTGATAAACTGGAGCAAGACATCCAGCAGGAGACGCACGTATGCTAAACTTTACCGGTAAAACCGTTATGATTACGGGTGCCTCACGCGGGATTGGGCTTGCGTTGGCGCACGCGTTTGCCAAGCAAGGGGCCAATTTAGCCCTGTGTGCCACGCGCGAAGAGGCCCTCAAAGCTGTCGCGGCGGAGTTGGCTTCCACCGGTGTAAAAATTTACACGCAAGTGGTCAACATTTCCAACGCGCAAGATTGCGAAAGTTTTGTAGAAAACGCCGTCAAAGAATTCGGCCAGCTGGATGTGCTAGTCAACAATGCCGGCATCACCAAAGACAATTTAACCGTGCGTATGAGCGAGGATGATTGGAACGCCGTGATTGACGTCAATTTAAAGGGCACGTTTTTAATGTCCAAAGCTGCGCTTAAAGTAATGTTCAAAAAACGCAGCGGAAATATTGTAAATATTTCCTCGGTAGTGGGGCAGATGGGCAACCCGGGCCAGGCCAATTATGTGGCCAGCAAAGCGGGGCTGATCGGGCTGACCAAAACCTGGGCCAAAGAGTTCGGCTCGCGCAATGTGCGCGTCAACGCCGTGGCCCCCGGCTTCGTGCAAACCGCTATGACCGATTCCCTGCCCGAGCAAGTCAAAGAGCAAGCCCTGCAATCCATCCCGCTTAAACGTTTTGCCAGCGCGCAGGACATTGCCAACGCGGTGCTATTCCTCGCCAGCGACCAGGCCGCCTACATCACCGGTCAGGTACTTGCGGTAAATGGTGGATTATATATATAATTTGTTATAATACTAGTAAGGGTCATCCCTTTTTTATTGGAGGATAACATGGCTGTAGAAAACGTACAAGAAAGAGTAAAAAATATCATCGTTGAACAATTAGGCGTTGAGGCTGACCAAGTAAAGCCCGAAGCTCAATTTGTGAACGACTTGGGTGCCGATTCCTTGGATACGGTGGAACTCATTATGGCCTTAGAAGAAGAATTTGATGTTGAAATTCCGGATGAAAAGGCCGAAAAAATTAAAACCGTCGGCGAAGCTGTAGCTTACATTCAAGAAAACGCTAAAAAATAATTGTGCAGACGGATATTGAACGTATCTTAGGATATCGCTTCAACGATAAAGCCGTTTTAAAGCAAGCACTCACTCATAAGTCCTTTGCCGGGGAGCATCGGGGCGTGAAACACAATGAACGCCTGGAGTTCCTGGGGGACAGCATCTTAGGTGCCATTGTTGCGGATTACATCTACCAGGAGTGCCCGCATGATGAAGAGGGGGTGCTTTCTAAAATTAAGTCTAACTTAGTTTCACGGCGTAATTTGTATCTTTGGGGCAAAGCACTCAACCTGGGCCACTTTATGGCACTGGGCCGGGGGGAGTTGGCCACCGGCGGCCGCACGCGCGATAGTATTATTTCTAACGCGGTAGAAGCGGTTATCGGGGCTATTTATTTAGACGGCGGTTACAACGCCGCTCGTGATTTTATCTTGCCGTGGGCGCGTACGCAGCAGCTCACGCAAGATGCCCAAGATTACAAAAGCCGTTTGCAGGAATTATTGCAACAACACAGCCCGCACGTGCCGGAGTATGAAATTATTCAGACCGTCGGGCCCGAGCACGATAAAGTGTTTACCGTGCGCGTGAGTGCCGCCGGGGAGGAATTAGGGGTTGGCAAAGGCCACAATAAAAAACAGGCCGAACAAGCAGCCGCACGCAGCGCGTTAGAGCGGTTGGAAAATACCCCTTCATAATTATGTCCGCACCGATGCCCAAACGCAAACATACCTTATCCAAAATCACGGTTATCCCGGAGGGGAAAACCGCCAAAGCCGTGGAAGTTGCCAAAAAGAAACCGCGTACCGCCTTGGCTATTTTGGCCGCTATTCCCGTGATTGCGCTGTTGGTGTTTACGTTTAAGAGCAACTTTGTACCGTCGGCCCCGTCGCGCAAGCATGCACCTAAAATTGTCATCACGCAAACCCCTACCGAAATTGCCGACGAGCTTACCGCCGCCTTGCAAAAAAAAGATACCCAAACATTCTTGGAAGTTTTAAATAATAAAGTATCCGACCCAAACATCGTCAACTCTAAGGGCGATCCTATTTTAGTAGCCGCCGCTACGATGGGCAACTACAGCGCGGTGGAAGAACTCATTTTGCTGGGGGTAGATGTCAATTTACCTAACTCGTTCACCAAAGACACGGCACTCATTCGCAGCTTGTACAACGGCCATACCGAAATTGCCCAACGCTTGGTTTATTCCGGGGCGGATATCAACGCCGTCAATAACTACAATCACTCGCCTTTGTTTATCGCGCTGGAAAAACAAAACGTCCCCATGATTGAACTCTTTTTAACCAGCGGTGTGAAAGAAGGGCTTACGCCTAGTTATTTATTCCGGGCGGTAGCTACTAAAAATCAAACCGGTGTGATGACCATGCTTAAAGGGGGGATTGACCCCAACATCGTCAACGAAAAAGGCAACACGCCGCTTATTGTGGCGGCCTCGCTGGGGGATGTGCCGGTGGTGCAAGATTTAATGGCCTATCGTGCCGACGTCAATATGGCTAATAAAGACGGAAACACGGCACTGATTTACGCCGCGCGCTACAACCGGCCCGAAGTTATCAAATTACTGCAAACGCCGCAAACCATGCAAACCCCGCTGGACGTCAACGCTCAAAACAAAGCCGGCGAAACCGCCTTGTATTGGGGGGCTGCCAAGGGATATGTGGAAGTAGTCAAACGCTTGTTAGCCGCCGGGGCGGACCCGACCATTGCCGCCAACAACGGGTTAGTACCCTACGCGGCCGCGCAGAAAAACGGGCAAAAGCAAGTGCTGGAATGGTTCAATAAAGACGTGCGCGAAGTAGAAAACGCTGTGATTGAACAAGATAACGCAAAACTGCTTGCCAAACAAAAAGAAGAACAAAACGCTAAAAAAGAGGACGATATCTTTGCCGCCACTGCCAAAGGGAATATGGCCCGGGTGCGCGAATTGGTGGCGCGGGATCGGTCTTTAATTTCGGCGAAGAACAAATACAGCCAAACCCCGCTACTCATCGCTGTGGAAAACAACCGGCCCGAATTGGTGGAATATTTTGCCAAGCAAGGGGCTTCTTTGTTTGAAGTATCCGGCTATGGGAACGCGTTGCATATTGCTGTCTCTAAAAAGAATTTGGAAATGCTGAAACTGTTGGTGCAAAAAGCCCGCCAAAACGGCCAACTGTCCCTGATGCTGGAATATAAGGTCAGCCCCGCCAAAAACGTGCCGGCCTTAACTCCGCTGGGTTGGGCTGCACGCCGGTGCGACCGGAACATTTATAACTATTTGGTTTCCGTCGGTGCGCGCGAAGGGTTGGCCAATCAAGCAAACAGCCCGGTGGCGTTGCTGAGCAAGTGTAAATAATTTTTTCGGAGAGAGAAAGGATGTCATTTTGCAAACGCAAAGTGACATCCTTTTTTATGGAAAGTAGAAACGTTAAAACGCTTTTTCTTTATACTCGTTGTAGCTGACAATTTCTTCCAATCGGCGGCGGCCGTGGGGGGCATCCTTGAGGGCTTGCGGGGAAGGATAGCCCACAATAAACAAATGTTCTAATTTTTTGCTGGAAGGTAAATTAAAAAACTTGGCGGCTTTCTTGGCGTCAAACCAGCCCATCCAACATGTGCCTAATCCCAATTCCCAGGCGCGCAGCACAAAGTGCTCGCCGGAAATCCCTTGGTCCACCAAATAAAATTCCGTCTTGCGGAACCAGTTGCCCATCCGGCTGGTGAAGTTGCCCCGGTCCGACACGACAGCCACAATCACGGGGGCATTGGCGGCCCACGCACTCATTTTGTAAATGCCGTCAAATGCTTCTTTGCAAAAATCGGCTTTTACTTGCGGGTCGTCAATCACAATGTAGTGCCAGGGTTGTGCGTTGCAGGCGGAGGGGGCCAAGCGCGCGGCCTCCAGGCATTGGTTGATTTTTTCCCGCTCCACGGGAATGTTTTCAAATTTGCGGATGCTGCGTCGCGTTTCAATAGCTGTTTTAACGTCCATAAAAATCCCCCTAAAAGTAATTAAGAACAGTTTAGCAAATTATTATAAAATAAATGTATGCATTTTACTAAGTATCACGGATTAGGGAACGATTTTGTTTTTTTGGACGGTGCGGTGGCCTTGAGCGTAAACGATCCGGCCGCCTTGGCGGTGCGTTTGTGTAACCGCCGGACCGGTATTGGGGCCGATGGGCTGGTGTTGCTGTTGCCTTCCCAAAAGGCCGACGTGCGTATGCGTATTTTTAATAGCGACGGCAGCGAAGCCGAAATGTGCGGCAACGCCTCGCGCTGTGTGCCCATGCACCTCTTGCGCAGCGGTCAAACACACAAAAAACAAATCGTACTGGAAACGTTAGCCGGGCCCATTGAAACCGAAATCATTGACGAGAAAAACAATTTAGTGCGCGTGAATATGGGCCGCCCGCGCGATACGCAGTTGCCTTTTTCCGTTTCGCTTGACGGCCAAACGTGGACGGGTACTTGCGTTTCTATGGGCAACCCGCACTTTGTGGTGCAAGTGGAAGATGTGGAACAATTCCCCGTAGATAAAATCGGCCCGCAGTTGGAAGTTCACTCCGCTTTTCCGCACAAAACCAATGTGGAATTTGTGCAAATTTTAAATGAGCACACTGTGCGTATGCGCGTGTGGGAACGCGGAGCCGGCATCACACAAGCGTGCGGAACCGGCGCGTGTGCCACCGCCGCTGCGTGCGTGCTCAACAAGCTTACCGGGCCGCAAGTAACCGTCAAGCTAGACGGGGGGGACTTGCAAATTGCCTGGCCTGATCAGCAGGAAATTTGGATGACCGGCCCGGCTACATACGTGTTTGAAGGGGACGTAAAATGACACAACTAAACGCTTCTTACTTACAACTGCAAGGCAGTTATTTGTTTGCCGATATCGCCAAACGTGTGCGCGCCTATAAAGCGGCGCATCCCGGGCAGGAAGTCATCAGCTTAGGGATTGGGGATGTAAGCCAACCGTTGGTTCCGGCGGTGGTGGAGGCCTTGCAAAAAGCCGCGGCGGAAATGAGCGACGTAAAAACATTCCGCGGATACGGGCCCGAACAGGGATACGATTTTTTGCGTGAGGCCATTGCCACGCACGATTATCAAGCCCGCAATTTGGACATTTCTGCCGACGAAATCTTTGTGAGCGACGGCGCCAAGAGCGACGTAGCCAACTTTCAGGAATTATTTGCCCAGCAAAGTGTGGTGGCGTTGCAAGATCCCGTTTATCCCGTCTATTTAGACACCAACGTCATGGCCGGGCGTAGCGGAAAATTTTCCGGCGGGCGTTTTGAAAAAATTATTTATTTGCCTTGCACGCAAGAAAATAATTTCTGCGCGCCGTTGCCCAAAACGCACGCGGATATTATTTATTTATGCTCGCCCAATAATCCTACCGGTGCCGCGCTAAACAAAGCGCAGCTGCAAACGTGGGTGGATTATGCGCGCGAACAAAAAAGCATTATTTTGTTTGACTCCGCCTACGAAGCGTATATCACCGACTCGGATTTGCCGCACTCCATTTACGAAATCCCTGGTGCGCGTGAAGTAGCGGTGGAGTTCCGCTCCTTCTCAAAAACGGCTGGATTTACGGGCACGCGCTGTGCCTACACGGTGGTGCCCAAATCGGTAAATGTCTGCGACCCGCAAGGCGGCTCGCACGCGCTGCACGCGTTGTGGCTGCGGCGGCAAACTACCAAATTTAACGGCGTGCCTTATATCGTGCAACGCGGGGCCGAGGCCGTTTATTCCCCGCAAGGGCAGGCGCAAATCAAACAAGTCATTGCGCTTTATCAGCAAAATGCACAAGTGATTTTGCGTGCGTTGCAAGCGGTAGGTTTGCAGGCCTTTGGCGGGGTGAACGCCCCTTACATTTGGCTGAAAACTCCGTCTAAAATTTCTTCTTGGGAATTTTTTGATTTACTCTTAAATCAAGCCCAGGTGGTAGGTACGCCCGGGGTAGGTTTTGGTCAATGCGGGGAGGGGTATTTCCGCTTAACAGCGTTTAATACGCCCCAGCTTACCGCGCAGGCCGCCCAGCGTTTGGGTGCGCTCAAAGTGCTATAATTTGATACAATAAAAATACGGAGGAAGTATGAATAAATTAGGTTTTACATTAACAGAATTATTAACAGTAGTTTTGATCATTGGCGTGTTGGCGGCAGTGGCTATGCCGCAATATATGCGCTCGGTAGAACGTGCCCGCGCTACGGAGGCCATGTCTTCTATTAAATCTATCAACGACGCTATCTACACTTATTACGTAGAGAAAGAAAGCTGCCCCACCTTTTTTAGCCAGTTGGTGGCTAGCTTGCCGGCTTCTAATACCCGCACTGCCAGTATTGACGGCAAACATTTTACCTTTGCGTTAGGGACTGCCCCTAATAGCGTACCCGGTACGAGTTGCCCTGGGGTAATGGCTACCCGTATCAACAGTGGTAGCGGATACAGCTACCGAATTTGGAACCCGTATACCAGCACGTCGGCGGATGCCTCGCTGGAATTGCAGTGCGAGCCCGTTTCGGCCTCGGATACGAAGAGCAGAACGATTTGCGAATCGTTGGGCTTATTGCGTACCGCAGAATAAATTATTTTTGCAGACACATAAAAAATCCCCCGGGTTTACGCCCGGGGGAAATTTTTTAAGGTCATCCTGAGAAGTAGTTGCTCAGGATCTCAACCTTTTCCGGCAAGAATTATTTTGCTACCGGTACGCCGCCGGTTAAGTCTTTAATAGCAGCTACCGCGCCCAGCACGTTGGAGGCCTCGTAGGGCATATAGATAATTTTATTATCTTTGCCTTCGGTCATTTTTTCCAACGCTTCAATGTATTTCATAGAAATCATATAGCTGGCCGGATTGGACGATTGCGCCACGGTGGTGGACACAATTTTCACCGCTTCGGCTTCGGCCTGGGCTACTTTGATTTTGGCTTCGGCTTGCCCTTCGGCTTCCAAAATAGCGGCTTGCTTGTACCCTTCCGCCTTCTTGATTTCCGATTCGCGGATAGCTTCCGCTTTCAAGATTTGCGCTTTTTTGGTACCTTCGGCTTCGGTTACCATAGCACGGCGGTCGCGTTCGGCCTTCATCTGTTTTTCCATGGCTTCTTGAATGGCGGCGGGGGGAGTAATATCCTGGAGTTCTACGCGGGTAACTTTTACGCCCCATTTATCGGTGGCGGCGTCCAAAATGTCGCGCAGTTTGGAGTTGATGGTTTCGCGCGAAGTCAACGTTTGGTCCAAGTCCAATTCGCCGATTAAGTTACGCAAGGTGGTTTGCGTAAGTTTTTCAATAGCCGTCGGTAACGATTCCACTTTATAAGCGGCATCCATCGGGTTGGTTACTTGGAAATACAACAACGCGTTGATTTGGATGCTTACGTTATCGCGCGTAATTACGTTTTGGCGCGGGAAGTCGTACACGGTTTCACGCATGTCTACTACGTCGCGATATTCGGTAAACGGTACCGAGCGAGACCGGCCCGACACATCCATATATTCCCGGCTGCTGCGCCATTCCATACGGTGGGGCTTATCAAAAATCGGGATGATCCAGTTGAACCCCGGGTCCAACACGCCTGAAAATTTTCCCAAGCGCTCAATAATCACACGTTGCCCTTCTTTCACAATCACAATCCCTTTAAATATCAGGATGATGACGAAGAAAGCAAATACACCTAAAAACAACAAACCTACTCCAGCTGCTTCTTCCATTATTTATTCTCCTTTCATTTATTTTTCTTTTACAAAAAGTGTCACACCGTTTAATTTTTCTACGACGCACGGCGTGCCTTTGGCCAAGGGTTTGGCGGCGGTGGCTTTCCAGCTTTCTCCGCTCACGCGCACACGGCCCGTGTTGTGTACCGGGTCAATGTCCACTTCCACCACGGCCGGCTTGCCGATGACGTCATCGGTGGGTGTTTTAACCTGTTTGTTCTTATTATAAAGGTGCTTAAGCAGTACGGGGCGCACGCCCAACCAACACGCCACCGATACGACGGCAAATACCGCCACTTGCACCCATAAAGAGGTTCCCAACCACGCAGCCAATGCCGCGCCCAAGAAACCAATTCCTAAACAGGTGAGGGAAAATTCCGTGGTGAATAGTTCGCCCACAAAACATCCCACTGCAATGATTAAGTAAATATAATAGCTCACGCTACCTCCTATCCTTTAATAATTTCCAAATAGTTGCGCAAATATTTTAGGCGCCGCTCATCGTGCAATTTATTCAAAATGTAAATCATATTGGCAATAAACCGCCGCACGATCAGGCGCGAAGAGAGGGGGACAAACAGCTCGTCCTCTTTTTCCAGCCCGCGCGTGTGAATGTAGTGGCGGCAATCTTCTTCGCTAAGCATTTTGCCGTGATCCAATGGGTCAATTAAGAACGAAGTTTCGTGGGCAGTGTCGCGCACGTGCACTAGTAATCGCCCGGCCATATCCACCACGTCCATTTCCATCCCAAAGCGTTGGCCCAAACATAAATACAAGCACGCCATAGTCAGCCCCGATCCCTGCTTACTTTGCAAAAAATGCGGGAAGGACAAATCTTTAATATCGGTAACGGTGGGAACAGTTTGGAACCCTTGTAAATTGAAAATAAAGTGCCCCAGCAGGTCAATAATCTCGGCGTATTGGGCCGCGTTGACCAACGCCGGGCGCAGCTTGGCGGCCATGTCATCTAGCGGGGCGGCCACATCGCCGCGGGAAGTAGTGGGCGACGTAAATTTGGCCAAGAGCGAAAGCCCTTCTTCTAAATCCGGATTGATTTTTGCGCAGAAGGCCGCCAGGGCTTTGGCTAAATCTTCCCAGCAGATTTCTTCCAACGCACGCACCACATTGCGCGGTGCCGACGAAGAAAATTCCTCTTGCAACGTGCGTTGCACGTCGTCCGGGTTTTGTTGGATTGCACGCGCCAGGGCTTCTTTTAATAAGGGGCCGTACTGGTCGGTTTCCGTTTCCAACAGTTTAAACAGTGCCTTTAGACGGGAATTTTCTGCGTTTTCCATACATTCAAAATAGCAAATTTACAAGCCGCTTGTAAAGATAACTGTACGCAAAAAACGCCCCTACTTGTGTAGGGGCGTTTTGCACAGGCGAAAAATTATTTAATGTCTTTTTCGTTGGCGGTAATGGTAAGCACTACGCGGCGGTTTTTGGCGCGGCCTTCTTCCGTATCGTTAGAAGCCACGGGGTATGCTTTGCCGTAACCTACGTAAGTAATGCTTAACGTTTTAAGCCCGTTAGCAAGCAGGTAGTTGTATACTGCTTGGGCGCGTTGTTCGGAAAGGGTTTGGTTGAATTCGTCCGTACCGGTAGAATCGGTGAACCCTTGTACCACAATGCGGTTTTTGGGGTATTTTTTAAGTACCCGGTTCAAATCTGTCAACGTTTGCATCGCTTCGGTGGATAAGGCCGCGCTGTTGAGAGCGAACAAAATGTCGTTTTTCAGGTAGACTTGCAAGCCGTTGTCGGTCTTTACCACGTCGGCAATCGCGGCGAGTTCTTTGGCTTGTTTATCGTAATAATTCCCCAAAGCACCGCCGGCAGCTAAGCCCGTTAAACCACCAATCAGGGCACCCGTACCGGCTTTGCCGCCCGTAGCGTGGGAAATCAAAGCCCCGGCCCCAGCGCCTACCGCAGCCCCGGCGCCGGCACCAATGGCCGTACGTTTACCAGGGGTGGTACACGCAGTCAACAACACAGCACAAATTGTGCCTAGTAAAACAGTTTTCTTCATGCGTCTGTTCTCCTTTTTAAATAAGATAGATATATTGTACTTTTTTCCTGCACCCGGTACAATAAAAATTTAAGGAAATTTTTATCCCGTTGCACCGCGGCAGATAATTTATTATGATATACGTAAGTATGCGTGCGCGTTACGCTCGCGCGTTCGGGTAAATAAGAGGGGTTTATGGCAAACAAATTATTTTCACTTTTTTCCAAACCATCACCTGTTTCGGCGGTGCGAAAGCTATCGGCCGAGATGATGGAATTTTTAAAGCAGTATCCGCTGGCGGTTTTGCTGGTGGATGCCACGGGGCGTGTGAGCTTTGCCAACGCCAGCGCGGCCCAATTGCTCCACACCACCGAGCAGGATTTGCAATCCTCGTACGTGGACCGCTTTGGGCTCACGATGGACAAAATCCGCTCCATGGCGCAGGCGGAAAACCGCAAGAAAATAATTATTGAGCTAATTAACCAACAGGCCGAGTCCGTATTCGTAGGGGCAGCGGCCAGTTTTTTGGCAGAAACCCCGTTTATTTTGCTGACGCTTGAATCCATCCCCTATTTTACCCAATTAACGTCGGACAATGCCTTCTTGCACGATGCGTTGGATGTTTCGCCCTCGGCCATTGTGGTGCAAGATTTAGCCGGGCATTGTTTGTTTTGGAACAAGCGCGCCGAAGATTTGTTCGGTTACCAGGCGGTGGATATCGCCGGGCAGGATATCTATCCCTTCTTTCCCAAAGAGATTACGGCTTCACTGCAACAGCTGGACCAGGAACTCATAGAGAAGAAAACCGCTCCCAAACCGACCGATTTAGTTTATAAAGATGAGCAAGGCCAAACCGTTGCTTTGTGTGTGCGCAAGGAATTTTTGCCGGCCAAACCCGGGCAAGAGCTGCGCATTTTAACGCAATTTGAAGACATCACCGCACGCCATCACGAACAGCAAGGTTTATTGCAAAACCGTACGTTGTTGCGCGCTGTGCTTGATAACGTGCCCCTGGGGTTGTATACGCGCGATATTGACGGGAATATGACGTTTTTCAACCGCCAAAGTTTAAAAACGCTTAACGAAAAAGATGAAAAAAGTGTCAACCGGGCACATACTTATCAAACTTTGGAACAGGTAAAAGCCAACCGTCTGCGCGAACAGGAAATTCTGCGCGAAGGGGAAGTGAAAGATTTTCCCGAAGAAGAATATGTGGATTCGCAAGGTAACAAGCGTATTTTGCACTTGCGCAAAGTACCGCTGATGGATGCCGGCCCCAAACCGTTGGTGCTTTCCATTGTGGAAGATATCACCGAGAATATTCACCGCAGCCAAGAAGTAAAACGGGCCAACAATTTACTGACCGCGGTGGTGCAGAATATTCCGCTGGGGTTGTATGCACGTTTCCCCAATGGAACCATATTAATGGCCAACAAACAATGTGCCGAAATTTTTGACTCCGAAGTGCACATGCCGCTGCAGGACGATAACGTCATCACGCCGCTTATCAACGAAACCCCCGAACAGGTGAAACAATACGCCCAGCGCGAACAGGATATTATTGATTCCGGCAAGACGATGGATATCCCCGAAGAACTTTACGTTACCTCCAAGGGCGAAACCAAAATTTTACGCTTAATTAAAGTGCCCGTGTACGGAGAGGAAGAAAAAGATGCCTTCGTGCTGACGCTGGTGGAAGATGTTTCCCAGCGCAAAAAACAGGAAAAAGACTTGCTGGAAACAAAGAACTTCCTACAAACCGTGCTGGACAACGTGCCCGTGGCTATCTACGCCCGCGGGACCAATAACACGTTGCGTTTGATGAACCGCCGTGCGCACGAATTGTTCCCCGGAGAGGATGAAAAAGACCAGGAATCCGACCGGAACGAGTTTTACGAAAAGCGCGAACAGTCTATTTTTGACAACAAAAAGATTGTGGAAATCCTCGAAGAAGAATATACCACCACGGAGGGGAAGAAATTAAAATTGCACCTCATCAAAGCCCCGGTGTTTGATAAAGAAGGCAAACCCTTTATCATTTTAACCGTGGCCGAAGATATCACACAGCAAAAAGCGCAAGAAGCGCAAATCATCAATGCCAGGAACTTCTTGCAAACCATTATTAACAACTTGCCGGTGTCCTTGTCGGTCAAAGGGTACGACGGTAAATACATTCTGTGGAACAAAAAGAGTGAAGAACTCTTTGGTGTATCTGCCGATAAAGTAATTGGAAAAGAGGCGTACCGCTCCGACCTGAACAAAGAACAATTGGAATTTGTGCGCGAGGGGGACTTGCGCGTATTTGAAAACAAAAAAGAGCAAGACATTGCGCAAGAACTTATTTCCACCCCTAAGGACGGGGTCAAAATTATGCACACGGTTAAAACCCCTGTGTTTAATGAAGACGGAACCCCCAGCTCGCTGATTGTGGTTTCGGAAGATATTACCGCCAAGACTCACATGGAAAAACAAATCCGCGAAGCGAGCGACAAAAACACGCTGTTTGTGGAAAATGCCCGTGAAGGGGTCTTCTGGGCCGAAGAAAAGAAGGTCATGTACAGCAACCACGCTTTTGCGCACTTATTGGGTTTTGAAAACGCGCAAGATATCGTGGGCAAACCGCTGGTTTCCTTCGTAGCGCCCGACTATCAAGACTTACTAAACGAAAAGTACGATGCTGTTTTATCCGGCGCGGAAGATGCGCAAGAGCCGGTGGATATTTGCTTTAAACGTACCGATGGTACCCTGGCAGAAACGGAATTCTCGGCCATTGCTTCGCGCTATTTAGGGCGGCGCATTGTGCTGTGCTTTGTGCGCGATGTTACCCAATTTAACCGCCTGCGGCGCGACTTGACCCGCCAGCGGGAAAATTACCGCAACGCGTTTGAAAAAGCCGCGGTGCCGGCCTTCATCCTGCGCAGCAACGGGTACATCCGCTCTATGAATGACGCGTGTCGCAACTTGTTGGGGATGAAAGAAATTGACAAAACTTTCTACCAAAACGTGTACGTGCGCCCGGGTTTGAAATTGGACGTACGCCGCAAACTGCGCGAGGGGGAAGAAGCGCAGATGGACTACGTGTTTGATTTCAAACGCGCGGCCGACAAATTCCCCGGTCGTTTTGATTCCACGCGCCCCAGCTTGAATTTGCACATGCATTTTAATCCGATCCAAAAGCGTATCGGGCTGGCCGGCGAAGTCGTGGCCGACTACGTGGTCACGTTCAACGCGCCTAATTTTTCTGAGGGCAATTCATTCAAACAGCTTTTGCGTCGGCCCTTGCCGCCTACGGCATTGCGCCCGGCCCCCAACAGCGCGCGCGAAATGCTGGTGCTGCCCAATAGCGAGCCGTACGTGCTTTGCTCGTCCGACTTCAAAATGCGCTCTTGCAATAAATTATTCTGCGAGTTGTGCCAACTGGAAGAAGATGAACTCTTAGGCCAGGAAATTTGGCATATTATGGACGAGGAATCCAAATCCGTCTTCCAAAAAGACTTGCACACCCTGGCAAACGAAGGCACCCTCTCTAACCGCGATTATTTCATCAACCCCGCTAGCGGGCTGGAAAAGATAGCGGTTCGCTTGACGGGCGTAAAGGCGGACTCGGGCCGCTACCTGTTTGTACTGCAAAACCGCACCGGCCATTTACAACTTATTAAAGTATTGGAAGAACGCTCTGCCCAGCTCAATGCCTTGTTGGAATCCACCAACGGGATTGTGTTCTCTATCTTATTGCACCAAGGTACTTGGGGCGAAATAGATACCGTCAGCCAACACTTGGCGCAATTGCTGGGTTTCACGCAGGACGAGCTTTCCCACAAACAGTTTAAAGACTTGTTTGCCAATTCGCCCAAAACGCCTTTTGCCCCGGTATTGCATAAGGCCCAAAAAGATTTGGCTGCCAGCGGCAAGGCCGTGTTCACACATCCGATGAAACGCAAAGACGGTTCCCGCTTTGAGGCGCAAGTAACGCTGACCGCGCTTGACTTGCCCGGCCAAGAAGCGGCCCTGGTTGTGTTGCGCGATTTATCCGGCGAGCGGGACCAATGGTCCAGCACTTCTAAAGAAGCGCAGGAGCTCAAAAGCGTGCGCGCCGCCCTGCCCGGGTTGTATTTAAAGACCGATAGCAACGGCAAAGCGTTGGAAGTTTATTCCAACTTGCACTATTTGCCGGCCAAAGAGGCGGTGGATACCTTCATCGGCAAAACGCCCAAGGCATACTGGGGGGAGGAAGCCGCCCAGCAAACCTTGCTCTCTATCAAAGAGTCGCTTTCCATGAATATGGCCACGCAATTTTCGCTCACGTGGAAAATGCCGCAAGGCACGCGCTATTTTGAAGTGAGCGTTACCCCCATTACCGGGCGCGAAGAAACCGTGCTGTGGCTCAAAGATGTGTCGCAAGATCACGATTACGAACAGCAAGTGCGCGATTTGTACCGCATCACTTCCGAGCCGGGCCTATCCATGACCCAGCAAGTGGAACAAATCCTGGCCTTTGGTTTAAAATCTTTCCGTGCCGACGTAGGGTTAGTGCTGCGCTTTGACCAAAAGGGTCAATCCCGCGTGATGTACGTTACGGATAACGACCTGGAGCTGGAGCGCGATATGTCCTTTGCGTTGGAAGAGTGTCTGCTGGATACCAAGGACGGGCGCGTGCTCCTTTGGCCGGATTTATCGTCCGTCTCGTGCAAAAATTGCTTGCACAAAAAACGCCGGCTCGGTTCGCTGGTGGCGGCTCCGTTATACACGCAGGGCAAAGTGACCGGCGCGTTGTGTTTTGCTTCCAAAACGGCGCGACGCGGATTTGAACCCGGTGCCGAAGAGCTGATGGGGCTGTTGGCGCGGTTGTTAAGTTTGCGTATTGAGTTGCGTCAAGCGGGCAAACTGCTTAGCGAGGCCTCACGCTCGTTCGCGCATACTTTAGAATATGTGGACAAACCCACCGCCCTGCTGGATTTGGATTATCAAATGAGCTTTGTCAGCCCGCAACTGTTGGACTTGACCGGGCGGCATATCGGCAATATGCTGGGGCGCAATTTCTTTGAAGAAATTATCCGCAACCCGGATTTATCCAAGCAAGCTTTCAAAGAAGCCGCACGTCAAGCCAGCGGGAACACGTTTACCATCACCTTGGAAGTGCTTGATCAAAAAGGTGTTTACAAAGAGCTGCCCTTTGAGGTGGTACTGTGCAAGGACGATTCCGGCGCGGTGGTAAGCTACGGGCTGATTGCCGCGTAAAAACATTGGGAAAATGGAGGTGCTTATGCAACGAAATTATGGGTTGCTAATTTTATTGTTAGTTGTTTTGGGGCTGATAACGACAGGGGTTGTTACAATCGGAGTCGGTACGTATGGTAAACATATGAAAAATGACGGGGCCTCGTCCCTGATGGGAAATTCCTATGAAGGCAATTTAGCCCAAGTACAAAAGCTCATCAAAAAAGGTGCGGATGTAAACGCTGTGGACAAAGATGGATGGGCACCATTAATTGTAGCCAGTCAGGAAGGTCATTTAGAGGTAGTAAAAGCATTATTAGCCGCCGGTGCCAACGTCAATGCCGCTACTAATGAAGGAATGACCTCTTTGATGCTTGCCAGCGACAAAGGATATTTAGAAATAGTGCAGGCTTTACTGGTGGCTGGTGTCAACGTCAATGCCGTGAATAAAGAGGAATACACCGCTTTAATGGCTGCCAGTCAAAAAGGCCACTTGAACGTGGTAAAGGCATTACTGCAAGCCGGTGCCAATGTCAATGCGGCAAGTAATAAGAAATGGACTGCTTTAATGGGGGCCAGTCTTGAGGGACATCCGGACGTAGTAAAGGCATTGTTGGCGGCGGGAGCGAATATTGATGCCGCGGATAAGGATGGACAAACCGCTTTAATGGGGGCTAGCTTTGAGGGATATTTGGAAATAGTGAATATGTTATTATCCGCCGGTGCCAATGTAAATGCCGCGGCGCAAGACGGACAAACCGCCTTGATGGCTGCCAGCTATAAAGACTACCCCGACGTGGCAAAGGTATTGCTAGCGGCTGGGGCAGATGTCAATGCCGCAGGCCAAGGTGGGGGGACTTCATTAATCATAGCCAGTCAACGAGGACGTTTGGATGTGGTAAAAGTGTTATTGTCGGCCAGGGCCGATGTGAACGCAGCGGAAAAAAATGGATGGACTTCTTTGATGTTTGCCAGCGACAAAGGATATTTAGAAATAGTACAGGAGTTGCTCTTAGCCAAGGCCAATGCAAACATCGTAAATAATGCGGGCCAGACCGCTTTAATGGCTGCCACTCAAAAAGGTCACTTGGAAGTGGTAGAGGCGTTGCTGGCGGCCAAAGCTGATGTGAACGCCGCAGCAGAAAATGGATGGACCTCTTTGATAGGGGCTAGTTTTATGGGGCGTTCGGAAATAGTAAAGGCGTTGTTGGCGGCGGGTGCCAAGGCAAATGCGTTAACAAAAGAGCGGGCGACCGCCTTAATGGCTGCCAGTGAAAAAGGGCATTTGGAAGTGGTAAAGGAGTTATTGAAAGCCAAGGCCAATGTCAACGCTGTGAATAGAGACGGACAGACCGCCTTAATGGCTGCCAGTTTTGCGGGACATTCGGATGTAGTAAAAGCATTGTTGGATGCGGGAGCCGAAGTCAATGCCGCTACCGATAAGGGATTTACCGCTTTAATTGCCGCCAGTGAAAAAGGATATTTGAACATAGTAAAAATGTTGCTCTTGGCCAAAGCCAATGTGAACGCCGCGAATATAGACGGACAACCCGCTTTGATGTCGGCCAGTGTTTATGGATATTTGGATGTAGTAAAGGCGTTGTTGGCGGCAGGGGCCAATGTGAACGCCGTTACTAATAAGGGATATACCGTTTTGATGGCTGCCAGCTACAAGGGCGATTTGGCCGTGGCAAAAGAATTATTAGCTGCCGGTGCCAACGTCAATACTCGTGCGAAAAACGGAGATACGGCTTTGTCCTTGGCCAAGCAAAACGGTCACACGGAAATTGCCGATTTCCTGCGTCAACACGGCGCGCAGGAATAGCCAGTCTCTTTTCTTTTGATTTTCCCGGTCCAAGCGGCCGGGGATTTTTACGGCTTTTATTTTAATAGGTCATCCTGAACTTGATTCAGGATCTTCAACGCGTTTTTTCACTCGTCATTCCCGAGGCCTGTAATCGGGAATCCCCACCACTTTGGAAAACGGAAGAATAAGGTGGAGATCCCCGATAGAAACATTTGGGGATGACGCCCATAAAAAACATTCGGGAATGACAACTGTTTATGTTGGGTTCACACCCAACCTACACCCCCGATCCCCGGGGATTTTTACGGTTTATAATTAGCAGACAAATAAAATAGTTGCTAATTTTGAATAAATTTGCTACAATAACTCCATACGGCAAGGTTTGTCGTCTGAAAACCGTTGCTAAAGATTTTGTAGTCAGGGGGATGTTATGGAAGAAATCAAGAAAACGACGCTTTCTCTGCCCAATGTGGTGCCTGCGGTAGCTATCCGCGACGTAGTCATGTTCCCGGGGATGAATTTGCCCCTCTCAGTAGATCGCGAAAAATCCATCGCTGCAGTTAATTTTGCACTTTTGCAGCCGGGTAATTATATTTTGGCTATTTCTCAAAAAGATGCCGAAATGGACGAACCCAAAGAGGCCGATTTATATCACTTCGGTGTGATTTGCCAAATCACGCAAAATTTGCGGATGCCCAACGGTTCACTGAAAGTATTTTTACAAGGATTGGCACGCGCGCGTGTACATAAATTAGAGGTAAATCCTTCCCACAATGCCTGGTTTGCCCAAGTGGAATATATTGAGGAGCCCGAAGACAATACCCCCGTGGTACAGGCCCTTATGCGCCGCGTGCTTGACGAATTTGATAAATACGCCCGCCGTTCGCACCGGGTGGCGGTGGAGGGGGTTTCCTTCCTGCGCCAAATTAGCGACCCTTCCAAACTGGCTGACACCATTGCTTCCAATATGCTCGTAAAGACCGAGCAACGCCAAGCCATTTTGGAAGAAGTGGACCTTTCCAAACGGTTAGAAAAAGTGCTCAAATTAGTCGCGTCCGAATTGGAAATTTCCGAATTGGAAAACAAAATTCAAAACAAAGTGCGCGCGCAAATGGAAAAAAACCAAAAAGAATATTACCTTAACGAGCAAATGAAAGCCATCCAAAAGGAATTAAGTCAAAAGGATGATTTCCAAAAAGAGCTAGACGATATGCGTGCCAAAATTAAGAAAAACGGTCTACCGCCGCACGCCGCGCAGGAAGCCAAAAAAGAGATTGACCGTTTGGCTAAAATGCAGCCCTTTTCGCCGGAAGCAACGGTGGCACGCACCTATTTGGATTGGTTGCTCAATATGCCCTGGAACATTACCACGCCCGACGTGCTGGACTTGAAACGTGCCCGCCAAGTGCTAGATGAAGACCACTTTGGTCTGGAAAAACCCAAAGAGCGCGTGCTGGAATATTTAGCCGTTAACAAATTAACCAATTCTCTGCGCGGGCCGGTGCTGTGCTTTACCGGTGCGCCGGGGGTGGGGAAGACGTCGCTTGCCAAATCCATTGCGCGGGCGATCGGGCGCAAGTTTGTGCGTATGAGTTTAGGCGGCGTGCGCGACGAGAGCGAAATCCGCGGTCATCGCCGCACGTATATCGGCTCTATGCCCGGGCGCATCATCCAAGGCATCAGCAAAGCCAAAAGCTCCAACCCAGTTTTCCTGTTGGACGAAATTGACAAAATGGGGTCCGACTGGCGCGGCGACCCGGCAGCGGCTCTTTTGGAACTGTTAGATCCCGAGCAAAACAAAGAATTTACCGACCACTTTTTGGACGTGCCGTTTGACGTATCCAAGGTAATGTTTATTACTACGGCCAACTCGCTCGCGTCCATCCCGGTTACGTTGCGTGACCGCCTGGAAATTATCCATTTTGACGGATATACCGAGTACGAAAAGCACGACATTGTGGATCACTATTTGCTCCCCAAGCAAATGAAATTGCACGGGTTAAAACCCGGCCAGCTCAAAATTGACCGCGACGCGGTGGCCCTGCTGATGCGTGACTACGTGCGCGAAGCCGGCGTGCGCAATTTGGAACGCGAAGTGGGCTCTTTGTGCCGCAAAGCTGCCAAACAATTGGTGGAAGGCAAAAAGAAAATCGTGGTCACCAAGAAAAACTTGCACGAGTTTTTAGGCGTGCCCAAGTATTCCAACTTCGCTACGGAAGACAACGGCGTGGGCATTGCTACCGGCCTGGCGTGGACGAGCGTGGGCGGCGAAACGCTGACCATTGAAGCTACCAAATTGCCCGGCAAGGGCGCGCTCATTTTAACCGGTATGCTGGGCGACGTGATGAAAGAATCCGTGCGCGCCGCGCTTACCTACGCGCAAAGCCGCGGCTACGGTCAAGACCTTGCGTTTGACAAGACCGACTTTCACATCCACTTCCCCGAAGGAGCCATCCCCAAGGACGGCCCGTCCGCCGGCGGCGTAATCACCACCGCGCTGACCAGTTTGCTTACGGGGCTGCCGGTTAAAAAGAAACTGGCTATGACGGGCGAAGTAACCATCACCGGGCGCATTTTGCCGGTGGGGGGAATTAAAGAAAAATTCCTGGCCGCGTACCGCGAAGGCGTGAAAACCATTCTCTACCCGCACACCAATCAAAAAGACGTGAGCGAATTGCCCGCCCGCGTGCGCAAAGAGCTTACGCTCATCCCCGTTAAACACATGGATGAAGTGCTCCCCTTGGCCCTGGAAGGGTGGAAAGAATTTGCGGCCAAATTAAAAAAAGGCGCAAAGCCCTCTAAAAAATCCGCCCCCAAAAAGGCCCAAAAGCCGGCTAAAAAAGCGGTAAAAAAAGCCGTCAAAAAAGGCGGCAAGCGTACGGCTATCAAAAAACGCAAATAGTTTATAAACGTACAAAAATAAAACAGCCCAGTTATAAACTGGGCTGTTTTTTGTGAAGGAAAGAGAAATTTATCCTTTGGTGCTATCAAAATGGACTTTGTTGCAAAACATCTCGCTCGCTTCGCTGCAACGGTTGAGCTCGGCTTGCAGTTCTTCTTTGGCGCGCGGAATGTCGGCTTCATCCTTGACCCAAATGGCTTTGCCGTATTGGAAAACGGCCTTGCCAAACGGCAACGGGATCCGCATTTTATCCCACGAGCCCGCCTTAAATTTGTGCGAAAGGGAAATACCGCCCGGCACAATCGGCCAGCCCAATTTTTGAGCCAAAAATAAAATCCCGGGTTGCACCTGGTAAATCGGTCCGCGCGGGCCGTCGGGCGTAATCATCAGGCGGTATCCGGCGCGGGCGGCTTGCATCAGTTTAATAAGGGCTCGTGCGCCACCGCGGGTGGTAGAACCGCGCACGGCCAACATCCCAAAGTGCGGCAGCACGCGCGCAATGTATTCCCCGTCGGAAGATTGGCTAATAAGCGCAGCAATTTTTTGCCCCCGGTAAGGGTAAAGCAAGAACAGCTGCTGGTTGTGCCACGCGGCATAAATAATGCCTTTACCGCTTTTTTCCAGTTCAATGGCCTCGTCGGTCTTAAACCAATAGACGCGGGTGGTCCACCCCAAAAATACGGAGTACCACCACGCCAACGTGGAAACGACGGTATGTTTGAGTGAAAAAGGTTGTTTTTTCTCTTCGGGATGCATTAGCGTTTTCCTTTCCTTTTGGCTTTTTGCCAAGGTATAAAAAATACAGCTGTGTAGGGGGGGAGCAAGCTCCCATCCTGCGTTAAAGAGACATCAATTTTTTCCGCCTTCAAGTGGGGTAAAATTACCGGCAGGGCCTTGTCTGCAAGGGCTTTGTCCAAACGTTGGGCTTCGCGCAACATTTTGGGCGCACCCGCCGCCCCAAAGGGGGGTAAATAGACAAACTGCAAGTCCAGCGTTTCGCACTCTTCTTTGGCGGCCTGTTCTTTAATTAAATCGCACACAAAGTTGGTGGCGGTTTTTAAAAATTCCAAAATGACGGTAATGGCGGCGGTGCGCTTGTCGTCGTTAGGAAGTTGCTCCAAATAGGGGGTTAATTGGTTCCCCAGCGTTACCGCGCAGGCCGAAAACATCTCTTTATGAATGATGCTTTTATCGTCTAATTCCCAGTGTGCGTCTTGGTTGAACTCATACACAACACCGGGGTCAATCAGTTTAAAAATCTCGGTAATAAAGGCGGATACTTCCGGCTGGCTTTGAAAGCCGGCCCGGCGCAGGAGCGGCAATTCCCGCATTAAGCGGTTTAAAATTTCGCGTGAGCGAGAGGTAATTTTAAAACGTTTTATTTTGCGCATATCCGTGTTAAACAACTTGTAAACCGGGCCCGTGAGCCCCCTTTATAAATTGTTTAACGGAGCCCCAAGGTTGGGGCTCCGTATCATAAACTATCTGTGTTTGCGGTGTTTGCGGCGATTTCCGTCTGAATTGCGGATCATCCGTTTGGCCGCGTGATAGGCCGCTACCGATTGTTCGGCCTGGTTGCCGGAGGGGTGCTCGGCTTGCTTTTCGCTACCGTCATGATAGATGCCGTGGCTCCACGTGTAGACCAACGGAGTGGTCAGTGCGATGGTGCTGTACACACCCGAGATACAACCAATCAGCATGGCAAACGCAAAGGAGTTAATTACCTCCCCGCCGAAGAAGTACAAAATCACCAAGGCAAACAATACCGTGAGCGTGGTGATAATGGTACGGGAAAGCGTCTCGTTGATGGAGAGGTTGATCAGTTCCCCAAAGCTGATTTTGGGGTGGAGGCGTGCGTTTTCGCGCATACGGTCAAAAATAACGATGGTATCGTTAATGGAGAACCCAGCTACCGTCAGGAACGCTGCTACGACTACCAAGTCAATTTCACGTTGCGTGATGCTAAACGCTACCGCCATGAGGAACAAATCGTGGAATAGAGCTACTACGCCCGAAATACCCCACGTAATGTTGCTAAAGCGGAACGCCACGTAGATGATGATAAACACCATGGACAACACAATAGACCATCCCGCACGTTCGGTCATGTCCGAACCGACTGCCGGCCCTACGGAGTTTGTTTGCAATACTGTGTAGGGTACGTTTAAGCTATCTAACGCGTGGGTAATGCGCTGTTGCACAACGCCTACTTGGTCAGAGGTGCTTTTCTCGCTGATGGCATAAGAATTATCGCCAAACGATTGCAGTTCGGATGTGGTTCCCGTGGCATTTAATGCCTCGCGGATTTTGGCCATATCTACCGGGGAGTGAAATTGTACCTGCACCATGGTGCCGCCGGTAAAGTCAATCCCCAGGTTGAGTCCTTTGGTGAAAAAGCAAACTGCGCCTACCACAAGGAGTAGGGCAAAAAGCGCAAAATATACTTTTCTGTATTTAAGGAAATCAATGTGTGTTTTAGGAAGTAAACTGATCATAAGCTGATCTCCTTGGTGTTAGAAGTTAAAATAAGCTCGTAGATGGCGCGCGTGACAAACACGGCGGTGAACAAGCTTACCAGCAACCCGATGATTAGGGTTACTGCAAAGCCCTTTACAGGCCCTGTGCCAAATTGCAGCAGACACGCACCCACGATGATGGTGGTGATGTTGGAGTCAAAAATAGCACTCCATGCTTTGTCATAACCCAAGTTAATGATTTCATACACAGGTCTGCCGGCACGTTTTTCTTCGCGCATACGTTCAATGATCAGTACGTTGGCGTCAATAGCCATAGCCAAGGACAAAATCATACCCGCGATACCGGGCAACGTAAGTGTAGCCGAAAAATAGCTCATAATCGCCACGGTAAGCACGAAGTTGAGCAACAAGGCAATATCCGCAATGAAACCGGCGGCTTTGTAGTAGATAGCCATAAACACTAAAATCAGCAGCAAGGCAATGCCGGAAGCAGATAGACCCGATTTAATGGAGTCTTCACCCAAGGTCGGCCCGATGGTCTTCTTTTCAATTACATGCACCGGGGCGGGCAAGGCACCGGCTTTTAAGACGATAGCCAAGCTGCGGGCTTCTTCGGGGGTGAAATGACCGGTAATGCGTCCTTCGCGCGAAATACGCGATTGGATAACCGGGGCGGATTGCACCGTGTTATCCAGCACAATAGCGAGTTGCTTTTGCAAATTGCTACCGGTTAATTTGCCAAATTTTTGGGCGCCTTCAGTATTAAAGCGGAAGGTAACAGCCGGGTAGCCGTTTTCGTCCATCATTACTACGCGGGCATCTTCCAAATCGGCACCGGTTACTTCGGCTACGGCATCCACCAGCACGGGGCTGCCTTCTTTGCTGCGCATAATTTGGTAACCTTCCGGTACCAACGCGGCAATTTCAGGGGCCAAGTTTCCATCGTCGTCAAACGGATTGGCCGTATCTTCTAATTTAGAGAAAGCGGCTTGCGCAATGGATTGATCAGTTTTGACGATGTGGAATTCCAACATAGCTGTTTTGCCGATGAGTTCTTCGGCACGTTGCGGGTTGGAAACACCGGGCAGCTGCACCATAATCCATTTATCGCCTTGTTTGGTGATAGAGGTTTCCGCCACGCCGTATTGGTCAATACGGTTGCGGATAATTTCAATCGCGCGTTGCATGGCTTCGTGCAACGGTTCGTTGGATTGTAATTTAGATACGTCTAATTCCAAAAGTAAGCTTGAACCGCCGCGCAAATCCAGCCCTAGGTTGAGCATGCGTTTGGGGCGTTCGCCCAGGGTATCTAATTTTTCGCGCTCGGCGAGCGGTTTAGAATACCACTTGTAGTTGGGGTAAATCAAATAGACTGCCCCTAGTAAAATGGCAATAATCAGTCCCCATTTTACGGCTAATTTGTTTGACATTATTTAGATCCTCCTTGGGCCGCAATTGCGGTGCGGTCATTTAAAAATCCGGCCACGGCTGTTTTGAGCACGGTCAGTTTTACGTTCTCGGACACTTTTACTTCTAAGGCCTCATCTTTAAAACCGACCACGGTGCCAATGATACCGCTGGCCAAAATAACTTGGTCGCCTTTTTGCAGGGCATCCACTTTGGTTTTCAGTTCTTGCTCGCGTTTTTTCTGGCTGCGCGCCGGTAAAAAAATCATAATAAACGCAAAAGCAAAAAGCAGGAACCAAAAGAAGGTGGAACTCCCTTGTGCAGCTGTTTGCATGAAACATCCTCCTAAGATATATTTAAATACCTTATTATTGTAGCATATTTTGACGGCGGGGGGAGTGCGTGCGTAAAGGGCACTTTATTGGGTAACAAACGTGCTCATCAGGTCTAGGAGCTGCTTGTCTTTCCAATGGGTGGAATTAAACGGCACTACGCGGGTTTGTTCGTTGGTGGTTACCACGGCGTAGTCTTCTTTAATATCAAACACGCTGCGGCGCACGCGGGTATCAAAAATACTGTGGCCGAACATTCCTTGCGGCATGTCCATATTGAGCAAATCCAATAGGGTGGGGGCAATGTCTAACTGAGAAAGCATTGCACTGCGGTCCACCGGGGCGGTAATTTTGTCTTTAGTCAAAATGATAAAGGGCAAATTATCGTACTGCGGTTGAAAGGGCTCAAAAAGCGCGTTGGTGGGCGCGTTGGCATAGGCCGGATGATCAGGCATAATCAAAATGAGAGTATCGTCATCAAAAAGCCCTAGCCGGCTCAGCCCGCCCAAAAAGCGTTCCACGTCCTGCCCAAAGCGTGCAAACGCGCGCGGCAGGGTGGGGACGTCATAAAAGCGTTCGTTAATTTCGCGGTAGGTTTCGCCCAAATAATCCAAACGTCCCAGGGGGGAGTGGGAATCCACCGTCAGCAATGTAATAAAGGTGGGCTCGTTGCGGTGCACGTGCAAATATTCTAGCGCATAGTCAAAAAGTTTGCGGTCCAATAAACCCCACCAGCTGACATACTTGGCATATTCCGGCCGCGTTTGGAAGTACGTCGCGCCGATTACTTCGTCAAACCCGGCTTGCTTAAAAATCAAGTGTTCGTTCATATAAGTTTCGTTGGCACCGCGCAAAAACGCCGTGTGAAACCCGTTCTTTTTGAGTTCTTTGACTACCGAAAAAGGATAATTGTTTTCATACGTTAGTCGCACAAACGGGTGCGACGTAAAAATAACCGATAGTCCATAAAGCGTAGAAAGCGATACGTGTTTGAGCGACGCGGACGGATTATTTTCGTAGAGCCGGTCCAGCGGGGCGCTGGCTTGTGGCGGAATGTTGGGATTAAAGTGGTGCAAATATTTATTGGAGAGTGATTCCGACGCAATCAAAATCACGCGCATATAATTTTTGCCCACGGGCGTTTGCTTGGCGGAAAACACGTTGTAGCGCGCGGCCAAGTCCTGCACGTCCGCCGGTACGATGGGGGAAATACGCGCAGCCGGCGGCGGAGTAAGCACCGCACGCACCGTATAAACCGGGGCGGGGGGCGTCATATACACGCTGTAAAAATCGGCCGGGGCCGGCAACAACCACAAGGGGTTGATTAAGAACAACAGCAGCGTTCCTACCGTGCATACAGCCAAGCGGTGCAACGCATGAGCGCGAGAGGATTTAGTTAAAAATCTGCGCACGGTTACAATGGCAAACACGGCCACCAATGTCAAAAAACCCGCCACGCGCCAATCGGTCAAAAAGGCATAGTCGCCGCCTTGCAAGGTTTCCAAATATTTGGCACCAAAGCGTTCCTTAAAGTACATCAGCAGCACAAAGTCCGCAATTACGGTTAAATAATATAGGAAGGTGCATATCCCCAGGAACCATTTGTTTTTAAGTCCCAAAATTTGGCAGAGGGAAAGCAAAATCCCCAGGAATAAAAACTCGCACACAAATTTGATGATTTCGGCCGGAATGGCTACACCCAGGTTTAATACCCCCAATTGGTTCAACCCATAAATGCCCACCGCCACCGCGGGAAGGGATAAAATGGTTAGCAATTTCCAGTCGTGTTGAAACGGTTTCCAAATTACATTACGCAAAAAGTGCATATTCTGGCTCGGTTATTAAATGATATAATTATTATATCTTAAAATGAGGCACGTTGTGTTGGCTCGGTCATCGTGGCTGACAGCCCAGCGTGAAACAAACATGGAAAAACAAGACTTACAAACCAAGCGCCACTCTTGCGCGCATATCATGGCGCAAGCGGTGCAACAGTTATTCCCCGGTACCAAGTTGGGCATCGGGCCGGCCATTGAAAATGGTTTTTATTACGATTTTGACTGCCCCAAGCAGTTCACTCCCGAAGATTTAAAAACCATTGAAACTAAGATGAAAGAAATCATCAAAGCCCGCCAAAAATTTGAACGCAAAGAGCTTTCCAAAGCCGAAGCGCGCGACTTTTTTCAAAAACGCGGCGAAACCTATAAATTAGAACTTTTAGAAGAATTGGAAGACGGCACTATTTCCATTTATACTAATGGTGATTATGCCGACTTGTGCCGTGGCCCGCACGTGGAACACACCGGGCAAATAAACAGTTTTAAACTTACCACCATTGCCGGTGCGTACTGGCGCGGGGACGAAAAACGCCCCATGCTCCAGCGCATTTACGGTTTGTGCTTTGACAACAAAGACGAACTCAACGCCTATGTCAAACAACAGGAAGAAGCCGCCAAGCGCGATCACCGCAAACTCGGCCCGGAACTGGACCTGTTTAGCATTAACGACAACATTGGCCCCGGCTTGATTTTGATGCATCCCAAGGGTGGAATGTTGCGCAAAATTTTGGAAGATTGGATTAAAGACCAAAATTTAAAGCGCGGTTATGATTTGGTAGTCAGCCCGCACATTGCGCGTTATCACTTGTTTGAAATCAGTGGCCACGCAGGGTTCTATAGCGACAGCATGTTTCACCCCATGGAAATTGACGAAGAAAAATACCAAATCAAGCCGATGAACTGCCCCTTTCACGTGGAAATTTACAAAACACACTTGCGCTCTTACCGCGATTTGCCTTTGCGCTTTAGCGAACTAGGTACCGTGTATCGTTATGAACGGTCCGGTGCGTTGCACGGTATGTTGCGCGTGCGCGGATTCACGCAGGATGATGCTCACATCTTCTGCACGCCCGAGCAAGTAGAGGGGGAAGTTAAGCAAGCGTTTGAATATGCGATGCACATTTTCAAAACCTTTGGCTTTGAAAAATACGCCGTGGAACTTTCCACGCGTGACCCCGAACATCCCGAACATTTCACCGGGGATCCGGCTGAGTGGGAACGTGCCGAAAGCGCTTTAAAGAAAGTGCTGGAAGAAAACAATATTCCCTATACCACTCACGCAGGGGAAGCCGCCTTCTACGGACCGAAAATTGACATCAAAGTAATGGATGCGATTGGCCGTTTGTGGCAACTTTCCACCATTCAGTTTGACTTCAATTTGCCCGAGCGCTTTGACTTGGAATACGTGGCGCCCGAAGGCCGCAAACGTCCTATCATGGTGCACCGCGCGATGTTTGGCAGCATTGAACGCTTTACCGGGGTTTTGATTGAGCACTATGCCGGTTGGTTCCCATTGTGGCTGGCTCCCGTGCAGATGAAAATCTTGACGCTTACGGACGATCAAATCCCGTTCGCGCGCGAAGTAGCCGCCAAAATGAAAGCGGCCGGCTTACGTGCCGAGCTGGATATCCGCCCGGAAAAACTAGGGCTTAAAATCCGCGAAGCGCACATGCAGCGCATTCCGTACACGGCCATTATCGGCAAGAACGAGGCCGCCAACGGTACCCTCACCGTGCGTCTAAAAGACGGTACCAACACACAGCCCTTAACGGTAGATGATGCTATTAAGGCAATGCAAGAAGAAGTAAAAACGTTTAGTTTAACAAACTTGCTCAAATAAAAAGTTATACCACAGTACACCCCACCTTTTTGCGCAAAAGCTAAAGGGTGGGGTTTTTATTATATTTGGGCCTAGGTTATATTTGGGCCTTTTGACCCTGGTAAATGATATGTTTCTTGCTTAGAATAAAAATACAGTGAATTTTAAAAAAGGAAAAACTATGGGCATAAAACATATATCTAGTTTGTTGATTTTGTTTTTATTTGCAGTCAGTCCGATTGTTGCTGAGGAACCTGCATGGGTTTCTTATGATATGATCACCGGTGAAGAAACGACACATGTCATGCAGCCGGGGATAGCGCTGGAATTGGAACCGAGTGAAACCCTGCAAGGAAATTCGTTCCTAACCGCCGGGTATACTAAACAAATTGTAGGGCCGGATGGCCGTGTGGAAATTACGGGTAGAGCTCCCAGCTCCTACAAACCGGCAGTAGTGCTGGAAATGCAATTTTCCGGTAACAAAAAATCCATCTGTTCTGGAACAATGGTGGGGAAAAATTTAGTATTAACGGCGGGACATTGTCTTTATAATGATTTAGGTCATATGGGTATGCGGTTTGCAGAGTCCGTAACGGTTCGGGCGGTTGGGCTTCCTATGCAACAATCCACGCCCATCCGTCATCGGCGCAAGGATGCCAACCGTGAAATGAAAAAACCGTCGGACACGTTTGTTTCTCCTCTTCCTCTAGTAGCTTTAACGCGCGTTGTGGCAGAAAAAGAGCAACAACAAGCAGCTCAACAACAGGATGGTTTTGTAACGGCTAAATCCAAGAATTTACTTGTTCCGCGGGAATATCAGAGGCAGGCCAATAGCGGGAATGCGGACAATTTGAAAGGATTTGCGTATGATTATGGAATTGTGGTGCTGGATAAAAATATCGGCAAGCAAACGGGCTGGTTGGGCGTACGTGTACCTTCCAACGGAGAAATGGATGAATCTTTCATAATAACATTAGGACGTGGAGCCGACAAACCGGACAACTCGTTGTGGGCTTCCTTTGGCAAAATATGTGCTGTGGAACGGGAATTTATCCGGCATAATGCTGACACTGTAGGTGGCAATAGCGGTGGGCCCATTATACAAACAAGAGATAACAGATACATTGTTGCCGTGACAGTTTTTGACAAAAAAACTCCTTCAATGTGTCCCAACGGAGGATTAAGAATTACCTCCGCGATCGTGAATCTGATCAAACAAGCGCAGGAAAAATATAATTAAATTATTGGTTCAAAAGCTATTTATATAAAAATAACAAACCCCCGGCATAACCGGGGGTTATTTTTGCACACGTAAAGGTTAGTCGTTAATTTCTTTGATTTCAATATCAAAGGTGAGGGTTTTACCGGCTAAGGGGTGGTTGAAATCCAGCACCACTTCCGTGTCGGTAATTTCTTTGACCACGGCGCGAAACGTATGCCCCGCGTTGCTGGCGCCTACCATATCGCCCACTTTTAGTCCGTCAGCCCCGCCGATAGCGGTTTTGGGTACGCGGCGGATAGCTTCTTCTTGCACAAGGCCGTAGCCCTCTTCAGGTTGAACGGTAACGGTTTTTTTATCGCCTACGTTCATGCCGGTCATTTCTTTTTCCAATCCTTTAATGATATGCCCGGCTCCGTGGACATATTCCAAGGGGGCGCGTCCGGCGGAAGTATCTTCTACTTTGCCGTCCACGGTCAGTGTGTAATCAAATTTCACTTTACTTCCGTCTTTAATCATACGCTTGCTCCTTATTATTCATTTCCAAAAATGGTGTTAAGCTGCCGGTTTACGCGGTAGAAAGACGCGCATTTGGGCATATCCTTTAGGCGTTTGGCGCCGATGTACGTCATGCAACTGCGGATGCCGCCCAAAATCGCCAGTAGCGTGGGCTCCACCGGGCCGCGGAAGGGGAGTTCCACCACTTTGCCTTCGCTGGCGCGGTATTTTTTAAGGCCGCCGTAATGTTGCTCTTGCGCATAGGCAGAGCTCATGCCGTAAAATTTTTTGTACTGTTTTTCTTGCAGCACCATTGCACAATGGTCCGCATCTACCATATTTACTTCGCCGGTTTGAAATATTTTGGTGCTCATTTCGCCACCGCTTTCTTCGTGCCCGGCTAACATTCCGCCCAGCATTACAAAATCCGCCCCGGCGCAAAAACTTTTGCACACATCCCCCGGCACGGTGCAACCGCCGTCGGCGCAAATCATCCCGCTGATGCCGTGTGCGGCGTCGGCACATTCAATCACGGTAGAAAATTGCGGCCGTCCTACGCCGGTCAGTTTGCGTGTGGTACATACAGAGCCCGGCCCAATGCCCACCTTCACAATATCGGCCCCGTTTAAAATAAGATCTTCGCACATATCGCCGGTTACTACATTGCCGGCCATAATTAACGCTTTCGGCCAGGCCTGGCGCACTTTGCGTACAAAGTCAATCAGATAGGGGGAATAACCATTGGCCACATCAATGCAGATATTGTCAATGAGTTTGGTTTTTAAAACAGTGGTTAATTTTGTGTAATCCGCGTCCGACACGCCGGAACTTACAAAAATAAAATCATTGTGCCCCATTTCTTTTTTATTTTTCTTCAAGAACGTAATCAATTCTTCGGCACTGTAATGTTTATGTAAGGCGCAAAATAAATTTTGTTTTTGCATTTCGCGGGCGATGGAAAAGGTGCCGGTGGTGTACATATTGGCGGCTACAATGCCCGTGGCGTGCAATTTTTTGGGGGACCATTTAAACGTGTACTCGCGCAACACATCCACGGCCGAGCGTGATGCTAAGGCCGAGCGTTTTGGTCGCAGGAGCACGTCGCAATAGTCTAATTGAACATCATCGTGAATTCTCATAAAACCTCCCGAATCTGGGTTCAGGCCCAAACCTTGTATATCATAGCAAATTTCGGCCCAATAAAAAATATGCAAAATTACTAATTTTTAGCTATAATGGTATTGTAATTGTGTAAAAAAGTATTATACTTATTAGTAGGAGATTGTATGCAACACACGGGGTTTACATTAATTGAACTATTGGTAGTGGTCATGATTATAAGCGTTTTGACGGCGGTGGCTATGCCGCAGTACCGCAAGTCGCTTGATCGGGCCAAAGCGGCCGAGGCCGCTCAGTTGCTGCCGGCTATTTTTGAGGCGCGCGAACGGTGGATGATTGAACACGGATGTAGATGGACCGACGATGGATATACTTGTGCCGATGACAGCAAAATGACCTTCGGTAAACTGGATATAGAAGCAAAAGGCACCATAACCACGGATCTGAATACTTTGTCCAATAATAAATTAACAACCCCATACTGGGAGTATTACTTGCATTTGGGCAAGCCCAGTACCTCTTGGCAGCCGTGTGTGGGGGCCAAACCCCGCTGGGGAGGAACCCGGTATGACGATGTCGTTGTTTATTATCGCGGGGATCATTTGTCCTGCCAAGATGGTGATGCCGGCGATCTTTGTGATATTCTAAATGTTGGTGAATTTGCGATGGGATGTCAATAGGAGATTTTTATGAACAGAAGGGGTTTTACATTAGCTGAAATGCTTACCGTGGTACTGATTGTAGGGCTGCTCTTGGGGTTGGCACTGCCGCAATATCGTCGGGCTATTCAAAAAGCCCGCGCTACCGAGGCGATTGCCATGTTGCGTACAATTGTGGACTCTAGTGAACGCTTAGCTACCGTATATGGCTATAAAACATTCAAGGACTTTGCGGCCGCGCATCCGGATAAAGCCGTGTTTACACGTATGGATATGTTTGGCGATAGCGCAAGTGAGGATTCTTCCCAACGCACGTTGGGGTGTGTAGTACAAGATATTGTCATCCGATGCAAGGAATTTAATTATAACTTAAACCCGAGTGGGGACTTTGTATACTCTCATAAGAATAGGAATCCCTATTTGGCTTTGGAATTTCGAATGAACCGTTCCGACTACAGGATTAGGTGCGGAGGGTTTTCCGGGATTCAACTGTCCGATGAGGAAATTGCCGAAGCGTGTGATCTTTACGGTTTTGACAATTATGGGGGGGCATATGCAGATTATTAGAACAAAACACGGTTTTACATTAGCTGAAATTTTAACGGCGGTCATCATTGTAACTATTTTAACATTGATGGCGGTTCCCATGTACGAAAAAACGATTGAGCGCTCCCACCTGGCCGAGGCCCGCACCATTATGCTTAAATTGCAAGAGGCCAAATTGGCGGCCATGGACAATATGGGCTGCGTTTTGGGCTATCAATCCGGGTCAGGCAATTACTGCCCGACAGCAAAACAGCCCAAACTAGCTCATTTGGGGTTAGCGTTCACGGGCGGAAGTACTAAAAACTATTCGTTTCAAACCAAGTACTTTAGGTATTCTATCTTTCCGGGTGGACCCACCGGGGCGAACTACAGATACACGAACGGAGTTTGTGCCGTGCGTACGGGGGGGGATAACGATGGCGTCATGTTTATATATATGAGCGACGCTGCCGTGCGTCAAGACTACCATAGAGCCGGATTTCTTTGTATAGATTCATCGGGCCAAAACCGTTGCGAAGTGTATGGTATGGAGACTACCAGCGGAACTTTTACATGTAAAGATGAATAGGAGAGAACAATGTATAATTTTACGAAGAATTTTTTGTTAACAGCTGTTTTATTAATCGCCCCGGCAGTGTTGCGGGCCGATAACGCCGTGGAGATGGTTACATTCTTCCCCACCACATACACCACGTACGATAATTTGTACATTGCCGAGAAACTGTATGTTATCGGGCCGGTTAATACTACTACTACTGTGCTGCCTTTTACATTGGATTTAGGTAAATCCATCCCAAGTGCCAGCAGCGTCCCTGCCCTTGCGACGGAGTTCATATACATGCAGAAGAATAGTAAACTTATTTTGCATAATTTTGACAACATTATTTCCGACACGGTTTTTTTCGCGAAAGGCGAAACACCGGGAGACCCAACATTAGTGTATAAGGACAAATTAACTTGGATGAATAATTTGGGGAATGCCAGCGCTTCTGTTAGCACCTTGCAAGCCACACAAGCTACTATAGGTAAGCTAATGTTTAAGGGTAAAGAGATCCCGGCATGTCCTGACGGCAAGATGTGCACATGGGATGCATCAACCGGCTATTTGGTTGCCAAGTAGCTGGAAGCGGATAAATAGTATTTAGATATAAGAGTATTTCTAAATTTTAATAACAAAATCCCCGGCATAGGTTGCCGGGGATTTTTAGTTTGCAATTTAAATTATTTGTTTTTGGATAGCTGTTTAAGCTCGGCTGCTAAATCGTCCGGGGTGATATTGCCCGCTTGTAAAAGCAGCGTAGTTACCTGCCCGGGGTTTTTAAATTTCTTTTGATACGGGGCGGCGGCTTTCTCCCACACTTGGTTACCCAATACATAGCTAACGGCTTTCCCCGGATTGGCTACAATGCTAAACAAAAGCTGTTGGGCTTGCTCGGGCGTAAAGCCATTGTTTTCCACTAAGAAGTTTTGGGCTTCTTCGTAGGTAATTTCTTGGGTGTGCAGGCGTTTGTCCAGCAACGCCGTAATGGCACGCAAGTAATTTTGAAAGCTAAAGAACAAATGTTCTTCATCCGTCAAGAAATAGTGCTGATTATTGGCTACGTTAAGCGCATAGGTTTCCCATCCGTTAGCCAACAGCGGGGTTCCAAAAACACGTTTAACGTTGCTTTTGGTAATGCTGTTTTGGTAATAGGTTCCCGGCACCACCGCTTGGCTGATAAACAGTTTATAGGCCGGCTCATTGAAATCTTGTTTGAGCATTTCCTTTTTGGCAAGTTCATTGCCGGTAGGTACGCGCAAGAAGAACACGTTATATGCCGGTAAAAACTTATAGGCCTGTTGATAGGCAAAGTAAGCCGGCAAGGGTTGCACTTTAAACGCCATTTTGGAAGGGAGGACTTTATCCTTTACTAACTGGGTCATAAAGGCAGTGGCCTGTTTGTTGATTTCTTCGTTGATTTTATCATCCAACGTAAAGGGGGATTCCAATTGCGTTGCCACCGCATAAAATTGGTTGGCGGTGGGGGGAACATATTCCGGTTTTTGCGCTTTTTTGGGCTTGGCATCTTTTTCCACTTCTTTTTGCGCACGTTGAATAAAGGGAATTTCGTTCAAATCTTCTACAACGGTTACTTCTTCGTCCTCGGCGGATAAGGCAAACGGTTCCAGTGCGGTGGCCAATTCGTGCTGAGCTTGATCAAATTGTTTTTCCAGCGCTTTGCCTAGGGCGGAAGATTTTTCCGTAATTTGGTAAGTGTCTTTTAACATTTGGGCATAAGCGTCTTCTCCCAAACGGAAATCCTGGGTGGCACTTTCTTGTTGGGAAAGTTGTTTAAACAAGTCAAATAATTGGCGGATGGCAACTTTGGCCTTCTGAACGGCACCTTCTGCTTTGGGGGCATCATTGGAATCATTGGATAGAGCCGGCCCCTCGGTAATTAATTTTGCTACTTCGTCAAACGAAATATAGGCGTAGTAGGCCTTTTCCATGGCTAACCGGGCCAAGTGAGGGGAAACATCTTCCAAGTTTTCCTGGGCTTGCTGTGCTACCAGGGGTAGCGCAGAAACACGTCCCAGCAAATTGAGGCGTTTGGTGCGTAAGTTGCTTTGCGGAACCAACAACAAATCATACACGGCATCCAGGGCTTGTGCATAATAAAGCGGGTTTTTGGTTAAGCGGTTCTGTTGTAATTGCCACAGATTGCTCTGCACCGTTTGCTTAAGCAGGTGATATTCGGCCTTCTTGTTTTCGGAAAGATTGGAAATATCAATTAAGTTCAAATCCCGTACCACAGCTTCTAATGCCTGTTGGGCTTGTTCATCGCTATTGGCACTGCGGTCATTGAGCAAGTTGTTGCCGGCAGAAAACCCTAAACGGGTAGCTTCTTCCGGAAAGAAATAAGAAAATACGGATACGTAGCGGGTGGCAGCGTCGCGCAAGGAATTATCTTCCAAAATGGCGTTGATACTGCCCACTTCTAACCCTGATTGGGCATCGGCCTTTGTGGCTACACTGGCCAAACCCAAGACAAAAAGCACAAAACACAATAATTTTTTATTCATAGTTTGTACACGAGTCCTGTTCATTGATATAAAATACTCCACTTATATTTTATTGTTTACGAGGGGCATTGTCAATAAAAAATTACGCTAAATAGGTAAAAAGACCTATACACAGTTGGGCCTTTAGACCCTGGCGTGTAGGAAGCAATTGTGGTAAACTAAAATATAAGTTTTTAAAACAGGAGCAAGTATTATGCATACAATCGTCCGTTGGTTCGCAATCGTGATGTGTTTGGTGATAGGTGGGAATTTGTTAAATGCAGAAGCCGTGCTCCCCAAACCTCGGAAGTTTAAATTTAAAAAATCATACACAACAAGAGCCCCTCGCAAAACCTTTGGGAGAATCAAAAAATCTTATAAATTAAAAAATTCAACCAAACGTGAACCTATATTGCTGGAAAATTTGAATTGGGATGCTAACGAAAAACGGAATTTTTTCCTGGAAAGAACCGGGGTGGATTTGGAACGGCGGGTAGCTATTTCCACGTCGGCTTCAAGTGCGAATAAGCGCCATTCCATTATGCCTTCTGGTACGCTTGCCTATGCCAGTTCCGATGCTATCAAAAGCGGAATGGATGTGGAATTGGCCATTAAACGTACAGGGTTTGATTATGATAAAGGATATCTCATTGGTTCATGGCGTGATCGTGTCCCATGGAAAGAATCCAGAGAAACTTTGGGATACCTTTGGCGGAAAATGGAAGTTACTCCACCTTCGTTACGTTTTGGTTACCTCACGCACGAAGTGCCCATGGAAACGTGGAAATCGTTGTCTAAGGAATATGAGGACTTTATTATTAATTCTAAAGAGATAAATTCCTATCTCATAAGCCGGCTCGGTTATTTTGCAAGTGAGGATTATGCCCTTGAATTTGGGGATCGCACGCGCATCAATAGTTTTATCTATAAAATGACTACTGACGTCTTAAAATTGCGCAATGCTTTTATTAAGGATCCTTTTATCATGGCTCAACAGCAATATTGGGATCAAATGCGTGCGGCTTATGTCCCTATGTTAAAGGGGGTGCTGACGAGCTTAAGAATTTCTCGTCCGGATCATAGAATCTACAATGTGCACGAATTTATTCTTTATAATCCGGACCATTCCTCCCCATATTTGCCCGGGTCGTCCACTATGATTGCCGGCGAACAAGACGCCGATTGGGAAGATGAGTATGATGAAGAGGACTATACAACCGCTATGTCTGCCGAGCAGAAAATGGCACAGCGTGCTGCGGAACGTGCGCACGACGCCGCTATGATGAAATTTACCGATGAGGCAGATGAATTATTAACACACATCCCCGAAAATTTACACATTGCCTTCATTAATGACGATTTGAACCCTCGTCTCAATTTTGAAGCATGGGGCAAAAAAGGGCTTTTGGGCAAAGGGGCCAGAGTGGAAACTTTTTCCGAAGGAAGAACTTTTTTAAATCGGGTGCGTTCCGGCTCCCAATATGACTTGGTTATTACAGATCTGTTAGTCCCAGAAGGGGGAATTGCCATGATGGAAGAGCTGCGCCGGTTGGATCCAAACGTGGCGGTAATTGCCTCCAGTAAGTTTGAACCCAACGACGGGGATGTAATTAAAACTGAGTCCGGCAAAGAGGTGCTCACTACCGAAGATTATTTCCACGCCGGGTTGGACGGATATATGTGGTATAACAACAATTTAAACAACGGTTCTTACGGGTATATCCAATATTTACGTCAGATGAAGAACTACTACTATTACAAAAATCTGCACGGTTGGAGCCGTTAGAATCCATAAAATTTGCGGATAAATATACCTCCCCTTGTGTCACACAAGGGGAGGTGGTGCTTATCACAGGGCTCGTTTTCCCTCTGCAAATATGCTATAATAAAGTATCGTTCGGGCCATTAGCTCAGTTGGTAGAGCAGACGCCTCTTAAGCGTAAGGTCGTGAGTTCGAGCCTCACATGGCCCACATTTTCAAAACAACCAATAGGACGGATGGCGGAATTGGTAGACGCGTACGCCTTAGGAGCGTATGGTTCACACCGTGAGGGTTCAAGTCCCTCTCCGTCCATATCTTTCGGTTCGTCCGAAGCATAAGGAGAAGTATCACATGTCTATTTTCAAAACTGCCCAAGAGGGGGAAGTAAAAACCAGCCAAATTTCCAAAGAGGGCTGCCGGGTTACCTTATCGGTAGAGGCGGCTCCTTCCCTCATTACTACGGCCTTTCAAAACGCAGCTATTCAGGTGCAATCGCGTGCCCAAATGCAGGGCTTTCGTGCGGGCAAAGTGCCGTTGGATTTAGTAAAACAAAATTTTGCCGGGCATATCAAAGAACGTGCATTGGATTTAGCGGTAAAATCCGCTATTAACGCTGCCTTGGCGCAGTCTAAAGTGGATGCTGTAGCCATGCCAACCTTGACCAAGGCCGATTTTAACACGTTTAATGACGGCCAGCCCTTTACCTTTGAAATGGCGGTAGATGTAGCGCCCGAATTTGACGTAACCGGTTATAAAGGGATTGAAATCACCAAAAAGACCGATACCGCCACCGAACAGGACGTTACCGATAACTTAAACCGCGTATTGGATGCCAATGCCCGCTTAGAAAGCGCGCAGGACGGTGCCACCATTGATGATACCTGCTATGCCGTGGTACACTACAGCGGCAAACGCAACGGTACGGATGATTACAAACTCTCTGCCGATAGCGAACTTATTGATATGTCTGCCCCGCAAACCATGCCCGGCTTGGCCGAAGGCCTCAAAGGGCTCAAAAAAGGCGACGTGAAAGACATTGAAACCAAAGAGGGGGAGGATACCCTTTCTTTCCACGTGACGGTAGATGATATCAAATACAAAAAAGTACCGGCCTTGGATGACAATTTTGCCAAAGATATGGGCTTTGAAACGCTGGATCAACTGAAAGCCAAAGTGAAAGAAAACTTGGATAACGAAGCCAAACGTGCTTCCGAGCGCGATGAAATTACCCAAATTGAAAATGCCTTGGTAAAGGCCAACAACTTTGACCTTCCCCAAAGCTTGGTAGAAGAATATACCGAATCTTCCTTGCACAATTTTGTGCACAGCATGACCCAGCTGGATCCGCACAAATTGACGGCTGAGCAACACAAAATGTTTGAAGAACGTATCCGCCCCAGCGTGGAGAAGGACTTGCGCATTGGGTATATGATCCATGCCATTGCCAAGAAAGAAAACCTCCAAGCTACCGAGGCCGATTGGCAAGCCGAATTGGACAAAAGCTTAGCGGAAAGCAAGCAAAAATCCGAAGAAAAGAAGATTAAAACCTTCTTTGCCGAACGCAAAGACCAAATCATTGCCACGCTAACGGAACGCAAGGTATTTGATTTCCTCAAAAAAGAAGCCAAATACAAATAGTCTTAAGCAGCTTTAACTAAAACTCCCCGGGTAAATTACCCGGGGAGTTTTTGTGCGTTAAGGAGGATGGAGGACTAATGATACATAATCGGTTGGACGGTTTGATTAGGGGCAATTTCCTTTGCTTTTTGGAGCCCTTGATCCAAGAGTTTTTCCGCCTCTTTGACACGTTTGTCAAAATCTGCCTTTGAAGTAGCTGTATAAGCAGCGTTGGTTAAGTCATCATTGAATGCTTGGAATAACTCTTTTTCCATAGGGGATAGTTCTTGATTGTTATCCATATAGAATTTATCTGCTTTTTGACTATAAAGGGCAACCGCTTGTGGGAGTAAGATAATTTGCCCTTTGCCTTGTTTGCACAAGTTATTGGTAAATTCCAGGTATCCTTTATCCAAGCGGGCTTCTGCCTGGGCATAGGCCTTGTTGAACTCTTCTTGAGTGATCGTCGTCAGGAACGCATTGTTCACTTCTTCCTGGAATTGGGAGAGCAGCGCATTATACTGTTCCACGGCATAGGCATCAAATTGAATCCAAGAGGTCACTAAAGATTCGGCTTTCTTTACCATTTTCGCCACAACGCCATCCAAAGCCGCTTGTTTCCATGCAACTGCTTTTTCCACAAACTCTTGTGCTTTTTGGGCTTGTACAATGCCCTCTTTTTTCGCCAAGGATTTCTGCAAATCTTCTATTTTTTTGTTGTATTCCTGTTGCGCTTTTTGCAACTTATCCGAGGCCTGCTGGGTCAATTTTTCCCCAGAGAGGGATTCGTTTTGCAAAGCACGTTGGGAGGCAGTAAACAACTCAATTAATCCTTGTTCTCTTTGACGTAAGAAATGAGTGACAATGGTTTTAATTTGTTCTTCTATTTGTTTCGTCATGGTGAAGGGGAACTGCGTCCGCAGAGCTTGTTGATCCATCGCAATATTCAACGGGATCTGTTGGGCAGTATAGGCCTTTACACAGCGTACCATAAGGTCAGCTTGCGTGTTGATGAATTTGGTCGCTTCTTCTTCATGCTGGGCTTGGGCTTTTTGCAAGTTTTGGGCGGCCATATTCTTCACCCGATTGAGGCCCTGCACATAGGTTTGGTAAACCGTCTTCAATTCTTTTTCACCATTTGGGATAGCTTGCAGGAATACTTTATAATTCTTTAAGAATTGTTCTTTTTCCTTGTTGATGGCAGCAATTTCTTTGTCCATTTGTTTTTGGAACTTGACCAAATCATTGGCTTGGACGGCTCTGTCATAGGCCTCACGTTGGGCAAACAAGTCAATGTTTGCGCGGGTATCTATGGTAATGTAATCCCGGCCGAACAGATCATCCCCAAATAAGGTAGCTGCGGCCAAGGGGAGGCGGAAGATACCACCTTGATGTACGGTTTCCGCATCGGCGGCCACGTCATCCAACCACCCGGTCGGCTGTTCCGAGCGTTCGCCAGAGGCAGTAGGAATGTTATTGTAGGCCTGGTTGATTTGCGCAGCGGTACGGTTGCCTACTTCTTCTTCTACAGCGTTAGCCGGGTAACCTAATACATAATCTTGAGCATAGAAGGTTGCAAACCCGCCGGCGATGTTCATCGTTTCTTCCACACTGGCAACACGTTGGGCAGTTTTGGCCGCAGCACGGGCTTGTTCTTGCTCATCCACTAAAGGTATTGGCATGGTTTTGTCAGCTTCCGTAACAGCCCGTGGCGTACCGGGTTTAATCACTAAATTGGGGTTTCTTTCACCTAACGCAAATGATCTTATATTTGAGAGGTTGGCAAACTGTTCATTCACGTATTTTTCACCGCGTACGGTTGTTTTGGGCAACATATCCGGATGATATTTTTTAGACAGTTCGCGGAATGCTTGTTTGATTTCTGCTTCGGTTGCCTTCGGGCCAAGGCGTAAGAATTTTAAAGCTTCTTCGCGGCTAGTGACTCGCGGAACGGGATGCTGCAGTACGTAACGGGCATTAAGTTGGGCCTGCTCCGAAGAGAATTTACCTCCATCGCGGAATGCTTCTCTAATTCCTAATTTAACCTGTTTTCCGTCTTTGACCAATTTGACGAGAGGTTTGGCGGCGCGGATTCCCGTGCGGACGGTGGAGATGAGCAATTTCCAGGTTAATACATCCATCATAAACTCACTCATAAAGTTAAGACCATCTTCCACTTTTTTGTTTAAATTGAGTGGAGGGGTTTGGCTCATATATACCGTTACGCCGGTAGAGGTAGTTACCTTAGCCCCGTAGTGAATCAGCACCGTTTTGGTGGAAGTTCTTACATCAATGTGGTTGTAATCTTCCGTTGTTTGTGAAACGGTTACTTGTTCCATGTGATCTTGACCGGGAGGCAATACCACAGGGTAGCGTTCTTGATTGGCCGCTGCGGGTTGAATGTAGTTATACAGTTTTACTAATTGTGCGGCTACTTCTTGCATTTGTGTGGCATCCAATCCATAAGATTGCATCCCATGGGCGGAACCGGGGGCAGTCATTTCCCAATACAAATCAATCAAGTATTGCAACATCAAATCTGCATAGTTATAAGGCATTTTACCCGTTTGACGGAAATACTCATATTCGCGGACCATTCTGGATTGCGTAGGATTTTGACGTGCTTGCATGCTGTAAATGGAAGTCATGTTATCAAAATCTTCATACGGCAAGGAATAGTTGGCCATTTCGGGTTGCATTTCGCTGGGGGTATATTGAGCTCTGTTTCCACCCAAGACATCACGACTGTAGCGGGCTTGTTGACGCAAGCTAATCAATTTGGCCGCCACGGACAGGGCACACAAACGTACCATAATGGAGTATTTATGCGGATCGCTTAATTCTTTAAGTAAGTCCATTATTTGGCTCCATTCTTGGGCAGAGCGGCCAGGGGTAATGGCATATACATAGATCGTATTAAATACTTCTGCAATAGCCGGTTGCACTCCCTGATATAAGTTATCATTTAAATATACAGGAGCTGTACCGGCATGATTGGATTCAGCCAGTTTATCAGCATCCAATAATTTAATCAATTCGCGCACGTTCAACAAACGATGATCAATCAGGTCATATTCTGCCGTTGTTGAGGCCAACGTTAATAAGCTAACAGAGGGGGCTGGATAAGGCCCTATATTCGGAGAGGAAAGCAATTGTGTGATTTTGTCCATCCCCACCATATTCCCTATTAAACTATCCAAAATACCCAGGACATCTACAAGCAAATTGATAAGGAAAAATTCGCGTGCAATATCTCCTGCCGCGGAACCGAAAGAGAAGTTTTGCGTTTTGTTGCGGGCTACCAGCGTATCCGCTAATTTTTTAGCCGTATAACGAGTGTTTTCATCTTCGCTAATTGCTTTTTTAAGGGCAGTTATTTTTTCAATCAGACGTCTGCGGATCCATTCATCTTTAGAAAGCTGTTCATAATCTTCTTCTGCCGTATTTTCATATACTACTTCTATGTCATCAATTACTTCATGATGGTCCACATCTACGACGCTTCCATCAATTCTTCTTACAAGACGGGAACCCCCAATCACTACTTCAGGAATGCTAGTATTTTGCACATAAGCATAGTGCTCATTGAAATTTTCCATGGGGTCTTTTCCGTATAAGCTTTTAAATTTCAAGCGTATAGAACTATAAGTAATGGCCAATTGCCCCAATAAGCGGGCCCGTTGCGGGTCCATACGGGGTTCATCTTTAGTCAGTTGGATGCTATGCAAAATACGTAATTGTGCATGGCGTAAAAATTGTTCCAAGCCGGGATAAATGGCGTTGGTACCGGCTAAAACTTCGGTCAAATATTGTGCGGCATAGAAAGCATTGAGATCGTTGCGTTTGACAGGGTCAAAAGGATCAATGAAATCTAAAATTTGCTCACCTTCCATATTGCCGGCTTTGATGCTTTCCAATGCTTGGTTGCGTTTCGTGGCAAAATTGCTATTGTTAGCATAAATGCCTCTGCCCCCTTTTTGTGAGTCAATTTTTAACCAATCCAAACCTTCTTTCAGCGTGCGTGCAGCATAGTTTTGTCCTACATAGAGGGAATATAACGCGTAGGAGCTTTGCACAATGTCCTCGTATTCAAAAGATTCTTCGTAAGGTTTGCGTAACTCTGCCGCGCGTTGTTGTAACTCTTGCGGTGTTAAAGGTGTTTGAGTCCCTAATTTTTCCGCTAACGCTTTGGCAAGAGGATTGATAGAGGAGGGTTTTGAGGTATTAGTATTATTACTGGGTCTTACTTGTGTCCAAGAAGGTTGTTGTACATTTTGTTGGCCCCATTGGAAATTATTCCAACGTTGTGTTGGAGACGAATTATTATTGCGGGGTAATTGCTGCCCCCAGGAAACGCCCGGGGTAAAAAGCAAACAATTAAACGTAAAAACAACAAGTAACAAGCGGCTGATCAAACGGTTCATATAATATCCTCTATCCTCGTATTCCTTAATTTGGTAATTATACTCCTACACCATTAGTATATGGTAAATACAGCTCACTTTCCAGGGCCTTTGGGCCCAAAGTCATCTGGGCCTAAAGACCTATGAAATTTTCCATAAAAAACCGGGCCTGTTAGGTCCGGTTTAATACGTTATTGTGGAATATCCTACGGAATTGAATCCATAATCTCGCGCAATTCTTCTTCGCTTTTATCGCGCACTTCTACAGTTTTTTCTTTTCCTTTGGCCCCTTTCACTAAAATAATGCTGCCTTCTTTCACGTTAAAGAAATCGGCCAAAAACACTTTCATCATGGCGTTGGCGGGGTCATCATCCACTTTTTTAGTTTTAATTTTTACACGCAACACGCTGCCAATGCGGCTGATCACTTCATTGCGCTCCGCCCCCGGGATTAAACGTACTTTAATAATCATAGTCCCTCCAAATTGGATGTAAACAATAAACTGCCGATACGCGGCAGGGTGGAACCCTCTTCCACCGCTACTTCAAAATCTTCACTCATCCCCAGGGAAAGCTGCGCCTGGGGTACCCCTTTAAAATCTTGGTCAAATGCTTCTTTTACCGTGCGAAACAAGGCCCTTAAATCGGCTGGGCTGGCCCCTTGTGGGGCAATGGCCATATATCCGCATACGGCTATATTTTCAAACGCGCCCTGTAGCTTTTTAACTAACTCGCGGGCCTGCGGGAGGGGTAATCCCGCCTGGGTGTCCCGGTGAGTCAATTTGACCTGCACCAGCACGCGTAGCTGTTTGCCTTTAGGGGCATGCGTACTTAATAAACGAACCGTCTCAAAGTCATCAATACAGTCAATCCAGTCAAACAGCGCGGCTGCCTTGGCTGCCTTATTCTTTTGCAAATGCCCAATAAAATGTTTGCGCACCTGCACAAAAGGGGCAAATGCCGGGTTTTCACGCCAACGGGCCCAGGCCTGCTGGACGCGGGACTCGCCAATATCGCTTAGTACACCCTTGTTAAGTAAGGTAAGCACGTCACAATCTTGTGCATATTTTGTAACGGCTAAGAGCGTAACCTCTTGTGGACTTCGATTGCTTCGTTTGCACGCTTGTGCTAGGGAAGAATTTACGGCCTTCCAATTTTGTAACACAATTTCTTCCCGTTGCATATAAAAATCCCTTGACATATTATACCAAATTTAGTGTAATGACACAATTTTTATGGGATTTTACAGGTTTATTGGGCGTTTTGCAGTTGTGCCAAGGGGAAATAGTGCTCTAGAATGGTTTTATAGTCCTGCCCGGCATCCGCCCGTCCGGCAGCACCGGTTTGACAGAACCCTACTCCGTGTCCCCAGCCCCCGCCGTAAAATACAAAGTATTTAAGTTGGCGGTTTTCATAATTGGGCTGTACAATAAAATAACTGCTGCGTAGCATCCCCAAGCTTAAGTTATTGCGGATAACGTTCTCTTTATTAAGCGTTATGCTGCCCTTGGTGCCTTTGACCAGCAATTGGGTTACATAGCCGGCCCGGCTGCGTTGCAGAGGGATCAGGGCTGTAATTTGGCCAATATCTTTCTTCTGATTTTTAATTACTTGCCGCAGTTCCGGCTCACTGACGACGCGTGCCCACCGAAACGCCGCCAAGCTGACGTGTTTATCGTATTTGCTATACGCGGCCGGGGGATATTGTAGTAGTTTTTTAAAGTGATAGGGCTCTAGTTTTTCAAAATCAAATTCTTGGTAATCGGATACCGTATTTAAATAGGGGGTTTCGTTCCAACCGGCATCTTTGGCACTTTGGGTGGCTCCCCCGCAGTTAGCAGAAAATACGCTCTCAATGGGCTTGTTATGATAAATGAGTACTTGGCCAAAGGTTTCTTCCACAGCAGCGTTCCCGGCGGGAGTTTCGGCCAGTACGCCGCCATATACTTGGCAATTTTGGGTATCACACAAATCGTATCCGTACGCTTTGTGTTTACCTATGTGTTTTAGCGCATACGTGCGGGCTAAAACGGCCTGAGCATTTAGGGCTTGAGGGGGGAACCCGGCCGGCATTTCGGAAGCGATAATCCCTTGTACATATTCGTCAAGCGTTACTTTGTTGACGGGCACCAAAGTACGCAGAGAAGGGTTGTGAATAATTTGCAACTCGCCGCGGTATTCTTTATCCCCTATGTTGGCCCAGCTCATTCCCGCACCGCTTAAAATATTTTTGACTAAAATAGTAGGGGCCTGGGTGGGAGAATCTGCCGCCGGGACAACGGTAATATGCTTGGAAAAGGGGAATTTTTTGCCCTTTGGGCTCACCAAATAAGCTTGTTTGCCTTCTAGCACGGCACTCCACGTTTCTCCCCCGGAAGCGGAAGTGATCAGTTTTCCGTTGGCGTTTAACACGCTAAAAGGGTGCGAAGGACTAAAAACCACTTGATTGCGCGGGGAAGGTTTCCCGTTTTGGGTAACGCCCAACCCAATTTTAATTTCTACCGGTTCTTCTTGCCCCGGGGGGAGAATCAATGGCAAAACGGGGGTATGTTCCGCCACCGAAATACCGGGTGCCAATTCTTTTTCGGGCTTGGTAATTTTGGGCTTTAAACGTACTAACGCAGCTTGGGCCTTTGTGTTTTTCTTGTCGGCGGCAAAGATCATCTTATATTGGCGGTAGGCCTCGTTATATTGGCGCGAGGCCTCCAACGTGCGGGCGTAACCCAAGCGGGCCTCAATAAACTGATGGTCATAATCCAGGGCTTGTTTGTAAGCAGTAGCCGCGTGTTTAAAATCTTTTTCTTCCTCGTAAACTTGGCCCAGCAAAAAATTGGATAACCCCGGGTGAGATCCCGCTTTTACAGCACGCTTTAAATTATATTTGGCCAATTTTTTTTCACCGATACCCAATTGAGCACGGGCTAAATTGATATGAAAAAACCCGGCCGTTTGGTTGCTTTCAGGCAAGAAAGAAAGTAACCGTTCCGCCGCGGCGTATTGACCGTCTGCCAGTAGGGCTTCTGCCGCCATTTCCATAATTTCATCATCTTGCGAATAAAGCCGGTTGGCGGCCAGGGCAATGTCCACGGCTTCTTTGGGCTTATTTTGCTCCATCGCAATGAAGATTGCGTTTAAAAAAGCGGTTCGGTTCCCATTCTCTTTGGAAAGTTCTACATATTTTTCCAACGCTTCGTTGGGTTTGTGGTTAAAGTAGAGGTCGGCGGCTTCCTGCAAGCGTTCCGGCACGGTATAAGCCGCACCAAAAGCGTTAGGAACAGATAATAAAAAGAGTAATATCCCGGCCAAACGTTTCATGATTTCATCCCTTCTTATTATTATACCTTTTTGTATAATATCTGTATGAGTACACTTCCCGTGCCGACTTGGCTTAAAGAATTGGTAGGTAAAAATAAAGCCGCCCTACGCAGTGCCCAGGCATTGCGGGCGGAAGATTCCATTTCTGCGCATGCTCTGCATACGGTGTGTCACGCCGCTCATTGCCCGAATCGGGGGGAATGCTTTAATTGCGGGGATGCTACTTTTATGATTTTGGGGGATATTTGCACGCGTGGATGCCGCTTTTGCGCTGTGGACAAGAAGCGCCCTCTCCCGCCGGACCCGGCAGAACCTCAGCGGGTGGCGGATGCTATTAAAGAGTGGAATATCCGCTATGCGGTGCTTACCATGCCCACGCGCGACGATCTATCCGACGGTGGTGCTTCCCATTTTGCCCAGGTGCTAAACGCGATTCATACGTGTACGCCTGCCGTCAAAACGGAGCCGCTTATTTCCGATTTACACGGCAACAAAGATGCCTTACAACTCATTTTAAACGCTCATCCCGACGTGCTAGCCCATAATGTAGAAACGGTAGCCCCGCTTTACGCACAGGTGCGTATCGGCGCAGATTACACGCGTACGCTTACCTTGTTGGAAACTTCCAAAAAATTGGCGCCTGGCGTGTTTACCAAAACGGGCTTTATGGTGGGGCTAGGCGAAACCTCCGCGCAAATTACTCAGCTAATGAAAGATTTGCGGGGCGTAGGCGTGGATTTGTTGACCATTGGGCAATATTTAGCCCCGTCGGTCGCACACTATCCGGTAGCACGCTATCCTGAACCGGCCGAGTATGAAGCGTGGAAGCAAGAGGCACTTTCCCTGGGCTTTAAAGCCGTAGCCAGCGGGCCGTTGGTACGCAGTAGCTATCACGCGGGATTACTCTATAAACAAGCGTGGGAAAATAAAGTATAATAATCCTATATGAAACAAATAAGCGTATGTTTATTGGCTTTTTTATTAGCCGCTTGTGCGGGCAATCCGCCGGCGTGGTGGAACCCCAATAACCGCTACGGCAGCGTGGAACAAAACGAGGCCCAACGCACGGTAGTGCCCCAAACTCCCGTGGTCATGGAAGAATCTTTGGATCCTCTTCCGGATCGTTCTTACGAAGAAGAGGTAATTACCCCTCTGCCCGACGAAGAAAACGAAAATGACACAGGTTCTTCTTCGGCCCAAAACGACGAGGACGAACTTCCGCAACCCAGTGTATTATCCGCTGCGTAATTTGCAAAGTTTTTGGCGAACAAAACTCCCCGGTATTATACCGGGGAGTTTTATTCTAGAGGGTTAGATCGGCAAATTAAAGACTAATTAAGTATTTGCGCGCGCGGTGCCCATCCTCACTCATGGATTTGTATTTCGTTAGTACGGCGAGGTTCTTCTTGGAGAGTTGGGCCTTGTTCTTTTGCATAAAATCGTACATTTCCGCTATTTCAAAACGGTCTAGCAACAAACTCCCTTCTTTAAAGATTTCCGTCTTCTTTGCTTCCAATTGTACTTGAGGTGCTACGGTTTTGCCACGATTGGCGAAGTAAGCAATGGTTTGATACAAACCAGGGAAATGCATAAACATGTCCCACAACGATGGAGAAGAATTACTTTGTTCCGCCAATAACCCAAGTTTAAGATCCGTTAGAGCTTGGGTCTGGCCTTTTACATACGTCTTGTATTGAGCCAACATGTCATGTTTTTCAAGCATTTCGGCTAGATAATTGGCTTGGGCGGCGGCGGTTTTGCGAGCCGCTAGACCTGCATCGGTTTCTTTATAAAATTCTATGATAGCATCTTGGAGGATAATTCCCGGTTGGGACATGTTGTTCCATATATACCAAGCTTCACTGTTGCGGTTAAATGAACCAGGTTCGTCTAAACGGAATAGACGGGGAGTAGTTTGTGCTACCCGGCGGGTTACGTTATTGGCAATAGATTGCTGCGGGTGGTGACGACGGGCAGAACGTCGGTGGGTTTGTGCAAACGTAGTAGTGGCTAGCACAAAGAGCATGGCAACTAAAAGTGTTTTTTTAAGCATAGATTCCTCCAGAATTTCTATTTCTGTCTATACTTATTCTAAAGTTTTCACGTGAAAATTTCCAGGGTCTTTGGACCTAGGCATTCCTAGGCCCAAAGGCCTATAATTGCTTAAAAAGGGGGTAAAAAGGCCAAAAAAAGCCCCCTTAGTTTATCCAACCAAGGGGGTTCTACTGCTCTATTTTACAACTACTCATCATTACTCCTTTTCCTCTGGGATTACCGCCAGGACTTATGTCGTCGTACATGTTCCGCAAGCCGAAGCAACACATCAACCCCCAGAACACGCCGTCTCGTCCGTTCCGTCCGGACCCTACGGCTCCACACACCCCAGAACCCTACACTACAGCTTTCTAAGCGCGCCTTGCAGACTCCAGCAGTCAAGTAACCAACAGAACAACCGTGTTAACCGCCAACGTCTTTGCACTGCGACTACCCTACAACCGCTGGCAACTACACTCGTTGGTAACCGCTCTCGCCCCTACAAGGTGCTTCAAGTGCGGTGGGCTTTCGCCCTTTCCAACCACGCCTAGCGAACTACAGTTGAACTTCCATACCCATAGTATAATGGAAAACTTCAATTTGTCAAGGGGTAATTTTAAAAATTTTTTAAAAATATTGTTTTTCTCGACGAAAAAACCCGCATAAAAATATGCGGGTTTTTTCTAAAAATGAGGGTATTTTAGGGTTGTATGCCGTAATATTTGGGGCCTTTAAGTACGTACACTTTATGGGTGGTTACATCAATCCATAAGTTGTAGAGCACGTGGATGTGATCGCGTACCGGTTCTTGGATCATAGAGATGGCAACCACCCCTTTTACCGGACGAGAACACGGTACAAAATTGTACAAAGACATTTTGTGCGATTCAAACATCCGAACGGCCTTGTTCAAATCGGCTTCGTTCATAGAGATCAATACTTCGGGATCCGGCACGACGACCTGATACCCTTTGATTACGGAATTGTTTGCTACGGCTTTGCGTAATTTCCCTAAGCGCGCATTAAACACTTCATGTTTGCGTTTGACGGGGAGCTGTTTGAAAGAGGGAGTAACGATTTTTTTGCCTTGTTCGGTAAGATATTCAAGAGTTCTTTCAACATGTTTTACTTGGTCGCCCCAATTGATGACAATAATTTCAGGTTTGGGTTTTTGGATTTGAGCTTGCGCTACGGCGTGTTGTACGCGGTCTTGTAAAGACGTATTGGCGGCTTGGACGGCCATGCCTGTGCTTAGTAGCAAGGTGCTTAAAATAACGTTTAATGTAGATTTGTAGTTCATGTGTATCCTCCTTACCTCATTAGTATAGGAAGTTTTTATTCACACAACCAGGGTCTTTGGACCTAAGCAGAGGTGGGTCTTTGTACCTATTAATACAGGTGCAAATTGTATTTGGTTTTGGCGGTGGAATAGAAATTGTCCGACATTAAATATACTTTTTTGGTGGGGGTATCAATCCAAATCTCTACGGCACTGAGCCCTTGTCCCAGTTGCACAGACAACGTAAAAGGGCGGATCCGCTGCGTTTGCACGATAGGGGCATTGGGATCATTTTGGAAGAACGCCCGTAATGTAGCAATTTTTTTATCATGCAAGCGGGCTAGATCCTGTGCGATAGGAGCCATAAAACGATACTGGCGCAAGGCCGGATTTTTAGAGATATCTTTTTGCAGGGCAATGAGTCTATCGCGATAGGTTAAAGTATCTTTGGAAAATACAAATGAATCTTGCCATAAAGGGAGAGGATCATTCGGATAATTAGAGCGCGCCTGGTGATATTGTTTTTCTATGAGGGCTAATTTTTCTTGCCAGGTGGGGGGAACGGCCCGAACCAGTACACGCTTTACTTGAGTGGGTGATAAGGGCACTGCCGGCACCGTTGCCGGAAACGTAAGAAGGAGTCCCAACATAATCCATAATGTTTTTTTCATATTTCTCTCTACAGCGCGGTAATGTCGGCCACACAAGTCATTTTTTGATGTACCTGGGTAAGCAAAGCCAACCGATTGGCACGTAAATCTTCTTGAGGAACATTTACCATTACATCCGTGAAGAATTGCTCAAGAGGTTGCTTAAATACTTCCAATTTTTTCAGTTCCGCTTGATATTCTTGCAGGGTCTTGGCCGACGACGGTACAAAGGATTGAACCGCTTTGAAAAGGGCTTGTTCCGCAGGGAGTTCAAACAAGGATTCCTTTACCGAGGCAGTTGCTTTGCCCGATTTTTTCAAAATATTGCTGACACGTTTTGCGGCTTCGCGCACGGCGGCAAATTCGGTGCGGTTTTGCACCTGTTCCAAAGCGGCAATTAATTGTTCCACTTGTGCCAAAGGCAATTGTTGCCAGTTTGCAACAGCATTTAATAAAGCGGAGTTGTGGCCGCGTTCCTGCAAAATGCCGCTTACACGCTGACGTAAGAAATCACTCAAAGCCCGTAGGACTTCTGCAGATAATTTCCCGCTGTATACACGGTTTACTTCTTGCAGTAAATCTTCCACGGTCAGTGACCAGCTATTCTCCAACAAGATGCGCACAATGGCAAAGGCCTGGCGGCGTAGGGCGAAGGGGTCTTCGCTACCGGTAGGAATTTGACCGATTAAAAAGTTGCCGGCTAACGTATCCAATTTGCCCGCCAAGGAAACGAGGTTTCCGGCCGGAGTAGTGGGAAGTGCGGAAGAAGATGTAAGCGGCCAGTAAAATTCTTCCAATGCGCGGGCCGCTTGTTTTTGAGCGTCCGTCTTGGCGTGTAAAGCGGCGTATTGCCCACCCATATAACCTTGCAATTCTGGGAATTCATACACGACATGACTGGCCAAGTCGTCATAAGCATGAAGAGCAGCATAATCTACGCTGGGGATCAAGTCCGCAAGGCCCAATTTGTTGCACAAAGCGTTTGCCAATGCTTGCGTGCGCAGTGCTTTGTCTTTTAAAGAGCCCACGCCTTCTAAAAATTGGATACGGTCCAATTTGTTGTGGAACGTTTCCAAACCGTCTTTTTTGTCGTTTTCAAAGAAGAAAACAGCGTCGGACAAACGGGCCGACATTACTTTTTTAAATCCGTCGCGCACTTCATTTTGATTGGCGGAAGAACCGTCCCGCACGGCGATAAAATAGGGTTGCAAATCTCCCTTTGCGTTGAGCACAGGGAACATTTTAAGTTGCTGTTTGAGTACGGTGGTGATAAGTAGTTTAGGAAGGGTTAAGGCCTTTAGGTCCATATCCCCGCCTACCGCAACAGGATGCTCGGTAAAGCAAACTGTTTCTTGAATTAAATCTTCATCCAAGTCGGCCTGACAACCCCGCACTTTAGCTTCGGCCGATACGCTTTTAATTAAGGCCTCGCGCCGTTCTTGCGGCAGGACCAAGATGGGGGGCGTTTGGGTGCGCAATAATGCCACATAGGCCTCTTTATCGGCACTGGCTACTTTGAGGGGCTTGTTGCCGTAGGAAAGCATTCCGTGAGTTGTGCGCCCGGAGGTTACACCCGCTACCGTAAATTTGATTGCTTTATCCCCATACAAGCCGATTAGAGAACGAATCGGCCGTCCATAGCGAAGGGCACTTTCTTCCCATACCATATTTTTGGCAAATTCCAGGCCTGTTACAATGCGAGTAAAGATTTCGGGCAGTAACTTGGCGGTCTTTTCTCCCTTGATATGAACGTGGGCATAGATGAAGGGGCCTTTGTCGGTTTCTTGGATGACAAGGTCCTTGGGGGCTAAACCGTTTTTTTGGGCAAACCCTGCCGATTGCGGAGTAAAATTTCCTTGGGCATCTTTTAATAATTTGGCCGGCGGACCTTTCACTTCTTTTTCAATATCGGCCGATTTTTCAGCCAAGCCGTGGATAAATACCACCAGCCGGCGGTACGTGCCAAACGTTTCCACTTCTTTATAATCCAAGCGATACTCGGCCAGGCAAGTTTCCGTTAACGTTTTGAGTTGGGCCAAAGCCGGGCGCACAAAACGCGCCGGCAAGTGTTCGGTTCCGATTTCTAATAATGCATTTTTCAAAGTCATTTTGATTTTTCCTCGTTGGGTTTCTTTTCCACGCTTTCTACGTAGGCCCTAGCGCAGGCCTTGGCTAAGTTGCGGATTTTGGTAATGTTATTGGTACGTTCGGACACGGAAATGGCGCCGCGTGCCTCTAACATATTAAAATATTGTGAAAGTTTCATCGTGTCATCATACGCCGGTAGATAGAGCCCCTTTTTGCACAGGGCATAGCATTCTTCCTCGCATTCTTGAATGTAGCGGCGCAAACGTTCCACGTTGGTTTCTTCAAAATAATAATGAGAGAATTGTTTTTCTTGTTCCAGGTGCACGTCGCGATAGGTAACTTCGTCATTCCAGCGCAAATCAAAAACGTTATCTACTTTTTGACAGTACATTGCAATGCGTTCCAGCCCGTAAGTAATTTCGGCCGTGATGGGGTGCAAGCTGTAGCCCGCCATATTTTGGAAATAAGTAAACTGGGTGATTTCCATACCGTCCAGCCAAATTTCCCACCCGACGCCGGAAGCCCCTAGCGTGGGGGATTGCCAATCGTCCTCAATCCAACGGACGTCGTGTTCTTTGGGGTCCAGCCCGATGGCTTTTAAGGAATTTAAATAAATTTGTTGTACATTTTCGGGCGCCGGTTTAAGAATTACTTGGTATTGATAATATTTGCCCAAGCGGTTGGGGTTCTCGCCATAGCGGCCATCGGCCGGCCGGCGGCAGGGTTCCACATAAGCGCGTTTCACTGGCTTGGAAGTTAAAGAGCCGAAAAATGTTTCGGGATTATAGGTACCAGCACCTTTTTCTAAATCGTAGGGTTGTACTAAAATGCAACCTTGGCTCGTCCAATATTCGTTGAGAGCGGCAATAATATCTTGAAAATTCATTCCGTGTTTCATATCATTAATATTATATCAAATGTAGAAAATTAATTTTGGCTCTATCAGTTGTAGTCCATTATATAAAGAGGAAAATGATATGAAAAAAATTTTTGTGGGACTAGTTGCATTTTTTATCTTAGTTGGGGCAAGCGTGTCCGCAGAGGCACAAAAGCTTATCCCTAGATTGCCTAAAAAACCCGTGCGGATCATTCGTCCGGGAAACGAGGGGATTAGAATCCCTAGAAAGCCGACAAGCCCACGCCCCCGGCCGAGAATGCCCCAAAAAGCAATTCCGTCCACTCGCAACGGGATGAGAGATCGTGCCGTTGCCTTGGCGCTGGCTCCGCGCCTGGAACGGCAAGTGCTGGCCACTTCTCCCCGCGCTACCTATATAGTTCCGCAAACGACAGTGGTCTTTCCCACTATCCCAACTGATATTTTAACCGGCAGTGCTGCCCAACCTAAAGCCGCCAAACCTGTTGATCTTACCATAAAGAGCGAGGAACCTGTTTTGCCCGGTATGGGGGCTGTATTGCCGGAGAAAGACTCACTGAAGATTGGGCTGGGAAGAAGAACGATTGCACAAATAGAGCAAAGTGTGGACGTTTTAAGAGACTATGCGTTGCAAGATAACTACCGCGTTTTTTTGGGGATTAACGAAAGCTATTGGCGTGCAGTCACGCGCGATACGCCCCCTTATAATTACACGAATACTGAAGAATTGGGGCGGGCGTTGGAAAACTTCTACGGGAAAGATGCTCCGCGTGTGATGGACCATTGGAAGGAGCAATCGGGAGCCCTCTATCGGTTACCGGTGGAAGAAATCCGCTACGCGCCGCAAGGATATGAGCCGCTGATTCTCAAACCGGAAAAATATGCTGTGTTTAAAACCGCCCAGGGCACTCAAATTTTTAAATGGAGCGATATTGTTAAAGGGATTGAACAAGGCCGTTTTGAAATTGAAGATTTGGAACATATGAGCCGTTTTAGCGGAAACTACCCGAAAACGGCCGTTGAACTATTGGATGAATATCAAAAAATTGCAGAACATGCCCGCGCGATGGGCTGGGGGGAAAACTGGTGGCGTTTGCACGGCCGGCCCTGGACGTTTACCACCGCTGATGAATTGGGGGATATATTGCATGTGTACTATCATGGGGATGCCCCCATCGTGCATAATTGGCTTTTAGGGAAGAAAGTGTTTGTCTACGAAATCCCGGTATATGGGCTTACATATAGATTGGGAGAGCAAGCCCCGCGTATACTTAATCCGCAAAACGAAGTCATCCTCTATGATATCAATACGGGAAAAAGCCAGTTGATGCGCCGCGAATCTTTAAGAGGCGTTTACATAGAGGCCCACTTTTAACTTCGGCTTTTGACGAAAAGCAAAGCAAACCGCCCAATGCCTTTGCAAAAACGTTTCAGAAAAGCTATAATATTACTGTGGTTTTAAAACCCATTTTAAATTAGTATAAGGAGTTTACCCGCACGCGGCTGCGTTGTAAAGCACCGCGCGCGTGTATGTAAAAATTATGTTACCGACTTATAGACCCAACAAAAGAAGACGTGCCAAACACATCGGATTCCGGGCCCGTATGGCCACTGCCGGTGGGCGCAAAGTATTAAGTTCTCGTCGTGCTAAAGACCGCCACGAACTCATCCGCGCCGCCTAAACCATGCGCACGCAAGGTCTACCGCCAAGTTGCCGCCTCCATTTAAAACGCGATTTTAAGCGTATCATTCAGGGCGGCCGAAAATTTGAACAAAGCGGACTTGTTTTATGGGCGGATTTTACCCGAGGGACAGGTTCTGCGCGTTTTGCGGTAGTGGTGTCTAAAAAGCTAGGCCCGGCGGTTGTACGCAACCGCACCAAACGCATTTTAAGAGAAGCCTTTCGGACCAGTGATGTCCGTTTTACACAAGGGGCCGATTTTATTGTAAAGCCCCTGGATAGCGAAAAGCTACCTACCGTGCAAGCAGCGCAATTGGCGCTCACGTCACTTGGCGGTTTAGCCGCCCGTAAGTAGCTTTATGAGTAAGGAACCATTTTCGCTTCTTTTGCGTCGTTATGCGCTAGGGTTGTTGGCCGCAGGATATCAGTGCGTGCGCCCGTTGCTGGGGCCGCGCGGGGTGTGCCGATTCACACCTACCTGTAGTCAATATGCAAAGCAAGCCGTACAAAAGTACGGTTGGTGCAAAGGTAGTTGGCTAGCCCTCAAGCGCTTGTCTAAGTGCCATCCCTGGCACGACGGCGGCTACGATCCCGTTCCTTAAGGTTCTCTCTTACGTTTCACATCCGTGAAACCAACCGATAGGAGTATTATGAATAACCGACAATTCCTAATTACCGCGATGTTTTTTCTCTTGGTAATTACGGGGTATAATCAGTTTGTGGCCTTGCCCAGAGCCCGCGCCGCCCAACAAGCAGCCGAGGCCGAACTGGCAAAAAAGCAGGCCGCCCAAGAACAACCCGCCGCCTTGGTGGGGGAAGAATATTTTGCCCAGCAATCTCCCGCCGCACCCAAACCCGAGGAACTCTATACGCTCTCTTTGCCGAAAGCGGATATTACGTTTTCGTCCAAAGGCGGGGGGATCAAAACCTACTTATTTAAGGATATTTTAGGACCGGTGGATTTGACCCCGTATGCGGGTGAAGGGTATTTGGCTACTTTGCCAAAAGTGGATTTTACTGAATCTGCCCGCACGCAGGATTCCATTACGTTAAGCGGGGATATCATTCCCGGCGTAAAAGTTTCTAAAACGTATCAGTTTTCCGAAAATGGAATAGAGCGGGTAAGCGTACGCTTTGATAACCGTACCTCGGGTGCGGTTACGTTGGCTGATTGGCAGTGGAATTTCGGCCCCGGTTTAGCGACCGTTAAGAGCGAAATGAAAGATAACGAGCGCGAAAGCAAAGCGGTCTATTTGGTGCAGGAATCCGACAAGAAAAACCCAACCTTGGAAACCTTCACCAAGAACGAAAAGCAACCCCAACTGCCGTGGTTGTGGGCCGGGTTGGAAAACCGTTATTTCTTGACGGTATTGGTCCCGCAAAACTGGAAACCCGGTCAACTGACGACCGAAAAAGTGGTCATCGGCAAAAAGAAAGAATGGCTGGGGCTTAGCGAAGGCGATTTAAAAGGCCCGCGGTTGCAAATTACCGTACCGGGGGAAGTGCTCAATGCAGGGGAATCCAAATCGTACGATTCGGTTTTCTACATCGGGCCGAAAGATTATCAGCTTTTCCAAACGGCCGATTATACGCCTTATCACTTTGAACGCAGCATTGCGTTTGGATTCTTTGGGGCGTTAGGTAAAATTGCGCGCAACGTGCTGGAGCTGTTCTACAAATGGACGGGAAATTACGGCGTGGCAATCATTATGATTACCATCTTGTTGCAGTTGATTTTGTGCCGCTTTACGTTCTTGCAACTCAAATCCGCTGCCCAAATGAAAAAAATTCAGCCCGAAGTAAAGCGCATCCAAGACAAGTACAAAAACGACCCGGCTTCCCTACAGCGCGAAACGTTGGCCTTGTACAAAAAATACAATGTCAATCCGCTGATGGGTTGTTTGCCGCTCTTGATACAGTTGCCTATTTTCTTGGCGTTGTTTAACGCGTTGCGCACGTCGTGGGCGTTGCACGGGGCCAAGTTTGTATGGTGGCTTACGGACTTGTCCGCCAAGGACCCGTACTACATTTTGCCTATCCTCATGGGGGCTGTGATGTTCTTGCAACAGCGCGGCAATATCCCGGCCGGAACCGACCCGGCGCAAGCCGCTATGTTTAAATATATGCCGCTGATTTTTACGCTGCTGTTTATGAATTTTCCGTCGGGGCTCGTACTATACTGGCTGACCAACAGTCTCTTAACGTATGGAATTCAAACCCTGGTCAACAAAAAAATAATTAACGCACAATAGGAGAAATTTATGTTATCTAAAGTAAAAGTACAAGGTAAAACCGTAGCAGAAGCCATTGCAAAAGGGCTTAAAGAATTGCACCTACGCCGTGATCAAGTGGATGTGAAGGTGCTGGAACAACCTAAAAAAGGTTTTTTGGGGTTTGGTTCCAAACCTGCCGTGGTAGAAGTACACAAAAAGCGCTGGAATTCCAGCAATTTGGATGCTGAAATTTACATGGACGTTCCCAAGCACCGCAGAGGCGGCCGCAAGGGTGGGCGCCGCAATGCACGCCGTTCTAACAAGCGCAGCGAAAGCCGCGAAATGCGCGAACCTCGTCAGCCGCGGGTGCACACTCCCAAAGCCAACGAACCCCAGCTTTTGCCTAGCGAAGCGATTCAAAACGCCGTCATCCCGGAAAAACTACAAGCCCCGATGTCCCAAGCCAAGGAGTACATCATCAATGTACTCACGCACATGGGCGTAAAACCGGAAAATGTAAACGTTTGGTGGGATGAAAAACAACAACGTATTTTGGTAACGTTTGATTGCGACAAGCCGGCAATTGTTATCGGCAAAGAAGGGAAAACGCTGGAAGCTATTGAATATTTGTCCACTTTGGCCGTAACCCGGCAATTTGATATGCCTATTTCCGTAGTGGCCGATACACAAAACTACTGGCGCAAAGCGGAAGATAAAATTTTGGTTGACATTGAAAGAGGCGTGGATATGATTAAAAACGGGGCTTCCGTTTTCCGTTTCCGCCCGATGAGTTCTCAACTGCGCCGCTACATTCACCGCGCTGTGGAAGGCAACGAATATGTACAAACCGCCTCTGAAGGGGAAGGAAAATGGCGCAAAGTTACTTTCCGCCCCACGCAAAAAGCGTTGGATGAGGCCAAAGCCGGCACCGCGCCTGCGGATTTTGTGCCCGGAGTAATTGGCGAAGATATCCCCCAAGAATCCGCGCAAACCGATGCCCAAACGGAAACAACTACTGACGAAACCCCTACCCAAAAAATGGCCACGCAAACCGTTGCGCAAACGGTTTCGCATACCGTTATAGAAACGGACGGGCACGTTGTGGAAGAACATTCCGTGGTAGTTACCACAGAATCTGCCCAACCAGAGAGTGAAACTTCCGAAACGAAATAGGGTATTGTAAGCTATTTTTACCGGGGGCCGAACAGGCCCCTTTTTTTATAGAAAAACCTTGTATAAATTGCTACAATAAAAATATATCGTTTTATATCCAAAGAGGTACTTTATGGCTGCCCATTTATTAGAAGAACGCATTCCACCCCAGGCCCTAGATGCAGAGATGGCCGTTTTGGGGTCTATGATGCTAGATAAGGATGCTCTGCAAGACGCCCTGGAAATTTTAAAGCCGGAACATTTTTACAAAGACGCTCACCAAGTGATTTTTGCCGTTATCAAAGATATGGCGGACCGCAATCAGGCGGTGGATATTGTTACCGTAACTGAAGAGCTTAAGCGTGCCAAAGCCCTGAGCAAAGTGGGGGGAGAAGTGTATTTGGCCCAGCTGGAAGAAAAAGTTTCCACCGCGGCCCATGCCAAATATTACGCAGAAATTGTGTATAAGAAGTTTGTCGTGCGCGATTTGATCCGCACGGCTACTTCCTTGGTGCAACGCTGCTACAAAGAGGAAGAAGACGAACCTCAAGCATTAATTGATCAAGCCGCCGACCAAATTTATAAACTTAGCCAACGTCAAAAACTTTCCGGATTTGTTTCTTCCAAAGAATTGGCCCCAGAAGTGTTGGAAATGTTGGAGCGGGCTTTCAAAAATAAAAATACCATTCAAGGTGTTCCCACGGGGCTTAGCGAATTTGATCATAAAACGGGCGGGTTGCGTAAGTCCGACTTGATCATTTTAGGCGCGCGCCCCAGCCAGGGGAAAACCGCCTTGGCCTTAAACATCGCCCACCATGCCAGTGTGGATTGCAACATTCCGGTGGCGTTCTTCTCCCTGGAAATGGGCCGGCATATCATTTACGAACGTATGCTGGGTGCGGCAGCTATGGCCGAAATCCATAAATTGCGCACCGGATACTTTGAAAAAGATAAATGGCGCGATTTAACCCGCGAAATGGACCGCCTTTCCAAAGCCCCATTGTACATTGACGATACATCCGGTATTTCCATTACCGAGTTGCGTATGCGCTCGCGCCGCTTGGCCACCGAACTGAAAAAACAAGGCAAAGAATTGGGGCTGATTGTAATTGACTATTTGCAACTCATCCGCGGCGGAGAACGACGTTCGGAATCGCGCCAACAGGAAGTGAGCGAAATTTCCCGTATGCTTAAAGATTTGGCCCGCACGTTGGATGTGCCGGTGTTGGCACTTTCTCAGCTGAGCCGTAAGAATGAAGACAAAACCCGCGTGGACAATAAACCTATGCTTTCTGACTTGCGCGAATCGGGCTCCATTGAACAGGATGCCGACGTGGTAGCCCTCATTCACCGCGAATCTTACTATAAGCGTGATGACGACGCCCTTAAACGCAAAGCCACGCTGATTATTGCCAAACAGCGCAACGGTCCTGTAGGAGATATTGATTTGGCATTCTTTGGCGAATATGCCCTATTTACCAACCCCGCTCCCGAAGCTACCGAACAAGCTTCTGAATCGGTGGGAATGGATACCGTGATGGAGATTCCGGAATAAAATGCCTATTTTGCGCCCAACTGTAGCTGAAATTGACCTTAAAAAATTTTCCCGCAACTTGCGCAGCGTACGCAGCCAAGTGGGGGATAAAGTAGAGCTGTTGGCTATTTTAAAAGCCAATGCTTATGGTCACGGTGCGCAAAAACTAGGTTCTTTTATTGAAGAAAATCAGTTGGCCCAGTGGTTTGGCGTGGCCTCGGTGGAAGAAGGACTGGCCTTGCGCGAGGCCGGAATCAAAACCCCCATTTTGGTGCTGGGCAGTATTTATCCCTTTGAGGCCTTTGAGTATGCTGTCAAATATGATTTGGCGGTAACCATCGCCAGTTTGGCGGCGGCTCAAGCCGTTTGCGATGCGGCCCAAAAAGTGGGTAAACCCGCCTTATGCCACGTTAAACAAGATACCGGAATGGGGCGCATCGGTACGCGCCGCGGCGGAACCATAAGAGTGATTGAATTTTTGCACCGCAACCCCAACGCGGTGCTGGATGGACTTTATTCCCATTTATCCAGCGTGGATACGGACCCGGATTTTACCCAACAACAAGTTGGTTATCTGCGCGATACGCTCACCGGTTTACAACTTAGAAATATTCCCATTCCGCACGTGCATTTGGCCGCTTCGGCGGCTTTGGTGGCGCGGCCGGATATCCATTTTAGTTTGGTTCGCCCCGGGCATAGTATTTACGGGTTGGAACCGGGATATGAGCCCATTTTATCGTTAAAAACCCGCGTGGTGTACGTCAAAGATATCCCCGCCGGTTTTAGCGTAAGTTATAACCGTAGTTTCCGTGCCAAAGAGCCCATGAAAGTAGCCACACTTCCCCTGGGATATGGGGATGGATATTTACGTGCTTTATCCAATAAAGCGGATGTGTTAATCCGCGGCGTACGCTGCCGGGTGCTGGGGAATGTTACTATGGATATGATGATGGTGGATATTTCTCACGTGCCGGGTTGCTGTGTGGGGGATGAAGTGGTAGCAGTGGGACGGCAAGGATCGGAAGAAATTTCCCTAAAGGAATTGGCTGATTTGGCGGGTACTATTGATTATGAAATTTGTACCCAGCTTAATGCGCGTGTACCGAGGATTTATAAATAATTATGTTTACATCCATTGGTAAATACATGATGGGGTTTTTCGGCGAAATAGGCGGTTGCACCGAAATGTTACGCTCGTGCATGTTTTGGTTGTGGCGTTCTAAATTTGAATGGCACCAAACCGCCCAACAATGTGTTATCATCGGCGTAGAATCCCTGGGTGTTACGGCGCTTACCAGCTTGTTCACGGGGATGGTGCTGGCCTTGCAAGCCGGTAATACCATTGGCAATATTTTTGGCGACCCGATTTTTGTAGGAACCATTGTTACATTTTCTTTGATTCGTGAATTGGGCCCGGTGCTGACCAGCGTAGTAGTTTCCGGGCGGGCCGGTGCTGCCGTAACCGCTCAAATTGGGACCATGGCCGTAACTGAACAAATTGATGCCCTTTACACGTTAGGAACCAACCCCATACGTTATTTGGTAATTCCGCGTATGTGTGCCTTTGTGTTTACGCTTCCTATCCTTACGTTATTTTCTAATTTGTTTGGTATTATCGGCGGGTATTTAGTGTCTGTGTACGCGCTGAATGTGCCCGGGGAAGTGTACTTGACGGATATTACTTCCTACATGGGAGTTTCGGATTTTATGCACGGGTTTATTAAAACCTTTGCTTTTGCTTTTATGATTGGGACCGTATGTTGCTATAAAGGGATTAGCACCCGCGGCGGAGCCGAGGGCGTAGGGAAATCCACCACCGGCGCCGTGGTAACCACCATTGTGCTTATTTTGGTGTTGGATTATTTCTTAACGGCTATTTTAACGGCCTTTGGAATTTAACATGATAGAGATTAAACACTTGCAAAAATCATTTGGTGAAAAACACGTCCTCAAAGATGTGAACCTGACCATTGAAAAAGGTAAAACCACCTGTATTTTGGGCGGTTCCGGCTCGGGAAAAAGCACGCTCATTAAGTGTTTAATTGGACTGCTGGAAACGACGGGTGGCCAAATTTTAGTAGACGGCCGTGATATTACTAAAATTAAAAGTGAAATGAAGCTGGCCGCTGTACGCCGGCGATTTGGGTATTTGTTCCAAGAAGGGGCCCTGTTTGATTCCATGACCGTGGGCGAAAATGTAACCTTTGGGCTTAAATATTTAACCGATGTGCCGGAAGCTGACTATCCCAAAATTATCAAAGAAAAGTTGGCCTTGGTGGGGCTCAAAGAAGAAGTGGCCAAATTAAACCCCAGTGAACTTTCCGGCGGGATGAAGAAACGTGTGTCTTTGGCACGCGTGCTGGCCGTGGAGCCCGAAGTGATTTTATACGACGAGCCCACCACCGGGTTGGACCCGATTATGTCCGACATTATTAGCGATTTGATTATTGACTTAAAAAACAAACTGGGGGTTACCTCGGTTGTGATTACGCACGATATGCACTCGGCCTTTAAAATTGCCGATAAAATTGCATTTTTATATGAAGGGAATATGCTTTTGCAGGGAACGCCGGACGAGTTTAGAAAAACGGATAATCCCTACGTAAAGCAGTTTGTAGCAGGTTCTAGCAAAGGGCCTATTCAAATGAAACTAATGAAGGAATAAAATTATGAAACCAGAAACAAAATTAGGTATTTTTACCGTCATAGGGTTAGTTCTCTTTGGCTTTTCACTCTACTTTTTGGGCGGATTATCCGTCACGCGCACGTACGATTTGAACATTAAGTTTGACGACGTGTCCGGCTTGCCTGTTAAAGCCCCTATCAAATTGGCCGGGGTGGAAGTAGGAAAAGTAAAAAAGATAAAAATAGAAGGCGAAGATGTGATTGTGGTAGCCGAAATTCACGACGGGGTGGCTATCCGCAAAGGGGCCCAATTTAGCGTGGTCATGACGGGGATTATCGGCAGTAAATACCTAAAAATAGTACAAGGTTTCCCGGGGGCTCCCGTATTGACGCCGGATTCTTATGTTGATGGGGTAAATGATGTGCCCATGGATGTGATGATTGCCCAAACCATGGGAAGTATCAAAGAATTTGTAGACAGTGTAAACAATAACGGACAAATGGGTGCCCAGCTCAATCAAACTATGAATGAGTTGCGCCAACTTTCCATTAACCTCAACCAAATGATTGCGGCGATGCGCCCGTACTTAACGAGCTCTGTACAAAATTTGGATGTGGCTACCGAAAAACTTTCGGCCTTGCTGACCAGCATTAACCAGGGCGACGGCGTTATTGGTAGTTTGTTAAAAGATCAAGAAATGCAAGAAGAAGTTAAACAAACGGTTTCCGACTTGCGCTCTACCATGAGTGAAGTGAGAACCGTGGTGGGTAAAATGGGCCGGTTCCAAGTGTATTGGGATTATGATTTCTTCTACATGCCGGAACCGAATTTGTCTACCAGCGATTTGGGTATTGATATTTACACGCCCAGTGGATATACGTTCTACCACGTGGGGATGGCCAATCTGGGCAATGAAGATGATTCCCTGGATAGCAAAGACTATATTGAAAAGAATAAACTGGATGTGCGTTTGGGGCTTTACAACAAGTGGGCCAAATTCTCGGCCGGTTTAATCCGCGGAGCGGGCGGGGTGGCCCTGGAATTGCGCCCCTTCCACGACGTGGAATTCTTGGATCGCTTTACCTTTACGGGGGAATTCTCGGACTGGGGACGCGACCGTATCATCAATGGAAGAAAGTTTGACAAACCCAATATCAGCTACGGGGTGGACTTCCGTTTCAACAAGTACTTCTCCGTGGGGGCCTGGGCACGGGATGCGCTGGAAACCAACAACTTCGCGATCCGCGCCAATGTGGCTTTCAATGATCAGGATATTTCTTCCTTCTTTGGGTTAGCCGCTGTGGCAGGGACGAAATAATGAAATTTAAAACGGTCTTCGTGTGTCAAAAGTGCGGGTTTGAATCCCTCAAGTGGGCGGGCAAATGCCCGGACTGTGGGGAGTGGAACTCGCTGGTGGAAGAAGTAAAGGCGCAGGAAAGTAAAAAGCCAGCCGCCCGCACACGCAGCTTTACGGAATTTTCCAGCGAAGTAGTTAAGCTGGCGGATAGCAAATCCGTGCACGAAGAACGTCTGCTTACGCATATCAACGAATTTGACCGCCTGCTGGGCGGTGGGCTTGTAAAGGGGCAGCTAACCCTGTTGGCAGGCGCGCCGGGCATTGGCAAAAGTACGCTGATGTTGCAAGTGGCGGCCGAACTTTCTAAAGATAAAAAAGTACTCTACATTTCCGGTGAGGAAAGTGTTAATCAAATTTCGGGCCGAGCCGAACGGTTAGGCGTGAAAGGGGATAATATTTTCCTGCATTGTGAAACGGATATTCAAAAAATTGTGGAATCAGTACAGCAAGTAAAACCCGAAGTACTGATTTTGGATTCCATCCAAACAGTTTATCACCCGGAATTTACCTCCTCGGCCGGAACGGTAGCCCAAGTGCGCGAATGTACCAGCGAGTTAGTGCGCTTATGCAAGCCGCTGGGTATTATGACGTTTATTTTGGGGCACGTTACAAAAGATGGCGAACTAGCCGGCCCCAAAATTTTAGAGCATATGGTAGACACCGTATTATATTTTGATACGGAAAAAGATAATGTGTTGCGCCTGTTGCGTCCACACAAAAACCGTTTTGGTTCTACGGGGGAAATAGGGCTATTCAAAATGACGGGGCGCGGTTTAGAATCCGTGGATAATCCCAGTGAATATTTTTCTCAATCGTCGCGCGATAAGGCCCTCAAAGGCCGGGCTTATTCGCTTGCCTTGGAAGGAGCACGCCCGTTGCTAACCGAGATTCAAGCCCTGGTTTCACCCACGCATTACCCCTATCCGCGCCGGGTAGCTACCGGGGTGGATTTAAACCGTTGTCTAGTGTTGTTTGCCGCACTGGAAAAGCATATCGGCTTGCCGCTAGACAATAAGGATATTTATGTGAGCTTGGCCGGGGGGGTGAAATTAAAAGATCCCGCGCTGGACTTAGCTATTTGTGCGGCGGTGATTTCTTCGTGCAAGGATATTGCCATTCCTTTTGATTATGTATTTATGGCCGAGGTAGGTATTTTGGGCCAAGCGGCAAAAGTGCCGTTGATTGATCGCCGATTGGAAGAAGCCCAACGCTTGGGCTTTAAAAAAGCTTTTTGTGCTCCGGTAACTCCGCAGGAAAAGGCCAAATTAGGCAAGTTGTCTTTGCTGGAGGTAGCCGATTTGAACGACTTATCCCTCAAACTGCGCTAATTTGCGGGGGAAAAGGGTACTGTTTCGGACCGGAAATTTGTATTTGTGCTGACTACCCACGTTCCATTTACTTCTTTCCAAGTTGTTTTCCCAATAGTGAACCGTACATAACGGGTTCTTGGGTTTTTCCACAAGGCCTGTTCTACAGGCGTGGTAGTCATTTTTTGAGACGTGTTTCCAATCCACAGTAAGTGTTGGTTTTCATCTAATAATTCAAACTGAGATACATATTCGTCCACCGGCAGACGCAAGAGTTCTTTGCCTTGCAGCTTGATTTCAACTAGGGCTTTGCCGGGATTGTGATAGGCCTGTACCAATTTGTCCAAGTGCGTGGCGGAGGCCATAAAACCGATGTAGGGCTCTCGCCCAACCCCTACAAACACGCCGGAAAGTTCGGCTTTATCGTTAACTACCGGGCTGCCGCAAAATCCCAACCGCGCTTGCATATTGGAAAACGAGAGTGAGGCCTGCCTCATCCCCAACGAGGATGTGCGCGGACGAAGCATAATTTCCTCTTGCAACAGTTCGTTGCGCGCAAAACCTTGGGCGTAGAGAAAATTCCCCGGGGATGGAGAAGCACTTTCCAAACTAAGCGGCCGCAACAAGGGTTCATCTTGCGGACGGAATTTAATCAGGGCAATATCCAGGGCCTTGGCAGAGGAAAGCTGAACGACTTCTACGGGAAGTGCGGTGATTTTTTCGTCCATTTGAACCAATGCCTGAAAATTCTTTCCCAAAGAACCGGGGGTGAGATATTCATCCAACAAGGCGTGAACGGCCACGGCTCCAAAAATTTCGGTTTTCCCGTTGCGTTGAACTTTAAAAATTGTGCCTGAAAATGAATTGTTGGCCGGGGTAGGTGCGCGAAAGGCAGCCGGGCGGGAAAGATCAAAAATTTCTGCCGGTTTAAGCGGGACGAATCTTGTTGCTTGGACAGCGGGTTTAACGGGTAAGCGAATTTTATTTTGTAATCCGCGTTGCAAGGACACTGCTTTTGAGGGCACTTTGGGTACACGCGGCTTTTTGATACGCTGCGCATGCAAAGGGAGCCCACACAAAACGATCATTAAGGCACTTAAAAATATTTTCATACTATCATTATAACCTGTTTTAGTTTGCTTGACCAGGGTCTTAAGTCCTAGGTCTTTGTTTTGACAAAATTAGGCCTTTTGGCCCATTTTGTCTTTTAAAAAATTATTTATAATGAAAGAGTATTTAACCATCACAGAGAGGTGTGTATGAAGAAAATAGGAATGCTACTTGTAGGCATTTGCCTTATTGGAATGCCTGCACATGCAGCGGTAAATTTTTACCGTACCGATAATGGCCAATTGGTTGTAGAAGCAACGGATTGCCGCTCTGCCCAACGCTTAATGAGTTTGGTAGGTCTGCCGGATGATCCACCCGGAGATGAAGACGACGATAAACCGAGTGTAAATGACGATGATAAACCCGGTGTGAAGGATGACGATAACCCTGAGGGGGATGATACCAACTCGGACCAAGGAGGCGACGGTGTTGACCCCAACACGATCAAAGGATCCCAACAACTCTTGCAAGCTCTTTTTGGAAAGGATGATGAATCCGGCTATACGCGGGAAAAGCACGAAAACCTCAAAGATGTTGATTTTGACGGATCAACAGATTTTGAAGATGTGCAAGAAGCATTCCTAACCTTTGTGCGGGATGTAAACTGGAAAACGGGGCTGAAATTAACGTACCGGGATATGAGCTTTTTCCGTCGTTTGCGGATGGCGTGTTCCGGGGTAAATTCTTTAACTAAACCCCTGCGTGTTAATTTAGAAGCCCACATAGGTAGCGTGGATGATGTAGTTGAAAACCTCAGCGATGAACTTGTCCAAAACCTTGAAAATGCAGCGCGTAAACACTCGTTTGACAAAATGACCAAATTAACGTTGGCCGGGTTAGCGATTGCCATTGAGGTAAAGAAGCCGTTCTTGCTACTCTTGTTGGATGAAGATACTTTTAACAAATTGGTAGAAGTCAATCCGGACATCCTTACCCTCTACAAGAATATGTATAACTTCTTTAAAACGCGTGCTATTTTGATGCCCGGTGAAGAATATGATGCCAATACCCCGGATCTTATTCGTGTGTCAAAATACGGGCAGGGTAATGCTTTTAGCACCTGGAGCATTATGGCCGAATTTGCCCAAAATAGCTTGGAAGATGACCGGGCCGGTACCTTAAACGCCAATGATGAAAAACATGTTCGTATCTATCTTTTGGAAAAGAAGATGAGCAGCGTTCAGTGGAACGTGCGCGTGGAAAAGCGGGCCGCTGAATTGGCAGTAAAAGACCCGCAAAACGCCGCCTTGATGGAAGAAGTAGAAAATGGGCCTGCACGCGAAAGATCCTTGGATTATGAAGCACAAAAATATTGGGAGAGTCTCACCCCGGACCAACAAAAACACTTGGTAAGAAAGTGGCACACCCCCAAGAAAAAGAAAGCAAGTAAAACAAAATAAAACAAAAGTGCCACTGGAAGAGACCCAGTAAATTCATACAAAGTGCATAAACCTGTCTTTTGACTGCAAACCCCGCCCTAGGGCGGGGTTTTTTGTTTCGTGCGCGCGCGTTCTAAAATTAGTAAAATATAACTATATGCTATCCGATACGATTTGTGCAGTTGCTACCGGCCCAGCCCGTGGGGCAGTGGCGGTGGTGCGTGTGTCCGGCCCGAAATCCCTGGAAATTTTAAACAGGGTTGTATCGCGCGCGCGTGCGTGGGAGCCGCGGCATCAGTATTTTTGCACCCTTTTAGACGGCGCAGAGATATTGGATAAGGCCCTGGTTACTTATTTCGCGGCGCCGGCTTCGTTTACTGGGCAGGATGTGGTGGAATTTGCTGTGCACGGGTCGGACTATATCAAGGGCCGGCTGTTGGAAATTTTATGTGCTTACGGCGCGCGCCCGGCTAAGCGGGGGGAATTTTCGCAACGGGCGTTTCTCAACGGGAAATTGGATTTGATTGAAGCTCAAGGCATTTGTGATGTAATTGCTGCCGGAAATAAAGCGGCGCACCGGCTGGCTATGGGCTCTTTAGAAGGGAAACTGTCTAAACGTTTGCAGGAAATGAAACAAACGTTGGCTGAATTGTTGGCTCAGATAGAAGTGCGTTTGGATGACGTGGATGAAGAGATGGCTCCGCTGGAAGGGCCGTTTATTACGCAGCAAATTCAAATCGTTTTAACCCATATCCAAGCATTGGCGGCTACATTTTCCGTCGGCCGCTTGATTAAAGACGGGTTAAAAGTAGCTCTGGTGGGGGTGCCCAACAGCGGAAAATCCAGCTTGCTCAATGCGTTGGTAGGTTTTGACCGCGCTATTGTAACCGAGGCGGCCGGCACTACCCGCGATACGGTAGAAGAAATACTGGATATCAACGGGCAAAAAGTGATTTTGACGGATACGGCAGGTATCCGCGATCACGCCGTGGATGTAGCGGAGCAGGAAGGAATGCGCCGCAGCGTGCGTGCCATGGAAAATGCTGATGTTATCGTGTGGGTGACGGACGGTTCATTAAGTTTAAGCGCGGCGGAAGAAACGTTGTGGCAGCAAATTAAACAGCAAAATAAACGGATCCTTTTGGTGCGCAATAAAATGGACCGAACGGTGGCTCCCTTGGATTTGCCCGCCGATTTGAAAGGGCTTACTCCTTTTGCTATTTCTTGCAAAACAGGGCAAGGGGTAGCGGAACTAAAAAATGCTTTAGTAGAACAAATGACTCATGCCGAAAGTGAAGACGGAATTTTAATTTCTAATTTGCGCCATTATGAGGCCTTGCTGCGTGCGCAAACCGATTTGGAAGAAGCCCTGTTGAAGGTAAACAGCGGCGGAGAATTTTTGGCTGAACATCTACGCAAGGCCTTGTTCTATCTGCAAGATTTATTGGGGGAAGTAACCCCCGATGATGTATTGGGAATTATATTTTCAAAATTTTGTATGGGTAAATAAATGTTTGTTTGCACGACTCAGTATGATGTAATTGTGATAGGGGGCGGACACGCCGGCTGTGAAGCGGCCTTGGCCAGTGCACGGTTAGGGGCGCGCACCCTGCTTTTAACGCAAAATTTAGATACCATTGCGCAGATGTCTTGCAATCCGTCCATTGGCGGCATTGCCAAAGGGCAAATTGTACGGGAAATAGATGCTTTAGGCGGCGAAATGGGTAAAATTACCGATATTGCGGCCCTGCACTATCATATGCTAAATACCGGCAAAGGCCCGGCGGTCCACTCGCCACGGGTGCAGTGTGATAAAAAAATATATCAATTTGCTTTCAAACACGCTTTAGAGAAACAACCCAACTTGGATATTATGCAAGATGAAGCGGTAAAAATAGTCACTTCCGATACGGCGGTGGAAGGCGTGCTTACCTTGCGTAATACTTTCTATCATACCCGGGCCGTTATTTTAACTACAGGTACCTTTTTGGCCGGCACCATTCATATCGGCACGGTGATGACCCCCGGCGGGCGGTATAATGATATGCCGTCTAATGAGCTTTCCAAAAACTTGCGCGAAGAATTGGGGCTGCAGATTCGGCGCTTTAAGACGGGAACCCCCATGCGTATCAACGCGCGCGGGTTGGATTTTACGCAGTTTCGGCCGCAACCTAGCGATAATCCACCCTGGCGTATGAGTCACTTTACACAAAGCTCGTTGCACGAAAATAGAACCTTCGGCCAGTGCTTTATTACGCATACCACGTTGGCAACCGATAAAATCCTGCGCGAGAATTTCCAGCGTTCCGCTTTGTATGGTGGCAATATCCATAGCCAGGGGCCGCGCTATTGCCCTTCCGTAGAAGATAAAATTAAAAAATTCCCGGAAGTTACTTCACACCCGTTATTTTTAGAACCGGAAGGTTTCCACACGGAAGAATATTATATCCAGGGCTTTTCAACCAGCATGCCCGAAGATGTGCAGCGTGCGTTAATTGCCTCTGTGCCCGGGATGGAGAAGGCCTCTATCACACGCCCGGGATATGCTGTGGAGTATGATTTTTCCGACCCGCGCGATTTGTATCCTTCTTTGCAGCATAAACAAGTGCCCGGATTGTTTTTAGCCGGACAAATCAACGGAACCACGGGTTACGAAGAGGCCGGTGGACAAGGGCTACTAGCCGGTATCAATGCAGCCCGTTGGGTGCAGGAGCAGGAACCGTTTGTCCTGCGTAGAGATGAAGCATACATTGGAGTGCTGATTGATGATTTAGTTACCCGCGGGGTTAATGAACCGTACCGGATGTTTACTTCCCGGGCGGAATATCGTATCTTGCTGCGTAATGACAATGCGGACTTGCGCCTTACTCCGTACGGTTTGTCGTTGGGGTTGGTAGACGCAAAATACAAAACAGCATTTGAAAATTATCGGCATTTGTGCCAGGAACTTTGTGCCGGTAAAAAAATTACTTCGGCGGAGGATTTGGGACCGTGGTCTTTGCAAAAGGCACAACATTACGCCGCTGTGCAAGAAAAATATGCCGGTTATTTTGAGCGTAACGTGAAAGATGCACAAAAATTAACCGAAATGGAACACGTTAAAATACCCGCAGGATTTGACCCTGCTTCCGTAAAAGGGCTTTTGTTTGAAAGTGCCCAAAAACTACGGGAAGTTAAACCACAAACTTTGGGGCAAGCTAGCCGTATCCCCGGGGTAACCCCGGCGGATATTCAGCTTTTGGCCGTTCATATAGAACGCTTTAGGAGACTGAAAAATGCCACACAAAAAGCTAGTTAACTTTGCCCAAACGTTAGAGCTTAATTTAACGGATGCTCAAATAGGCCTTTTGCGTGCGTACGCTCGCTGTGTGTGGGAGAAAAAAGATTTTTTAAATTTGACCAGTGCCCAAAGTTTAGAGGAAATTCTATTGCGTCATATTTGCGATGGTATGGTAGCCGCCGCATGGATTGCTAAAAAACATCCCGAGGCCTTGCAAGTGGCGGATGCCGGAGCCGGGTGCGGATATATCGGAATGACCCTGGCTGTTTGCTTGCCACAGGTGCAGGTTACGCTAATTGAAAGTTTAGAGCGGCGTTGTAAATTTATGAACTGGGCGGCTATGCAATCTAATATTGGGAATGTACAAATTAAGAATGTCCGTTTAGGACAGGGAACTCATTTTCAGTTTGATGTATTGACGGAACGTGCCATGGGCCCACTTGTGCAAATCGGGCCGCTATGCTTGTCTGCCTTAAAGCCGGGGGGGATTTTCTTGGCTTTTCAGGGAGAACAGGCCCCTTCGTGGGGAAAAGGAACTGTGGAAGAATATACACTTCCTTGGGACGATAAAACCCGGCATTTAGTATCATATAAGAAAGATGAAAATGGAACGCGTATTTAGGGGTTTGATAGGAACGGTTGCTCTGCTTTTGGCAGGAAGTGCTTCGCATGCCATGAGCTTGCGGGATATCGCGCGCAATTTAACACAAGAACCCAAACGTTTTCAAAGTCATCCGGCCGATCATAGTACCGTAGTGGCACCTCCTAGCGATAATGATTACCGCGGACATGCCCAACAAATGCGCCCGGATATTTCCGTTCCTCCGCCCGCGCAGACCGATACGCCTGCCCCCAGTACGGTGCAGGAAGCCCCGGCTTCGCAAATGGAAGGGTTGATAAGCGGACTGGAGCAAATTTCAGCAGTGGCTCCGGTTGGAGATATGGAAGAAATTCCTACCGAGGCCTATCGTCCTCTTAATTCCGCTCAAAAAGTGCGTTGGGTACCGCCGCCGCCAGGTTTCTTAACCGGGGATACTTTCAATTACCTCATCTACCGGGAAAAAGACCCCGTTACCCCTAAAGTTAAAAATGTATTGGATACAATCCACGGGAATTTAATGTTGGATTTGACTCCGTTTACTATCGTAGTTAAACCCAGTAAAATTTTGGTGATGTTGTTTAATGCCAAAGAATCTTATATGGACTTTACCAAACGGCCGGCGTGGAGCGGGGCCTCCTCGGATTTGCAATCCGATACCATGTATGTAATTGAAAAGACCGGATTTTATGCCCTAACCGTACATGAGTTGACTCACTTGTATTTTGATCAATATTTTTTGCCTAAATTGTCCCCATTATGGCTTTCAGAAGGAATGGCAGTGTATATGCAGGTATACGCCAGTAAAAAGCGCCCCAGCTATGTAGAAAAAAGACTTACACAAATCGTTCAAACAGGAAAAGTGATTCCGTTTGAAGAAATGATGTCTGCCGAAACGCTCAAAAATTATTCCCATGATAAAGCGGAAGTGTGGTATACGCAAGCGTATAGCGTGGTGGATTATTTGCTCAATACGCGCTCACGCGATGAATTTTACAAAATGTGTGAGGAGCTTAAAAAAGGAACCCCCATTTATCAGGCCCTCTATCGGGGATATGGAATGCCTTTTAACAAAGTAAGTACCCTGCAAAATGTTTGGTTGCATGATTTGCAAAAAGCATACAAAGAGGGACGATTGCAATTTGCCCAACCGGGAGGTTCCAAATGACAACCTGGACTCATATCCCGATTATGGCCCCTGAAATTGCTTCATACTTGCTGATCAATCCGCAAGGCATATACGTGGACGGCACACTTGGCTTGGGTGGGCATACTCGCTATTTTTTGCAGAAACTTTCCCCGCAGGCCCGAATCTTTGGATTTGACCGGGATGCAAAAGCCCTCGCTATGGCACAGCAACGTACGGCGGATACACGCTTAACGACGTGCCATGCCAGTTACGCACAAGCCGCGCAAGTATTGGCTGATTACGGCGTGAAAGAGGTGGACGGAGCTTTGTTTGATTTGGGGCTTAGCTCATATCAATTAGATGATCCTTCTCGTGGATTTAGTATCTTGGCGGACGGCCCGCTGGATATGCGTTTTGACTCGTCGGCTGCGCTTAGTGCGGCGGACGTGGTCAATACATGGGGAATAGAAGATTTGGCCCGCGTTTTTGCCGATTACGGAGAGGAACGCCGTGCCATGCAATTGGCTCATGCCATTGTAACGGCTCGTCGTACGCAGCGGATTGAAACCACCGGGCAATTAAAACAAATTGCCCAGCAAGTGTTGGGCCCGCAACGCGGCCGCATTCATCCGGCCACGCAGATGTTTCAGGCCCTTCGGATCGCTTGCAACCAGGAATTAGAGCATGTAGCCAAAATCCCCGAAGTGTTGGCTCAGATTTTAAAGCCCGGTGCGCGCGGAGCCGTGCTGACATTCCATTCGTTGGAAGACCGTCTGATCAAAAACGCTTTTAAAACGTTGGTGTCCGGGGGAGGGTGGAAACTAGTCAACAAACATGCCTTGGCTCCTTCCCGGGAAGAAATATACCAAAACCGTCGCGCGCGGAGTGCTAAACTGAGGATAATTGAACGCTTATGAAATACGTAGGTTGGTTGCTGATTTTCTTTGTATTTGCTTTTATTATGATTTCTATCCATATAGGAATTGCACGTTCCGGGCGGGTTATTAGTCAATTGCAAAATGAGGTGGCCATCAAAGAAGCCCGCAACCAATATGAAGAATTGGAAATTTCTCGTTTATCTAGCCCGCAGGAAGTGACCCAATTTGCGGAGCAAAATTTGGGGATGGTTGAAGTAAAACCTCATCAAGTTATTGTATTGGAAGGGACCAAATGATTAGACGCACGCCTTTTTCCGCTCCCGGTGTTTTCAACGTTAAAAAAAGAATGAGTTGGGTGCTTGGTGTCATGTTTTTAGCTCCTGCGTTGATTACGGGAAAGTTGTTCTATTTGCAATTATTCCGGCATGAAGAATATTCCTCCAAGGCAGAACGTGCCATTTATAACTATTTGGCGGAGGATCGTGTCCGGGGCGGAATTTACGACGTAAACGGGCGTTCTTTGGCGGAATCTGTGCGTACGCACTCCTGTGGAATCGTAAAACGTTATGTGAAAGATAAAGATGCTACTTTTACTTTTTTGGCAGAAACTTTGAATATTCCCAAAAAGCAAATTGCGGACAAATGGAATCAATCTAAAAATTTCTTCTTTGTGGCCAAGCGGATTAAACCGGACGTGTATATGCAACTGGCCCAAGTGCGACGCCAAGACCTAGGTCAAGGAATGGAATTGACCCCGGAATACGAACGGATACACCCCTTTGGACAAAGTGCTTTGGATATATTGGGAGCCGCCAATTCTAAAAATGTGGGGCTGTCGGGCATTGAGCAGATGTACAACGACCCCATGACACAAGACGTTAGCAAAAAACGTGCCAAACGCTCCGGCCGCGGGGAAATTATTTATGACCGCAGCTTGAAAGAAAAAATAAATGTGGCCAATGTGTATTTGACGATAGATTCTACCGCCCAATTTTATGCAGAACGTGCGTTAAATAATGCCGTGGAAAAACTAAAACCGCAACGGGCTATTGCCCTGGTTCAGAACCCCAACACGGGGCATATTTTGGCCGCCGCTTCTTACCCCGTAAAGGACGGGCAATCCCTAGCGTTCCAATTTACCTACGAGCCAGGTTCTACATTTAAAAGTATAGCCGTAGCCACCGCTATTGACTCCGGGACGCTCCCGCCCAATGCTTCTGTTTACATGGAAGGGCGCAATTGGGAAGTAACCAAAGGGTTTGTTATTCACGATAAACAACATCAAAAAGATTATTTAACCTTGGCGGAAATTTTGCAATTATCTTCCAACATTGGGGCCGGGAAAGTGGCCCTGGAAATAGGGGCCAAAACATTATTTTCTTATTTTAAAGCATTTGGTTTTGGCGGTAAGACGGATGTGAATTTTAACGGGGAATCCAAGGGGAGTATCCCGCCCTATAATACGTGGACGAAGGTGGACTTAGTAACCAAAGGGTATGGATATGGGGTTTCGGTAACGCCTATTCAGCTGATTACGGCTTACTCAGCCATTGCAAACGGTGGAATTTTGATGCAGCCGCATTTGGTAGACCGTATTGTGTATACCAACGGGAAAGTAGAAAAACTGTCTAAACCCGTTAAAATCCGGCGTGTAATCAGTGCGCAAACCTCTCAAACCATGCGCGAGCTCTTGCAGACCGTGGTGGAAGTGGGCTCGGGGAAACGGGCCCAAATTAAGGGCTATAACGTGGCCGGGAAAACAGGAACAGCGGAGAAGTTATCCCAAGAGGGGGGATACGGTAAGCGCAGCCACGTGGTTTCTTTTGTCGGAATGGTGCCCGCTACGAAACCTGAATTTGTAATTTTAGTTATTTTGGATAATCCGGAAGTATATGCCTTTGGGAGCACGGGCGCTGCCCCTGTATTTAAAGAAATTGCGGAACCGTTGCTTGCCATGCAGGGAGTTGCACCGGATCAAACTGATTTTGAATAAAGACAAGGAGTTTTTATGAAATTAAATTGGACGTTACGTAAAATAGCAGAGATTACGCACGGGGAGTTGCAAACCAACACGCCGGATGCCTTGATTACTACCCTGGTTACCGATTCGCGCGTGGTTACCCCGGGGGATGGTTTTATTGCGTTAAAAGGGTCTAATTTTGATGCGCGGCAATTTATTCCGCAGGTTATTAGTCAGGGCGCCGGAGTGGTGATTGCCCAAAAGGGATATACGGGCCCTTGTCCAAAAGATGCTAGTTTTATTTGGGTGGAAGATCCGCTAAAAGCATTGCAGGCGTTGGCGAAGTATCATCGTTTTCATAACCCGTTAAAAGTGGCTGCTATTACGGGTTCCAACGGGAAAAGCACCACCAAACAAATTTTATGTGCTATTTGCCAAGCAGCCGGTTCTACGGTGGCCAATGTAGGCAATTTAAACAATCAGTACGGGGTTCCTTTCTCACTGCTTGAAATTCAACCCAAACATAAGTATGGCGTGTTTGAATTGGGTGCTTCCCACCCGGGAGACATTTTGGAAATTGCCTCTTTGGCTGTGCCGGACGTGGCGGTAATTACCAATGTGGGGCCTTCTCACTTGGAGTTTTTTCACGATTTGGAAACCGTTTACAAAACGAAAATAGAAATTGCCCGTTGTTTAAAAGAAGGCGGCACGTTAGTGTATAATATGGATAATGAATATTTGGCTAGATTATCCAAGGAGTATAAGGGCAAAGCTATTTCTATTGGTTTCCATGAACAGGCCGATTTGCATATTTTGGAGACGGAAAAATTTGCCTTTACCTACAAAGGGCAAGCTTATTTGTTTGAGTTAAAATTGGAACGCCACGATAAGCAAAATGCCGCTTGTGCTTGTGCCGCGGCAATTGCATTGGGGATTGGCATGGACGCTATTAAAACGGGGCTAACGTCTTTTACACCGATGCCCATGCGTTTGGAACGCCAAACCAAAGCCAATACGCAGTTTATTTTGGATTGTTACAATGCCAACCCGGCCAGCATGAAAAATGCCTTGGAAATTTTAGGCCGTGAAAAGAAATTTCCGCGGGTGGCTGTGTTGGGAGATATGAAAGAATTAGGGGCTACTTCTAAACAATACCACCGGTTGGTAGCCCGGCAACTTTTAGATAACGGGGCGGAATATGTGTTTTTGGCCGGGCCTGAAATGCAAGCCGCTTACGAAGTGTTGCAGGAAATGACCGGGCTCAAAGTGTGGTACGGGAACAAACCTCAAGAATGGTTGCCCACCTTAAAAAAAGTACTGCGCGAAAAGGGCGGTACTTGTTTAATAAAAGCTTCACACAGTATGAATTTTGAAGCGGTTTATAAGGAGATATAATATGTTTTATTACCTTTCACATTTAACGGGACATTTTAGTTTCTTAAACATTTTTAACTATATTACGTTTCGTACCGGGGCGGCCATTTTTACTTCGTTTTTGTTGACGCTTTTAATAGGGCCAGCGGTGGTACGCAAATTGCGTTCGTACAAAATTCAGCAAATTGAACGGGATTACGGCCCGGCTTCTCACCTCTCCAAAAGCGGTACCCCTACCATGGGGGGGATCCTCATCTTGGTCAGCTTGCTGGTTAGTGTGTTATTTTGGGCGCAGCTTTCCAATGCATACATTTGGCTACTTATATTTACTACAATCAGCTTGGGTTTCGCCGGAGTAATGGATGATTATACAAAGCTGGTGAAGAAGAACCCGGAAGGAATGAAGTCTTCTATCAAGTTGGCTATCCAACTGATTACAGCTTTGATTGTGGTGGGATATTTGGCGATAAACCCACCCAATGCGCAGTATGCCACGTCGTTAATTATTCCGTATATGAGTAAAATGTTTATCAATTTGTCCATATTTTATTTTGCGTTTGCCATGTTAGTGATTGTGGGTACTTCCAACGCGACGAATTTAACAGACGGTTTGGACGGGCTTGCCAGCGGATGTATGGTGTTTACGGCTGTAACGTACGGCATTTTTGCCTACGTAGCAGGGAACGTAAACTTTGCTGATTATTTGAAAATTATTTACGTGCCCGGCGCGGGGGAAATTGCCGTGTTTATGGGGGCATTGATCGGCGCGTGTATGGGGTTTTTGTGGTTCAATGCTTACCCGGCTCAAGTATTTATGGGGGATACCAGCTCCCTGTTCTTGGGTGGTGTGATTGGTACAGCGGCCTTGTGTGTCAAGCAAGAACTTTTGTTGCCGATTTCCGGTGGCCTGTTTTTGATTGAAACGGCCTCTGTCATGCTGCAAATGGGATATTTTAAGATAACTCACGGTAAGCGTTTGTTTAAAATGGCTCCGATTCACCACCATTTTGAGTTGAAGGGAATCCCAGAGCCCAAAGTAATTGTACGTTTTTGGATTGTGGGTGTTGTTTTGATGTTGATTTCATTAGCGTCACTGAAGATTAGGTAATTATGAGTTTATTTTCTGCAAATACAAAAAATCCCCGTCGGCGGCCTGTGTTGGCCCGGTCTACTGCGTTTCGGCCCAGCCGCCCGCGCCAGGAAGGTTGGCAGCCGTTAAAGTTAGACAGCACGCTGGCATTTATCAGCTTGGCATTTGTGTTGATTGGATTGCTGTTTACTTACTCGGCCAGTGCGTTTGAAACCAGTGCCTACGTAAAACGGCAAGTTGTGTTTGATTTGGTGGGGATTGGCGCGGCGTTGTTTTTGTCCCAAACGTTTACGCGGATTTTACAATTTAAAATTTTCCGCCCTATGAATTTAATGTATTTAACTTGGGTGCTGCTGATTATCGTTCTCTTTACCCGTACGCAAGCGCACACGCACCGTTGGATTGACCTGGGTTTTATTAAATTGCAACCGTCCGAAATTGCGAAAGTAACGTTGGTAATTTACTTGGCCGATTATTTAGAAAAAACAGCGGGCAAACTGGCTAAGAACTGGCAGTTATTGATCCCACCTATGGGAGTGGGGGGGATTACGTTATTCCTTATTTTGCTGGAGAAAGATTTAGGAACCCCACTGCTGATGGGCGGTGTTTTCTTTTGTATGCTTTTTGTGGCAGGGGCGCGCTTACTGCATTTAGGGGTGCCGGTGTTAGTAGCCGGTTTAGGCGGCGTTATCGCTTTACTGGCAGAGCCGTACCGTCGCGCGCGTGTGTTGTCGTTCTTGCACATGGGAGGCAGTGCCGAAGAGACCATTAGTTACCAAGTAAGGCAATCTTTTATGGCGGTGGGTTCCGGCGGATGGTTGGGCAAAGGCCTTGGAAACAGCGAGCTTAAAATGCAATATTTGCCGGCGGCTCATACGGATTTTATTTTCTCCGTCATGTGCGAAGAGGCAGGGCTATTTGTACTGATTGTAGTATTTGGTTTTGCTTGGCTTTTGTACCGAGGGATTGCCTTGGCGCGTATCGCCAAAACTACTTTTAATAGTTTGGTGATCTTTGGGCTGACGCTGACCATTTGTTCCCAAGCATTTTTTAATATGGCCATGGCGATTGGGCTCCTACCCACCAAAGGGATTGCGTTACCCTTCTTTTCGTACGGGGGATCTTCGGTGGTGATGACTTTGGTGATGATGGGGATTGTGCTCAATGTAGTGGCGGTGGATCATACCCAAAATAATTTACGCAGTGATGTAACTCATTACAAAAATAGGAATAAATAATGAAAAACACACGTTTTCTAATTGCTTCAGGCGGAACCGGCGGACATTTTTACCCGGGTTTTGCCTTGGGGAAATTTTTGCATGAACACGGCGCGCGCGTGCTGTTTGTGGTGCGCCAGGATGATCCGGCCTCTGATGTGCTGGAAGAGCAAAATTTGCCGTATACCCAGCTTGCTTTGCAAACCGGCCTGCCGCGCAGTATCAACCCTTTGCGCCATATTCGGTTTATCAAGCAATTGTTGGCTTCTTTCCGGCAGACGTCCGCGCTGATTAAAGATTTTCAGCCGGATGTAACCCTGGGAATGGGGGGATACGTGTCCTTTCCGCTTATTTTTTGTTCTCACCGGATGGGTGTAAAAACTGCTGTGCACGAGTCCAACGCCTTGTGGGGGCTGGCCAATAAAATTTGCGCGCGGTTTGCTACGTTGCGTTTAATGGGGTTGCCAATGCAGAAAACATTTAAAAACGCTGTTTTGACAAGTACCCCCATTCGCCCGGAATTCGGCCAATCCGTTTCGCGCGAAACGGCACTAAGTCAGCTGGGGCTAAAATCCTCGCTCCCTACCGTTTTAGTGATGGGGGGAAGCCAAGGGGCCAAAGGGCTCAATCAGGCCCTTATTAGCGTGATTAAAGCCCTGCCCACCTGGCAATTTATTCACATTACGGGTAAACGTTGGTATGAACCGCAAGCCCAGGCGTATAAGGGTTTACCTAACGTGAAAGTGTTGGATTATTGCGAAGGTATTTATCGGCTGATGAAATCGGTGGATTTAATGATTTGCCGCAGTGGGGCAAGCACCTTGGCCGAAGTTATTGCCTGCAAAGTGCCCGCGGTATTGGTGCCGTTCCCGTACGCGGCGGCAAACCACCAGTATTTCAATGCCAAAGTATTGGCGGACAGTGGGTGTGCGCAATTAATTGTGGAAGGCCCCGAACTGGCCGCAAATTTGCAGCAGGCCTTGCGTGAATGCACCCCTGAGAAATTAGCGGCTATGCGCCAGGCGTATAATAATTTGCCGGTGCCGGACCCCTTACACGCCACAGAAAATATTGCAAAGTTGCTCATGAATTTATAAAAAATACCGCCCGGCTTAAACCGGGCGGTGTTTTTTTATCTAAACTTGCTGATTATAAGTCTGTAAATAATTTACAAACCTGTTCGTAATCTTCCCCACATTGATCAGCAGAAGCTGTCGGGGTAACCCCTCCGGTAGGTTGGGTATAGGTTATAATATAAAGGTCATCATCTCCGTCCACACGAGAGACATCCAAAGTCGTCCCGTTAATGTGATAGCAAAAGTTCTTAGTGCTAAAAGTATTCATGGTTCCAGAGCAGCGGCCTCCAGTGCCAGCAGAAGTGTTACAGGAAGCACCCCATGAACCGCCCTTTAACTGTACATCTGCAATTTGTGAACAATTCGTTACGGCTTCCCCCGGGAATTCTTGATCGTGGCGTTGCATTGCATCTAAAATTGCTTTAGCGTTGATCATGGCCTCGGCCGCGCGAGATTTTTCCACTGCCAGTTCGTACTGTGGCAAGGCAATGGCGGACAAAATACCGATGATAATGACTACTACCATTAACTCAATTAACGTAAAACCTTTCATAACTTCCTCCTGTGTAATGATCCTTCTTACATAGTATAGCATTTTTTTGAATTTATGCAAGGGGCACAACCTCATTATCGCCCGCGGATTCGTTTGATATTATTCTTATGTTCTTCAAACGTGCGGGAGAACGCGTGCCGGCCCGTGCGGTCCGCTACAAAGTAAATAGCATTAAAATCCGGTTGCGGATTGAGCACGGCCTCTACGGATTTGGCCCCCGGGTTGCAAATAGGCCCGGGCGGAAGGCCGGCGTTGCGGTACGTGTTATAAGGGGAATCTACCCGCAAATCTTTGAAGGTAAGCCCCTTTTTCCAAAAGCGATTCTCTTTAAGCGTAAAGCCCAAGGCATATTGTACAGTTGGGTCTGCCTCCAGGCGTTTGCCGATGCGGAAACGATTTAAATAGACCGCCGCAATTTTGGGGCGTTCGTCGTGCACTAGGGCTTCCCGTTCCACGATAGAGGCCAACGTGAGCACTTGGCGTTCGGTCAGGTCCGTCTTATATTTTTTGAACAAAGGGGCAATGTTTTTGTCGTATTGCGCCAACATTTGATCCACCACTTTTTGCGCCGAAGTGCTATCGGAAAACAAATAAGTGGAGGGGAATAAATGGCCTTCTAAATCTTTTTCGCGCACGATATTTAAGAAGGCCTGCGGGTCGGTCACGCCGTGGGCACCTAATTCGCTGGCAATTTCTTCGCTGCGCCAACCTTCCAAAATGGTTACTTTTTCGTAATGGGTGCATTGGCCGGTTTTAATGCAGCTGATCACTTCCAGGTCAGGCGTGTTGCGGCGCAGGTCAAAGCGGCCGGCTTTGAGGTCATTTTTGTCGGCGGTCAAACGGAATAAAATTTTAAAGAGAAGTTCACTGCGGATGACCCCTTTGGCCTTAAGTAGGCGGGCAACTTCATTGCCGGTTTGCCCGGGGCGGATTTGCACCATCACCAGCGGCCCTTTACTGAAGAAATAGACTTTGGCCGCCCAAATTCCGGCGGCTATACATGCAAGTAAAAGTACGCTGAGAATAATGAATTTTTTCATTTCACCAGTTTGAAGAAATGGCGCTTGCCAATTTGCAACACGTCGCCGTTTTCAAAAGAAAGCGGCCCGTCCTGCGTTACTTTTTCGCCTTTTAAGCGAACGGCCCCTTGGGTGATTAAACCGCGGGCTTTGTTTTTGCTCTCAGCCCCGCCGGCCGCAAAAATGACGGCGGACAAGAGTGCCCCGGCTTCGGGCTTATATTGCGGCATATCCGTGGGGAGTTCTTTTTTGGAAAATACCGTTTCAAAATGAGTTTGCGCGGCGTTGGCGGCCTCTTCATTGTGAAAGCGCGCCACCAGCAAGTGCGCCAATTCCTTTTTGGCTTGCATGGGGTGCATGGCTTTGATTTCGTCTAAATTTTCCGTAGTTAAAAGTTCGTAATACATAGGCATTACTTCATCGGCAATGGACATAATTTTGCCAAACATATCTTCCGGCGCGTCGGTAAGCCCCACGTAGTTTTTGTAGGATTTGCTCATCTTTTTTACGCCGTCCAAACCGACCAACAGCGGCACGGTGATAGCCACTTGCGGTTCTTGCCCGTTATTTTTTTGGAGTTGCCGGCCGACGAGTAAGTTGAAAATTTGATCGGTTCCACCCAATTCCACGTCGGCTTTAAGCGCCACGGAATCTTGCCCTTGGAACAAGCTGTATAAAACCTCCAGCATGCTAATCGGGTTGCCGGCGGCCATACGTTTTTTGAAGTCGTCACGCTCTAACACTTGGGCCACGGTTACGTGTTGCAAGGTGGTCAGTAAATCGCGCCCGGAGACAAACGGATCTAGCCATTTGCTGTTAAAGCACACTTCGGTCTTGGCGGGATCAAGCACTTTGAAGGCCTGGTCCGTATAGGTTTTGGCATTGGCCAAAATTTGCTCGCGCCCGAGGACGGGGCGGGTAGAATCGCGGCCGGACGGGTCGCCGATAGCGGCGGTAAAATCCCCAATGACGAGTACAGCCATGTGCCCTAAATCCTGGAAGCGGCGCAGCAGCGAGAGCGCCACGCTGTGGCCCAGGTGTAAGTCGGCCGACGTTGGGTCGCACCCGAGTTTAATTTTTAAGGTTTTGCCCGATTCCAGCTTTTTGGCTAAATCGGCCTTGGAAACGACGTCCACGCACCCGCGTGTTAAAAAAGAAATTTGTTCATCAATGGTCATAAAAAATGCTCCTAAAAAATATACTTACATTTTAGCAAATTAGTAAAAATTATAGGGGTCGGCCGAAATTTGTACGCTGGCCTTTTTGGCGGGTTCAAAACTATCCAGCTGGGCCAGTAAATCCAAATAGCGGGCATCGTCCGTCTTAAACAAGAGGTACTGCTTTTTGAGTTTATCCGTCTTTTTGGCGCACCACACCGGGCCCAGTACTTCCAACGCGCGCCCCTGGCCCACTTCTTTCAGGCGCGCGGTTTCTGCTTGCAGAACGCCCAGTTCTTTGGCTTTAATCGTTACGCGGATGAGGTGTGTGAAGGGGGGGTACCCAAACGATTCGCGCAGCGCGAGCTCGTTTTCTGCCGCCGCTTGATAATCCCCGGCCAAGAGGGGGGCGTAATCGTACGCGGTTTGATCGGCGGTTTGGATAATCAGCCGCCCGTTTGAAAGTGTGGTTAAATGTCCTTGCAGTTCAAAAAGTAATTGCCCAAATTTTTCGCTGGCGCGGAAATCCGGCCCGTCCAGCTCCAATTCGGCATCCAGCACGGCCGCCAAATTCACGCGTGAACCGCGCAGCGCACCCGACGCAAGCCGCGTACCTACAACAATGTCCGCTTGCCCGGTTTTAAGGGCCGTTAAGGCCTCAAAGCCCTGGCCTGCTTTGGTTTTAAGGGAATCGGAATCCAAGCGAAGTACCTTGGCTTGCGGAAGTAGTTTGGCCAGTTCGGTGACAATTTTTTGTGTGCCGCCGCCGCGAGATTTAAAGATTAGGTTTTGACACTTGGGGCATTTTTGCTGAAGGGTTTCCACCGCGCCACATTTTTTGCAATGTAAACGCTCGGTGCCGTCGTCTAGTTTTTCGTGCGTCAAAATGGCACCGCATTTTTTGCATTTGGCATACGCTCCGCAATTCAAACAATAGTAGGCGTTGGCATATCCGCGGCGGTTTAAAATGAGTAGCGCGGGATGTTTGTGGGCTAAATTTTCTTGCAACTGAGCTAGCAACGTTTGCGAAAAATAGCGTGATTTTTCACTTTTCTTTTCGGCAAATTTGATTTGCGGTACGTACGTTTTTACGACGGGGGTATCAAAAGGTAAAACCGTTACTTTTTTATCTTGCACCCACTTGAGCATTTGTGCACTGGGCGTAGCCGAAACGTACGCAAGCACCGCCCCATGGGTTTGCGCCCGGAAGAACAGTACGTCGCGCGCGTGGAAGTAGGGTTTGTTTTCTTCTTGCTTATAATTTTCGTCCTGCTCGTCAAACATTGCGCAAAAGCGCAAGTTTTTAAAGGGTAACAACGTCCCGGAGCGGGTGGCAATTACTACGCACGGCACACCGTTTGAGATATTGGAAAAGTATTGTTTTTTGTGGCTTAGCAGCATGCGGCTGTGCCAGCAATATACGTTGGACGCGCCAAAACGGGTTTGTGCTTGCTCAATAAACTGCCGGGCGGCCACGATATCCGGCACGGTGATAAGCACCTGCCCGTAATTGCTTAATGCATTTTCTGCCGCGTGCAACACGGTTTGTGTTTTGCCTGTATAAGCCGGGCCGCTTAACAAAAATGCTTGAAAGGATCCCTCGGCGGCTTTTTGCAGTTTATCCAGCGCGTTGGATTGATTGGAAGTGGCGTAAAAAGGTTTATTCACCGAAGGTAATTCAAGCGCCGCCGGTGGAGGATTTAATTTGAAATACGCTTGCGGCGGAACCAACGCAAAAAGGATTTGCCCGATAGGCCCGCCCCAATGGTTTTTCATAAAACGCATGAGCGGAAATAGATCCGAGCCGAAAAGCGGTTTTTTATCCAGGACGGCAGTAATGGGTTTTAAGGTAATTTTTGAACTTACGGTGGAAATTTCGCTCACGGAAAGTACTAGTCCACACGTAAGCATCCGCCCAAAGGGCGCGGTTACGCGCACGCCGGGGACGACTTGGCTTTCCAGTTCCGGCGGAATTAGATAGTCAAAATCGCGGTCCAGCGGTACGTCAAAAACCACCTTGCAAAACATATTATTTGCGTGCGCCCTTTAGCCCCAGTTTGTCCATTACCATTTGCAAATCTTGCCAGGCATCTTTTTTCCAATTCGGGTTGCGCAGCAGCGCCGCCGGGTGGAAAGTGGCAATGATTTGTACGGACTTTTGAAGTTCTACGGAGTCTAAATGTAAGTTGTGAAATTTGCCGCGAAGCGCCCCTAAAGAGCCGGCATCCCCAATCAGCGCCTTGGCTGCCACGCCGCCTAGCGCAATGACGTATTTGGGGCAGATGATGGCAATTTGTTGCTCAATATATTTGCGGCAGCAAGCGATTTCCTCTGCGTTGGGGGCGCGGTCGTTGCCGTGTTTTTCGGGATGTAAGGGGTCGGTCATGGGGTGGCATTTGGCGATGTTGGCAATAAATACTTGCTCGCGCGCCAGGCCCATAGCCGCAATCATTTTGTCTAATAGTTGCCCGGCCCTGCCGACGAACGGGCGGCCTTGGCGGTCTTCATCAAAGCCGGGGCCTTCGCCCACAAACATAACATCGGCATTGACGTTGCCTTCGCCGGGTACGGCGTTTAAGCGTGTGGCCCCCAGTGGGCAGCGCGTACACGATTTAATGACTTGGGCTAATTCATCCAACGAACGGGTTTTGTCGGCCTTTTTCACGGTAAGATCCTCTTGAGAAGTGGCAGCCGGTTGCACAGCTGCTGCACGCGGGAAATCCACTTCCAGCGTGGAATCCTGAGCCATGGGGGGTAATGAGCCCGGCACAGTTTTTGAGGACGCCGCGGGTGCAACAGCGGCTGCACGTGAAGGTGCAGCCGTCAGTAAGAATTCGTCTTCATCTTGGGCGGCCAAAAAGCGCTTAAGTTCGCGCGCCAGGTCCCGTACTTGGTGCCCCATAATTACAGTTTCATGGGTTCTTTGGCTTTGCGTTCGGCCTCTAAGCGGGCTTCTTCGGCGGCCTTTTGTTCAGCAGCGTAGTTGGCGGTGCTGATGTTTAAAATTTCTTCCCGGCTAATGCGTTTGGACAAGATAGCATCCAACGCTTCTTTGATTACCGCAGCGGTAGGTCTGTTTTTAAACTCCGGTTTCTTTTTGAGCTCTTTGGCGTACATTGAGGCCAGCACAACAACGTCGTAGCGGTCTCCGTCAAAGTCGGTCAGTTTTGCGGCTAATTCTTGGTCGTTTTTTACGGACATAATGGCTCCTTACAACTATTTTAAAAGTTTTATTTTTTTATCTTGCCGTTCCACGCGGGATTGTTCGGCTGCGATAATACCCGCCATTTTGGTAATGGCTTCTTGCAAATCGTCATTTAACAAGGCATAGTTATACTTGTCAATTTCTTTCATTTCTTTCTTGGCAGTTTCCAGGCGGATTTCAATGTCTTGCGTGTTATCGTTGCGGCCCAAAATACGCTTTTTAAGCTCTTTAAGCGAGGGGGGGACGATAAACACCATTGCCGCTTGCGGATACTGCATTTTAACGGTGCGTGCGCCTTGTACGTCAATCACCAAAATGGGGCAGATGCCTTTTTTGAGCAGGTCATCTACGGATTTTTTAGGGATGCCGTAGTAGTGCGTATGCACTTGGGCCCACTCCAACATTTGGTGTTTTTTGATGGCTTGTTCAAATTGTTTAATCGTCCAAAAGTGGTAATCTTTACCGTTCTTTTCGCCTTTGCGCGGCGCACGGGTGGTGGCGGTTACTACGCGCGCGACGGTTTTATTTTTTTTGAGAACCGCGTCCACAATAGTAGTTTTGCCCGCACCGGAGGGGGACGAAACAATAATCGGAAAGGCCTTCATATTGATATTTTAGTAAATATAGAGGGAGGTTGTAAACACCTTCGCCAAGTTCAGAATAACAATTAAAAACCCACCCTCGCGGGTGGGTTTAAAGTTACTTCTTAACAAGCACTTATTTGCGTTTCTTTTTGGCCAAGACGTCTTTGGCGGCGGCTTGCGCAGCGGCGAGGCGCGCTATCGGCACGCGGAAGGCCGAGCAAGAAACGTAGGTGAATCCTTCGCGGTGGCAGAATTCCACACTTTCCGGATCCCCACCGTGTTCACCGCAGATACCGATCTTCAAGGTCGGTTTGACTTCGCGGCTTTCAATCACAGCGTGCTCAATTAAGCGGCCCACACCGTGTTGATCCAAGGTTTGGAACGGATCGTGCTCCAAAATACCTTGTTTGAGGTATTCGGGCAGGAACGCACCAATATCATCGCGCGAGAAACCAAACGTCATTTGCGTAAGGTCGTTGGTACCGAAAGAGAAGAAATCGGCTTCCGTGGCAACGTCCGCGGCTAAGATAGCGGCACGCGGAATTTCAATCATGGTGCCTACGGAGAATTTCAACTTTTTCATTTTGGTCTTGGCGACAACTTCGTCATACGCGGCGCGGATGAGCTTTTTCTGCGAAATGATTTCGTTCTTATCGCAGGTAAGCGGGATCATCACTTCCGGTTCGGCTTTGACGCCTTCTTTAATGAGCTCGGCGGCAGATTCAAAAATCGCGCGGGCTTGCATTTTGGTAATTTCGGGGTATGTTACGCCTAAGCGGATACCGCGGTGACCCATCATCGGGTTGACTTCGTGCAAACCGGCGGCGCGTTCTTTGAACGTATCCATAGAAATGTTTAAGGCCTTGGCGAGTTCTTGCTGTTTGTTGGGCAAGGTGGGCACAAATTCATGAAGCGGCGGGTCCATCAAACGAACGGTTACGCCGTAGCCGGCCATGGCTTTCATGGTGGCTTTGATTTCTTTCTTCATGTGCGGGAATAATTCTTCCACGGCCGCTTTGCGTTCGGCTTCGTTGCCGGACAAAATCATCTTGCGTAAGATGAAAAGCGGAGTTTCGGAATTTTTACCGTAGAACATGTGCTCAATGCGGAATAAACCAATACCTTCAGCCCCAAATTTGCGGGCTTTTTTGGCATCGTCTTCCGTGTCTGCATTGGCGCGCACTTTCAAAACGCGCACTTTGTCGCACAGCGCCAAGAAGTTGGCTAAATTTTTGTTGCCTTCGCCGGCGCCTAACATTTTGAGAGCGCCTGCATAGACGTAACCTTTGGTACCGTTGAGGGTCAGTTCGTCGCCTTCTTTGAAGGTTTTGCCACCCATCTTGACGGTTTTTTTGGCTAAGTCAATTTCCAATTCGCCGCAACCTACGATGCAGCATTTACCCCAACCGCGGGCTACTAACGCTGCGTGAGAGGTCATACCGCCGCGTTGGGTTAAAATACCTTGTGCGGCACGCATCCCTTCAATATCTTCAGGGTTGGTTTCTTCGCGCACTAAAATAGCGGGGATGCCTTTTTCGGATAGCGCGATTGCATCATTGGAGTTAAAAACAATTTTACCACACGCACCGCCCGGGCCGGCCGGCAAACCTTGCGCAATGGCTTTGGCGTTCTTTTCGGCAGCCGGATCAATGGCGGGCAGTAACAGTTCGCCCAGTTGGGTGGGAGTTACACGCAAAACGGCTTCTTCTTTGGTAATGAGTCTTTCCTTTACCATGTCCAACGCCATTTGCACGGCAGCAATCCCGTTGCGTTTACCCACGCGGCATTGCAACATCCACAAGCGTTCGTGCTCAATGGTAAATTCAATATCAAGCATATCGTGGAAGTGCTTTTCCAATTTCTTTTGAATATCGTCTAATTGTTTGTAGACTTTGGGCATTACTTTTTCCAAGGTGGGCAAGTGGGCCGAGTGAGCATTCGTGGACCATTTGTTCATCGGGGACGGAGTGCGGATACCGGCTACTACGTCTTCGCCTTGGGCGTTAATTAAATATTCACCGTAGAAGTGAGAATCCCCATTGCCGGGGTTGCGGGTAAAGGCCACGCCGGTAGCGCTGGTGTTGCCCATGTTCCCAAATACCATGGTTTGAACGTTTACAGCGGTACCCCAATCGTTGGGAATGTTTTCAATCGCGCGGTAAGCAATGGCGCGTTTGCCGTTCCAAGAAGCAAACACGGCACCAATAGCACCCCAAAGTTGTTCCATCGGGTTATCCGGGAAATCTTTGCCGAGTACTTTTTTGACGGTTTTTTTGAATTCTACGCACAGTTTTTTGAGTTCTTCGGCCGGGATTTGCGTATCGTCTTTTACTTTGAGTTGCGCTTTTTTCTTGGCCATCATACCATCTAAAATTTTGCGGATGCCTTCGCCATCTTTGGGTTCAATGCCGGCGGCTTTTTCCATTACAACGTCGGAATACATCATAATTAAGCGGCGGTAAGCATCGTATACAAAACGCGGGTTGTTGGTTTTGGCAATCATACCCGGGATGGTCTTTTCGGTAAGGCCGATGTTCAAAATGGTTTCCATCATACCCGGCATGGAAGCACGCGCCCCCGAGCGTACGGATACGAGCAAGGGATTGGTGGCGGAACCAAATTCTTTTTTGGTTTCTTTTTCAACTTTTTTGAGGTTGGCTTCTACATCGGCTTTTAAGGTTTTAGGATAGGTTTTTTTGTTGTTCCAGTAGTAGGTGCAGACTTCGGTAGTAATAGTGAAACCGGGGGGGACGGGCAATTTTAATTGGCCGGACATTTCAGCCAAGTTTGCGCCTTTTCCGCCTAGCAGTTCTTTCATTTTTCCGTTGCCTTCGGCTTTTCCTGCACCGAAAGAATAAACGTATTTTACATTTTTAATTTTTTTAGAAACTGGTTTTTTGACAGCAGTTTTTTTAGCGGCCGCTTTCTTTGCGGTAGCTTTTTTGGTGGTTTTTTTAACCATGGTATTCTCCCTATTGAGTAAATTAGCACGCCCGTAGAGGAACGCACATGAATATTCCTATATATTGTAGTAATTTTTGGGCTAAAAGGAAAGCAAAACCTAGCCAAGGGCCTAGAAACGTTTAGGTCTTTTGGCCCTTGTGGACTGGCTAGAGGGAAAAGATAAAATATGAGTATGAAAGGTTTAAAATGGATTATTTGTTTAGGTGTGATTAGTTTCTCCTTTTGCAATGGATGGGGACAAACGGGGCCCATTGTAAAAGCAGCAAGGCAAGCGAAGAAGATTTCGTTTATAAAAAGCCCTGCCGCTGCTTTGCCCAAATTGCGCCGGTTTATCAAACATCATGGCCGTAGGCCCCGCTCCACTATCACAAAACCGCCAAAGAGAGTACTCTCTTATGAGCAGATGACCCCCAAACAACGGGAAGAAATTGTGCTGGGACGTTCGGTTTATTACATGCTTTATAATCCGGAAAAGTATGAGGGAACCCCTGAGTTTGAAGAAATGAAAAAATTGTTTGAATCGTACCCGGTTCCACATTATGGCCGTATACGAGAGAAACCGCTTCGGATTCAACACCAAGAGTTAGGGGAGCGAGTTACACAGTATGTGCAGACTTATAGCAAAGTTCCGCGAGAGTCTATCAATAAAGACAAAATCCGTTTGAAAGTGGCGGATATGACGGAGAAACAATATGAGGAAACAAAATTGGGTTCTCAGATGGTATCCACCTTGGCCCGCAATCGCAAGGCGTCCATTCAAGATGCTAAGCTTGTTGAGCTGGAACGATTTGTTGCCCACGTTCGCATGGAAACGCGTGCCGATGCGATTCAAAAAGAACAACGGCAAATATTGCAGGAGTTAACGCAATTTTTGCAAGAATACGGACGTCCGCCCCGGAATGTGATTACGCGCCAATACAAATATACCCCTTCAAGCAACCTTTCTCAGAACGAGCGTAAAGAGGTCCGCTTAGCACGTGTTGCTTATAGAATTGTTAAAACTGCCCAAGCAGATCCTCGTTATTACAATGAAGTAGTGCAAATGATTGAAAAAATGCTGCAACGTCCAAAAATGGATGTATCAGATTTTTGGGAGAACCTATATCAGTGGATCGCAGACCATCACGATAGACGCCCCCGAGGAACTATCTACCATAAGGGAATCATCGCTTCTAAAAGATATTTAAGTGCTGCAGAGTTGGAAGAAGTCCAGTTAGCCCGCCGTTTATATAACACGAAAAGGAAAAGAGATATTTCCGACGAAGAACAAGAAAAGGTGAATGCTATTTATAACTTGCCGGTATATGATCCGCAAGAAATTTTTCCGTCAGAGGAATAATTATTTGTTTTTTAGAAAATCGCCGTGGAATCCTTTTCCGGGAGCTACAAATCGTCCGATGGATTCAATTTTGGCTTGAATACATCCCCGGCATTGCTCGGGCGATTCCCCTGTGCAAATTTTACCGGGATACAGTTCGTACTTTTTGCGGAATTCACCCTGAGTTACGTTGGGCATTACGACGTTGGCCCCGCACTGAAGGGCCAAAAGCCGGCCTTGCGGGTGCAGGGTTTCCATGGCGGTGGTAGCGGGGATGTTGATATCCGGTAACAACAAGCGCATGAGGGACATCATTTTGAGCGATAATTCAAAATGACCTGCTGTTTTTTCATTAGCCAGTGGCGTGTGCGGGTGGGGGATAAACGGCCCGATGCCTGCCATGTCTACAGGCAGCTTTTTAAAAAATAATAAATCGTCGGCTAAACTTTCTAAAGTTTGACCCGGTAAACCCACTAACGAGCCCGAGCCCACCTCGTATCCCAGCTCTTTTAAATCGTTCAAACAACGCACACGATTGTCCCAGCTCATAGCGGGGTCTAATTTTTCATACAGGGCCTTATCCGTGGTTTCAATACGAAGCAGATAGCGGTCCGCACCGGCCTGTTTGTAAGCGGCATATTCCTCGCGTGTCTTTTCGCCAATGCTTAGGGTGAGGGCTAAATCGTACTTTTTAATTTCACGGATAATATGACACATTTTATCGGTGTCAAATTGTGGGTCCTCCCCACTTTGTAAAACGACCGTTTTATAACCATACTGCGCAGCTTGCTGAGCCGTAGCGATAATTTGCTGCGGCGTTAAACGATAACGCTGCGCCTGGGTATTGGAACGCCGTAACCCGCAGTAAAAACAATCATTTTTGCAGTAGTTTGAAAATTCAATCAGCCCACGCAGGTAAACTCCGTCTCCTACATAGTTTTTGCGCACAAAGTCGGCCGCTTGGAACAAGAGTTGCGATTCTGAACACGCTAACAAGGAAACTATTTCTGTGCGAGTAAGAGTGTGTGCGCGGGTGGCTTTTTCAAGCAGGTCTTTCATATATTAGTAGTGTAGCAAATTTTGATACAATGAAAATATGAATAAATTTGTAGAAATATGTCAACAAACTACTCAGTGTATGCAAACCCCGCAACAAGACTCTGCCGGTTGGTTGATATGGACGATATGGATCCTGGCGTTGGTGCTAGTTGTTTGTGGGTTTATAAGCAGTGCGGATGCGCGCCGGGCTATCTTTGAGGTGCTTCGGAATCCTACGGAATATCGTGGCCGTATCGGCCGGGAAGAATTTTTATCCGTTTACTATCCGTTGCAAGTATTGCGCTGTTCTACGGTGCTGGCTATTATCTTGGCCACGGCTATGTTGAGTCATAGCCGTTGGGTGTACGTCCCCTTGTTTTTGGGGGGAGGATTACTGCTTTGCGCCAGTGCCGCTTTATATTGCGTTATTATCCGGCGCGGGCATGATTTCGGATTTGGGGCTTTGGAATCTATGCAATCCTACCTGTTGGGAGCCCACCTTTTAAAATACTTAAATAAACGTTTTGATCTAAACGGAGAAAAGACACATACGTGGTCTATTTTGTGCAGCAACAAAGGTAGCCCTTTTGCCAATTTGTATGGTTCCGCTCCGGCTGAAAATAATTATTTACTCTCCGGGCGTGCCGACGAATTTCAGCCCCCTTTGATATGGGATAAGATGGATTGGAAAAATACACAAAAGTAGGTCTAAAGTCCTAATTTGTACTAGGTCATATTTCTGCGAAAAACTGGGTCTTATGACCCTGTTTTTTTTGCCTAAAAACCACTAGTATATAAGTGTAAGCAGGTAACATTAAGAAAGGAGGTGGACCGTATGCCCGGTAAAGACCATGAAAATAAGATAATTCAAAAAACAAAGCAAATCCGCCTCGAACGCGAATTTGCCTGGATTAAAGATCTGCTAGAGGACACAGATTTATTCCTTTTATAAGTGAACTCAAACCTCCTACAAGAAAGAGTCCCAAGCGCCCGCCACCCCTCCAACCGGCGGGCGCCCCTTTTTATATAGTAAAAAACTCCCCGTGGGTTGGAATCCCGGGGAGTTCTGTTTGAGTGAATCGTCTTTAGGGTAAGTAGATAATGTAGTGTTGTTGAATGGGAGATTGGGCATGGGAATCTAGCCCTGCTACTTGGTTTAAACGTTGCTGTAATCCTTCTACTGCAGGGTCTACCACCCCCATTTGGGCCTTGCGTGTTTTAAGTCGAAAGTGTGGGGCCGTTTCGTCCACGGCAGGTAAGCTGGCCCAAGCTTGTGCCTCTTGCTCTTGGCGTTGGGCAGAAGGTTTGATATAAGTAAATTGCATCCCTGCTTGATGATAGGCCTGCCCCATTAGATCTAGTACGTCTTGGTTATTGACTTGTAAATTGTTATTTATAGGTTCAAATGTGATTACAACTGCCGGCTGATTCATCAAATCTACAATAGTTGACGGAACCCCGGTAATATGGGCAGCCCCACCCCAAACAATGATCAAGTCATAATTGTCTTGAAATTTTTGCAAGAGTGTGTGCCAATACTTGGTGCGTTGATCGGTTCCCCAATCGGAAATTTTAATTACTTGTTGTAAATTAAAGGTGTGATCCTGCCCTAAACAGTTTTGGTATAGAGCATTGTCAAAGGGGAGGGTGGCATGCGTAGCGAGTTTTTTACAACGTACTATACTGCCTTCTGTACCTGTATCAAAGGGTTGCAATAGATTTTGTACCTGCGGAAGAGCGGGGTTAATTTTAATAATTTGATCCCCTACTTTAACTAATATATGATTTTTTTCTACGGAAAATTCTGATATATCTTCTTCAAGAGCCAGTACGTCCATGCTGAGCTCAAAAGCAGTTTGTTTGATAAACCCATAAGAAGGTTTTAAATATTCTCTCCACTGGGGTTGAGGATTGGTCAATAAAGGGGATTTGGACGGATTGCGTAATTTGACAAATTCCGTTGCCAAGAGTATTTTTTTGTTAGGATATTTTTGGCGGATTTTATGTAAGATGGTTTGGACTTCGTCCTGCATGCTTGCTACGCCATGGTGTTCACCAATGTAAATATATTTGACGTTTTCCGGCAAATTGTCATAGGTGGGGGTTCCGGCTTGTTGTTGTAAGCTAAATTGAGAATCTAAATTTGTTTCCGTGGCTGCAATTTGATTGAGCAGATTGGAAATGGTTTTAATACGTACGGATTCTTGCTCGTTGTTCGCTACGAATTGTTCCCATACAATGCCTCCGTGTGCAAATTGTTCTTCCAATACGTGGGGCTGGGGAATTACGCGTGCACGTTTTTGGGCGGCCAAGGGCATATTTAGTACCAATAGGGTTAAAACACTTAAGACGGCAAGTTTATATCGTTTCATCATTTTATTCTCTCCTAAATTCTCTTCTATCTTAAGAATAAGGGAAATATGCGATTTTTTCAAGGGACTTTGGGCCTAGATGAGGAATAGGCCCTTTTTACCGGTAATCCTTTACAAATTCAGTGAAGAAATGTTATATTCTACTTATGAAAAGCTTTATTAAACACAATATGTATGGGATTACCCATTGCTTAACTACCGACGGCCGAGATAGCCGTTGCACCTACCGTGACATCTACCGTGGGTTTTTTGTGCTGGCCTTAGCAGGCGTTTGTATTTGCTTGTGGCGTAATAAATTGGCCGTTATGTTTGTGCGGGATTGGTTAGCTATTTCCGATACGGCCTGCTGGGTGTTGTGTGGATTGTTTGAATTGGTCTTAATATTGGCCTTTGCCTGTGCAGCTGCACGCCGATGGCATGATTTGGATATCAAAATCCCCAGTGGGGAATCTATTTCTTCTTTGGTTATGAACCCTCGTTTTTGGCAAGTATTGGCCCAAGAAGAGGGGGGGCAGGAAAAAAACCAATACGGTCCGGCTCCTGCGGAAAATCCGGCGCCGTTATTGGATGCTGGGGAGGTCCAAGAATCCGTCCGGCGCAAATTGTTTGCCGAAGTAGACGGCATAGACGAAATCAAATAGCTTCTATTGTTCCATTTAAAAGGCGCCCCACAGGGCGCTTTTTATTTGCTATAATAAGGTGTACTTTAGGTTAAGTATAAAATTAAAAAGGAGAAGGGCTCCGCTCCGGCTCGGTCGTTTTTGGGATAAATGCGGCTTGGTCGGCAGGTTGCAGCTCTAAGTGTACAAAAAAATGGTATTATCCAATCAAGACAGAAAAGACATTATCAGCAAATTCCAAGCTAGCGCTAACGATACCGGCTCTGCCGCTGTGCAAATTGCGCTTATCACGGAACGCATTCAATACATTTCCAATCACCTCAAAGCCAATCCGAAAGACTTTGCAGGCGAAACGGGCCTCAACAAATTGGTAGGTCAACGCAAACGTCTGTTAGCTTATTTGAAACGCACGGACTTTGAAAAATACCAAGTAGTAACCAAAGAACTTAAATTGAGGAAATAAACTACATGCCTAATTTTAACCATAACTTTGACATCCAAAGCGTGGAAGTAACTGTCGGCCGCGATACAATTAAACTGGAAACCGGTTTAATTGCCAAACAGGCCGATGGGGCTGTGGTAGCCAGCATGGGGGATACCCGTATTTTGGCCACGGCCGTTTCCACCAAAGAACAAAAACCGGGGATTTCCGATTTTACTCCCTTGACCGTCAACTATAAAGAAAGAACGTACGCGGCGGGGAAAATCCCGGGTGGGTTTTTTAAACGCGAAGGAAAACCGAGCAAAAAAGAAACCTTATCTTCCCGTATTATCGACCGCACTATGCGCCCGATTTTCCCGGAAGGATTTGCTTGCGAAACCAACGTAACGGCGATGGTTGTTTCGGCCGATCCGAACAACGATGCTGAAATTTTAGCCGTGCTCGCTTCGTCCGCTTCTGTGGTTATTTCTTCTATTCCGTTTAATGAACCGGTGGCTGCTGTACGCATCGGCCGCATCAACGGGGAATATATTGTCAACCCTACCAAAGAAGAACAAGCTTTGCCTGAATGTGATATGGACTTGACCATTGCAGGTTCTGCGCAGGGCATCTTGATGGTAGAAGGTGGCGCAAAAGAAGTAGAAGAAGAATCCATCATTAAAGCGATGGAAGTAGCCAAACCGGAAATTGACAAAATGTGTGCCGCGCAACTTCGGTTGCGTGAGTTAGCCGGTAAGCCGAAATTTGAATATGTGGTAGAAAAATTGCCGCAAGAAGTAGTAGATTTGGCCAACGGTTCTTTCCGCGAAGAAGCCAAAAAAATCTTGCACGCTTTTAGCGATAAACAAACGCGCGACTTGCAAGTAGCCCAACTCAAAAAGACCTTTACGGACCAACTTACCGAACAATATGGCGACAATGCCGCCATCTATGCCGGGATTGCGTTGGAAAACATTATGTATGAAGAATCCCGCAATTTGGTCTTGCACGAAGGCGTGCGTGTGGACGGCCGCAAACCGACCGAAATCCGCCCGCTTAGCTCATTAGTGGGTTATTTGCCGCGTGCTCACGGTTCTGCCGTGTTTACCCGCGGGCAAACCCAATCTTTGGCTGTAGCTACCTTGGGTACCAAAGATGACCAACAAATGGTGGAAGGGTTGGAAGATACTTCCTACGAACGGTTTATGTTGCACTATAACTTCCCGGGTTTTGCTACGGGGGAATGCAAACCGGACCGCTCTCCGGGCCGCCGCGAAATCGGCCACGGGGAACTTGCCCGCCGTGCGTTACTGCCGTTAATCCCGTCTGAAGAAGAATTTCCGTATACCATTCGTGTAGTATCGGACATTACGGAATCCAACGGTTCTTCTTCCATGGCCTCTGTGTGTGGCGGTTCGTTAGCCCTGTTTGATGCAGGCGTGCCGATGAAGTCGCCCTGCTCGGGTATTGCCATGGGTGCCATTAGTGGGGAAGGAAAATTTGTAGTACTTTCCGACATTATGGGCTTGGAAGACCACCTGGGCGATATGGACTTTAAATTGACCGGTTCCCGCAAAGGGATTACGGCCTTCCAAATGGACGTAAAACTTAAAACGGGTATGCCGTTGGACGTTTTGCGCCAAGCCATCAAACAAGCCACTGAAGGCCGCATGTTCATTATGGACCATATGGAGAAAACGATTGCCGAACCTCGCAAAGAAGTGTCTCCGTATGCACCTGTAATTTACAAAATGCAAATCTCTGTGGACAAGATTGGGGCTGTCATTGGGCCCGGCGGTAAAAACATCAAACGTATTACCGAAACTACCGGCACCAAGATTGACATTGAAGAAAACGGTGTGGTAACGATTGCCGCTGCCAATGCCGAAAAATTGACCCAAGCCAAAGCTGAAATTGAAATGTTAACTGCCGAACCGGAAGTAAATAAAATTTACAAAGGTAAAGTGGTTTCCATTCAACCCTTTGGTGCGTTTGTAGAAATCTTGCCCGGCAAAGATGGATTATTGCACATCTCTGAAATTGCTAAACACCGTATTAACAAGGTAGAAGACGTACTGAAACTTGGCGAAATTGTTGAAGTGAAGTGCGTCGAAATTGATAATAACGGTAAAGTACGGCTTTCCCGCAAGGCCCTACTCAAATAAAGAAGTTAATCTCTAGACAAAGGCCCCGCTTATAGCGGGGCTTTTTTTTATGGGTACAAAGACCTAATTTGCAATAGGCCTTTTGGCCCTGGAAAAACGCACGGATGTTGTTTAGGATATAGATAGGAGAAACTATGTCTAAACTTAAACAAATTTTGTGCGTTGTATTAAGCAGTGTATTGATTTTTTCCGGATTGATGCCGGCCTATGCTGTTACCCCAAAGCCCAAAAAAATCAACGCAGGTAAAGCCAAAGTTCAGCAAAAAGCAGGGGTTGAACGTAAGACCACATTGGGGGAAGTGCGCCGCACCCGCCGCGTGGCCGGCAACACGGCAAGCCGCGCCGTACAAGCCGGGCGTAATGCGTCCAGGCAGGCGGCTGTTTCCGCGGCAACCCACACCACCGCACGCGTGGCACCGCAGGTAACTCATTTTCAAACGATAGGCAGCAAAACAGGGCAAGTGGCAGGGCACGCGCCAACACAAGCC
>JAGCWX010000003.1 GCA_017961585.1 Elusimicrobiaceae bacterium | reverse complement strand
AACATGCACTTATGGATTACATACATTACTATAACAACGACAGAATCAAGTTAAGACTAAAAGGAAAGAGTCCGGTACAATACCGAACTCTTTACCATGATAATTAATGTTTAACCGTCCAACTTCTGGGGGTCACATCATTGCCTGCGCTTTGTCTCCGTCTGCCTTGGCTCAATACATCATCTCTCCATGGTCACGGAATGAGTAGTAACAACCTGAGCCCATGATGATATGGTCAATAAAGCAAATATCCATCAATTTGCAGGCTGCAAGCAATTTTTGAGTTAGACGGCGGTCTTCCTCGCTGGGTCTCGGGTTGCCGCTCGGGTGGTTGTGGCTTAGTATTATCGCGGTGGCAAGGCTACCAATCGCGCCCATCATTATTTTTCGGGGGTCTACTATCACATGGGTTAAGCCTCCATCGCTTAGCCTCATAAAGCCCTTCAGCCTTTGGTCTTGGTTCAAATAAAGCACATAGGACGACTCAAATAGGGCTTCCGTCTCGGGGTCGAAAATGGCGCGGAGTTCCTCATAAGTTTCGCGGCTGTCTTTGAGTTGTTTTGCTTCTCTGTTGGTGGGTTTGCTTTTAAGAGTGTACTCTTTTACAAATGTCTGTTTCATTGTTTTGTGGGTTTTAAATGTTAGGATATAATCTTATTAAATCGGGTCGGGTTTGTGAGTTGGTCGCGGCGGCATAGGCGAAGACTATTCCGCCACCAATGGCGCGGACTGCGGCGGCGGCGGTTGTGCCGGTGGCCACAACATTGTCAATTATTAGGACACGTTTTCCGCTTGGGATGGGTTGGGATAGGTAAAAGCCTAATTTCTTGGGGCTTGGCTTGCGGCCTTGCTTCTTTAGGCTGTAGAGTGTTTCGCGGGGTGTGCCTTTCAAATAGTCGCAAACCTCGGCGGCGGTCGCCCTTGCAAGCAGCTTGCAAAGTTCTTTTGTATAGGTGGCCGCTCCTGAGTGTGAAGGCATGGGAACGAGTGCCGCATTACTCGGAATGTACTTGACCATTTCGGCGGCTGCCTTATGGATTGCCCATCTTTCGCCGTTCTTCATCGCGTGGGCGGTCTCGTTGCGGCGGTCGGCTCTATAGTTACCCGTTGCAAAATAGCGCGTTTCCATGGCTTAGCCCTCCAAAATTTCGGTTCTCGCCTTGCGGCTTGTCAATACTTTAAGCATGGCCACGGCTTCAAGGGTCGCGCCCTCGCTGACCTCGTGCAGGTCTTCACAATTGAACGCGCCAAAGCAAAAAGCGAAATAAATGGCGCATTGCTCGGGCTTAGTAAAAGCGAAAGCCATGGGGATGTCTTTTTTCTCGGTCTGCAAAACCTCCTCCACGTGTGCGGCGGCCTTGAAAATGCCTTGATAGGTTGGGTTGTCGTTGTTGTAGCAGGTTTTCCACTGCCAACGCTCGGACATTTTGAAAAGGCATTGCAAAACCTTTTCCGCGTACTCGCTTTTTTGCGTCTTGGTCATCTTCACCTCTTTCACCTTTGCGGTGCCGTCTTTCAAAATTTCAATCTTTTTCATAGTGTTTTGAGTTTGAGTTAGTTAGTTATCTATTCTTTTCGTTTGAACTGGTATCCTTTTTATTTTTGAAATTCATCATCTGTCCGTCGTTTTTTTTATCCGTTCCCCCCGAATCGCTGTATATCCTTTTTACGATGCTGAAAGAGAGTAGCTTACCGCAATGCAAGGCCGCACCGAAAAATACTACCCCAACGGGGCTGGAGATTTTT
>JAGCWX010000019.1 GCA_017961585.1 Elusimicrobiaceae bacterium | reverse complement strand
TTTACCCCTCGGGGGGGTGGGTGCTTGGAGCAGATCACCCCCGAGGGAGTTGTGCAGCTCCTTCACCCTCTCCCCGTTCCAGTCCGTGCAGCGTGTGCAGGGTGTGGGCCTCTCGGTCTGGGTGCGGCTGCTGCTGCTGTCAGATCATGCAGGGGAGAACGGGAGAAGGTTCACACCCTCGAGGGGAGCAGCTCGGGCGGCTCTCTGTTCCTTCTGTGCTAACTGTCACAAAAATGTAACAGTTACAATAATTTTACTGTGTCGCTTTGGGTGTGGCTGCTGCTGTCAGTCTGGGAACGGGTGCGCACTCCGTGCGCCTGCCTGCTCCAATGCCGCCTTGCGGCGGTGGGGTAGGTTGTGCAGGTGTGCAGGAACGTGGAGCAGATCGGGAGAAGATCATGCAGGGGGAGCGGCGGCGGCTCAATTCGTTATGTATGCCGTGCGTACATAACGGGTATTGAGTAAAGTACCCGTTTTGTACGTTCATGCGCTGCTTATACCCATTTTGTACGGCATTGCAAAAAATAATGTTGAATCGATTCAACATAATGCAGGGCGGTGGCTCCTTCTTGGTTCCAGTCCGTGCCGGGTGTCAGCTCGGGCGGCTCCTGTCAGCTCCCGAGGGAGCAGGGGAGCGGCTCACCTGTTCGCCGTCCTGCTTTCGGCTTGGGGTTCGCTGCTGCTGTCAGCTCGGGAACGTGCGCACCGTGTGCGCCTACCTGCTCCAATGCCGCCTTGCGGCGGTGGGTGTGCAGGTATGGAGAAGGGGGAGAAGATCATGCAGAAAAACACCCGTTTTTCAATGTCCGCTAACTATTGTTAATGGACATTGAACGCTTAAAAAAATGCGCCCTTGATATTCGGCTTTATTTGGTAAAATTTCTTTTTATTCTTTTTACAAATAGTACTCAATAATTATTTCGTCTTTCCATTTGTTATACAGCTTGTATTGTTTTTCTTGTTCTCTTGCGTAGCTCTCGGGCGGCTTGTTGTACTTCTTCAAATAATATTTTTCGGGGTTCCATTCTTGGTAATACGTGTGGCGGTGGTATCGAGTTTGATAAAAGTCTGTGTATATCCTTTTGAGTTGTGGAGACTTTCGCAATGTTCGCATTGCTTGCGCTTTGAGCTGCTGCACCCTGCTGTCAGATATACCGAGTTCGGCGGCTATCGCTTGCAGTGTCATGCCCTCGAGATAATAAGCAATTATAATTCTTTTGGGGCGGTCTGGTAGTTCTGCAATTATCGTGCGTACTTGTTCGGAGATATTTTGACTTTCAATGCGGTTTATAAATTCGGTCGCTTGTTCGTCTTGCAGCGTATCAAGCAATAATAATAAATCATCATCGGCGCATTTTAAAGGGGTTTCAAGTGATATTGCAGTATTTAACGGGGTTTCGTTCTGGTTCGCATATCCTAAAAGCCGTTTAAATAGATTTTTGAGCGGATAACTCAAAAAAGATACAAATTTTAAATTGCTTTCGGGCTTGTATGCTTTCAGCCCTTCTTCAAATGCCCCGTAACATTCTTGATAAATGTCTGTTAGTTCTATGCCGCATTGCTTGCAGCGTGTATAATACTTGCTGTAACCGTCTCGGGCTTTTACTTGCAATAGTGGGCGCACATTCTCCCATAAAAGCGGCTTTAATTCGTTTGCATTGCCGCCTTGAATTATTGCGGCTAACTGTTCATTTGTCATTGACTCACCCCGTTTTTTATGCTATAATTTTAATATCTGATGACAAACTTTTTTTATAGGCCACCGCACCCCGTATTATTTCGGGGTGCATTTTTTTATACTCCAACATTTGCAACTAAATGCCACTATTTTTTTATATTTGCAACTAAATGATACTATTTTTTATTCCCGAGGGAGCAGGGGGAGAAGATCATGCAGCACGGCCCCGAGGGTGTTGTGCAGGTTCTTCACCTGCTCCCGTTCCAGTCCTTGCAGCGTGTGCAGATCATGCAGGGGAGTGGCTCACGCTCTCCCCGTGTGTGCTTGTTTTCATTTATCCGTTATGCCGTCAACAAAACGATACAAACCGCACCCCGAGAAGATCACCACGGGAGCAGGGGAGCGGCTCGGAGTTGTTCGGGGTTCAAGGGGTTCACCCT
>JAGCWX010000018.1 GCA_017961585.1 Elusimicrobiaceae bacterium | reverse complement strand
ACAGCAGACGCGGTGCACGTTTTCCAGGTTGTTCAGGGGTTCGCCCATGCCCATGAAGATGATGTTGGTGACCTGGGCCGTTTTGCCTTCTTCGTTCAAGAAACCGGCTTCTTTCAGGTACCAGTTCACGTTGATGATTTCTTCCAGGATTTCGCCGGCTTCCAGGTTTCTGGTAAAGCCCATTTTGGCGGTACGGCAGAAGGCGCAGTTCATGGCGCAGCCGACCTGGGTCGAAACGCATACGGAATAGCGACCGTTTGCGGGAATCATCACCGTTTCAATATGGTGGTCGTCATGGGTTTTGAAAAGCCATTTGACGGTGCCGTCGACCGATTCCATGCGGGTTTCTTCGGTGAGGGCGCGAAGGCTGAACTGATTGGCCAGTTTTTCGCGGAGGGCGGGGGAAATGTTGCCCATTTCGTCGTAGCTTTTGACCTGTTGGCAAAATAGCCATTTTTGAATTTGGCTAGCACGGAACGGCTTTTCATCCTGGTCGCGGAGCCAAGCCTTGAGCTCGTCCTCGGTCAGTGTTTTTATGTTCTTTGGCCATTCCATCGGGGGCTAAAGATAGCAAAAAAATACATTTTTGTTAAGGGTAAAAATAGCGGTTATTGCCTCGGGTTGCCCTGTGTGGGCGGAGCCTTGCTCGAGCTGGAATCCTTGTGTTTTTTGGCGTTATTGATGTATTCGTTCAATTTTTCACTGGTCTCGGCTACGATATTTGGCGGAATTTGGAAAAGAGGCCCGTTATTTTCGATGATGGGGTAAAACCGGTCTATTTCAAAAAATAACTCGGAAAGCGATTTGTTGTAGGCGCTCGCTATGGCGCTTAAAGAGTTGACGGACGGGGTCTTTTTGCCCTGTTCAACTTGTGATATGAATTGCCGGGTAAGATTGGTTAAAATCGATAATCGATTTTGAGTAAGGCCGCATTTGCGGCGATATTCGACGAATACGAGCCGGATGGCCTCGGTGAGAATGTGATCTTTGTATTCCACAAAACAACCTCTTAAAAACGTGGACACCAACACTCTCTGAAGGCCAAAATTAGAATTGGGGGTGTATGGCCCGTGCAAACCGCGGTTTGCAGGCTTTGCAAAATAATCTAAACTGTGTTTTACGGATTGTGAAAATCGGGATAATTGGTATCAAAAAAGTCTATTGCATGCATAAAAAAGAAAGACGTCTCACTTATCGTGAAACGTCTTCCTTTCTGCGGGTGCCAGGACTCGAACCTGGAGCGGTATATAGACCGGATGTGCCAAATTGATATCAAAAATGCCGGTTGAGGCACATCCTCTCGCAAATGGGCTGGCCCATTTGCTCACAAAGGCTCCAGTTTCTCGCCTGATTTCTATCAGATAAAAAAAAAGACGACTTGCTAGTCGCAAATCGCCTTTTTTCTGCGGGTGCCAGGACTCGAACCTGGAGCCTTTTGGTTCGTAGCCAAACGCTCTATCCAGTTGGGCTACATCCGCTTGATTGATGGCCCAAAGATAGTTTAAAGTGCGGGTGCTGTCAAGGGTTTTTGTTGAAAATTT
>JAGCWX010000017.1 GCA_017961585.1 Elusimicrobiaceae bacterium | reverse complement strand
GATATAAGCAGCCCCAGCGCCAGCGCTCCCATAATATAAAACAAACAAGCCGTTAAATAGAGCATAAAACTGCCACGAAACGGAATATGGAACACCAATAGTGCCAGCGCAAATACAAGCAGTACATCAAAAAAAGTGAGTACAAAATAAGGCAGTAACTTGCCGACTACAATCTCTAGCGGACGTAACGGTGTAGAAAGTAGCAGTTCCATAGATCCGTTTTCCCATTCCCGCGCTACTGTCAGGGCAGTTAAAATAATAGCCAAAAATCCAATGATAACGGTACTCAGTGCCGGAACAATAAACCAACGGCTGTTAAGTTCCGGGTTAAACAAATAGCGCGTGCGGATCGCTGCAGCAGGCGGCTCATGCGAAGATAAAAGAGATTGCTGGGTGGCTTGCACAATACCTTGCATATAGGTAGTGGCTAAGGCGGCCATCGTATTATCTGTACCGTCTATCAAAAGTTGCGCGCGGGCAACCTCTCCATTTGTAAAGGCAGTATGAAATCCGGGGGGGATAATCAGTAATCCGCGCATACGGTTTTGTTGGAGTTGTAATTCTGCCTCTGACGGAGTATGCGCGGCAATAATGTCAAAATACCCGGCCGCACTGGCTTGTGTTAAGAGCTCCCTTGACGTATGGCTTTGGTCGTTATCGCGCACAGTAAGCGGAATATGATGATAATCCAGATTAATCACAAACCCGAAAAATACCACAAACACCATAGGGAGCACCAACGCTACCGATAACGTAAAGATATCACGTTTAATGTGCTTTGCCTCTTTGCTGGCAATGGCCATAATATGTTTAACTAAGGTGTTCATTTCGCCCCCGATATGGCCTTTAAAAACACGTCATCAAGCGTAGGTTCCACCGTGCGTGTGGTAAAATCAGCACGATGCTTTTGGCAATATTTTTCAAATGCCGTATTATCCGTAACGTTTACCCGTAATTTGCTGCCAAAAACGGATACTTCCCCCAAAGATAAACCACGCATTTCTTGAGAGATAATTTGTTGATTACCTTGCGTAAAAGTAAGTTCCACGGGTTTTTGCGGAAAATAAGTTTTCTTTAAGTTATCGGGGGTATCTGTCGCCAAAATATGCCCCCGTTCCATAAGCACAATGCGGTGGCAGTACTCGGCCTCATCCATATAATGTGTGGTTACAAATATCGTTTTACCTTGCGAAGACAAACGACGAATGAGTTCCCAAAAGGCCTGGCGCGTTTGGGGGGAAGTACCGGCGGTCGGTTCGTCTAAGAAGATAAGTTCCGGATCGTGCAAAATAGAGGCGGCCAAAGCAATCATCTGCTTGGTTCCACCCGAAAGTTGCCGCACGGGCCCTTTCGGAACGTTTGTAAGCCCGATAAATGAGAATAATTCATCGCTGCGTTGGTTAATTTGGGCCCGAGATAATTCATACAAACTGCCTGCAATATCCATATTTTCTTGTACCGTCAAATCCGGATATAGCGTGAATTTTTGAGACATATACCCAATATGAGGTTTGAGCACCGAGATAGAAGCAGCCACATCTGTTCCGTTTACAAACACTTGCCCGGAGGTTGGATTT